>JASFYO010000020.1:0-25456 GCA_045047305.1 Planctomycetota bacterium | reverse complement strand
GAGAGGTCGAAATCACGCGGCACAAAATGTGTGTGGTGCCGTTTCCTCAGATACTTGCTCTCGTGCTGCGGAAGAATCGGATAATGAATCGATTGAAAAGCTTCTGCGATTAAAGTCGAACAGATAGCTTGTGTCGGCTCTCCACTACCAAAGGCAAGCAGCTTGCGACGAAAGTGGCGCGGTACTGGCGGCATCGGCAACAAATAGCGCATAAGGTCGAAGATGTTTTTTAGGTCATAGGTGAGTCCAATGTGGTTCACCATGAATGCAACGATGCGATCGCTATCCTCTTTCGACAAACCCATCGGCCGACAAATGCGAACATTGTGCTCCGCGTATTTGCTTAACGGGACCGCAATCACACCCTCTAAGAGATCCGCCTCAATCAACACGCGCGGCTCTTCCTCGGTTGGATTTTGATCGATCGATCCTGCGTAAAAGCACACATGCGACCAAGTGGACTGGGTTAGATATTGGATCGCCGTGCTCATACGCGTCTCCCCTTCCACCAGCAAAATATCGCCAGGGCACAGAGTTTCCTGCAGCACACCCAAGTCCTGCAAAGTGAACTTGTGATAATTACGTTTGGGCTGCGCTAAAAAGCGAGCGAGCTGTCGTCCGAGGAAGCGGGCGGGGCCGTGCACAAGACTACTTTAGGACAACAACCCATGCCGCTGGCAGGTCTGTCCCTAGAATTTAATCTCCTACTTTTTCCCGATTTCCTTTCGTCGCAGCCACCGCCAGCACCCCCTTTTCATTCCATTTTACCCCTATACTCCATTTATGCTATTTACACCTCCACTCCTATGCCTGCCCCTGGCTTTCCTTCTTGCGTCTGCCTCCTTCGCGCAACAGCCAGGCGGCGCCTGGAATCAGCTGCTCGAGCTTCGCGGCCCAACTCAAGATGAGCAGTTCGGCAGTTCCGTGGATGGCATCGGCGATATGGACCAGGATGGCTTCGACGATTTCCTTGTTGGATCCCCACTTGTCGATGATAGCGGCAAGCAAAACACCGGCGCCGCAGAGGTGATTTCCGGCCGTACAGGAACGGTGTTGCTGCGCATGGTTGGAAAACAATATCGTGGTTACTTTGGCTCCTCCGTTGCAGGAGTGGGCGATGTCGACGCGGATGGCATCGGCGATTTCTTGATTGGTGCCTATGGAGAAAGTTTTGGCACGCTTAACAACTGCGGACGCGCCTATCTTATTTCGGGGGCAAGCGGAACGGTGTTGCACATGTTCCACGGAGCCACCAAGGATGACTTGTTTGGATTCAAGGTTGCTAACGCAGGCGATGTCGATGCCGATGGCGTCAACGATGTCATCATTGGCGCGATGAATGCGAGTGCCCAATCCACCGAAGACCGCGGCGCTGCATTCGTCTTCTCAGGAGCAACCGGACAAGAGATTTGGCATTTCATTGGCGGTGGCAAGAACCACTTCCTCGGCCGCGCGGTTGCCGGAGCTGGTGATATCGATGGCGACGGTCACGCCGACCTCATCGTGGGCACGCGCGCCTATTTGCAATCCGGATTGTTCAACGATGGTGCCGTTAATCTCTACTCCGGCGCGACCGGGGCCATGATTCGCCAGATTCGCGGACGAGATCGGGGCACGCATTTCGGCTGGGCGGTCGATGGCGTTGGCGATATCAACCAAGATGGATTCGACGACTTCCTGGTCGGTGCTTGGGGATCCAGCATTGGCGGTGTATTCGGTTCCGGCGGTGCCTTTGTCTTTTCCGGTCTCACTGGAGAAACCCTGCATGTTTTTGCCGGTGAAGAGAACTTTGATTATTTGGGTATTGCAGTTTCTTCCATCGGCGACGTCAACGGTGACCATAGCCGCGACATCATGATTGGATCCCGAAGCACCACCACGGGTGGCACTGCTTATATTTATTCCGGCACCAATGGAAAACTCCTGCATAAAATCGATGCACCTCGTACTGGCCAGAGTTTCGCTACCGTGCTCGGCGATGGCGGCGATATCAACGGTGACGGATTACCCGACATCCTGATTGGCGCCCCTACGGCTGGCTTAAACAGCCAATACCGTTCCGGAGATGTGCATGTGTATTGCTTCGACCCGTTTTTGCAAGCCGATGCTCAAGCCGTTTCACACAGCCTTGGCGGGTCTGTCGTCCTCAATCTAAACTTCCCGAGTTCGGAAGCAGGATTGGATTATGGAATCCTCCTCTCCGCCAGCGGGCGTGCTCCTTCTTCGTATTTGGGAGCCAGAGTCCCACTGGTTCAAGACGCGCTGTTCACCCGTTCTTCCCACGGTCATAGCCCCGCCTTCCTACAAGGGAGTGTTGGTGTTCTCGATGCATTCGGCGATGCCACAGCAACCTTCGTTTTGCCTTCAGGAAGTTCCGCAGCATTGCTCGGCATGAACTTTCATGCTGCTGCTGTAAGCCTTGATGCGGGATTCAGCTTGATCCACGAGGTCTCGGCGGCGGTAACCCTAGTCGTCTTGCCTTAAGGCCTGCGCGTCCGCTTTCGATACCCAAGCGAGGATGGGATAGAGTAGTTCTATCTTGAACCGCCAGCGCTCTCTATTTGTCTTTGGCCTAGCCATCTTTGTGATCCTGGTTCTTGCGTGGACCGCGCTCTTGGACCCTCAAGGCGGCGAAAATCCAACCAAAGTCAATGTAGATGCCGCCCAATTGGAACCCCAGCCTGATTCCGCTATCAAGCAAAGCGCAAGCACGGCTGTGCGGCGGGATTCGATTCCCCAAGAAGCCAACCTTGCCCTTAGCAGTGAATCGCTAAGCGACAAGAAAAGCCTAAAGGTGTTGGTGCAATCCCCCAGCGGCCAAGCGAAGGCAGAAATCCCGGTTTCGCTTTGGAAGTTCGAAGAAGACCACTTTCTTCCATGGAAGATCGAAACCACCAACCTGCAGGGGCACGCAGAATTCGCACTGCAGCCCTATCAAGTTGGAAAAGATTTTACCATGGTGGTTGGGTTTGCATTTCCCTGCGGCAAAGCTCGGTCGGTCAAGTTCCTACGCAGCGAACTTCCAACCACCACGGTCTTGCTGGTTCTGGCTGCCACTGGAAGAGTAGAAGTTCAGTTACTGGATGAAAAAGGTGAGCCGTGGCTCTTCCCCACCGAAGTGCGTTGTTCCCCCACCTCCGAGACAAAGGCTGTTGCCTTTAGGACTCAAGGTTATGCAGGCCCTGGATTGGTCTCCCTGACCACCGATAAGAATGGCCGCGTGTCATTTCCATGTGTGTCCGGAGAATCTAGTCATACCGCATCCGTCTTTGCTAAGAACTTTGGCGATTGGGATCAAACATCTTTTGCTGCCCCAAAACCGAACCGCACCACCAAGTTGGATTTGCAGTTGCTTCAGGCCAACCCGCGTGCCACTTTTCGCATCCTAAAACCCGATGGAACCCCCTTAGTCCAGCATGCCTGGTCGGGGTGGTTGAATCAGATTTCCATCGAGGAAGGCAACAATTGGACATGGACTTACAGCATGGCAGGCAGGACCGATTCTGAGGGTTATGCAGCCATTGCCATCACTGACAGCTTGGTTGGAAAGATTTGGACCTCGCGCGACTTAGTCATCGAGGCGGTATTTGAGGGCACGGAACCGGCCTTGCGTGCGCGCCGGGAAACACTGTCGGCAGAACTCGCCTCTTCCCCCTTCTTGGGGGATTTTCGCTTAGAACCGGCAAGCATCTTCGTTGCTGGCTATGTCTTTTCGACTTCTGGATTACCGATTGAGGGAGTCAAAATTGAGACCCAGGAGGAGCTCATCGTCAGCACCCAGGTGCGCACGGAATCGAAATTCACGCCTACCCCGACTCAAACCATCTTGCATGAGGATGGTTCGTTTCAACTGCTCGGATCGGTACGCCCCAAAGTACTCCATCTGATGGTTTCCGCGCCAGGGTTTCATGCGCAAGAAGTCGTTGCCGACGTTGGCGACGCCAATCTCGAGATCCGCTTAGAGCCTAGCCTGATTGTTTCTGGACAACTTGAAGGACTTAGTAAAGAGACGCTGGAGAAAACGCGAGTTCATTATCTACCACCGGGTGCGGAAGTAGCTGGCTACATTCGAACCGGAAATGTAGTGACACAAACTCCAGATTCCGAAGGTAGGTTTTTACTGTCTGGCTTAGAACCTGCGGGAGATGGCAAAGTGCAAGTGTTCATCCAGCACAGCGACTCCCCCTTCCTAGAGGTCGAAGAAATCAGCCCGTGGGCTTTCGACGCGAACCCAGATGCGCGACTGCATCCTTTGTTAGCCAAGGAGCCTTATCTTTACCGTGTTTACTTAAAGACTCCAGAGGGTGAAATCGCTTTGGGGGCGAAACACGATGTTGTTTATGCTTTTGGAATGCCGGACAAGGCGGATTCGACTTTTGCTCAAACCGTGGATAATGGCTTCTTCGAGACCTATGCCGCCACCGAGGAGCTGGCACTGAAATTCTACCACCAAAAATACCGCCCAATCAGCGCCACAGTAAAACCAGGTAGATTCACGCTTACCTTCAAAGACCCGATTCTTGTTCGAGTAGAAATCTCAGACCTACCCTCAATTCCTAGTGATATGCGGCTGATTTATCGCGTAGAAAGCGAAGCTTCTAATGGAACGACCAAGCATTCAGGACAAATCCGAGAGCTTATCCCTGAGAACCTGGCAGTGGTTCCAGTGCCTGCCGCAGGCACGTATCTCCTGTCCTTCTTGGTCATGGACACCGAAAGTTTCTTCACCCGAGAGGATGTCCTTTGGCCAAGCGGAGAGAAAACACAGAAGGTGGAAGTCCTCGACCAGCCCGACCAAGTCTTTTCGCTCTCTTTCCCCTATGTGGGAATCCAGGAAGCCATCGAAAGTTTGCGCAACGCGCGATAACTCAAGCTTGCCCCCGCTCCGTTATTCTATGCCGCAATGGCGCGCGGCCTCATTCTCGGACTGAATCAATACACTCACTCGGCAGCAGCTTGTTTGCTGAGTGCTGAGGGCGATGTGCTTTTCCTAGGAGAGAAGGAGCGGCTCACCCGCAAAAAGCACGATGGCGGCGATGTCGCAGAGTTAGTCGAGCACGCTTTGGAAACGGTCGGTGCTACGCGCGATGACTTGGCTTTGGTCGTAGCCAACAATCACCTATTCCGCATTGACCGCTTTCATGAAACGGTAGCGTGGGATACTGCGCTTTACTCCTACCGCGAAAGTTATGTATCGCCATTCAACTTGCTACCTTGGGTAAAACGTTTGGAGCTGTCGCACCACCTCGCACATGCATGGTCGGTGATGCCATTGGCGCCATTTGATAGCGGACTGATTGTGGTCATGGATGGCATGGGTTCGACCCTGCAAGAAATGCAACGCCCTGGCGATGGATATGGCAGTGAGTTTGACCTCGCTGAAGACGGCGCTTTTCAGAGTTTTCCAAAGGGATTGGAACAAGGCAACTCCCTCGCTCCGGCATTCGGCTGGCGCGAAGGCGAAACCGTATTCCAGTTTGAAGGATTACAAATGCAACGACGCTTCAAGCGCTGGATTGCAGAGAAAACACCCATTCTCTTGCACAACTATGGCTTTGAAAACATGGAGTCACTCGGCGCGGTTTATTCGCGTGTCGCTAGTCATGTTTTTGGCGACTGGAACACCTGCGGTAAAGTCATGGGCCTTGCGCCGTGGGCATCAGATTGGGATTCTGAGGGCAAACGCGGTTCCGTTTTACAAGGCCCTTTGGAAGACCTGTCGATTGACTGGAAACGCTTGCGCGAAGAGCCAAACCCTAACGCATGGAGCGAAGAAGCAAACCGTCCGAAGTACGCGCGCTTGGCAGAAGATCTTCAACGCGACCTAGAAGATGTGGTGTTGGACTTCCTCCAGCGTCAACGGGAGGCCAGCGGCGCCAAGAACATGGCGTTTTGCGGTGGTGTCGCACTGAACAGTACTTTGAATGGGCGCATTCATCGCGAGGCTGGATTTGAGCAAGTATTCATTCCGCCGTACCCGGGCGACCAAGGACTAGCCGTGGGATGTGCGTTTTATGGGCTACACCAACTAGCCGAAGAAAGCGGTCAGCCTTTGGCGCCACCACGTAAACCACTCTCCCCCTATGGCGGACGCACTCCACAAGCTCCCGATTACCAAGATGGTCTTGATGAGTATGGCGCTTGGCTAGAGGAGGCTGACCTCGGTGGAGTCGAGCTGATGGAGGTGGTCGCAGATGCCCTGGCGGACAACCAAGTAGTGGCCTACTTCGACGGCCCCGCGGAGTTTGGCCCTCGCGCCTTGGGCAATCGCTCGATTTTGGCGGACCCGCGCGATGCGAAGAACATCGGGCGCATCAATACCGCGATCAAAAAGCGTGAGGCGTTTCGCCCTTTTGCACCGACGGTTTTGCATGAGCACGCAGCGGATTGGTTTATCGATGTCACACCATCGCCGTACATGTCGCTGACGGTTGCAGTGCAGGAAGACAAACGCGATGCGATTCCTGCCGTCGTCCATGTCGATGGCACTGCGCGCATTCAAACCTTGGAGAAGAGCGCGCACCCGCAGTATCACGCACTCATCTCTGCATTTTTCGAGCGCACCCAAATCCCGATGGTGCTGAATACAAGCTTCAACATCAAAGGCGAACCCATCGTGGAAACCCCACGCGAAGCCGCTTGGAGCTTTCTCCGTTCCGATCTCGATTTACTCGTGCTCGGCAACCGCCTGTTTCAAAAGCGCACATTCCCGGACCCTTTGCGCGGCGGATTGATTCCACACGCATTTGTTGGCTTTAACGCCGAAGTGGTGTCCGATGCACAAGGGGAATCCGTCAGCACCCGGATTCTTGCCCGCGGCGACACCTTCGACGTCGACCAACTCGAACTTGGCCTACTTGAAGCCTGCGATGGCGAGACGCCGGTGCAGGACATCATCACCCATTTCTCCGAAGAATGGGATGTGGACCACCCAACGCTTATCGGCGGATTGGAGCGTCTTTACGGAATGTGCCTGATCTCTTTTTCCGAGCCGGGAAAGGAGTAGAATGATGGCTTCCATCTCCTAGAGGTGACTGTCATGAGCGAAGAGAAAAAGATCCACATCACTGCCGAGCCGCAGACCATTCCAAGTAACTGTTTGTTCCGCGTGGACCGCAGTTTGCATGTGGGTTCGCTTTATGTGAGCGATCGCACCTGGGCTGAGACTTGGTCTCCACTTGCAACCGCTTTGTTCGAAGCCATCGAAGGCCTCAAAGGCGTGCGCGTTTCCGGCACGGAAGTGCTCATCAGCATGGCGGAGGTCCCCCAAGATTGGCGCACGGTCGCGCGTTCCGGCGGCACCACCATTCGCACTTTTTTAGAGCACAGCAGCGAAGTGTTTAAGCCAGGCGCAATCGAAGCTCTCGAAGGCCACGACCTGATGCGCAACAAAGCCCAGGTCATCATCGATGACACCCTCAACCCGGGCCTTGCATCGCATGGCGGTTGGGTGGAGATCCAAGCTTCCGATGGCAAGGATCTCTTCATCTCCATGGGTGGTGGATGTCAGGGTTGCGGTTCCGCCGCCATGACCATGAAGCAAGGCGTGGAAGTTGCGATTCGCAACGAGGTGCCAGAGGTCGAAGGCATTCACGATGCCACCGACCATGCCTCTGGCGTGAATCCTTACATGTAGGCGCTAGAGCACCACGGTGTTCGATGCCAGGCAGCTCCAAAGGTCTACCACCTGGAGAGACATGCCGCAGAGTGCAGCGACTGGTGGGGAAAAGATGACCCGCTCCCCGTCGTTGGTCGCAGTCAGTGTCGTCGCCAATGCGGCCGACTTCTTCACCAAACCTCCCCTCCACGAACCAGACCATCTAGCTTGAAGACCATGGAACCGTCTGGAGCCAAAAGAGAGCTTGCGCTTAAAATTGCGCAAAGAATCAGTGAAGTCTTAGATTTCATGATAGGTAATAACAAAGGGGTCAGGGGGAACCAAGGGTTGCAGGTATGCTGCAAAAATGGCCCAAGCCCCCATGGTCCCGGAACCCGACACTGGCCCACGTAAGTGCCCGAATTGCCTCGCGGTGGCCACCCACGCCTTTTGCCCGCAATGTGGACAAACGACCCATGGTTTACGTGCTTCCTTCCGCGACTTAGTCTCCGATTTCTTCACCGTTTGGTTTGGCGCCGAGGCAAAGTCATGGCGAACTTTGTGGCTGTTATTCCGTAAACCGGGCGCGCTTTGCCTGGAGTACCAAGAAGGCCGACGAGCGCGTTATGTTTCACCACTGCGCCTCTATCTGTTCATGAGCGTGTTGATGATTTTGACCGCAAAGTGCCGCGGAGAGCTTCACGACGACGCCATTTTCTCAATGGGCTCCACCGCTTCGGAAAAGGTTCCGATCCTTGCAGATGGTGAGTTTGGGGAAATGGAACAAGACATTCGAGATAGCTTTCTCAGTGAGAATTCATGGTGGCAAAATCCAATCCGCGAGTTCCTTCTTGAACGCACCCATCGCATGGACCGCTTGAGCGATAACCAAAAAAGCGCAGCCTTATCGCGAGAGATGGTTGCCCACATACCGATTGCGCTTTTATTCATACTGCCTTTCTTCGCGCTCTATTTACGTATTTTATGGTTCCGCCAAGATTTCCTTTACTTCGACCATTTCATTTTCACTCTGCAATTCCAGTCCTTCCTTTTCACTCTACTCACTCTTATCTTGCTCATCCCTGCACCAGGTTGGGTGTACGCAAGCATGCTTTTCTTTTACCCACCTATTTACCTCACTCTTGCGCAGCGCCGTGTGACCCAACGCTCCTACATGAGATGCATTTTAAATACCTTGGTGCTCGCTCCCGTGTTGCTTCTCACTTCCGTCGGCATCATGGTCGGCCTCGCCTTCGTTAGCTTCCTTACCTTCTAATTCTCATGCGCTTCCTTCTCCTACTTCTTGCCACGCCCTTTCTGCTGCAAGATCCAACCCCGCGGCCAGGTTACGACGACACCCCACTCCTACCCGGCCAAAAATGGAAGGTGCATGATCGCGACCGTCCATACCCTCCCGTAGTCAAGCCAGGTGCAAGCGTCGGCGATGCGCCGAGCGATGCAGTCGTCCTCTTCGATGGCAGTAATCTCGATGCCTGGTTAACTCCAGCGGGTGAGACTCCCACATGGAAGCTGGAGAACGGCACCATGGTGGTCGCGGGCAATGCCGACATCCAAACCAAGCTCCCCATCGGTGATTGCCAGCTCCATGTGGAATGGGCCACGCCCGCCCAGCGCAGCGGGAATTCCCAAAGCATGGGCAATAGTGGTGTCTTTTTGATGGGCCTGTACGAAATCCAAGTGCTGGATACCTGGAATAACAGCAGTTATGCCGACGGCACCGCCGCTGCGCTTTATGGCCAATTCCCGCCCAGCGTCAACGTTTGCCGCCCCTCGGGTGCCTGGCAGACCTACGACATCTTGTTCACCGCACCTAAGTTCAGTGAATCCGGAGGCTTAGAATCGCCGGCAAAAGTGACTTTGCTGCACAATGGTGTTTTAGTACATCATAATCGTGAATTACTGGGCCCTACGGTGCACCGTACCCTGCCTCCAAGGGGGGCTCACCCCTCAAAACTCCCGCTCAAGCTGCAAAACCACGGAGATCCAGTAAGGTTTCGCAATATTTGGGTTAGGATTCTGGATTAGCAACACCGTATTCCTAGCCAAAAAAGCGGTTATCCCAGGCAGATTGGAGGTATTTTAATGCAGGGCGGTTGTTGCCAGCCCCCCCCCTTGATTGTATGAATCAACTCCTCAAAAATTCAGCCATCGCCGCGGTGCTGCTGTCGAGTGCACTTGGTGCGCAAATCGACCGCCGTGGTGCTTTAGCAATGACCTTCCACGACGAAGCCGCAGCGCGTGGAGTCCTGGAACCAGGCTACGGTCGCGGCGCTGCCATGGTCGACTTAGATAATGACGGCCTCCTCGACCTCATCGTCACCATGTCGGAAATGGAAGATGCCTTCTTGCGTCAAAAGACAGACGGCACATTTGAGAAAATGAATGTGGCGTGGGGCATCCCAACCACGCTCGACCGCGGTTGGGGCGTCTTGGTTGCCGACTTTGATAATGACGGCGACCGCGATGTGTACTTCCCCACCGGCGGTTTTTCCGGTGCGCAGGCCAACACTCTTCTGCGCAACGATTTAAATACCACAGGCGTCTTCACCGATGTCACTGCGGCCGCCGGAGATGCGGACTTAAGTACCTACTCCAGTTTTGGTGGAACCGTTCTCGATTACGATAACGATGGTGACTTAGATATTTTCGTTTCCCAAAACGGCGTTGCTGTAGGAGCTTCAGTACATAATTCCCTGCTCCGCAACGATGGCAATCTCGTGTTCACCGATGTCTCCATCCCCGCTGGCATCACCCACCTTGGCGACTACCGCCATTGCTCCTCCGGCGATGTCGACAACGATGGTTTTGTCGATATTTTCGTAGGCGATTACGTAAGTGTGAACCGGCTTTATCACAACAATGGAGATGGCACCTTTACGGATACCGCAGCTCATGCTGGCGTCCAGGATCCGGGCAAAAACTTTGGTGGTGTTCTCATTGATTTTAACAATGATGGTTGGCTCGACCTCTTTGGTGCCCGCTATCAATTCAATGGCGTTTACCCAAGCGGCATGTACCTCAACAACCAAGATGGCACCTTTAGTGATTTACGCCTGATTTCTGGCATGAGCCGCCAACAAGACATGGGGCACAATTGCGGTGACCTCAACGCCGATGGCTACCCAGATATCTTCATTGGAACGGGCCACCCCAACGTCAAGAACTTCGACGTCGTCAAGTTTGTTCGCCCGGCACCTGGAGGCAGCTTAAGGAGCCTTAACGTTGCTGTTTCCTCTGGCTTTACCTCCATCGGTAAAACCCGCACCCACGGGATTGCCTTTGGCGACATCAACGAGGATGGTTTCGTCGATGCCTACTTAAATACCGGTGGTCCTGCGTATGTACCTGTCAGCTGGCAAGAGAACGCTCTCTTCATCGCCGACGGTAATGCGAATAACTGGATTTCGATTGAGCCTATTGGTGTCATTTCTAACCGGTCGGCGGTGGGCACCCGCATGCGCGTCACCACTCCAGACGGCAAGGAAATCCATCGTTTCAATACGGTCGGGCGTGGCTTTTGCAACACCGACAGCCCACGCGCGCACTTTGGCTTGAGCGACTCACGCTTTGCGATGGAGACTCAACTTCTATGGCCCTCCGGCAATACTCAAACCTACTTGGATCTTGAGACCAAGGAAAACCACAAGATTTGGGAAACGGGATTCTCCTGGACGGGAACCCCTACAGTCGGCGGCACCATCAACATTGATGCCTTCGGGGTACCCAACGGAACGGTAACCCTGTTCCACTCCGATGTCCCTGGCCTAGTCAGAGACCGCGCGCTCGGTGGTATCTTCCACATGGGTGGAACGATTACTTACGAAACGCCATTCAGTCTCGGCGCAGATGGAAAGGCTAGTGCCCTCTTCCAAATCCCGAACGATCCCAACCTCAGCGGTCGCACTCTTTACCTCCAAGCCAAGGTGGAAGATGCTGCTGGCAACGCTCCACTGACCCTGACCCACAGTGTGGAGTTAGCGATTCCATAAGGATTCCCCTTCCGCTCCAAACACAAGAAGCCCGGCAAGATTACTTGCCGGGCTTCTTGTTTGGGAGGCACTCGTCTTAGAGTACAACCGTAAGCGGGTTCATCAAAATACCTGCGCCAGCACCGAACAACTCAGCACCATGCATGTAAACCGTGGTGCCTGCTAATCCAGCTGGAAGGTTGACCGACATCATGGCGTGGCCTGCCGCATCCGCCGTCAGAGGAGGAAGCTGACTAAAAGGAGCACTCAAAGAAAGGGTGCCCATGCTGATATCAATCGGGCCGTTGCCTGCCAGCGAGTAGCCCAACATGGCAGTGCCGTTGGGGTTCAAACCATTCACATGGATGGTGCCAGTCGAGCCAGCAGTAAAGGTAGTCACGCTTAAAACGCGTGGGCTCATCACATTGACCGAACCAACCATGCCGAAAGCCTGGTGGGGATCGCAAAAGTAGTTGTAGAGATCACCAGCAACTGGGTTTGAGGCCAAGAAGGTGCCATCGAAGGTGACGCTGTAAGTGTTTGGTGCCGCAGTTGGATTACCCGAGAGGAATGCGCCTGAGCTCGCGTGCACGTTATGCGAGCCAAAACCAAACCACACCCAGGTCACGGTATCGCCGACATTGATGTTGATGTCTTGGGGCTCGAATACGAATCCCGACGGAGCAACTTTAACCGTGTGGTTGTTCTGCGCCGCAGCGACAGAAGAAAGGGTGAGGCCAGCCACCAAAATGAGGCCAGACTTGAAGAGGGAGGATGAGTTCATGCGATTAGATGGGTCCAAGGGGACCACTAATAATAAAGCAGAATCGAAGGATAAGTCTGCTTTCTTGAGGAATCTCCTCCCTTTCTAAGTAAAACAGCCCCAGTAGCATGCTCTGGGGCTGTTTTATTCGGCAGACTCGGCTCAGAGGACGGCCGTAACAGGATTCGAAAGAATGCCTGAGCCTCCGCCTAAAAGCTCACCGGAATGCAGGAATACCGTGGTCCCAGCAAGGCCTGCAGGGAGGTTCACCGTGAGCTCAGCGTGGCCTAGACCGTCGGCAGTGAGGGCTGGGAGTTGGTTAACCGGAGCGCTGAGGGCTAGAGTGCCGAAAGCGATGTCGGTCGGACCATTGCCAATCGTAGAATAGGCGATGATCACGGTAGCGCCAGGATTGAGGCCGTCCACTTGCATGGTGCCCATTTGACCGGCCGAGAAATTCACCAGGCTCAGCACACGAGGATCCATCACATGGATGGAACCTACCATGCCTAGCGCTTGGTGAGGCTGGCAGTGATAGGTGTAAAGGTCTCCAGCTACAGGGTTTGCGGCGACGAATGCAGCATCGAAAGTGACTGAAAAGGTGTTCGGCGCAACCGTTGGCGGTCCCGAGAAGAAAACCCCGGCATCGGAAGTGACATTATGCGCGAATGGTGCATTCCAAACCCAAGTGATGGTGTCACCCATGTTGATGTGCATGTCCTGAGGGGTGAAAGTGAAGCCATTGGCCGCGACCTGCACCGTGTGGTTGTTCTGGGCCGAAGCTAAACCAGTTAGAAGGAGGCTAGAAGCAAGCAGAACGCCTGCACGAAGGAGGGGTGTTTTCATTTTTATTTGAGGTTAGAGGGCAGCATTATGACTACTCCCCTTCGGCCCCCGATGTGACGACAAAAGGGGATAAACTTTTGCGGTGCGCGCTTCCCTAGCCCTCCCCTGCGTCATCATCCCGCTCCTCTGGGTCTCCTGCGGGGGCTCTGAAGGTGACGCTGCATCCTCGACCCGAGTGGCGGACATTGTTTCTTTCGAGCGCCAGCATCTTCCCATCAAGCAACTCCCTGTGCTGGGTGACCAGGAATGTGGGCAATGTCATGCAGATATTGTGCGCCAATGGAAACTGCATGGCATGGCCGACACCCTTGGCGCGCTAGATCCCGAACGCATCCCGGCAGAGCTCGATGGAAGTTGGCTGCACAATCAACAGTCCAACTTTGCCTATCAAGTGAAAGCTAGTAACGACGCCTGGAAGCTACTCGCCTTTCGTGATGCCCCTGCACCAGGATGGCCCAAGTTTCAGCAAGCCCGGCAACTCCCTTTTCGCATCGGCGCTGGCGTCAACGCGATGTCCTTTGTCGCTGAAAGTTCCGGACGTTGGTTCTTCGCACCAATTGAGTTTTACACCGGCCAAGGCTGGGAGCCTGCACCGCAAGAATTCGGCTCTACGCCTGGCGGACTACACCACCCCATCACTGGAGAGTGTCTTTCTTGCCATAGCGACACCCGCACTCCCGATGTCTACCCACTCAACGCTTTAGCTGGATTCCGCCCCGAGCCTTTGAGCTGTATCACTTGTCATGGCGCCGGCGACGCGCATGTGGACTTGATGAAAAAAGGAGAATATGCGCAAGCTGATCTGCACATCCTTTATCCAGGAGACCTTTCCAGCGAACTCCAATTGGACCTTTGCGCCCGATGCCACCTAGAGGGCGATGCCCGGATTGAGTTTGATCTAAACTCCCCTCACCCAGCTCCGGGCGAGCGTTTGAGTGAGCATCGTGCGGTGATGGTGGCAAAGGAGGCGAGCGATGATTTCAGTTTCGTGAGCCAAGTGCGCCGCCTCGCCTTGAGTGCATGCTTCCAAAACTCGCCGGACATGACTTGCAGCAGTTGCCACAATCCACACTTACCGCCGCGTTTGCAAGATGCTGCAACCCGAGTGCAAAAATGTCTGAATTGTCATGCAGACATCCAACCACACGGCAACCCCACTGCCGAGGAAGATTGCATTTCCTGCCACATGCCAAGGCGCAAACCTTATGACTTGCAGGCGGTGGAGATTTCAGACCATAAGATTGGCATCCATCCTGACCGCGCCAAAGTCGAACATGGTTTTCGCCCCATGGAAAGTCTGTCCGGCAATTGGGAGGTCTTCCGCTACCGCCCCACCGACGGAGTGAACCTCTCCGACCTTGAACTGCGCGCGCTCGACGCCATGACTCTCGCCGAGAAGGGATTTCAGGAACGTGCACTCGCCCAATTCGACACGCTCCCAAGCTCCGGGTCTTTCGCCGGCCTCCCCGTCCTTCAACTCCCACAATTCCATTTCCTGCGCGGCCGCACCCTCACCACCGCTGGACGCAACTCCGAGGCGCAAGAGGCCTACCGCACAGCCCTGCACTTCGCCCCAAACATGCCTGAAGCGCAGCTGAACCTCGCGTGGCTCTTAGTCGATGCTGGAGAGCTAAAAGAGGCCGAAATGTTGGCCCAGCAGACCGCAGAGCTCTTCCCAGAGGCCGAGGCGCCATGGAATGTGCTTTTCCTCATCGCCAGTAAGCGCCAAGACTCTGCAGCTCTGGGTGCCGCAGCGACGGCATCACTAGAGCGCCAACCCGATCAACCGCGCATCCTTCAGGCGCTGGGACGGATGCATCTTGCTTCTGGTCAACTCACAACCGCGCGCGACCGCCTCGCCGACGCCTATCGCCTCGATCCAGACCTACCCGGTTTGCTCGACGACATTGCCGAGGTCGCCGCCAGAATGCGCTAGAAAGTCGGTACAATACGCCTTTCCTGATGGCTCCTACCAAACAAGAGATTCCCCTTCAGCACGTCGACGAGGTCGTGATCCGCTTTGCGGGTGACTCCGGCGACGGCATGCAGCTGACCGGTAACCAATTCACCGATACGTCGGCGATGATGGGTAACGATCTGGCAACCTTCCCAGACTACCCCGCCGAAATCCGCGCTCCTATCGGAACGTTGTTCGGAGTGAGTGGTTTCCAAGTTCGCTTTGCATCAAAAGACATCCACACACCTGGCGACAAGCCCGATGTGCTGGTGGCCATGAACCCCGCTGCTTTCAAGGTCAACATTGAAGAGTTAAAAGAAGGCGGACTGCTGATTGTGAACACCGGCAACTTCGGCAAGCGCGATTTGGTGAAAGCGCACTACGAAGAAAACCCTCTCGACGATCCAACTCTGGAAGAGAAGTATCAGCTGGTCGCCATCGACCTGAATGAAGCAACTCTTAAGGCTGTGGAGGGTACCGGGCTTAGTAACAAGGATGCACTGCGGTGTAAAAACTTGTTGGCGCTCGGCATGCTTTATCACACTTACTCGCGTCCGCTCGCGCATACCGAGAAGTGGTTGACTGGTAAGTTCAGTAAGAAGCCAGTGATTCTCGAAGCCAACCTTTTGGCTTTGCGCGCTGGTGCAAACATTGCGGAGAACTCCGAACTGTTCAAGAGCACTTATCAAGTGAGTGCAGCCCCGTTGCCAGGTGGAACCTACCGCAACATTGGCGGCAACCAGGCATTGGCCATGGGATTGGTTGCAGGTTGTAAGTTGGCAGAGAAGCCGTTGTACTACGGCTCCTACCCCATTACTCCTGCTTCTGATGTGCTGCATGCACTAGCGCGCTACAAAAACTATGGCGTGACCACCTTCCAGGCAGAAGATGAGATTGCGGCCATCTGTTCGGCAATTGGAGCAAGCTATGCTGGCTCGATTGGCATGACTGGAACCTCTGGGCCGGGCCTTGCGTTGAAAGGCGAAGCACTCGGCTTAGCCATCATGATTGAATTGCCTTTGGTGCTCGTCGACGTGCAACGCGCTGGCCCATCCACTGGTATGCCGACCAAAACCGAACAAGCCGACCTGAATCAAGCCATGTACGGGCGCAACTCGGAAGCACCCCTTCCAGTGGTCTCCACTTCTTCGCCGGCGGATTGTTTTGCAGCTGCGGTGGAAGCAGTGCGCATTGCAGTCACGTACATGACTCCGGTTATTTTGCTAAGCGATGGCTACATTGGCAACGGCGCAGAACCGTTCTTGATTCCAGAAGTTTCCTCGCTGAAGCCTTTCCCCAAGGCCTTCCACACCGACACGGAAAACTTTCAGCCATACTCGCGCGATGAAAACCTGGCACGTCCTTGGGCGATCCCTGGTACTCCTGGCTTGGAACACCGCGTCGGTGGCTTGGAGAAGGCGGACCTCACCGGCGACGTCTCTTACGACGCAGCGAACCACGAAAAAATGACCATCTTGCGCGAAAGCAAGGTGAAAAAGGTAGCTGATAGCTACAAGCCGTTGGAAGTCTTCGGCCCAGACCACGCCGATCTTTTGGTCCTCGGATGGGGGTCCACCTATGGCGCGATTCGTGGCGCCGTGGCGCGTAGTCAAGAGGCCGGACTTTCGGTCGCGCAACTCAATTTGCGCAACTTGTGGCCTCTTCCCAACGACTTAGGCGATGTCCTCAAACGTTACAAGAAGGTGTTGATCCCAGAACTCAACCGCGGTCAGCTGTGCAGAATCATTCGCGCCGAGTACCTGGTCGATGCCATCTCTTTGCCGAAAGTGCAGGGCAAACCTTTCATGTCCGGCGAATTGGTGGACGCAATTAAGCAACAACTAGCTGAGTAAAGTCATGGCTACTACCGAAACTCCTACCTACAAGAAGAAGGATTTTGTTTCCGACCAAGAGGTGCGTTGGTGCCCTGGTTGCGGTGACTATGCAATCCTCAACGCCGTGCAACAAACCTTTGCAGGTTTTGGCATTCCCAAAGAGCAGTTCGCAGTAATTTCGGGCATCGGCTGTTCTAGCCGTTTCCCTTATTACATGAACACCTTTGGTTTTCACACCATTCATGGTCGCGCACCAGCGCTGGCATCCGGGGTGAAAATTGCGAATCCAGACTTGCACGTTTGGGTGATCACCGGCGACGGCGACGCCCTTTCGATTGGCGGTAATCACCTGATTCACGCCATGCGACGCAACATGGACATCAAGGTGTTGTTGTTCAACAACCGCATCTACGGATTAACCAAGGGGCAGTACTCGCCAACCACGGTCCCGGGGAAAATCACTGCGTCTTCACCCTACGGCTCGCTAGATGCCCCCTTCAACCCATTGGCTCTCGCTTTGGGTGCCGGTGCGAGCTTTGTGGCGCGGACCGTTGATACCCAAATCAAGCACCTCAAAGGCATCCTCGAGGCTGCGCATGCGCATAAGGGATTTGCATTCGTGGAGATTCTACAGAACTGTGTGATTTTCAATGACAAGTGCTTTGATCACATCACCGAGAAGAGCATTCGCGATGACCGCCAAGTAGATTTGCGTCCAGGGCAACCGTTGGTCTTCGGCAAAGAAATGGACAAGGGTTTACGTTTCACCCCAAGTGATATCGAGATTTGCACTCCAGAAGAAGCCACCATTTGGAAATCCGATGGCCCAACCGGTGCTAATGCTTACCGCATCTGCCAAGGTTCGGAAAACGACGAATTGCCTGTACCGATTGGCATCTTCCGTCAGGTGGATCGCCCGACTTTGGATGAAGCCATTACCCAGCAAGTGAAGGACGTCACCGCCAAGCTTGGTGAAGGCACCTTGGAAAACCTGCTGCATGCAGGCGACACTTGGGACGTTAGTTAACCGTTTAAGGCTTTGGATAAAATCTGGATGTCAGAGTCGAATGACTCTGGCGCCAGAGGGCCGAAGGAAAAACGCATGAAGTGATTCAATGGGGAATCATCGCCGCGCCGGGCCATGTCGCAATCTGTGCCTTTCAGGATCGCAGCACCGTCTTGGAACAACCTTTGATTGAGTTGCTCCCCAGTCAGCGCGCCTGGCAGCTTACACCAATGGTAGAACCCTCCATTTCCGGAGTACAACTCCAAGCCTAGCCTCTCAAAGGCTTCTCCATAACGGTCACGTTGTTCACGATAGTAGGTTGGAACTGCAATCCGCGCTTGCTCTACCCGCTCCTTTTTCAGTAATTCCAAAGCGAACAGTTGCGACGGATGCGAAACCCCACCCATACCAAAGGATGAGAAGTTACTCAGAACTTCAATGTTGTCCTTCGAGGCAATCATCCAGCCAACCCGGATGCCAGGAGCCTGCAATCCTTTGGTTGCGGCACCGGCAACAAAAAGATTACTGCTATTGATGTCTTTGACATAGCGCAGCGCACTCACGGGAGGCTCATGGAACATTTCATAAGCCTCATCCACGAGCACTGCAACATTTTCCGCTTCAGCGGCGCGCACCATGGCCTCCAACTCATCCCCATCACGGGTGATGCCGGTCGGGTTACATGGATTACTCAACATGATGAGTTTGCGGCCATGCCCCTCGCCGATGTAATCCGCTGTACTCGGATGAAACCCGTTGGCCTCATGACTCTCCACTAGGGAATACTTGCGGCCGAGTAAACACAGCATGTCGTAGTAAGGGGTGTACTCGGTCGATGCAATGCGCACATCCACATCTTCATGCTGGAACATGAGAGTGGCCACCAGGGCTGGTCGTCCGCCAGCAAAGACCATTACGTTTTCCGCTTCAATCGAACATCCGTAGTAGCGATTGTAATAATCGGCAATCGCGTCGCGCAGCTTGGGCGAGCCGTAAGCCTTTGGGTACATAAAGTCTTCCGCCGTCAGTGAAACACTTGTAGGCATTTCCGGACCACCCGGCAACTGCACCGTGCGCGGGAAACCCTGGCTCCAAGGATGCGTCCCCGGTTCCCCCATGTACGTTCCGAAAGAATCCAGGAATGCGTACAGGGTTTGGTAGATGCCCATCGGAGGCACGTACTTCAGGAAAGGGGATGTCACGGTGGTCACAGCAGGATTCTAAATCCAACCCATCTTTCCTTGATACTGCTAAATAGCAGAAATAGCGAATGCCAGTCTCCAATTTGCTTGTTTTGCCACTGCGGCATTAACGGGCTGTCACAGCCCCCCCCTACAGGCCTTGCCTCTAGCTTGAGGTACCCAGCCTGAGTATGCCAAAGATAACACCAACATCGCTTATGCTTGGCGCTAGGCTCCTGCATGCATTGCCGCCCCGCCCAGAGCCTTTACGTAATTCTGCTACTAGCCTGGGAATCTAATCTGGGAGTGCAGGAGCTAGCACCATCCCAAGATGATGTGGAGCGCGAAGCTAATCTCGTGACCGCCGCAAGCATTGGGATTGGCCGCATGACCAGCGAGCTATTGGCGGAATCAGGTTCTTTCGTTTATGTCGGCACTCGTAGAGAGAAGGATTTGGAATCGTGGAAGGCCTTTGAGAATGTGCCGGCAATTCAATTCGCGGTCGAGGCCAACACTGCCATCCAACACCTTGCGCAAAGGGATGGTGCACAAGAATGAGACTGCCCTTCTATGCTTCCCTTTGGCTGCTTACAAGTTGTAGTCTCGTCAGTCCTTCTGCGGACAGCGGCATTCGGGTTTTGGGAGTAGCGCAAGATGGTGGACGGCCGCAACTCGGATGCACCAAAACCTGTTGCACCGACAGCCAAGAGCCGAAACGCGTGGTTGCCTTACAGGTTGCGCACGCAGGGCATTGGGTCCTTGTAGATGCAACCCCTGATATGGCGGCGCAAATCCGGGAGACAGGAAGCCTACCAAGCGCCATCGTCCTCACGCATGCCCACGTTGGCCACTACACCGGACTCATCCACTTAGGCCGCGAGGTAATGTCGGCAGATCACATGCCAGTTTGGTGCAGTGCACGTATGGCTTCGTTTTTGCGCGGCAACGGCCCCTGGAGTCAACTGGTTGAGCTCGGCAATATCGAACTCCATGTATTTAAGGACGAGGTCGCGTTCACTCCCATCCCAGGCATAATCTTTCGACCCTATTCCGTTCCCCATCGCGAGGAATTCTCCGACACCTTTGGTTTTTCCATCGAGGTAAACGGATTCAAAACCCTATTCATCCCCGATATCGATGCCTGGCAGCCCTGGGGACAATTGGAACGATTAGCAAGTGTGCATGACGTAGCGATTTTAGATGCGACCTTCTTTGACGATTCAGAATTGCCAGGACGCGACATGTCTGTGATTCCACATCCACGAGTGCCAAGCACCATGGCATTACTAAGGCCACTTGTGCATAGGAAAGCGCTGCAGGTGATATTCATTCACCTCAACCACACCAACCCATTATGGGTGAAGGATTCCGAAGAGGCGATCTTGGTGCGTAGTCAGGGTTTCGAAATCGCGCAACGCGGCATGTGGATTACCGGCGCTTCTTTGCGCGGGCAAAAGCAGCCTTAACTAACTGTTGGGTGAATCCTTCATGCCCAGAGGAATCGAGAGATAGGCATAAATCGGCACTACCGTAATCCTTCTCCTCGAAATAGATGCCGCAGTTGGGATTAATTTCCAACATGTGCGGGATGCCATCTTCAGAAACACGGATGTCGCAGCGTCCATAACTCGCGCCGTGCAACTCGGTAAAGAAACGCGCGGATTCATCGCGTAATCGCTTATCAAGCGCAGGGTCCTCCACTGGGAAAGCCTTCATGCCTTCGAAATCTACCCACTTCAAATTTTCGTGTTTAAACGATTCTCCTTCCGGGAATTCATATTGCACCGGAGTGTAGGTAGTCGGGTTTTTAGGGTCTTTGGGATTCTCCGCCACCAAAACGGTACATTCCGTGCCCCCGATATACTCCTCCACCAATGCCGCTTTGTGCTTAGACAAAATCTTTCGCACCTGACGCCTTAGGCCTGCTTCCGTTTGCACTCGTGAGTTACGGCTAATATCAACGCTTGCATAACTGCTGTAATACTTCACGAACATCGGAAAACGTAAGGCTTGAACTGCCTTTTCTAGATCGTCTTCACTGCGTACCACCACTCCCTTTGGGGTCGCAATGCCAAGCTTCTTGCATGCAGCCTTCATCTGTAATCGAGTCGGTTCAAAAAACTTAGAGCTCGCTCCAGTAAATGGAACACCGTGCTTTTCTAGCGTACGCACGACTTCGATCCCTGGATCTCCATAACCGAGTGGGCCATCGCAAAGGTTGAAGAACAAATCGAAACCTTGGCGAATCAAAGCTTCTACTTTCCGCACCGATGTTTTGCTTTCAAACAACGGGGCCACCACCCACTCGTCCTTAGGTAAAAAAGGTCGGGGATCACACGGCCAATCGTCTTCAGGGAAGTCGTCGCCGTCGAGGTCTTGATTGGTGAGCAGGCAGATGCGCACCTTGGAGATGATATCTCTATCTTAAAACTATGGAACCACAGTGATTGGAATCACAATCGATGTGTGTTGCGGCAACTCCCCCGCCGGTTCCACAATCGCTGCCACCCAAAAGGTTTGACCGATAGCAGCCGCAGGCAGACCCGCTTGAATCGTCATGGTGGCAAAGCCTCGTGCGCGTGCATTTAACTGGCCTTGGAGCTCAGTCGATGCACTGACTGGATAATTCCCAAGATAGGTACTCTTGGTCAACGGATCTACAGTCAAAGGGATGTTCACCCCGAACATAGTCGGTCCAATGCCGCTTCGAGAAACCAAAATTTTATAGTTTTCATTCTTAGCAGAGGTCGGGAATTTCAGGCCAAAGCGAAGCAACCCACCTGCAGACGCTGACACCATACGCGTATTGACTTCAATGAACGGATTAAAGCCAAGCACGATGGCAGAACCTGCGGCAGATTGACCATTCACATCGAAATGGTAAATGCCTACGACCACGTCATCGCGCCCATCTTGATTCACGTCGCCGATAGCAGCTACGGAATTGCCCAAACGGATGCGTTCCTCCTGCCCACGGCGATGGAGTAAATCAGTGCCGTCGAGACCAGAGAAGATAGTGAATTTACCTGCATCTTCGAGGTTGGCCTTATCCGCAAGATAGGAGCCCACAATGACATCGGGATGGCCATCCCCATCGACATCGCCGGCTTCCGATATCGCATAGCCCAGTTGTTCTCCAACCTCCTCACCATCCCATTGATAAATCAAAGAACCGTTGAAGCCCGAAAAGGCATACGCCGATCCAGCGGAAATGCGACCACCAGGATCGGCAAAAGGTGCGCCAATCGCAATATCTGGATAGCCATCATCGTTGAGGTCTCCAGCTGCAGTGACCGCATGCCCGAAATGATCCCCTTGCTTCAGGCCCTTCCAGCGGTAAAGCAAAAAGCCGTCGGCGCCAGAATATAGATAGGCCACTCCTTTCGCAGCGGCAGTTCCTGCATGATAAGCGCCTATCAAAATATCTTCACTGCCATCTTGATTCACGTCGCCGGCAGCGTTTACTGAAACGCCAAAACCATCATTGCTTACCTGCGCATTCCACTGATAGATTGGCGCGCCCGTCACCGTAGAAAAGGCATAAACCATACCGCTTCCAGGTGCACTTACGATGACGTCGGCAGTTCCATCGCCATCGAGGTCGGCGATTCCTGAAACCGCGGCGCCAAGAGAATCGAATGGAGCTTGCCCATTCCATTTACGCAAAAGAGATCCATCAGCGCCGGAGCAAAGAATGACAGTGCCAGCATCTTCCAAATTATTGGGGTTCGCGCCGACCGCGCCCATGAGCAAGTCAGCGTGACCATCGCCATTGACATCACCTACCGAACACACAGTTTTGCCGAGGGCGTCATTCGCAGCATATCCATCCCAGCGGTGAAGCAGACTGCCGTCGCTTCCTGAGTAAACAAATACTGATCCGGCCTTATTGATGCCGGAGGGTGAAGCGCCCCATGCACCGATGATGACGTCTACCACGCCATCGGCATTAACGTCGCCCGCGGCCGCAGTGGTGTAGCCAAAATTATCTCCCGGCGCAGTTCCATTCCACTGCCACAGAGTTTCCATTTCACCCCCTTCTGTTTGTGCAACAAGAGGGAGCGCGAGAAACAGGTAGGCGCATAAGGCGGCCAAATGCCTGGGATGAAAGGGCTGTGGGGATTTCGGCACCCGGTAACTTTACCCTAGAAACCCTCTGTGTGGAATTCGGGGGATGGCTGATGACCAGTGCTAACTATGCCGGGTCTAGCTTTGCTGCTTGGCATGCATAGTTAAGCAGAGTGACGCGTCTACTAGGGTTACGCCTTCGCTTCATTCCACGCCTACGGGACCAACGTGAAGGATATTGGGGCTGAACTTACCGACGGAAGTTGACCAACAGGGATTGCCACGGCGGCAGCATAAAACACGCGCCCGATTAGGCTGGGACTCAAACCACCAGGAACCTGAAAGCTTGCTGCCGCATCTCCATTGCTGTCAAGCATGCCCTGCAAGGAAGAGTAGGTGGCAAAGGGATAGACGCCTCGAAATGTGTCCCGCACCAGGGCATCGGAGGTCAATGGAATCGCCACACCATAGGTCGTTGGCCCTGTCCCGCTTTCTGAAAACAAAACTCTATAAGCGAGGAAACTTGAGTCGGAGGGGAAATCCAAGTTCATTGAAATCGTGCCGCCAGTGGCAACAGAAATTGTGGATGCGCTCTGGGTCAAGTAGGGAATAAATGTAAAGGAATAGGCCGATCCGGAATAAAAGCGAGCCCCTGGGTCTGCATACCAAGCGCCCACAAGGACTTCATCAAATCCATCTCCGTTCATATCTCCAGCCCCCGAAACAGAAACGCCAAACTCATCTAGACGTGCCTCGCCGTTCCAACGTTGAAGAAGAGCGCCATCAAATCCGGAAAAGGCGAATGCGGAACCAGAGTTTCCGAGCCCCCCGAAGTCTGAGTACTTTGCGCCAACAATAATATCGGAGAAACCATCTCCATTGACATCGCCTGCTCCCGCAACCGACCATCCAAAATAATCAAAGTATTGCCCCCCGAACCATTCAAACATCTTGTCTCCAGTTGCGCCAGAAAAGAGATAGGCAGCACCAGAGGAATTGACTGACGCCGAGTCAACAAAGGGGCCGCCCACAACAAAGTCATTGATTCCATCTCCATTTGCATCGCCTGCATTAGAAATAGACGTTCCAAATCCGCCTCCACCATCGTCACCATAAACTTGGAAGAGCAGAGCCCCAGTAGCTCCGGAGTAGGCAAAGACTGCACCTTCCGCGCTTGTTAAACCAGATGCTGCTGCGGAAGCACCTACGAGAACATCCATCACTCCATCTTGATCTAAATCAAGATTACCAGCGACGGAAACACCAAACCGAGTGCCGGAAGCGCGGCCAAACCATTGAAAAAGCAGGGACCCATCGATGCCGGAATATAAGTACACCGAGCCAGCTTGAGTGAGAGAAGGAGAATCTACCCAGATTGCGCCAACGATTACGTCATCAAATCCATCTCCGTTTACGTCTCCTGCGGCTGCAATGGACTCACCAAATAGCCCTCCGGCCTCAACGCCATTCCATAAATAGAGAAGAGATCCGTCAAAACCGGAATAGGCGTAAACGGCTCCAGCTGACGAGGCGGATCCATTATCTGTTCCAGTGGCCCCAATAAGGACGTCATCAAAGCCATCACCATTCAAGTCGCCTGCGGCAGAAACGGAACTAGCAAATAAGTCGCCGGCACCAGGAGCAGACCAAACATAGAGGAGGGAGCCGTCGATTCCAGAATACGCATAAGCTGAGCCACCGTTCACCAGTCCGCTTGGATCAGCCCGATGCGCCCCGATCAAGATGTCAGCAAATCCATCGCCATCTAAATCACCTGCATTGGAGACGGATACCCCAAAGTGATCATCCATCGCTGCCCCATTCCACTGATAGAGGTTTGCATACCCGCCGCCCGCCTGTGCAATCGCGGAACTATCTACAAGCATGAAGCAAGCCGTTGCAATGAGACACTTCAGGAGAATCGTCATCGAGGAGGATTTCTCCTCCTGGGATATCACTTCACGGCCAGGAGCATGATTGTTTGGAAAAGAGATGCCTATTTGCATAGGGATTATCCTGCAATCCCCATGCCACTCATGGTTCATTCATTCCCGCAAGGATGTTCCCTAGAGAGAACACCTTGGGATATCAAGGCACCCTCAAGCGGGGCTTCTGCAGCGAGCTCCACCTCCGCCAAAGAAGACTCACGGGGTTGGCATCCTGTAGGCCTTTCGCACCCGTGCGAAGAAGGCCGAAAGGATGGCGTCCCCGAGA
>JASFYO010000019.1:0-71011 GCA_045047305.1 Planctomycetota bacterium | reverse complement strand
CTTCATCTCGGCTGTAGCGACACTACAGCTTTCGGCTCACGCCTTGGAGCAAACAATTTCCATCCACGGCCTCTCTCGCCATACTAAATCAGAGCCTCCCTATACATCAACTTGAAAGTGCGCGACGCCTTCCTTCAACTCGGCCACCGCTTCTTCCAAGCCTAAAATCGCTTCGGTGGACAATTCCATGGACTCTCTGGTGTGACTGGAATTCTCGCCAAGCTGTGCCATGGCTTCACTGATTTGCCGCGCACCTGTGGATTGTTGCTCCATACTCTCCTCCACACTGCGGAATTGAGCAGGCATGCATTCCACTTTGGAAATAACACCTTTTAAGTGCTCACTTACATCCTTTGCCTTTTCAAGGCCAGTGCATGCTTGCATGGAAAACTTGTCCATGCTCATCACACCAGCAGATACTGCAGCCTGAATCTCTTTCACGGTTTGTTCGATTTCGAGCACAGCCACAGCGGTTTGATCGGCAAGCCTTCGAATCTCTGTGGCGACCACCGAGAATCCACTTCCGTACTCTCCAGCTTTTTCAGCTTCAATCGCTGCATTCAAAGAAAGTAAATTGGTTTGGTCCGCAACCTTGGCAATCAAGGAAGTCACAGAGTTAATATTTCCAGCCTTTTCATTGAGCTCAGACAGTTTGTCTACAACCTGCCCCGATGCCGCCGAGATGCCTTCCATCGAAGCGCCCAGCTGGTCCAAGCTACCCAGCCCTGCGGATGCCGTGCTCGCGGTTTCATCTGCAGTTTCTGAAACGGCGCGAATGGACTTGAGTAAATCTACCGAGGTGGCGGAAATTTGATTACTGGTTGCCACGATTTCATGAGTCGTCGCGTCTTGCTCAATTACCGTAGCGCGCAATTCATTGGTTTGAGCCCCAAATTCTTTTGCACCAGACGTGACCTTTCCTTCGGAAACTTTTACCTGTCCAATTAATTCTCGCAGGGAGCAGGTCATGACGTGTAAGCCTTGCATCACCTGTGCGGTCTCATCGGAACCAAGGCAATCCATTTCCGTGGTGAGGTCACCTCCCGCGACAAGATCGGTAACTTTCATCGCTTCACGCAAACGGCTGCGAATGCCTCTGCCGATGGAAAAGCTGATGCCTAAAACAGCGAGAAGCAGAGCTGCCGTCAGCGAAAGCTCCCACTGAAAAGCATGCAGCGAAGCCATTTTTGCGGCTTTGACTGTCTGAAACACTTCGACCTGAATATCATTACGAATATCACGGAAGCCGTCCATCACCGCTGTTTTTGCCTTCCAATATTCCGCAGCATCCAGTGGCGCCGCCCCTACCTGATTAACAAGTATTGTTTGCACCACCGACCTGGCCAGCAGGGAGTCCGGAGTTTGGTTGTTATTCTTCAAACTCACTTTCCATTCACTCTTTGCAAAATCAGCGAAAGCGATTTCGCGCGCCCTTACCATCAATCGCGCCTCCTGCAAGGTTTCCAGTTCAACTTTGTCCGAATTTCCAGCAATCACGATAGCGGTGACGACAGCCTGCTCTTTCCCCTGACTCTCTATGAGCAACAATAGGGCATGTAAAGACGATATCTCGGACTGGACCGAGGCCTTGTCGACGTGAGTGGCGAGATGATGAATCACGTCCATTTGCGCGTCGATGATTTGCACGTAGTTCGCATAAACCGCGCCTGCTTGATGAGCGCCAGGCTGAAGTGCTGCGCTCCGAGAGGACGCCAGTGATTCCAATTTCGCTTTCGACACAATTAAGGCCGTCTGGGCTTCATCGGAAATATGCTCAAAACTTGTCGCAGCTGAATATGTCTTCCATGCAGAAAGAGCTTCATCCGTATCTTTTTGAGCTGCAGCCAACTCCTGTTCAAAGAGCTCATGCTTCGCTATCAGGTGTGACCTTGTCAGTCCTCTTTCTGCCTGAAGTCGAAAAACCAACTCGCTCATCTCGGCGACCAACCCAGCGGATTCTTCCACCGTTTCCATTGCTTGAACTTCCTGCCAATCCTGACGAATTGATTGGGAAGAAAAGAACCCCAAACCCAAAATGGGCAAAGCCAGCATGATGGCAAGCTTGGGGGCGATGGTTAGATTTGAGAACAGTTTCATCTTTTCAAAGTCAAGGTTAAGCGGCCCCAGAGCAAAAAACTCAGTGGCGTGCATCTATCGGCCTTCTTTGCCCCCCCGGTTTAGACCGAGCACCATCTTTTCTGAGAAAGCGATCCATTCATCCAGCGCCTTGCTCTTCAGCATGGCCAGAGCGCCGGAGCGTTGCAAACAAAGCAGCTCTGATTTTGCCGCTTAAGGTATGCAAGCCTCATTTCCGATAGTACCTTGTGTTAAAAAGTGGCTTAAAACTCAGTCGGGAGCACCAAATGATTGCTGATTCGGATGCAAACCCAGCGAACCTCGCAGACCAGGGGGGGCTATTCCTCCAAATCGGTCCAGCTGGCGGCCGCTTTTGCCTACCGGTGAAGAACATCCTTGAAGTCGTTCCCTGTGCGGATCTTCGCCAAATCCCGCATGGCCCCAACAGTCTCGCAGGATTGCTCGATTTCCACGGAACCCTCATCCCGGTTGTGGATCTAGGATTACTGATCTCGGGGAAGGTGAGTGAACGCCGTCAAAGCACGCGCATCGTTCTCGCGAGCCTCGACGACACGACTCGGCTTGGTGTGTTGGCAGAGGGGATTCAGACAACGACAAGATTGAAGAATCAAGTTTCGCGGTGCGGAAATACTTCTCCCTCAACCCATGCCTTCGGCAAGGACGAGAATGGAGTGCTGCAGATTCTCGAACTTTCAACCATCATCCCGCAAGAGATTTTGGACATCTCCGCTTCCCTTTATAGGGAGCAAGAAGGGTGAGCCTCGATTCTCTGCAAAAGTTTCTGGAAGAAGCCATCGGCCTTGACCCGGAGGCTCTCGGTACCCGGGTTGTCCGTGCTTCAGTTCAAAGACGCATGCGTGCAATAAGTTGCGGCCAATTGGATGTTTATGCCCAAATGATTCTTAATAACGCAGAAGAAGGGCAGAACCTGATTCAAGAAGTGGTCATCCCGGAGACATACTTCTTCCGTTATCCAGACTCTTACCATTTCATTACCGAGCATCTACTCAAGGAAAACCCCTACTGGCTAAATCGTCCGGTTTTGAAAATACTGAGCTTACCCTGTTCCACAGGCGAAGAGCCTTACTCCATCGCTATCGCCATGTTAAACGCAGGATACAGCCCACAAGACTTTTCGATTGATGCCGTCGATGTAAGCCACCGCGCACTCAACATTGCTCGTAAAGCCACCTATCAGACCAGGGCATTTCGCAACCTTGATGCCCGAAAGCAGCTTTCTTACTTCGACCAATCCGAAGGGAGTTTTCAACTCAAGGCAAAGCCTCGTGCAAGTGTTCGCTTTCACTTTGGCAATCTATTAGATGAGAACTACATTCCTCCTCAAGGGGAATACGATCTTGTGCTGTGCCGCAATCTCCTAATTTACTTTTCTCGTGAGAATCAAACGCTTGCTCTCAAAAAACTAGCCGCCATGGTGAAAGAAGACGGTGTTTTAATGTTGGGACACGGTGAGGCCCCTGCGGCCCCATCAGACACCTTGACGCCAATCAGGCATCCGGGCGCCTTTGCCTTTCGCAAAAAAAATACCCAAGAAACAAAGCCTGCACCCAAGCTAAGAGCAAAAAAGGCCTCCCCCAAAAAGGTGATGGCGGCGCCCAAAAGATCCAACGCTCCAACGCAAGCATCCGCGGACACGTCCATGATTTCTTTATGGCGGCAAGCAAAGCAGGCCGCCGATTGTGGAAAATTGGTGGAGGCGGTTGAACTTTGTGAGCGAGATTTAATCGAAAACGGACAAAGTGCAAATACCCTCTTCTTGCTTGGCTTAAGTGCCCAATCACTCGGAGCCTCAAATTTAGCAAAGCACAACTTTGAGCTCGCACTGGAATTGGATTCCAATCACTACGACGCTTTAATCGCCCTTTCCTTTCTTACGCAACGTGAAGGAGATGCCAAGCTCGCTTCTCTCTTGGCCGCGCGTGCAGCATTGCAAGCGCCAGCTGACTTCTCAGACGCGGAGAATCTGACATCATGAAAACTGACCGCTGCTGGAATACCATCGGAGTTTGGGGCAACCAATCTCCACGCTGCGAGCTCCTTGACGAGCTCACACATTGCTACAACTGCAAATATTATCAAGATGCGGGAAGAGGCCTTTTGGATCGTGCTCAGTCCGATGAGGAGGTCGCAGAAGCGACCGATTTGCTGGCTCAGCCGAGGCTTGCGAAAATCCAGAATGGAGATCCAGTCATGGTATTCACTCTTGGCGGGGAATGGTTCGGCCTGCCACTTGCTTTATGCATGAAAGTTATACCACCCGCACCGATTTGCTCGGTTCCACATCGCGACCCGTGGGCTCTTGAAGGGTTGGTCAATGTTGGCGGGCGCCTACTGCCTTGCGTTTCTTTGGCTGGGCTTTTAGGAATCTCGGCCAGCAAGGAACGGGACAAGGCAACCAGGCCTATGATTGTCACCAAACTGATGGGACAAGAAGTGGTTTTTCCGGTGGAAGAAATCAAGCAACCATCCTTCACCTCGCAAGGGGGTTCGATGGATCCGCCTGGATGTTCCGTTTCCGATTCGCCCACCTTGTCCTCGCGAATTATTCCATGTGAAGGCCACCAGGTGTCCTGTTTGGATTCAACCAAACTGAGCCAAGCAATTGAAAGGAGGCTGGGATGAACGACTACCGACAAGACCCAACCATGTTGAGTTTGTTTCGTCAGGAGATGGAAGCGAACTCGGCCGTGATTAGTGAACAAACCCTTGCCATTGAGTCTGCTGGCGAATCACCCGCTAAATTGGAAAAGCTCATGCGTGCCGCGCATTCCATCAAGGGTGCGGCACGCATCATCGGGATTGAACCGGTTGTAGAGGTAGCGCATAGTTTGGAAACTAGCTTCGTCGCAGCGCAAGAAGGGAAGGTCACGCTCGCCGCTAACGACTTCGACCTCATTCTAAAGTGCGCCGATCTTTTTAGTGAGATGGCTATAGCGAGTGATGAAAATTTGCAAAACCTCGGCGCCGAAGGAGTGCAAGAACTTCAAGCCTTAGCCCTAGCATTGGAACAGATTGGCTCCGTTGAGTTGAAGCTGGAAGTATCGCTCCCTGTTGCGGGCAAGGTTACCCCTCCGCAACAGGTCTCAAAACCGCTGGCGACTTCTTCGCCAGAGAATGAATCCAAGGCGAATGGCGCTAAGCCTGAAGATTTACAGCACAACGAACTCTCTGTACAGATTTCCGCCGACAACCTGGATCACTTACTGGGACTTGCCAGTGAGGTCTTAGTCGAGTCGCGTTGGATTTCACCCGCAGCAAGCCGTCTGCGCCAACTAAAGTGCAAGCACTTAGACTTACTGAGTCACACTTCCCAAGCAAGCAGTGACAAGGATGAAGGCGCTGCCGCAAGAAAAGCCGTAATGAACATGCGTTCTGGACTGAGCCAGTGCCATGACTTGATTGATCATCTTCTCGAGGAAATGGAATCGCGCACCAGCCGCTCTACAGAAACGTCTCAAGAATTATATCAACAGGTACTCGATTGTCGCATGCGTCCATTTTCAAGTACGCTCTCGGGGCAACGTCGGATGGTCCGAGATGTCGCGCGCGAACTCGGCAAACAAGTGAATTTTGAAGTACGCGGTGAGGCCGCAAGAGTCGACCGCGAAATCCTTGCCAAAATCGATGCCCCTGTAGGTCATATGTTACGCAATGCGCTAGATCACGGCATTGAATCCCCGCAAGAACGGGAGGCCGCTGGCAAACCAGCCGAAGCGCATCTTGTATTAGAGGCCCGCCACAGCAATGGCATGCTGTTCATTTCAGTTGAAGATGATGGACGCGGCATCTGCGTCGAGCAAATTCGGAAAGCTGTAGAAGTGAAAGGCTTGGCCCCAGACGGCATGGCACGGAACTTTAGCGATGAAGAGCTCATGGAGTTTCTCTTCCTGCCAGGCTTCTCGATGAAAGAAGAAGTCACTGCGATTTCAGGTCGTGGAGTTGGCCTCGACGCAGTACGAGATGCCGTCAACGAAGTTGGTGGTACTGCCAGAATGATTTCAACTCTTGGGAAAGGCGCCCGCCTGGAACTTCAGTTGCCAGTCACGCTCTCCCTGGTTAGAGCTTTGTTGGTGGAAATAAGCGGCCAGAAGTTCGGCTTGCCACTGAACCGCATCGAAGCTGCGGTCGAAGTCTCCTTGTCCGACGTTGTAGACCTCGAAGGAAAACCATGCTTCCGCCATCATGGTGATTTGGTCTGCCTGATTCGAGCAAGTCAAGTGTTGGAGTTAGATCCCAGTAATCAGGACGAAACCTCCTTTCAAGTCATCGTGATTCGTGACCGGGATAAACGATATGGATTGATTGTCGATGCCTTGGTAGAAGAGAAACAACTACGCGTTCTTCCTCTCCCCGAGGTCCTCGGCCGAGTCAACGACGTCAACGCAGGCACAATCCTCGAAGATGGTTCCCTTGCCCTTATCCTGGACTTGGAAGACCTGCTTCAGTCGGCGGAAAGGCTGCTTCGCTCTGGACGTCTTACCAAAACGAACTCTTCGGCGAAAGAGAAACAGCAACACTTGCGTAGCCGGATACTTGTGGTTGACGACTCGCTCACCGTGCGCGAAGTGCAACGTCAGATTCTCGAAACGCAGGGGCACGATGTCGTGCTAGCTGTCGATGGAATCGATGGCTGGAATGCATTGCGCGGAGGCGACTTCGATTTGGTCATTAGCGATGTTGATATGCCACGCATGGACGGCATTGAGTTCGTAAAGCGAATTCGAGCCGACCAAAAGTTGCAGGGTCTACCTGTCGTCATCATTTCCTATAAGGACCATGCCGAAGATTGCGCGCGCGGATTAGAGGTCGGCGCAAATTGCTACCTCACCAAGGGATGCTTCCAAGATGACAAATTCATCAACACCATAAACGACTTACTAAAACGAGACTGAGTACATGAGAATCGCCATCGTAAATGACTCCCCTATTGCGCGCGAAGCGTTGCGCCGCATCATCCAGAATTCCAACCGACACAGCATCGCTTGGGTCGCGGAAGATGGCGAGCAAGCGTGTGTAATGGCCACTCGCCCTACCGCCGATTTGATCTTGATGGACTTAGTGATGCCCGGGAAAAACGGGGTGGAGACCACCAAGGAAATCATGCAAAACTCTTCGCTTCCTATTTTATTGGTAACTAGTACTCTAGTAGGAAACGCTAAATTAGTTTACGAAGCACTTGCGGCTGGCGCGATTGATGCCGTGCAAACACCAAGTCAAAGTGCACTGGGATCATGCAGGTTGGGCTCCATTTTGCTTAATAAAATTGATTCCATCGAGCAAATGCTTCACGGCAGCATGATTCCAGATGATTCAAGTCGGAATCTCAAAAGAAGTAACTTTGCGCAAAGCTTAGTCTGCATAGGGGCCTCAACCGGGGGGCCTGGCGTACTACAAAGCATCTTGAAATCCATCGATCCTGATCCCGACTTTGCTGTAGTGATTACCCAACACTTAGATTCACTCTTCCTACCGGGTCTCGTCGAATGGCTCGGGCAAGACTCACCACTTCCAGTGCGTGCTGCCGTTGCTGGAGAGCGCCCCAAGCACGGCGTGGTTTACCTTGCCATGACCTCCGACCACCTTGTGATTTCCCGCCATGGAAGTTTTCAGTACTGCGCTGAACCCGTCAACCTCCCCTATCGGCCGTCGGTAGATGAGTTTTTCAATAGCGTTGCACGACACTGGACGGGCGCGGCGACAGGAGTCTTGCTTACCGGCATGGGAAGGGACGGAGCGAAAGGACTGCTTGCGCTAAGAGAAGCCGGACACAACACCATCGCTCAAGACCAAGCGTCTTCAGCTGTTTACGGTATGCCGAAGGCGGCCGTCGCTATTCAAGCTGCCGCTCAAGTGTTATCCCGTGAAGAAATTTGCTCAGCTTTTTCCACAAAAGCTAAGAAATCACATGCATCAATGGAGTCAAATTAAATGGACAAACCTAAAACAAAGGTCTTTCCTCAGGTCAAGCAGCGAGAGAATCAAGAGATTCTTGTTTTGCTCATCGACGACCAGATTTTAGTCGGCGCGGCAATCCGCAGCATGCTGGCACAGGAATCCGACATTATTCTTCATCACTGCTCCGACCCAGTCGAAGCGATGCGTGAAGTGGAAAAAATCCAGCCCACCGTCATCCTGCAAGACCTCGTCATGCCGGACGTAGATGGAATGGCCATGATTCGTTTCTTCTCTGGAAACTCTGCGACTGAAAACATTCCGATCATCGTATTGTCTTCCAAAGACGATGGCGCAGACAAGGCCGATGCCTTTACTGCCGGAGCAGACGACTACTTAGTAAAGCTGCCTGATGCTCACGAGCTCGTCGCGCGAATTCGCCACCATGCTAGTGCCTACCGCATGCGCCTACAGCGAGATGCGGCGTATGACGCCTTGCGCGAAAGCCAAGGTCAAATCGCTTTAAAGAACGATGAGCTTCATTTTGCGAATGAGGCACTGGTCAAGGCCACTGCCGCCAAAAGCGCTTTCCTCGCCGCCATGAGTCATGAGATTCGAACTCCAATGAATGGCGTTATCGGTATGGCAGGATTACTCAACGAAACAAGTCTCGATCGAGAACAGCACAGTTTCTTAGATACGATTCAAGACTCTGCAGAAGCCTTGTTAGTTGTCATTAACGATATCCTCGACTTCTCAAAAATCGAGAGTGGGAAACTGCATTTGGAAACGATTGATTTCGATTTGCGTTCCATGGCAGAATCCGTTTTGGCCATCCTTGCGGAAAAAGCGCACCTGGGCAATCTGGAACTTACCTTGCTCATGGATCACGACGTCACCAATGAGGTCGCAGGTGACCCGGGAAGATTGCGTCAAATCCTTACCAACTTAGTGGGCAATGCAATTAAGTTTACGCGGGAAGGTGAAGTTGTGGTGCAGATTAAATCTTTGGCGCGCACGGATGACGAAACCGTGCTGCGTTTTGAGATTACCGATACTGGTGTAGGCTTAACTCCAGAAGAAGCATCGCGTCTATTTCAAGCATTTACGCAAGCCAATGAATCCACCACCCGTGAATTTGGTGGCACTGGATTAGGCTTGGCCATTTCCAAGCAACTCACCGAAATGATGGGTGGAGAAATCGGCGTGAATTCTGAGAAAGGTAAAGGAAGTACTTTTTGGTTCACGGTACGACTTGGAGTTGGCAATGTTTCTGAACCGATGAAAGAAATTCCACTTGTCGAACTCAAAGGCATGCGCGTTGCTTGTGTAGATGACAACCTCACCAACCGAACGCTACTCAAATCCTTGCTTCAGAACTGGGGGCTTCAGCCCGTATTGTTCGAAGACGCACAAACCGCATTTGATGCCATGCTCGCCGCCAAGGCTGGCGACGATCCATTTCAACTTGCTCTGCTTGATGCCTATATGCCAAACTCAATGAACGGTTTGGAGCTTGCACGTAAAATCCGCGAAGATGATCGCATCTCCGACTTACCAACCATTTTGCTAACTTCACTCGGCGATCGAGCAGAAGCTTCCGAGGCTAGAAACATTAAAGTTTCCGGCTACCTTGCCAAGCCACTGCGCGCCACCTTGCTGGAACAATGCATTGGTACGGTAATGGGACTCTCCAATTACGGAGAGCTGAATGAGCTTGTCACTCAGCATTCTCTGGCAGAGAAACTCAACTTCTCGCGTTCCCGCATTTTGCTTGCAGAAGATAATCTGGTCAACCAAAAGGTTGCCGTCAAAATGCTACAACGTTTCGGCTGCGAGATTGACATCGCCTCAAACGGTGCAGAAGCGGTGAAGGCCGTCGCCCGTGGTCACTATGACTTGGTGCTCATGGACTGCCAAATGCCCGTCATGGACGGCTACGAGGCAACCGCAACCATCCGTAAAGCAGAGAGTGATGGTGAAAGACATGTCCCCATCATGGCGATGACCGCAAATGCCATGGAAGGAGATTCTGACAAGTGCTTCGCCGCCGGCATGGATGACTATCTTGCCAAGCCAATTACGGTGGAAAAACTCACCGCAGCGGTAAAACGGTGGCTTCCGGCAGAAAAACCGACGGAATAATGCTTTTTTCCTGCTAAAGAGGGCACTCCCATGCAGTCGATAAAGGCCTGTTCCGTCATCCAAGACGCCTTCACAGTCCAATGCCCACCTCCACAGAATTGCTCCGGCACGCCCATCAATGTCACGAAGAAGGGCGCTTTGTCGCTGCTGCCGATTTCCTCCTAGAGGCCTTCCGCGCAGACCCGGAAGCCCCAGAAGTATCACGTGAATTGGGCAAAGTCTTGCGTTCTGTAGGCGATTTAGAGGGTTCCATAGCTTACCTCAAGCGTTCTTGGCAGCATGAACCATCCGATCCGGTCACCGTGGCCGAACTCGTTCTTGCCCTGCATGAACTTGGTCGCGGACAGGAAGCGGTGCAAGTCATGCTTGGAAGCCTCGAAGCTGGTTTAGAGGAAACCAGTTTCGCGCTGCACTTGATGAACAACTAGGTTCGCAATTATCGCCTACACTGGCCGGGACATGATTGAACCGTCCCCACAGAAAGCTTCCGCGCCACAGCGTTCCACTTCAGCAAATCCGCTGGGTGCAGACGCCATCGTGCTCGAAGATCTTGCGGCGATCATGCGCGTTCCTGATTTTTTGCGCCGTGTCCGACGCGTATTGGACCGCGCCTTTGCGGTTTACCGCCTCCCCGACGACGCCCCCCTGAGCTTAATCTCCAACACTCCTGGAGAGGGCATGCTTGACTTTGGATTCCGCTGGTCCGACCGCCAAGGCCTTATGCAAATCTTCCTCGGCATGAGTTGGGGCGAACTCGGACACGACCCAATTTGGGAAGTGCGGGTCGAAGCGAACTCGGTAGATCTTGCCAACCATTTACGCGCCGGTAACTGGCACCGCCTTGCCGCCCGACGCGCTGACTCACGCTTCTGTGAATGGGATCGTTTTTGGCAAGAAGATGAACCCACTTCCGTATTGCTATTCGGTGCATCGGCTGCCGCCACTCGTTTCTTCGAGGAAGAGGAACCTGAGCGCATGGCCGCTGATTATCTTGCAGGTGCGCTTTACTCTTTGTTTGCATCGGGAGCAGTTCCCGCAATCTTAGAAGTGGCAAAGGAAGCCGTTGGTGGCGGCCATTGCGGAAGAATCCCTCCCGGTCATGGTTAAACGCTGGCACAAGCATCAATCGAAAGCGCGCGGGAACTATCGCCTTTTTTCCGTACGCGAAGATTTTTACACCCACCCGGATAAGGATGGAGAGCGTTCCTTCTTTGTGATTGAAGCTTCGGATTGGGTCAATGTGATTGCAGTCACCGAAGACGATCAAATCGTTTTCATCCGACAACATCGGCCGGGCGTTGGCGCAGTGCGCTTAGAAATTCCTGGCGGCATCATCGAGCCGGATGAAAAACCCGTGGCTGCGGTAGTGCGAGAGCTTGCCGAAGAAACCGGTTATCGCGGCGACGCTCCGCAATTGATTTGCACGGTAGAGCCGAATCCTGCCACCCACAACAACCATTGCTTTTCCTATCTCATCCGCAATGCCAAGCTCGACGTCGCACGAGATTTGGACCAGGATGAAGTCATCGATGTCGAGCTCATTGCCTTCCACGATTTAGCTGCGCTGCTCGAAGATGGAGAAGTCCCCCACGCATTATTGCAGCTGCCGCTGTTACATTATTTGCGCTGGCGCGAGACTGGACGAGAGTCGGCGCCTAGATAGGAATGCTTCATGAGTACTGCCAAAAACGTCGTCCGTTGCCCGCTTTGTTCCTACGAAGTCATTACTTACAGTGACGCCGTTGAGGCCTTGGAAGGTGGAGCCAAATGTTTGCTCTGCGCTGGCAATCTCGATCAAGAAGTTCTGAAGCACGCCGTCGACCACTGGGAGGATGAAGCCATCCTTGAGGAAGGTCGTACTCAAGCGCTCGACAAAAGTGAATGGCTCGAGGAAAACGAGTGGGTCGAAGGCGGTATGGATTTCGGCGATGAGGGCGAGGACGAAGAGGAAGACCTCGGCATTTCCGGCAGCTAGCGCGGGGCGGCCGAGAGGGACTGCCGATACGGCAGGCCGCGGATGGCACGAGGATTGCTCTTCATAGGCGAGGGAACCTCATGACTTACAGAATTCTCGTAGCCGACGACCAAGACGACCAGCTTCGCGCTGTCGTGGCCCTATTGCAGGGCCTGGACGTTCGCATTGAGATGGCTTCCACCGGTGCAGATGCTCTGCGCCAACTGCTGAAGACTCGTTATGACCTCTCCCTGCTCGATATGCACATGCCAGGCCTCACCGGCTTGGAGGTCATTGGGCAGGTTCGACAAGCTGGGCAGCTTGTTCCCAGCATTTTGATGACCGGCAACCCCTCACGTGAGATTGAACTCGCTGCGATGGAGTTGGGCGTCATCACCATGCTAAAGAAACCCATCCCGGCGGAGTTGCTGCGCATCACCGTCCAACGCATCTTTTCCCAGTCGCCAGTGCATCACCGTCCTGCCCAGGACGAGCCCGAGAGTCAACCGCCAAACAGCGGTGAGCCTTGGTAATCCGGCGCTACGAGAAACCTGAATCAACCATGGCCAAGACCGCCAAGAAAGTCGCAATCCGCCCTTTGGGCGACAAAGTTCTCGTCCAGCGCCTCGCCGCTGCTGACATCTCCGCCGGTGGCATTGTGCTACCTGACTCCGCAAAGGAGAAGCCAGCTGAAGGCACCGTCATCGCTTTAGGTGAAGGTCGCTTGCTGGACGACGGCACCCGCACCGACTTTGCCGTGAAAAACGGCAGCCGGGTGCTATTCACCTCCTATGCCGGCACCGAAGTCGAGTGGGAAGGTGTGGAATACCTCATCATGTCGGAAAACGACATCCTCGGCATCATTGGTTAGGGCTTAAATCATGGCTAAGAAAATCGCATTCGATCAGGAAGCTCGCGAGGGCATCCGCGCTGGCGTGCAGAAGCTCGCTGCAGCAGTCAAAGTCACTCTCGGCCCACGCGGCCGCAACGTGATCATTGAGAAATCTTTCGGCACACCGATTGTCACCAAGGATGGTGTCACGGTTGCACGCGAGATTGAACTCGAAGACGCATATGAAAACATTGGTGCACAACTGGTGCGTCAGGTTTCCGCCAAGACCAGCGACATCGCTGGTGACGGCACCACTTCTGCAACCGTGCTCGCCGAAGCCATCTACGAAGAAGGCCTACGCAACGTTGCTGCAGGCGCGAACCCAATTGAGCTAAAGCGCGGCATGGAAGCTGCAGTGGAAGCCGTCGTGGATTTCTTGAAGAAGAAGTCAACCAAGGTCAAGACCACTGAGGAAATCATGCAGGTTGCGACCATCGCTTCCAACAACGACAAAGAGATTGGCGCTAAGCTCGCCGAAGCTTTTGAGAAGGTTGGCAAAGATGGCGTCATCACCGTCGAAGAAGGTCGCTCACTCGAAACCGAGATTGAGTGGGTTGAAGGCATGCAGTTCGATAAGGGCTACCTGTCCCCGCACTTCTCCACCAACATGGAGAAGATGGAAGTCGAGCTGGAGGACCCTTATATCCTCATCTTCGAGAAGAAGATTTCCAGCGTACGCGACATGCTTCCTGTACTGGAGGCCGTAGCTAAGTCCGGCAAGCCTTTGTTGATTCTTGCAGAAGATGTCGAGGGCGAAGCGCTCGCAACTTTGGTGGTCAACAAACTACGTGGCATCTTTAAGTGTGCTGCCGTAAAAGCACCTGGCTTCGGCGATCGCCGCAAGGCCATGATGGAAGACATCGCTGTGTTGACTGGCGGCGTTGCACTGATGGAAGACCTTGGTCTGAAATTGGACACCGCAACCATCGAGCAACTTGGCCAAGCCAAGCGCGTGGTCATCACGAAAGACGCAACCACCATCGTCGAAGGTGCTGGCAAGAAGTCTGCAATCAAAGAGCGCATGGATTTCATCCGTGCAGAAATTGATCGCACTTCCAGCGATTACGATAAGGAGAAGCTCATGGAACGCTTGGCCAAGTTGGCCGGTGGCGTTGCTGTACTCAACGTTGGCGCTGCAACCGAAGCGGAAATGAAGGAGAAGAAGGACCGCGTTGATGACGCACTCGCTTCCGTCCGCGCAGCCGCTGAAGAAGGCGTGCTGCCAGGCGGTGGAACTTCCCTGCTTCGTGCGCAAGCCATCATTGCCAAGCTGGACTTGTCCGGAGACCAAAAATCTGGTGCGGAAATCATCAGCCGTGCACTGGAAGCTCCTATTCGCCAAATCGCCTCTAACGCTGGCGTCGATGCCAGCATCGTGGTCGACAAAGTGCGTAACGCAAAGGGCTTTGCACAGGGTTACAACGCAGCGACTGGCGAGTACGTCGACATGATCAAGATGGGCATCATTGACCCAACGAAGGTCGTGCGCACTACTTTGCAGAATGCTTCTTCCGTCAGCACCTTGCTACTCACCACCGAGGCCATCGTCTCCGAAGTGAAAGAAGCTGCTCCTGCTATGCCTGCCGGTGGCGGCGACCCAATGGGTGGTATGGGCGGAATGGGTGGCATGGGCGGCTTCTAGAGCCTGCACCATCTTCACTCGAAAGAGCCCGCATGTTCGTTCATGCGGGCTCTTTCCTTTTATCAACAGGTTCACGCCCCTATCCTTCTTCCATGTCTTTCCCGCGCATTCCCTTCCTAATATTATTCCCCGCAGCACTTGCCCTTACCGCTTGCGGCGAAAAGGAAGAAATGCCTACCACTCAGGAATTAGTTCATGCTGCCAGCCTGGGCGATGAAGACGCAATGGCGGATTTGGAAAACCTTGTGCGCGAAAAAGCTGGAAAGGCCAAGGAGACTGTGAATGAAAGCGATGCTGCCATGACCGCCTTGTATTCCCCCAATTCGCAGGACCTCGTGGACGTAGCCGAAAGCGGTAATGCGCAAGCAAGCTTTTTATTAGGCCAGCGGCTCATGTCGGAAAAAGATGACTCTGGCAAAGAGTGGATGCAAAAAGCGGTGGATGCAAACTACACCGAGGCCGTTTACTTTGTTGGTAAATGCAAGTTTCACGGCAGTAGAGGCTTCGCAATCGACGTTCCAGCAGGCCTTGCCCTGCTGGCAAAAGCCGCCGCCGATGGCCATGCCCAGGCGCCCTTCGATATTGGCGTTGCCTACCGCTACGGAATCGATGTCGAACAAAACTCCGCTCTTGCCCTCGAGTGGTACGAAAAAGCTCAAGCCGCTGGATTTTCTGCGGCTGCAGACGAAATCCGTCAGCTAAAGGCTGCAGAGTAAGCCCCCCCCCTACAGAAAACTCACCGCGCCACTTTCCAAGCAGTATTCCGCGCCAACGATTTTTAACTGGCCATCTTTCATCCTTGTATGAAGGATGGTCGATTCGGTTTTCAATACCTTCACGCTATGGCGCACATTTGCGCGCACTGCATCGGCTGGAGAATCTGCATCCACAACCGGCCGGATTTCATCCACCACGCTGCGCAGATTCGGAGATTCAATCTCCAGGCCCTCTTTCATTTGGGCAATCGCGGCCGCGACCGCACCGCAAGAGGTGTGGCCCATGACCACCACCAGCCGCGCACCCAAAAAATCAACGGCATACTCAATGCTTCCTATTTGAGATGGCGCCGCGATATTTCCAGCAATGCGCACGACAAAAAGCGCACCTAATCCTTGGTCAAAGATAACCTCGGTTGGGGCGCGGGAATCTGAACAACCCAAAATAACGGCAAAGGGCTTTTGCCCTTCGACCAAGGCCGCGCGATGAGCCTGAACTTCCCAGGGCTCGCAATACGTTTTTCCGGCAACAAACCGACGGTTGCCGTCGATCAATTTCTGCAAGGCTTCTTCGGCTGGAATCATCTTAATCGCTTTGGGGGCTCCACTTGGAGTGATGCCCATACTAGCCCTAAGCATGGCCCATTGCGCCACCCGGTGAAGGAATTCGGATTGTGATTGACCCTATCGATTTAACAGCTAAGGTGTTGCGCCCAAATCCTTGATTGGGGCACTCCGACACCATGTTTGAACTCAATCCAAGCCCACGCTTCAACCTTAAAAACGACATACTGTCAGGCCTCACCGTGGCTTTGGCATTGGTCCCAGAAGCAGTGGCATTTGCGTTTGTGGCTGGCGTCGACCCGATTGTGGGCCTACATGCCGCCTTCATGGTTGGCTTGATCACCGCAGTCTTGGGTGGCCGCCCAGGCATGATCTCTGGAGCAACTGGCGCCATCGCCGTGGTGCTTGTGGCCTTGGTTGCCGAACATGGAGTGGAGTACATGTTTGCTGCCGTACTCCTCATGGGACTCATTCAAGGAGCGGCTGGTGTTTTCCGCTTAGGAAAATTCATTCGCATGGTTCCGCACCCAGTTATGTTGGGTTTCGTCAACGGATTGGCGATCGTGATTTTCCTTGCGCAATTAGGTCAGTTCAAAACGCTTGGTGCAAGTGGTGAAATGCAATGGATGGCGGGTTCGCAAATGTTCACCATGCTCGGCTTGGTCGCCGCCACCATGGCCATCATTCACTTCTTGCCGAAGTTCACCAAAGCAGTGCCATCTTCTCTAGTTGCGATTGTCGGGATTACTTTAGTGGTCATGGGCCTCGGCTTAGACTCGCCATCGATTGTGGATTATCTGCGTTCCATGACTGGCGATGAAGGGGCGACCCTTGCCGGCACCTTGCCATCCTTCTCCATCCCTGCGGTTCCATTCAACATGGAAACGCTGTGGATCATCTTGCCCTACTCCATCATTCTGGCGGCCGTCGGCCTGATTGAGTCTTTGCTTACCTTAACCCTGGTCGATGAACTCACCGAGACTCGTGGCCGCGGCAACAAAGAATGTGTGGCACAAGGAGTAGCGAACGTAACGTGTGGTTTGTTCGGCGGCATGGGTGGCTGCGCGATGATTGGTCAAAGCATGATCAACATTAACTCCGGCGGACGTGGGCGCGTTTCCGGAATCACCGCCGCAGTGGTGTTGCTTGCCTTCGTGTTGATTGCGTCACCCTTGATTGAAGTGGTCCCGGTCGCTGCATTAGTCGGCGTCATGTTCATGGTGGTGATTGGAACCTTTGCCTGGTCGAGCCTGCGCGTGATGACCAAAATCCCCATGTCCGACGCCTTCGTTATCATTTTAGTTTCCGGGGTAACCGTGGTGACCGACCTAGCCATGGCAGTTTTCGTCGGAGTGATGGTGTCAGCTTTGGTGTTTGCCTGGAAGCATGCCAAAATAATTCACGCAGTCACCCACATCGAAAAAGGTGGCTCTAAGGTGTACTCCATTCGTGGCCCGCTATTCTTTGGGTCGACCAAAAGTTTCAGCGAACTCTTTGATCCAAAAGGCGATCCGGAGGACATCATTGTTGAATTCGAGCACGCTCGCGTTTCCGATCACTCTGCAATAGAAGCGATTGATTCTCTTGCCGAACGCTACATCAAGGCTGGCAAAAAGCTGCACCTGCGCCACCTAAGCCCTGACTGCAAAGACCTACTGGGCAAAGCCGGTAGCTTGATCGAGATTAATGTGTTGGAAGATCCGCACTATCATGTTGCGGACGACGCCTTGGCTTAAGCTATTCTTTGGCATCAAACAATCTCTTCTAAACCGTCGGCGGCTCAAACGAGTCTCAGCAGTTGCACTGATTGCACTTTCGAGTCTCACCTTTTTCCCAGGGTTGCCTTGGTGGTTAGAGCTTACGACTCACTTCCGACCGCAGATATTTATTGTTAGCCTCGCCGGAGTACTGCTTCTCCTGTGGCAACGAGAGCGCGTGCTTGCAATTGCACTCGCATCTACCGTCACCGCCCAAGCTCTCAGCCTGAGCTTCCTCTTTGCAGACACTTTAACGGTAGCCCCTGAAGAATGTGATCTCACGATTCTCAGCGCGAACGTCCATCTCACCAACCAAGATATGGAAAGCCTGGTTGCGATGATTGAAGAGCAAAAGCCCGATGTATTCTCACTCATCGAGATCAATGCAAAATGGGTCCAAGCGTTGAGCCACCTCAAGGCGGAGTACCCCTATCAAATGACCTTCGCGGATCAGGGATATTTTGGCATCCTGATTTGGAGTCGGGTCCCTATGGATTTTGAGGAGCGCGATTTTGCCGAGACCGGTCACCCTTCAATTTTGGCTACCACGAGAACGGAGAAGCCGTTACTCCTAATCGCGACCCATCCGATGCCCCCGATGCGCAAACATTTTGTCGCCAAACGAGATGCCCAACTCCATGCGATTGCAGATTATCTCACAGCGAAGACCGGCCCTGCTGTTTTGCTCGGCGACCTTAACACGACACCCTGGTCGCATATCTTCAAGCAAACTTGTAAAACGGCATCGCTACGATCCGCGCTGCACGGATGGAAACCAACTTGGCCAACCTTCTTCCCACCATTGGGAGTCCCTATTGACCATGTTTTGGTTACGCAAGAAGTCGGCATCGTTTTTTGCAAGCCGCAATCTGGAATCGGCTCCGATCACTTGCCTCTGCTCACACGATTACGTGTAAAGCATTAGTCGAACGGTCTACATTTAGCGGCCGCCCTTCCAAGGACCACCGCCACTGCCACGACTTCCGCCACCGCCTGAACGACGTCCTCGATTTCCTCCGCCACCTTGGCGTGATCCGCCGCCGCGTCCATCTTCACGCTTCGGGTCACCCATTTCGCGGGACTCTTTGCGCTGACGGACTTTGCCTTCCACTCTGGCGCGGCGCACTTCCCCGGCTTCCGGTTTCTTGAAAATCAACAAGTGATTGAAGCCGCGCAGGAAGAACTTTTCCTCCTCGGCTGACTTGTGGTAATTCCCTTTCTCTAAATCCTTATTTCCGCGAACCACCGCAATGTGATCCACCGGCAAAAATCGCTGCGCAAGCATTTCAGAAAGAATGCTCCCAAGTGGAACAAAGGCGCTGCTCTTCCAAATATCCGAAACGTAAACTGCCATATAACGCCCGGGACGCAAAATGCGGTCCACCTCTGAGAACACTTGCTCAAAGGCTTCAAAGTAACGTGGATCGGTTGCCGGAATTTCACCGATACACTCAGGCAATCCAGAGTAAGTCAAGTTGTCGCCATAAGGCGGGTCCATAAACACGAAGTCCGCTTTGTTGTTTTCCAGCGGCAAGTCGCGCGCATCGGCTCGAATCACGCGTTCATGATGCGGCTGCAAATCGTAGCCCAACCCTTTGCGCTTCATGTCGGCGGCAACATCAAGTGTGGTGCCACTGCCGCAGAAAGGATCGACCACCAAATCATTCTTTTTGGTGTAGCGCTGCAGCAGATTCCAGATGATGTAGGACGGCGTTGCGCCACGATAATCCTGACTCCCTTGCTCCCCATCGCCATAATGCTGCGAAGGGTATTCCCAAAGGGTGGTGGTTTGGACGCTAAGTTTTGGGCTAGGCATGGTTCTGGATTTTAGCAGGGCTTGAAAATTACTCCCGGGCCGAGGGGGCAGCCGGGTGCCAAAAAAAACGAGCCACCCGAAGGTGACTCGTGATTTGGTGCCGGGAACAGGAGTCGAACCTGCACTGGGTATTAACCCAACATGGCCCTCAACCATGCGCGTCTGCCAATTCCGCCACCCCGGCTGGGTTGCGAGGGGAAATTCTAGCCCTCCCCTCGTTCCTGTACAGCCCTAGCTCGACAAAAATGCACACAAGCAGAAATCTAACCGCCGAGTTCCGCCTGAACGACGACCTCGACATGGCGTCGGCTTACGCGGAGGCCAAAGGAGAACCAGTCCATCACTTGAAACGGCTGCCATGCGTGACGGTTTGCCTCAGCGATGACCGGCACCCGCTGGCCCGATCCAGTGTCAGCGCTTAGCAACGCTTCATCGACCGCATCAAGCAACTGGCCTTCCTCCACTCCGTTCAGGTCGGTGCGACCATCGAACATTTTCTCGCGCAGGCGTTTTTCCTCTTGCGGACGCAGGGTCCTCCAGGCTGCCTCCTTCTCTTGACGGAAGGATTCTTCCGCAGACGCAATCGCATTCAACTCCAACCATTTGCGCGCTTGCCCTGGGTCGACCCACATAAACAAATGTGCACCATTGCTGCTGCCTGCCAATGCTGTAACGAAACCCTTTTGGTGTAACAATTGCCGACGCTTAGCTTCTGCACTACGTCTCTCCACGAATGCCGTGTCATTCATGGTTTGAGCAAAGTCTGCGGAGTTGGTGAGAATCAGCGTTTCCAGAGTTGGAATGTAGAGTAAAACGATTTCTCCAGTACCCGGCACCACGCGTGAAACAAAACTAGTGGCGGTTGCTCCACTGTTAAAACGCACTGTCTGAATTGGATCCTCTCGACGCCCGGTAAATTCGGTCCAGTTCTGCTTTAGGTAATCGAATACCCGATGGTATGCATCCATGTCGCGCACTTTTCCCATGACAGCAAAAAATGGGACTGGGGTGTTATCGTGCGCTGGCGCATTATCTTCTTCACCCGCTTGCGATTTCTTCGGAGGAATGTATTCGCTCATGATCACCGCGATACCCGGCTTATAAATTCCACCAATCTCGCGCAGCAAATGGGTCATACCTTGGTACTGCCCACTCTGCGCCACCGCCTCATCGATGGAACGGCGCAAGTCACTCGCTGTTAGGTCATAGGCTTCCAACAAAACCTTGCCTGGATCTCCGCCAATCGCGGTAAATGAAAAACTGTTTGCTGGAGTCATCGAGGCAAAGTCTTTCATCCGCTGCGCACCAACTCCTGCACCTTCAAGCCAAGACGAAGTGAAAGAATCGGCAGCACTCAAGTCCAAGTCGCCGGACATGCGCAGTTCCATTTTCTGCCCCAACTCCATGTAGCCCGAGAGGTAACGCAGAAGACCAGTATGGAACAATCGGCCAATAAAACGCGAGCCCAGGCTCTGGCTATTTGGATCAGGCCAGCGCCCAACCTGCGGGCCAATTTTATCCCAACGGAAAAAAGTTTCGATGGGGTGTTCGTCGGGACCCAGGAAGGCGGTCACATTATCACGAAAATTCGACGCTTGCGCCAAAGAATCTTGACCAGAACGCAAGTTTAAGTCACGCGCCTCCCCAATCATTTCCAAGCGGCTCGAGAGAATAATGATGTCCTGCACCCGACCGAGGTACGCATCTTGAAAGCCGAATGGTTCGAACTGTGGAATCTTATAGATGCCGTCGTCCAATTCCTCAACTTGCACGCCCTCAGGAAGTTTCTCGCGTACAAAACCAAAACCAAGCATGGCCACGCCCATTTTGACTTTGCTTGAACCGCGCAGCATCACCATGCCTTCGAAGCGACTATCAAAGTGCATTTCGCCTTTGCCTGCAATCACCACCTCGCCTAGAAAATCCTCCTTAAGCGAAAGGCCAATCGGAAGATACTGAGAGATGTTGCCGAGCTCCGCCAACATTCCAGTCACACCGGTACTCGCTCCAAGTTCGCGCATGGCGCCAGAAGACATCGCCTCCTTGTAACTCGGGCTGTCTTCTACATAGGACCAAGCCTTCGGTTCTGGGAATTCAGCAAACTGCTCGCCAGCTTTGCCCCAGCGAATGAAATAATCCACCTGCGCCGGCACAATGGTCGCTGTGTCGCCAAGCTTGGCTTCAAATGGATTGAAGATCAGGGTGACAAAAAGCATATAGAGGAATAGCACCACCGCAAAAACGATGGTGATGATCCACATGAAACGTCGGCTGCGGACGAATTCGCGCAGCCGATCTAAGATTCCGATTTCAGGCATGGCAGTTCTTTGAGACGCTCGGAGAGTAGAATTCCGTCCCCACGCCCCGGCGTCAACCTTGAACCTTGCCCGATGTCCTCCTTACCCCATCCATTTGCCCAACGCGCAGCCTCTCTTGAGCCTTCTGCCACCTTGGTTATGTTTGCCCGAGTCAAGCAATTGGTCGGCAAAGGCATTGAAATCCTCGACCTCACTGCAGGAGAGCCGGACTTCACGCCTCCCGCTTGCGCTGAAGAGGCTGGCATCCGAGCCATTCGCGACGGCCAAGGTCGCTACACCCCTGCGGCTGGGCTTCTGAGCCTGCGCGAGGCTGTCGCGAGCCAACTAAAACGCGAACACGGCCTGGAATACTCTGCGCAACAAATCGTGGTGACCAATGGGGCCAAGATTGCCATCGCGCAAGCCTTGATGGTGATGGTAGAAGCTGGCAACGAGGTTTTGCTACCCACGCCGTGCTGGACCTCCTATCCAGAGATGGTGAAGCTGGTGCAGGGAGTGCCCATCATGGTCCCTTGCGGTCCTGGCCATTTACCCGAGGTGGCGGATTTGGAAAAGGCTCGCACCCAAAAGACTGCGGCCATCCTGTTGAACTCGCCGAGCAATCCTACCGGTGTGGTTTATCCCGAGGCCACCCTAAGCGCGATAGGAGAATGGGCCGCTGAACACGGAGTGCGAGTCATTTCCGATGAAATTTACTGCGGCCTCACCTATGGCGACGCCAAGCACCGATCACCACTTGCTTTAGTTCCATCCTTGCGCGAGACCAGCGTGTGGATTGGCGGCATGAGTAAAGCCTATGCCATGACTGGCTGGCGTATGGGTTTTCTTGCCGGCCCCACAGATTTGGTAGATCGCATCGCAACAGTACAAAGCCAACTTGCGGGTTCCCCCAATGCCATCGCACAACTTGCCTCACTTGCGGCAATTGAAAACGCTGATACTGACCGCGAAACCATGCGAAAAGAATTCGAGCGGCGCTGCGACTTAGTGTTCACCGCCATCCAAGATATGCCGCAAGTGGACTGCCCACGGCCAGAAGGGGCTTTCTACGCCTTTATCGGGATCCAAAAAATCCTTGGCAAAACCGATGCGGAAAGTGGAAGGACCATCCAATCTGGAGATGACTTCGCAGAACTTCTGCTCGAAGCGGATCGCGTTGCCTGCATTGGCGGAAGTGCATTTGGAGCACCGAATAGTTTCCGCATATCCTTTGCTACCTCGGAAGATATCCTGCGTGAATCCTTAAGCCGCATTGCTGCGCGATTGGCTGGATTAGCCTAAATATAAAAGGGAAATCTGTTTTAATCTACAGGGTGAAGGCTCAAATCGAAAGACTGGCAACGATCCAGGCAAAGGCCCTGGTGTTGCGGAGGCGAAGGATGGTGTCGCGATAGTTTCCACGCCTCTATTTACCCACCTAACCTCTCCGGGTTAGTGCACTTTTTCAAAAACCAAATTGAAAGTTGCCCCTAATTTTCGGAACACAGAGACGCCGCAATTAGTTCACGAAGGGAAAGCCGGTGTTCTCAAGCGTGACCGCCCAATCGAGGCTAGCCACAGCACTGGTTCCCAAAAATGGATTCACAATATCGGGGCACAGAAACTGCTTGGTGTGCTTTTCGTTTTCCAGCAAAAGCATGGAATCGATATCGCGCAGGAATAGGTCCAGGACTAGGTGGTCCTCACGTACGCACACCTTCAGCGAATCGAGATTTTCCTCGGCTGCCGCAGTGAGTGCCGGGAGGTCGGCACCTTGGTTGGTCGAAAACTCAAATTCCTGGTGGTAGAAAGCCACCTTGGCATCCGTTTTGCGAAACATACCTTCAATCTTCTTGCCGCTCAGCTTTGACTCGTGAAAGATCCAAACCCCTGGAGAACGGCGGTCGGCCCATACGGTCCATACCTTTTTGTCGCCTTCAATAACCCGGGAGGCGCTGCGCATGGCCCTGGCATCGTTCCTTAGTGGTTGCACCACAGTGACTTGCAACTTTGTCACTTTGAAACCGAGCTTTTTCAGCGGCTTCTTCAACTTCTTTACAACCTTTTTCGGCTCACCCGTGCGCACGGCCCAAACGCGGCGTGAACGATCGGCCATCGCGCGAATGGAATCACCAACGAATACCAAATCCAATTCGCCTGAGAGGCGGATGGCGAGGTCGTCGGCGTTTACTTCCGAATAATCCCCTGCGATGCCAAGGAAAACAACGCTTTCGGCGGCAGACAAGGACAGTGTGCCACGGTCTCGGAGGAAATCCGGAGAGGCTTGGACGGCACCAAACATAAGTATGGAGCCGAGGGCAAGGATTAGGGTTCGAATCATTTCCTCAGGGGACGGGATTGGCCAGGACAGGACCAATGAGGTGTCCTTCATTGTAGGTGGGATTCAAGGAACCGTTACAGAAAATGACGGCTGGTCGCGCCCTTCGGAGGGGCCAAAACATTAGTCGCCTCGGGGAAGAAATCGGCACACACTTGTTGCGCTGCCAACAATTCTTCGGGGTCGTTACTAAGTACATGAACATAGAATTTCCACCCCCGCGTATAGCTCTGTTCCAGGTCGCGCAAACGTGGAACCTCATCCGCATAATCGGCAAGCGGAGCCAAACCTTGAGCTCCCGGCCAATGCACAAGCATTTTTGCTTGTTTCAGCTGCATGTGACCAGCCGGACAGTACAGCATCACAGGGATCTTGCGCCCGGCCTTCTTCTCCAAAGCCTCTGACATTTTGCGCTCGGTGGCGCGGCGATGCTCAGCAGAACCAGAGCCAAAAAAGCGGTCGATGAGACTCTGTTGAATCTCCTGATTGGCATAAACCGGGTAGACCGCAGCTCGCTTGGGCAAAACCCGACGTGAAAGGGCTGATAAATACATATCGAGTTGAGCCCGACGGGCGGGATCTGCAATTTCTGCGCGTTCCAGCAGGCCAAAAAGACCGGCATCTGTAGATTCTTGCAGCTGCTCGAAGGTGACGGCCTTCTCCAGCAACACAATCTCTACCGCCTTGGCAACCAAGGATCCGGCTGCGATTTTGGCGTGATGGTAGTAAACCCGTTCCGAGAAGTAATAGCGCGCTTCGAGACAGCGAATAATCTCGCTCAGCACCGCCTCCTTTAGATATCCCTGACGACCAAGATCAACGAAAAGTTGTTGGCTACGGCGATCGACGCGGAAGACATTGAAGATGCGCGGGTCGTACTCGATCTTCAAGCCAGTAAACATGGCGTCGCGAGCAAGGTAATCCAGCATGTCGGCATCGATGGTGCCACTCACTAAGCCACCCCAGAATTCTGGAACGCGACGATTTTCTGCAATCAGCTCCGGCGCGAGAATGGACAACACATCGTCGCGTGCGCCGGTGTCACGTAAGGCACGGCCAAGCTCGGTGGAGTCGGAGAACATGTTCTCGAAACGACTCGGCGTATCGTGGCGTGGCAACAATCCAGTTTGATCTTCAATGTTATGACCAAAAGGTAGATGGGTTGCATCGTGAACGAGTGCAGCGAGACGAATAATGCGTAAGCCGTGGTCGTCAAAACCATCGAGACGACCATCGTTTTGTTGGTCGCGCACCTGGTTAATCGAAGCCGCCATCTTAGTTGCAAGATGTGCGGTGCCAACGGAATGCTCAAAGCGCGCATGCTGCGCACCAGGGTAAATCAAATAAGCGGCACCCAATTGACGCACGTTGCGCAAACGCTGCATCTCTTTGGTGTCTAGGATTCCCATCTCTTCCCGAGTCAATGGGATGTCGCCATGCACTGGGTCCCGCAGAGTGCATTCGAACTTAAGCAAAAGGAGCCCCTCCCTTCTTTGGTCCATCTTTCTTCGATGACCTCTTTGGCATCCGCTTAAAGCTACCTTTCACATTTTTGCTGAAACGCTCTGGCCCGCCATGTTGCGCCATCTTCGGTGCTTTGTTCGGACGCTTTGGTGCGTACTTAGGATCTGGAAGCAAGGTGTCGTCTTCATTTTCACGACGAGCGTCCTCCACCAAAGCATCGCGCTCGATGCGTGACAGTGGGCGCAACATTCCTTTCTTCACTCCTTTGACACTCAACGATCCGATACGCACTCGTTTCAAACGCTGAACACCAAACCCAAATCGCGCCAACAAGCGGCGAATCTCGCGGTTGCGACCTTCGCGAATACTAATCTCCATCATGGTGCTCTTCGGCAGCTTGCGGATAATCTTCACGCTTTTAGGAATCACCTTGACGCCATCCACCCAAGCGCCACCCTTGAGCCGCTCCAAATCCTCGCCTGCAACTGCTGAGTTAACTTGACAGACATATGTTTTTTGCACACCAAAACTCGGGTGCGCAATCAGGTTGGAAAAATCGCCATCGTTGGTCAACAGGATTAAACCTTCGGAATCTTCGTCTAATCGCCCAATTGGATACACACGGCTTGGAACCATGGAATCGACTAAGTCGCACAAACGGGTACGAGTCTCACGCGGATCATTGGTGCACAAGACACCACGCGGCTTGTAAAAGAGGTAGTAAAGGCGACGGCTGATTTTAATTCGCGCGCCATTCACCGAGACCTCATCTTCTGGCTGCACACGGTAACCAGGGGCATCGACGATACTCCCATTCACCATCACTTCGCCGGCGAAAATCTTTTCATCGCATTTGCGACGAGAATCCACGCCTTGCTCCGCCAGCCATCGATTGAGGCGCACGCCCTTTTCCGAGACCTCATCAATGCCGCCGCGTTCCGACGCCACCGAAGTGTCCGCCGATTTGCTTGCTGCAACAAATCCATGCGCGACACGTTTTGCGCGCTTGGAAATTTTTGGTTTTCCCCGGCCGCTACCTGCGATGTTCTTTTTCTTTCTAGCTTTCCGACGTGCCATTACAGCGCTACTCCCATCAAAATCTCAAGAGGAGCGGCACCGCTCCCAACTAAACGAACTTGCCCCAAACTACCGGGTACCAAAACGGTATCCCCGTAATTCAGAGTGCGGGAATCCAAGCTCCCGCTTCCACCAACCACGGCCAAGGTATGTGCGAAACCGTTGGTTTCCAACACTCCACCTTCAGCGCCTACCTGCAAGGCGCTCAACTTAAAATAATCGCAGCTTGCCAAATCCTGCTTTTGCAAACCGGATTGGTCTTCAAACTCGGCGTGCGTTGGTATTGCAGGACCTAAATCGTAATCCACGACTTCTAAAGCTTGCTGCAAATGAATGTCACGCGGTTGACCATCCAAGCCAAGCCGATCCCAATCGTACATGCGATAGGTAACATCTGAGGTTTGCTGGACTTCGCATAAAACCACGCCAGCGCGAATCGCATGGGTTTGACCAGAAGGCACGAAAACGCAATCGCCACGCTTGACCTCGATTTCGGCCAGGTGATCACGTACCCGTTTATCGCCGGCTTCAGCCTCAAAAATTTCCCTTGGGGTGCCAGGCTTTAGCCCACAAATCACTCCCGATCCCGGCTCCTGATCCAAGATGTACCAAGCTTCGGTCTTGCCGACTCCAGTTGGAGACTGCGGCCCGTCGGCAGGGTGGATTTGTACGCTGAGGTCGTCGCCGGCGTCGATAAATTTCACCAACAAAGGAAAGCGGCCATCTGCCGAAGGGCGAGACCGACCGAGCAAGGCCGCTGCATCTTGCTCCATCAGGGCGCGCAGACTAATGCCATCTTGAGCTCCGCCGCGCACCGTCGTTTCTTCACCAGGATAGTCGCTTAACTCCCAGGTCTCGCCCAGTGGACCTTCAAAGGGAAGGTCTAAGCCGAGGGTTTTGGACAAGCTATTCCCTCCCCACACCTTTTCTTTCAAGATGCGGTGGAAAAAGAGCGGTTCCAAGGGCGAATGGTTGACTACCATAGCCCCGTATCTTACCACCCAATGGAAATCCTGCGCTCTTAGATGGTTGCGATTCAGTCGTCTTTGGAAATGGGCAAAATCAACTCGTGCAAAGCCCCCTCCACCTGGGCTCCGGGCATAGCGAAACGGTAATTCCGGCCTTGATACTTGCAACTCAAGTCATAGGGCTGCGTCTTGGGAATATGACTCATCGCCACTTGGCCTTGGGCATTGGTGCTGGACCAGGTTCGAAAGCCGCCGCCAAGCAATCCGCCTTGTAATAGCACCCCTCCATCCTGCGCAAGCGCTGAGACTTCCACACCTTCAAGTGGCCAGCCGAAGGAATCGACGAAGCGCAAACGCAAACTCCGAGCTGCGGCAAGTGGGATCTCTATGGCTTGAGGGCCGGGGCCAATGCGTCGTGGGTTCAAGCGCCGAGTGGTAAACCCTTGCGGCGCCCAGGCGGTGAGGGTCCAAAGACCCGGTTCCAGCCCGAAATGACGGTAGCGGCCGTCGGCATCATTCACGATTACAGCGGGCAAAGTGATGGGCTGATCACCATCGAGGTTAGTCCAGAACAGGTAGTGAGTGGTAACTGGTCGCCCGCTCAGTTCATCGAAGACATGTACATCGATGCTGGCCTTATCCGCCATGCCGCTTGCAAAAGAAAGCAGGACATCGGAATCGCCACTGTGCGCTTGAGCGAATCCCAGAGGGCGCCGACGTAGGCCGAACCACAATTCCACTTCCGTGTCAGGGAGGCCGACAAAAGAGAAGCTTCCGTCTTCATCCACCGTCGTTTCATCGAGCCCCACCACTTGCCACCATCCGCTATCGGGTCGTTGGTTTGCAGACACGGGAAAAGCGATGAGTGGGCTTGCGGATAGCGGGCGAATGAACACGCGCGGGCGTTCTCCTTGAAGTCCCGGAGCCTGCGCATTCCATTCCACTTTTCCAGAAATGGAGTGCCCGGCTTGCATCGATACGGTGGTGACGTGCTCCCCAGCCAGAAATGCGGTGCTGGATTGTTGCCACAGCGCAAAGTCTGGGTGGGATACCGTCGAATGCATGAGCTCATCGGTCGGAAGCCCAAGCAATGTGGCCTTACCTTCCGCATCGGTCACTGCAGTACGACGCGTTGATTTGGAGTACATACCAATCACCGCGCCTTGCACCGGGCCCAAAGCATTGCGCACCTCAAAATGTTCCGTGTGCCCTGGATGCAGAGTTAAGCCAAGGCTCGCATGTGCCATCGATTCCAACTGGGATGTGGGGAGGTAGTTCGGGTGATGCGCGGACCACAGAATCTCACCCGTGGGGATTCCCTGAAGCAACGCTATACCATTTTCGTTGGTAACACCCGAGGCCGACCAACCATTCAAATAGGTGCCAAATTCAAAACTTAAATCCGCCTCCCTAAGTTTTGGCATCGTGGCCTCCACCCTCACTCCAGGTAAAGGAAGACCTTCTTCATTCTTCACTTCCACTTGTGTGCTTTGGCTGCCATCAACTAACAGCAAACTGATTCCAGGGTAATCCACCCCAAATCCAGCGTATCTTTGCATGCGCAAGGAGCGCAAAGATGCATAACCGATCCCGCGTGGCCGTAATCGAAAGCCACCCTGATCACATGCGATATTGGGAATACGAAAACTTCCGTCCGCCTCGGTAGGGATAGTTATTACGGGGTTCGCACTCAACTTCTGTGGCGCATCAAAAAAAACATCGACCAGGACATCGGCCAGGGGGTTGTCTCCTTGATCCAAAACATACCCACTAGCCACACCCGTGCGGCGCACCATTTCCAATGGCAGTGGATAGCCAGCAATCTTGACGTGGGGGAAAGCTTTGAATTGCTGACTGTAGCCAGCAAGGCTGTGAGTTGGACTATGGACATTCAGATCTAGCATCAGGTGGGTTGCTGCGGCGGGTAGTTCAAAGCGCACTCGGCCATCGGCATCGCTCACTTGCACCGCCTCGCCAAGCTTCCACCAAATCCGGTCCTTCGGCTGAAAGAATTGCGGATCTTCCACATGCAGTCTCTGTTCGCTATTCGCCGGGCGCAGGAACAGTAAACGTAAGCGAAGCCCGCCTAGACCAACGCCCGTTCCCCTTTCTTCGAAAACAAACTCTTGGGAATCCAAAAGGTCCGCCTTGCCAGCGGTTTCGCCTTCATCGTTCTCCGCCACAAGCAGGCTACGCGAAACGTCCGATTTGGCCCCTATCTCGTGGGCCGGGGCGGACTCGGTGAGATTCACAAGTGGTTGATGCGACAACGGCTCTGCACCTTGGGCAAGCCAACTCCATCCCCCAACCGCCAAAGTGAGGCCCGCTATAGCCCACCACCCTCCACCCAAGCTTCCTGGTCCTGCCACAGAAATTGGAGGTAGCATTTGCGGAGGCGGAAGGCGCTTCAGCAGCGGGAGTAGTGCGAAAGCCCAACTCTCCTTTCCATATTGGCTCACCAAACGACCGCGTATGCTTTTCCGCGCACGCCGCAAACGAGTTTCTACCGTACGCACACTGACATTTTGTGCATCAGCAATTTGCTGTTGCGTTTGGTTGCCATAGTAAAAGAGTAAAATGGTTTCTCGATAAGGCTCCTGCAAATCTAAAACCGCAGAAGAAAGTAACTTCTGGCTCTCCACCTGCTCGGCCAACTCTTCCGGGAGCGCTGTCGACGACCCGCCGCGCACAACCCTTGCCCGATCTTCGGCCGCCGCAACCACTCGCTGCTCCCGCTGCCGGCGGCGCGATTCGGTGCGGAAATATTGACGCGCCATATTGCGAACCGTTCCCACCAACCATGGCTTCAGCCGTCCTGGCTGCCAATCCATTTTGGAAGTCGCCGCCTGTAAAGCATGCTGAACCAAGTCTTCCGCGGCCTGCTGATCCGCCACTATCGAGACTGCCAAAGCTTGTAGCCAATCCAGCTGGCCAGACACTTCCTCAAGTTCGATAGACATGGACTTCTCTCCCATGCCCATCTGTTGCCGCGCTCTCCGGCTCCCCTTCATTTTTTTCGCGGCCGAAGCCAAGAAATCCCGGCAATCCGAACGGTCCGCCTTCTAGCTCTACGCCGGCGAGGGGCGCGTAAGCCTTCCACATTCAAACTATGTGTCGCACTAGTCGATTCTCCTGCCAAGCGCATGAGGTTTTTCCACTCCGCTCCATGTGGGGCTACGCGCAATCCATAACGCGCCGTCACCACTAAATGAGCTAACTCATGGATCACCACTCCGCGCATTTCTTCGGGGTGGCGACCTAAGAGCAGTGGATTCAACTCCAGCTTCCCTTCCTCTAAAAAGGCGCGTCCAATGGTGGTGCGCAGCCTTGGATTCCAACACCATTGAAGCTTGTCGGAAAGATTTTCAGCACCCCAAAGATAGAGCTGCTGTGTAATCACACTCTCGATCTGGCCCGGGGGCCAATCACGCAACAGCGCTGCAATGTTGCCTCGCTCGCGGTCAAGTGGATGCTCCTTGGCCATCAAGCCCCCACCACTCGGCGCCCACCAATCCACACAGGGCCAATCGTTTGGTCATCTTCCAAGATGACAAAATCAGCCCTCTCCCCAACCGCAAGATTGCCACAATCGCCGATGAGGCTGCCCGGATTCCGGCATCCGATACGGACGACGTCGGGCAAACTGAGAAAACCACAACGGTGCGCATGCAATAGTTGTTCGGGCAAAGCATCCAAGGTGCCTGCGAGATGATCCTTTGCATCGACAGCTACAGCCCCGCGCCGATGAAGTTTTTTTCCGCCCGCACTAAAACTTTCGGCGGGTAATCCTGCAAAGGACAGATTGTCCGAGGTTGCCATCAGCGTGTTTTTCATGGCCGCAGTTTTTGCCCACAAACGCAAAGTCTCTCCCGCGACGTGCTCCAAATCTGGTATCACGCCAACCCAAGAAGCCTTGCCCGCCATGGCAAAACCGATCGGCCCTGGCTCGCGCGCCGACAAGGGCGGAAGTCGGTTCCCCATGTGGGTGATGGCGCAATCACCCGTGGAAGCGAGGGCCTCGCAATCGGCATAAGTTGCCGCCGTGTGCCCAATCGAAGGCAGCACCCTGGCTGCGTGAAACACCCCCACCGCCTCGTGAATGCTCTTCATCTCGGGGGCCAAGGTGCAAACGCGCAGCCATCCGCCGCAAGCCTGAATTAACTTTTGTGCATGAGCAACGCTTGGCTTCAGCAAGTCCTTGCGCGGCAAGGCGCCACGCAATTTTGGCGAGAGAAAAGGACCCTCGAGATGCCAGCCAGTGAAGCGAGTACGCGCGGTACCGCGATCTTGCCTCCACTTGCCCCAGCGTTTTGCGGCGCTACGAAGCTTTGAGGAGTCGATGGGATAGAACCCAGCCAACGCTGAAGTCACGCCGGTAGCGGCCAAAGCGCGGGACATACGTTGTAAGTCTTTGACGGATCCGTCGCCACAATCCACTCCGGCATAACCGTGCAAGAGAGTGTCAACAAATCCGGGTAGGACGCAGCTTTGGCCAAGGTCGTGAAGAAGCGCTTTCTGCTTCGATGACGGCGCTTGAAAGGAAACTTCCTCAAAGCAGCCAGACTTCCACGTCAGCCAACCCGGCGCAAAGCTGCGTCCGTTCCAAAGTTGTGCCTGTATGCCGCGCTTCATGCTTGGGGCTTATGCCACCAGTAGAGAGAAGTGTTGCTGTAGTCGCGGCGCTCCAAACCTGGAAGCGACCCCAACTCACGTTCTACCAGGATACCGCGTGGTGTGTGCGCGACGACGCAACCACCAGGCGCGGTCATCGCAGCTAAGTCGAGAAATAACTGCCACACTTTGGTGCGCCGCGTGCCCCCTTTGCGGAAATCGTCATAAGGAGGGTCAAAAAACACCAAATCTGGGGCTGGGCCCAGGCCTTTCATGCCGGGAAGGCGATAGACATCCCCCCGCAGGCAACGATGACGATCCTTAACTCCAAGCAAGGCTGCGTTTTCTTCGATTTGGAGGATGGCATCACGGCTGTACTCCACCGCTAAGACGGTTCCGGCTCCACGCGAAAGTGCCTCTAAGCCCAAAATCCCGCTTCCCGCGTAGATGTCCCAGACCACGGCATCGTCCACCAGCTCCTGCAAGTGATTGAACAGTCCCTCCCGCGCCCGCTCGACGAGGGGGCGGGTCGCTTCGACCTTCGGCACCTTAAGCCGACGGCCGCGAAACTCTCCGGCAGTGATACGCAGCATGGAAGGGCTAGAATACGCGCGCCATGCCACGACTCCACGTGAACATCGATCATGTCGCCACTCTGCGACAAGCCCGTCTCTCTCAAGAACCGGATCCCGTCATTGCCGCCGGCATCTGTGAACTTGCTGGCGCCAACGGTATCACCGTGCATCTGCGCGAGGACCGCCGCCATATCCAAGAACGCGACGTGCGTATTCTGAAAGAGACGGTGAAGACCCTCCTTAATTTGGAAATGGCTTGGACCGAGGACATGCTCCACTTTGCGCTGGAGCTGAAGCCGCAGCAGATTTGCGTGGTTCCCGAGCAGCGCGAAGAGCTCACGACAGAAGGTGGGCTTGATGTTGCGCAGTATGAACAAAGCCTCGGCGAAGAGATGGCGCAGCTGCACGATGCCGGAATTGAGGTCAGCTTGTTTATCGACCCCAACCCCGACGCCCTGGAAAGCGCAGCCCGTGCCGGTGCCGATTATGTCGAGCTGCACACGGGGACTTACGCCAACGCTCGCGGTCAGAACCGAGAAAACGAGTTGAAGCGATTAGAAACTGCAGCGAACTATGCGCATGAACTTGGACTGCGCGTCAATGCGGGACATGGGCTGGATTACGACAATGTGTTGCCGATTGCACAGCTACCTTGGATCGAGGAGCTGAACATTGGCTACTCCATCATTTGCCGTTCGATTTATTCAGGCCTCGATCAGGCTGTACGCGAAATGCAGGACCGTATTCTTGCTGCAGCGCCGCCAGACGTGGCATAAACTCTTTCGTGGCGCATCCAATCCCAGTCTTTATCAATGCGCGGTTCCTGACCGAACCGCTCACTGGTCTGCAGCGCTGGGGTCGGGAAGTTCTGCGCGAATTCGATGCCATGGTGGAAGATGGCAGCATCGATGGCAGCAAGTTTCGCTTTCAGTTGCTGTCGCCGAAGCAGCCACAAGACTTGCCAGAGTATCGGCATCTATCTTTGAAAGTGAAAGGTCCGCTGAACTCTCATCTGTGGGAACAGTTCGTACTGCCTTTCGCGGCCAAAGGGTTCTTGATGAACCTGAAGAACACGGCGCCGGCGAAGCATCGCAATATGTCGGTGCAGATTCAAGATTTGCAACCGATTGCGCGTCCAGAAACACATACCGCGATGTTCAATCGCGTGTATCAGTGGATCCTTCCACGAGCCTCTCACAATGCCAAAGTTTTGTTCGCGCTCTCAGAGAGTACAGCGCAAGAGATCCACAAGTATTTTGGAATCCCGCTCGACCAAATCACGGTCACGGGCGCTGGTCATGAGCACGTATTACGCATCGCCCCAGATGAAGGAATTTTGCAACGTCATGACCTGTCGCACGACGGTTTCTTGCTTGCCGTTAGCAGTTTGAACCCGAACAAAAACTTCGCCGCCATCCTACGCGCGATGAAGCTTGCCGACGTACGCGTGCCACTTGTCATTGCAGGCGGCACCAACCCACGAGTTTTCGAGGGGGAAGACGGCATTGACTCGCTCCCAGAAAATGCCCTTCATGTCGGGCGCGTCACCGACGAGGAGTTACGTGCGCTTTATGAAAACGCTTTGGGCTTCATTTATCCATCCTTTTACGAAGGCTGGGGCCTGCCTCCTGGAGAGGCCATGTTGCTTGGGTGCCCTGTCATCAGCAGTAACACGACCTCGCTCCCAGAGGTTTGTGGAGATGCTGTTTTGTACTGCGACCCCGCCGACGACAAATCGATTGCCAAACAGCTCTTCCGCCTCGTAGAAGATGGGCCGCTACGCCAAGAGCTCTCTGCTCTCGGACGTGCACGCTCCAGCCGATTCACTTGGCGCGCGGTCGCAGAAAAAGTGTGGGCTGCCGTGGAGCCCGCTATTTGCGCAAACGCTAAAGCTTAGAAGTCGAAGTCGTCTTCTGATTCAATTTCGCCTTGCGCCGATTTGGCTTGTTCGACGGCCATCAGCATGATGCTTTCCATCATCGGAAAGTAAGTATCGAAATGGGGATTCAGGTCCATGGTGCCCTCGAACGGCAAAAGGATGAGCGGAGCGTTGACTGAAACTGGAACCGATTTCATCTCCATGCGTAAAGCCATTTCTCCACTGTTTTCTCCTGCTCCAAGGTTTATGGGCATTTCCATTTCCATCTCCCAGAGCAGAATTTCCCCTCCTTCCAAGGAAACCACAATATCAGTGAAGGTGCCTTCAAAAATGGAGGAGTCCATCTCCAGGCCTTGCGCTTGCATCGCTTTCGTCATTGCCGCTGGATCTAAAGCAAGGCGAATGTGTGCGAGCCCATCTTCCGTTCCCCAGCCATCAATCTTCCATCCCTCCGTTTGGATCAAATAACGCGACCACAGAGAAGGATGCATGAGGGCTCCCGGGCCTTCAATGGAGCGAAACATCTGAAGCATTTCCTCTCCGTAAACAGTCGGCATGGATTCAAAAAGCTGCAAATACAACTCTGATACCTTTCCTAAGCGGTCGGCAGACAACTGCATCGCCTTGGGCGTATGAATACCGAAAGCATCCATAAGGGAGCCACGGTCATCTATCAAAATACGTAATCCATTTTCATCGGTACCCACTTGAAAATCAAATGTCCAATCCAAGCTGCCACCGATATCTCCCTGCAAAGAAAATTCTCCCCATGTGCGTAAGGACTCTGGGCTATCGGACAAAGAGTTCATGCGCAGGTCGATTTGAACGCTGTGGTCTAAACCATCTGGCACCTCCATCCCCATGCTCATCTCAATAGACATTTGCGCGGGGTACTCCATATCGGAAGGAAGCCCGCTAGTCCATTCCAGAAAAGCCGCTTTGGCTTCTTCTCCACTTAGGGTAAAAGGAATATCAAGACCTGGCTCCTGAATCAGAAATGGGGATGCCAGGACAATCGTAGAAAAAATGATCATGTTATTGCGGGGTTAAAACGGAATGTCTTCGTCGTCTTCTTCCATTTGCCCTTGCATGGCGCCAAGCCCCATCTGCATGAACGTGTCAACTGGAAACAAAGTACGACCTTGGGTGCTTTCATGCTGAAAGTGATCCGATGGGAAAAGACCATCGCCTACCATGAAATCAAGGAACTCGATGGACCCGTTCATCGAAAAGCCGTCCGCTTTCAACGACAACCCCATGCTGGTTGGAATTCCTGAATACCGATCAAAGCATATCTCATAGGACATGTCTTCCATCATCGCCCGCGCGTTGGGATCCGCCATCATCATCCCATTCATCCATTCATCTTTTAGCTTTGCAGTGACATGGACCTCACCGGAGTCCACGCGGAAGTTAGAAATATCGGCCGTCAGTAAATACAGTCTTGCCCAAGCGGCGGGGTTAATGCCTCGAGAAAAGAACTCTTCCGTGCTCATTCCTTCAGGGAGTAAACCCGCCAAATCAATGTCGGCATTGTCGAAATACTCCCAATAGACTGCGAGCATTTCCTCCAGGGTATCGAGGTCTAAGGTGAATACCATTTTCTCAAAGCCCATGTTGGCGCCCTGAATCATGGCATAGAGCCAGTCTTGATGAAAATTAGGACTGACGTGTAAAGACTCGCCATCTGCATTCATATGCAAACTCACCCGGAAGGGGCCCATCGGCATTTTGCCAGGTAGATCACCGAGATCTACATGGAACTCAACGATTTCGCGGAAATGGCGCAGATCTGCGTATTCAACCGAGCCACTGATTTGAACTTCCACCTGCACGCCTTCTTGCGGTATATCCAACACCATTTTGCCGGCGAAGTCCGCCTGGAACGGTTTGCTTGCCTCGTTTTCTTGCGAGGGTAAACCGTCAAGCCACTGCTGATAGTTATCCGGGATTACCGGAGCCTTAACGCTTCCACCAAAAAACCCGGTCGAGGCTTGCTTGGTATTCGCTTGTGGTGCTGTGCAAGCACCCAATGAAAGAAGGCAGATGATGAGGTATTTCATTCCGAGGAAAATCTTCGGTACATTAAAAAGGGCGGGCACCCCCAATCGAGGTACCCGCCGGAAGTGAAGTCCAGGGGTTCCTTAGAACTCGAGGTCGTCGTCGGCAACCTCTTCCTGAGGCATCGACATCTGCATCATTGGGGTCAAGTCCATGACGGTCTGACCTTCTGCGACTGCGAAAGTGAAAGTACCTTCTGGGAAAGCCTCAACAAGAGCGATATCGCTTGCGTTGACAACCGCTTTGCCAGACTCTTCGCCTTCCGCAAAGTTCATTTCCAGGGAGGAAAGAAACCAGTGCTCTTTTTCGAATGCAACGAAGCCATTGAGGCCGTCGCCGGCAAGGGTAAAGCGACGCAAGCCTTCGCCAGATCCCTCTTCCTTAAAGGTGAATTTTTCAAGCGCGCCACCGACCAATTTCTTGATCGCGTCCTTGTCCATTTCGCCACCGCCAGTCATGCCGCCCATTTGAGAGCCGATCATTTTCTCCAAGACAGCGATCTCGACTTTGACCGGGCCGTTGGCCATGCCGCCAGAGACCTCAGCCATGCTTGGCGAGTCGACGTAAAGGAAAGTACCGTCAGCAAGAATGGTGAAGTTCATCTGCTTCTCGCCTTCAAAGTCATCTTCCACCGTGAGGTCGAGATTGACAGCGAAGTGAGTCTTGTCTTGGAACTTCAAACCAACGGTGACGTCGGCATTTTGCTTCTCACCTTCGGTAACGGAAATATGGAAGGTAGACTTCCAGGCGTTGTCGAAGATGGCTGGGACATGCTCCAAAATTGCATCAAGTGCAGGATTGGAGACTGGTACGGTTTCGGTGGCTTGGGCCTCGCCTTCTTGGGCGGAGATTGGCCCCATCAAGGCAGCCGTGACCGAAGCGAAAAGAATGGTTTTCTTGAACATGTGTCTGTTTCCGGGGAGGGAAATGAGTGCGGATTGTACCGCTCCACAGGGTTAGCGTGGCCCTCAACCTACGCCCGAATCCGCAAACAGTTTGCCGGTGATTGGACTATGCCCAAATTCCTTGATAAACGGCAAAGCCCCAATAGCCCATTTGAAAAGCTCCTAAGGCCATTTTGGCCCCTTTCCCTAAAAGGACTCCCAAAAACGCCCCAAAGCCAATGCTCATAAGCTCTTGGCTTTCTCGGTTGGCAAACATGATCTCAAACAGAATGGCGCCAAGAAATGCCCCTGCCGCTGCGCCGATTAAGGTGCCCAAAATCGGAATGGGGATGAAGGGAGTGGCAAAGATAGCCCCCGTGATGCCCCCAAAGAAAGCCCCCCATTGACCAGATTTGCCGGCACCGGCTTTCTTTGCGGTCTTGGTGGCGAGGAGCAGCTCCAAAAGCTCCGCAACTCCCGCAGCGGCAAGGAGAATCCACAGGGGAGTCCAGCCCAAACCAAGCGTGGGGCCGAAGAGCCCAGCGCAGGCAATGATCCAGTTACCTGGAAGGCTGAATGGAATCAGCAGGAGGCCCGCCCCAGCGACAATAAAGCTGAGAAATCCAAGGAGGAGGAGGCTGATTTCGGGCATCAGAGAAGTTTACGCAACCGGGACTGCCATATTGGCGGTTTTGCCGTGGCACGGACGTTGCACGTTATCGGACGTTGCGGAGTAGCCCTCCCAGCCAAAATGACATGAATCCACAAGCACTCACCCAAAAAACTCAGGAAGCCCTGCAGGCTGCAGAGCGCTTCACCCGTGATCTCTCCCACCGAGAGATGATGCCGGCCCACCTCTTGCTGGCCCTGCTTAAACAAGAGAAAGGGCTTGTTCCTGCCCTATTGTCCAAGACGGAGCTAAGCCCACTTTTAGCTGAAGCCTTAGCCAACCAAGCGCTGGCAAAGCTGCCCAAGGTCCAACCTGGAGAGCTTATGGCCTCCAAGGAGTTTGGCTTTTTGCTCCAGGCCGCGGACGCATGCCGCCAAGCCCAGGGCGACGATTTCTTATCCACCGAACACCTGCTGCTTGCTTTAGTCTCCGCCGACTCCCCTCTCGCAAAGGAACTGCAAGATTGTGGAGCCAATCCAGCTGCAATACGTTCAGCCCTTGAAGGCATTCGTGGCGATCGCAAAGTCACCGATGACCACCCGGAGGCTTCCGACGATGCGCTTGGCAAGTATGCGCAGGATCTCACCCAACTAGCACGAGATGGCAAGCTCGATCCAGTCATTGGGCGAGATGAAGAGGTGCGTCGAGTGATGCAGATTCTCTCTCGCCGAACGAAAAACAACCCGGTTCTCGTGGGTGAACCCGGTGTGGGCAAAACTGCCGTAGTGGAAGGATTAGCACAACGTATTATTTCTGGCGATGTGCCTACTGGGCTCGAAAACAAGCGCTTAATGTCACTCGATTTGGGTTCCTTATTAGCCGGCGCCAAGTATCGCGGTGAGTTTGAAGAGCGGTTGAAGGCCGTACTAAAAGAAGTGCAGGATGCCGACGGCGGAATCATCTTGTTCATCGATGAGCTACACACCATGGTTGGTGCCGGCGCTGCGGAAGGCGCAGTTGATGCTGCTAACTTGTTGAAGCCGGCGCTGGCCCGCGGAGAATTGAGGTGTATTGGCGCCACGACTTACGAGGAATACCGCAAACACATTGAAAAGGATGCTGCACTAGAACGCCGCTTTCAGCCGGTAAAGGTGAAAGAGCCTGATGTCGCCGACACCATTGCGATTTTGCGTGGCTTGCAAGAACGCTATGAAGTGCACCACGGCGTAAAAATTACCGATGCTGCCTTGGTAGCCGCAGCGAACCTTTCGTATCGCTATATCGCAGATCGTCAGTTACCCGATAAAGCAATTGATGCGATGGATGAAGCCATGAGTCGTTTGCGTTTAGAACTGGATTCCATGCCGGCAGAATTGGATGTTTTAGAACGCCGTCTACGCAGGATTCAGATTGAACAAGCGGGACTTGAGGCTGAAGGAGGCGCCGATGCAAAAATAAAGATCAAGGTCTTGGAGGAAGACAAGGCTGAGGTGGAAGAGAGTGCACAAGCATTGCGGGCTCGTTGGCAAAACGAGAAGCAACAAGTGGACTTGATGAAAGATGCCATGGCCGAAATCGAAGAGCTGCGCATTCGTGCAGAACAGTTAGAACGCGAAGGCAACTTAGAGCAAGTCGGACGCATTCAGTTTGGCGAAATCCCTGACCTGGAAGCCGCTGCTGACAAGGCCGCCGTGAAGTTACGCGAACTGCAGGGTGATCAACCGATTTTGCGCGAAGAGGTCGGCCCAAGTGAAGTCGCAGAAGTTGTGGCAGCTTGGACTGGAATTCCGGTCGACCGCATGATTGAAACGGAAAGGCAACGCTTGTTAAAGCTTGAGTCCTTGCTGCAAGAGCACGTCATTGGACAGGATCAGGCTGTCACTGCAGTTGCGGAAACGGTGCGGCGCGCTCGTGCTGGACTGCAGGATGAAAGTCGTCCTTTGGGCAGTTTCATTTTCCTTGGACCAACTGGTGTCGGCAAAACGGAATTGTGCAAAGCGATTGCAACGGAGTTGTTCGGCGATGCACAAGCAATGGTTCGCTTGGACATGTCCGAGTATCAGGAGAAGCACACCGTCGCACGTTTGATTGGTGCACCTCCGGGATACATCGGCCATGATGAAGGCGGTCAACTAACCGAGTTAGTAAGGCGTCATCCTTATGCCGTAGTGCTGCTGGACGAGGTGGAGAAGGCGCACCCCGATGTGTTCAACACTTTGCTCCAGGTGCTTGACGATGGTCGTCTCACCGACAGCAAAGGGCGCACCGTGGATTTCCGCAACACCTTGCTCGTAATGACTTCAAACTTGCGCAACATGCAAGATTTGAGAGCTCACTTCCGCCCGGAGTTTGTAAACCGCATTGATGAAGTGTTGGTCTTTGACAGCTTGTCCAAAGAAGCGCTAGCCAAGATTGTTGATTTACAAGTAACGGAACTTGCAGCACGTTTGATGCAAAACACTCAAATGGAGCTAGTGGTTAGTGAAGATGCGCGGACTTGGCTTGCCGAGCGCGGGTATGACCCTGACTTTGGCGCACGTCCGCTGCGTAGGCTTATCCAAAAGAAAATTCTGAATCCGCTTTCAGAAAAACTCTTAAGGGGTGAGCTCGAAGAATGCCATGGGTTGCGTGTGGGAGTCTCTGATGGAAAGCTCACTTTGGAGTCGACGACTGTCGGCGCTGAGGTACACAGCTCCACTCAGTGATCCGCGCCCATGGAATTGCATAGAGCAACGTCGCGCAGGAACTCCTGCGCGACGTTTTCCTCTATCATGAGAGCATGCTGGTATGCGCTGCCATTCTTTTTTCTACCCAACTCATTTCCGGCCAACAAGAGTCACCGGAATTAATCGCTGAGTTCCAGGTCGGTGGCGGTTCCGGCCAATCTCTGGCCCTCAATGGCGCTGGAACCTTGCTGGCCTCCACTGGCAATGAGGGGGACCTCATTCTTTATGATTTAGCAAATGATCAGATTCTTTGGACGCGCCAAGTCGATGATTATTGGCTTGGAGCTACCCGTTTTTCGCCGGATGGTACTCAAGTAGTCACCGTCGGAGAAAATCTTGTCATTTATGACCTCCAAGGAAATTTAGTTTTTTCTACGCTAGCTTCTTTTCGGTCGTGCGCTGCCTGGAATAACGCTGGTACCTTATTCGCTTATCAGTATGCGAATAAGGTCATGCGCGTAGTAGAAACGCGGAGCTGGACCGAAGTACAAACGTTTCCGCCAGTACCCTATCCCGCAAAGAGCGTTTGCTTTTCGACCGACAGGAAGAAGCTTATCGTTGGTGACAATGCCAGTGGCGTGAGCCAATTCAGCCTAGATACGGGGGAGTTGGACCTGCAATATAAGCACCCCAATACTTTGCCTGGGGTGAAATCCGTTTACCGTGTGGGCGAAGTCAATGGAAACATTTTCAGCATTCAAGGCACAGGGCTCGTGCAAGTTGGTGAGAAATCATTCCCCACTCATAAATCGGTCTATGCCTGTGAGCTCATGCCCGATGGCACCGGCTTTGCCATCAGTGGTGGATTCCACGAAGTCTACTTCTACAACTTTGAGGGAACTTTATTACAAACTCTCAACACCGGATCCTCGGCTCCATCGATTTCTTTTGCCACCGATACAGACCTTCTTGCGGTGGGAGCTTCTTCCGGCCACATTCAATTGTGGAAGGGCGATAAGAAAATCCGAGAGCTCTCCTTGCATCCTTCGGAGCCCAAGCATCTTGCGTTTAGTGCCGATGGGAACAGCCTGCTTGCTTCAGGCAAGGACAGTTTATTTTTTGATTTAAACACCCTGAAGGGAACAACCTTGCAGGGTTTTCGCTCCTGCACTAGTGGCGCCAAGGGCAGAGAGATCGTTTGCTTAGAGAAAGGCGCGGTTGTTTTTCGCGATGGCGTCAGCGGCGAAGCACTGCGAACCATTCCATTCAAGGTGGACGACATATCCAGCAATCCCGAGATTTCGCTTTCCCCAAACCAACAGTACTTGGCGATTGGGGGTGATGATTGGTCGCAAGGCCTAAGCCTAGTAAACCTTTCCGACGGATCCTCTCATCAGATCCCCCTCTTAGGGCGTGCGATGGATTTCGCCTGGACCGCTGATAGCCAAAGCTTGGCCATGGCAAGCATCTTTGGCCAGCACGGAGGAAGCGGGGCCCTAAATATGTTCTCACCTAACGGGGGTTCTAGTGTTCGATCTTTCGTGCCCAAGCTTCGAGACCCTATCCGCACTTTAAGCATCAACCCCTCGGGAAGTCGCTTGGTCTATTGCCAGACCAGTGGTAGTTATTTTGATGAAGAGCCTGCATCCATCCATGCGGTAGACCTCTCCACTGGAAAAGAAGTTTGCCGATGGGAAGGTGACTACTCCTTTATCCGACACCTAGACGAATCCACTCTCCTCGCGCATTCCTGGAGCAAGTCATCTTTTCAACTTCTCGATGCGGCAACACTCGAACCTATCGGCGCACCCTTGGGCCTCCCCAACTCCACTGCAACAGCGCTCTCTCCCGATGGCAAACGTCTAGCGCTCACCGACGGAAGTTGGGTTCGTGTTTACCAACTCCCTGACCGAACTCAGTCGCGGTAATCGCAATCGCCTTGGCAGTAAAACCAGTTGCTGCCATCCATCACTGCAGCCAAGGTTGCATAAGCATCCTCGCTTTGTTCATAGGGAGTGGACCCTGGCATCGGGGTGCAGATGATTTTGTCGACGCGTTCGTAAGGACTACGTCGGCCGTTGCGGAACTCCTCAAACGCCTTTTCCTCAACTCCGTTTTCCTTAATCGAGAAGCGCAAGAAAGCGCATCCGGATTGGGCGGCTAAACGTCGGGCTTCATCGAGTAATCCCATTACGGTGGTTTGATCACCGCCGTGCCACATGTCGAGGATGGTGGCAATGCGATTGCCTTGATCGCTCCATTCACGCCAAACGACGTAACCGACCAGCTCCCCGTTGCGACGGGCTTCCACCACACGATGACTCCAAAACGGATTATCCATGTAGCGCCAATTTAAGGTCGCTGCATCGCGCCAAAAAACTACGGAGTACCGATCGCGAAAGCGCTCCCACAGGGCGTCGTAATCAGAATCGAACCGAGTGATCTGCTTAAAGTTCAAGCCAGTTGCAGGAGTCTTCCATCGAGCGCGGAAAAGAGGGTCTGCGACAGCACCAATGATGCCGCCAATCGTGTCGCCAAAACGACTTTGATAAGCCAACTTCTGACCCAACACGATTTCCCAGCAAACCAACTCCACCACAATCTGGAAACCAAACCAACGCTTTCCAATCTTGATGGCATCATCGCTGGACTGTCCGCCATAGCTCCAAACGATTCCCTGCTCATCGTTCACCGCAACGCCAAAACCTTGCATCACGCTTTTGAATAAACGTCCTCCGCCGCGCGCATCCGGATCGGAGCTCGTTTCGCAAGTCAGGATTCCAGGAACCTCTCTTCCCTCCACCCAAACCTGTTTACGCACGCCAGTCGAAGTGGAGAGATACTTGCCAGTCTCCTTTTCGCGGGCCAATATCCCAAACGGGGGGCCCGCCGGGTTTTTCCAGTACTTCCAAAGGTAGTTCTCAAAACTACGCTTTTGGTCAAAGGCTCGATTGTACAAATCATTAATCGCAGCACCGTCTTCGCGGGTAGCCTGCACATATTCCACCGTGGCAGTTTCCTTCGGATACTTGAAGTCGGGGATATACTCACGCACATCCATGAGACGACTGCTCTTCCTGGTTTCCGCGGTTGCACTAGCCTCGGCCTTGCCGGCCTGCTGGCGCGCATTCTCCATGTCCTCAGCCGGGGGCTGGTCCGAAGCAGGCGATGGATTGTTGTTTTGGCTCACGTGGGCTTCCGATTTGGGCGGCCGACGCCTTTTGCTCGCCGCCGGGTTGGCGCTCGGGCTGGTGCTGGTCGCTATGCGTTCCAATTCTATCGACTCGTCGCCGAACCCCACCGCACCCTTAGTCGACTTCTTTGCAAAACCGCTAGTTGTGGTGGTTTTGGTTGCTTTTGCCCTGCTACCAAAAATCATTGTGGCAACGCAACGTCCAAACACCAACGAAAAACCAGATGTGCTTTTCATCTTGCTCGACACAGTGCGCCTTGATTATGTCGGTTGGGGAGGATCGGAGCTCAACACCACTCCGAAACTCGATGCTATAGCGCGTAAAGGCGCCGCTTTCACTCAAGCCATTACGCAGGCGCCTTGGACCAAACCATCGATTGGAACTCTGATTACGGGGCAGGTTCCGGGCTTTCATGGTGCCAGTGCGCGTCGTTCCGTTCTTCCCGCCGAAAAACGCACCCTGGCCGAGGCTTTTTTAGCCGCAGGTTATCGCACCGCAGCGTTTAGCTCGAACCCAAACATCACCCCAGTTTTTGGTTTCGCGCAAGGCTTTCAATCCTTTACCGTGGACACTTCCAGTTCCGCAGCACCTTTCTTGGAAGCGGGCGACGCTTGGCTGCAAAAAGGGGGCGACCAAGCTTCTTTTCTTTACTTGCACCTCAATGATGCACACTATCCATACGAGCCGCCGTCCGCCTATGCCGGCTTGTTTAATCACACTGGCATCACAACCCTCTTAGATGGAGATGCGGAACGCATGTTCCGCTCAACCGAAGGTACCGGGTTTTCTGAACAAGACGTCGAAAGTTTGCGCCTTTCCTATGCAGAGGAGATTCGGTATCTCGATGATCAAGTAGGCGACTTTGTTGCAAAGCAGCTTGCGTCAAACGACAACCTCTTAGTAGTCATCTGTTCCGACCATGGCGAAGAATTCTTGGAGCATGGTGATTTGGGCCATGCACATACTTTGAATGAGGAATTGCTGCGAGTACCTCTCCAATTTGCGTGGAGCCCTGCACTTGGAGAACGCCTCGGATTCCAAGCTGGGATTCACGATGAGCAAGTCCGTCACCTAGATGTGCTCCCGACCTTGCTTTCGGTTGCTGGTTTGGAGTGGCCAAAGCAAGCACAAGCGTTGCAAGGAGAGAATCTTCTATCCTTCTTCCGCAATGAAGACGATCTTGGTTCGCGCCCAGCATTCTCTGAAACGGATTCTATGGGCAGTGCGCTTTCTGGCCCCACCGGACCTTTACGCTCTTTGCGTTTGCCAGCAAGCAAACTGGTTGTCACCGACCCTTGGTTCGAGGCCACCGCCAACCGCTATTGGCTTTACGATTTAATTGCCGACCCCGCAGAGCAGAAAAACCTTGCTGCCGACAAGGTGGAACTGCGCAACCAGATGTGGGACCAACTCATGGCTCTTGGCTTGATGGTAGAGCGGTCCCATATTCCAGATGTTCAAGTAAAACTAAGCGCTGAGCGCAATGCCGACCTTGAGGCGCTCGGCTATGCCAGCAATGACAGCGCTATCAGTTTCGAGGAAGACCCTTACTTCGACCCACGTTCCACTAAGTGGGTAGAGATTAAGGACTGAGCAAGTCCCCTCCCCGCTAGATAAACTTCGTCTTGCCGGGAGTCGCCTGCACCACATCGATTCCACTTCCAAACTCCCACGATTTCGGCGTGAGGTCTTGCTTGGACTCCATCGCTTGTTGCCAAGTAATGCGTTGACCGGTGTAGGCCGACATCCGCCCGAGGATTGCAGCCATGGTACTTTGCGCCATGGACACGCCTTGGTTTATCGGAGCCCCGGAACGAATGCTCGCAAACAACTCATCGTGTTCGGTTTGGTACATGTCGTTGTTGGGGCCTTCATATTTCCAAGGACGTGCACCCTCCACCACAAAGCGGTTGGCCCAACCATCGATGCTGGCAATGCCGTCGGAGCCAACGATGCGATCTAAGTTTTCAGAGTGGCAACCGTTTTGCTGGCGAGTCACAAGATGGCCTTGGGTGCCGTCGGCCCATTCATAGACCACGCCAAAGTGATCATAAATGTTGCCATACTTCTCGGCAGTCCGCACCTGACGTCCGCCCATTGCAAGAGCACTCACTGGTATTTCATCGCCTTTGGCCCACAACAACTTATCCACCGAATGGATTGCCTGCTCGACGATATGGTCACCCGAAAAGTTGCTGTAGTAATACCAATTGCGTAGCTGATATTCGAGATCTGTCCATTTCTCTTGGCGCTCCTTGTACCAAACACCGCCGGCAAGATAAGTCGCGTAAACATGCCGCACATCCCCAATCGCATTCTCCTTCAAGACACGGTTATACAAACTGCGGTGTCCAAATGCTGCACGCCAGCAAAAACCCGATGCCAGGGAGATTCCCTTCTCCGCTGCAAGTTTCGCCGTCTTTAAAACTGAACGTACGCCAGGTGCATCTACCGCAACTGGCTTCTCGCAAAAGACATGACGCCCTGCTTCCACCGCTGCCGCCAAATGCATGGGGCGGAAAACTGGCGGCGTAGCAAACAACACGACATCGACTTCTTCGATCACACGCTTGTAGGCTTCAAATCCAACGTGTTGGCGCACATTGGGGACGTCTATGCGGTCTTTAAAATTCTCGGTGAGGCCGACGTGACTCGACTTTAGACGGTCAGCAAACAAATCTCCCATGGACCACAGCACCACTCCTGGGTCTGCGTTTATGGCTTGAATGGCGGCTCCAGTCCCGCGGCCACCACAGCCGACGAGTCCTACACGTAGGGTTGCAGATCCACCGGCATAGGCATTCGCTCCAAGTAAGGGCAGCGCAATGACGCCGGCGCCTGTTGTTTTTAGAAATTCACGTCGAGGAAGTTTGCGGGTCATTCTTTAGTTGTGGTTAGGGGAAGCGGTCCATCCAGGGTAACAAGGCGAAAGCCAACGAAGCCTCCGTCCGACATCCACCAACTGCTTTTCGGGAATTGCGGGTCGCGCTGTTGCCAAGAAAGTGTGTAAACCTCTCGCGCGGCGGGGCCAAGCACGTCCAACTCGGAAAGGAAACTTCCTCCCAACGCAACGCCATTCTTCTCGCCGCCTTGCACCCACTCAGCGACGTTTCCGAACATATCAAAAAGGCCAAACTCATTGGGTTCTTTTTGCGCAACCTGGTGTGGAGTGTCATCGGCATTGCCGGAAAACCAAGCCAATGACGGGTACTCCAATTTTCCTGGGGTGCGGCCTGCCGCGGTTCGCCACTCCGCCTCTGTCGGTAAGCGAAAACGACGCGTCGACGACTGTGAAGCCCAGCGTCCAAATTCTTGTGCCGCATGCAGCGTCATTCCCAAAGCAGGAATCCCATCGTGACCGTAGCCACGCGTGACCGGGAATACCGAGCGGCTCGGCCCGGTGATGCCGTCGATTTCCACTTGCTCGTCTTCGCGCAGAAAGAAAAGGTCGTAAAGCTCCCACGGAACTTCGGTGGTTGACATCCAGAAAGTGCTTCCGTCTTCGGCGCGAATGGGCATAAAGTTAAGCCCGATACCTGGGGCGAACTCGTGCAGGAAGGCGGAAGCGTTTTCTTCAGCCTCTGGTTCAGCTTCAACCGGGGCCGCTGGGTTTGGTGTAGGTATAGCCCCGGCCCCAACCTCGGTGGGCGTCATGGGACCATCGCAAACAACTAACGTTCCTTCCACCAGTAAATCCCGGAACCATTCCGACTGCCACACTTCTAAGCGATGGCCGAGTGCAGTGTAGAACACACCACCTTCCCCTTCAGTACGCTGCCAAGCCAGTGCAAAGTCCATGTCTTCACGGTGTACGAACTCCGCATCTAGTTCCACCGAGGCGTTGTTTAGCGAAAGCAGCACATGACATTTCGACCGGTCGTAAGGAGCACGGAATTGATAAATCTCGTCGGTCAGGGCAAAACCTGATTTAAGTGAACGCATGGCAGGGTGGGTTGGATCCTCTACCGTGACTTTTACTCTCTGGTGCCACGGATGGCCGTCGAAAACGCCACCGAGCATCGACCCGTACTCCGGCCACTCATAAAAGGTGTCGCTTGCACAATGCGCACCAACAAATGCACCCCCGCCGCGCACGAACTTCAGCAAGGCTTCCTTCTGCGATTCATCCATCGGCAGCTCTCCTGATGTATAGAAAAACACAGCGTCGAAATCCGATAAGCCGGAATCTGTAAACCTTGTGTAGCCTCGATCGATAATGACCGAAAAACGAATGTCCGATTCGGCCCATCGTTTCCAACTGCGCTCCACTAAAGAGAGTCCTGATTCGTTCGCCTTAGCAACAGCATGCTCATAGCCCTGTGAATCAACGTGTACCAAAATCTTTCGCTCTTGCTTTTGTTGCGCGAGAAATATGACCAAATCATCTACCTCTTCTTCACTCAGCACTTGTGAAAAGTTTGGTGGCATGGTGGATAGGGGCAAGACCTCTCCATTATCACCTAGGGTTTCAAACCCTGAGGCAATGCTCGCCGTTGGGTTCAGAATGGACTCACGTAATTCCCCTTCATTCTGCATCAAGCCAATCAGCGAAAGATCCGGACCCGCAAGGCTTCGGTAGCCTTGCGGCGTAACCCCACGCAAAGAATGGCACTTAATACAGCCTGCCACGGCGTTACCACTAAAGACTTTTCTTCCGCGTTCTACCGCATCCATTTCCCTGGCCGTAGAGAAGGGTAAATCTTTTCCGACAAACCAGTCTGCAACTCGAGGTCCAAAACTTTGGCTCTCATTCAGCACCACATCGAATTCATGCGGCCGGTCCCAGTCGCGCACATACTGCTCAACCTCCTGCAGCAGCCAAGCTTCCCCCAGTTGCGCAGTAATGAATGCGTAAAGCAATCGCGCTTCTTTCGCGCCACCAATGCGGTTGCACATTGCGGCCGCGCGTCGGGCCATGGGAATAGGGAGCGAGGCAGCGTCCACAAAGCGAGCGGCTAACTTTGACGAAACACCACCCAAGTCATAAATGGCGCACGCTGCTTCATTCGCGATCGAAGAATCCGCATCCAACAAAAACTCCTCCAGGCGTGAAAAGTCCTTGCGATGTCGCAGCGCCAAAACCACAAGCCTGCGCATTGCCGGTTGCTCTTTCCATCCTTGCGGGAATGTAGCGAAGATCATATCGCCTTGAGCGAGTGACCACGCAGCCGCCTGAACCAAGGCGCGATCCTGCATGCCCTCTCCCTGAATCGCCGCAAAGATTGCTTCTGGATTCCCACCCGAAAGAAGAACTGCTTCCAAACGCACCTGCATAGATGCATCGCCCAAACAGCGCTGAAGGTCTTCGCCCGGAGCTTGGAGACCTTGTGCGCGGAGGGTCTTAAGAGCTTGCGTACGCAATTCAATATTCGCATTTTGCAAAAGAAGGTTTACAGCAGCAATCGCTTCCTGACTTGGCTCCTCCAACATCCCTATGCCCCACAAAGCATGAATGCGCGCAAGCAAGGGCGCATCTTGATTAGCGAGCATTGCTGTAAATCCTTCTACAGCATTTCGATCGGCAAGCTCCCACTGTGCCTCCAGACGAACCCGACGGTCGGGGTGTCCCAAAAGGGAAAGCAAAAAGGTTGTCTCCCTTTGAGTAAAACCTTCGCCTAACAAATCTGCTGTGGCCTTCATGAGGTCTGTATCTGCATTGGAATCGCGCGCACGATAAAGGCGGCCATAGCCTTCGCCAATCCAACCCTGGACCCAATCGCTGATGAGCATCGAACCATCCGGCTCAAAGCAGACGTCGGTAGCTAAGACGCCCCACCAATACTCCTCTTCCTCATCCAACAGAAAGCTTGCACCTTCTCGCTTCACGGTAAAGCGCCGGATACCGCTATAGCTGGATCCACCAAGGAAATCACAGAGGAAAAAGCTCCCTTCCATTCCAGGACCAAGGCCCACGCCAGGATAGGCCGCTAGCCCCGAAGGTCCGCTGGAAATATTAGCAACCGGTGCGTTTAGGAATGCCGGATGTGCTGGCACTTCCGTCGCGGGCTTCCACCACTCTTCACTCATCCATGGACCCCGATCAGGAAGGTATTGGAAGTTCATACGCCAACCGCAATCTCCCTGCTCTAAAACATGCACTAAGCGCGCCCCATCTCCAGCATCGCAGTTGTTGTCGACGGTAAAAAGGTTGCCAAAATCATCAAAGGCGAGCTCCTGTGGGTTTCGTAAACCGGTGGCAAAAACTTCCAAGTTGCTTCCATCTAAATCACAGCGGAACACAGCGCCACGACCGGGCTCCGACAACCAAACCCCCTCACTAGTTTGCACGTGATAGCCGCGGTCTCCGATACTAAAGTAAAGCTTGCGCATGGGGCCCAAAACCAAACCGTGCATATCGTGCCCGCGAAAAGCAACACGCACTCCAAAACCATGGTGCAATGCGGTACCGCTGTCTGCAACGCCATCACTATCGGCATCGGTTAGTTTCCAAAGCTTAGGAATGCAGGTGTAGTAAACATCCTTACCACGCACCAGTAGCCCCGCGCCGGTTCCGTCGAGCAGATCGTGAAAACCATGCGCGAACAGTTTCGAACTCTCAAACAAGCCATCATGATCAAGGTCTTCGAGCAACTGTATGCGCTCATCATGGTCGGTCCATTCCGTGGCAAACTCCGGATGATGTCGCAGCATCATTTCCGCGCGCTCTTCCACGGTTTGCAAACGCAGGTCGTCCTGTAGCCATTCTGGGAAGGTACGATTATCTGCAACTCCTTCCGTTTCTTGACGAAAGGTTTCTGCAACGTAAACCCGGCCCTGAGCGTCGACCTCGATCGCCACTGGATTCGCCAGCAGTGGCTCTGCTGCAACTAACTGGATGGTGGTGCCGTCTGGAACTCGAAAGCCAGAAATCGCCGCCGCCGCTTCCCCACTCGCCGGCTGTATGGTCGCCGGGAGAGGCTCCTCTGGGGCCTGATAGGTTTCCGGCTCCTGCGCTAGCAACGACAAAGGGGCGGCAAGGAACGAAAGAAGGAAGGTTGTGCGCGGCTTCAGCAAGGGGAAATGGCCCAGGGGGACCTTGAGATGCTAAGGGTTAAACCATAATTGTGCCATAACGCATTTTTTGCAGAACTATGCGCTAAAAATGCACATTTCTTGCATTCTACGCCGAAAATGATTCCGTTAAATTGCAAAATATGCAATTTTTAAGCATCATTTTGCGATATGGGGGTATCCTACCCACGCTTTCGCCGTCCTTCTCTCCCCAAATAGATTCAAGACATGACTACTCAGACAATGGAAAACCTCGACCACACTCGTGAGGCTTGCTTCGCTATCTCTGACAAGATGGGCCGCGCAGACATCCTCGCGCACATGAAGAAGTACAACGTGCGTTTCTTGCGCCTGCAGTTCACCGATATTGCAGGTACCAACAAAAACGTGGAGGTCCCAGCCAGCCAGTTCGAGAAAGCTCTCGACGGCGAAATCATGTTTGATGGTTCCTCCATCGAAGGCTTCACCCGGATTGAAGAATCCGACATGCTGCTGAGCCCAGACTACGCAACTTACCGCGTAGATCCGTGGCCGAGTGAAAGCATGGCGCATAGCTCGCACGGCCTTGTTGCTCACATCATCTGCGACATCTTCCTCCCAGAAGGCGTTCCATTCGACGGCTGCCCCCGCGGCATTTTGAAGAAGGTTTGCGCTGAAGCTGCAGAAATGGGTTATGAAATGAACGCCGGCCCTGAGGCTGAGTTCTTTTTGTTCCAACGCGCCGCGGATGGCAGTGCAACGACCATCACCCACGACTCCGCTGGTTACTTTGACCTCGCGCCAACGGACCTCGGTGAAAAGTGTCGTCGTGAAATCACGATTGCACTCGAGCAACTTGGCTTTGAAATTGAAGCTGCCCACCACGAAGTTGCGGCTGGCCAACACGAGATCGACTTCAAATACGGCAGTGCACTTGCCACAGCTGATCGCCTTTCGGTTTTTCGCTTCGTAGTGCGCAAGATTGCACGCGACATGGGATTGCACGCCACCTTCATGCCAAAACCAATTTTCGGCGAGAACGGTTCGGGCATGCATGTTCACATGTCTCTGTTTGAAAATGGCAAGAACGTCTTCTTTGAAGAAGGGGCCGACGACGAGGGTGTTTCCGACCTTATGCGGCACTACGTTGGTGGCTTGCTTGAACACGGTCGCGCTCTATGCGCTGTGACCAATCCAACCGTCAACAGCTACAAGCGTTTAGTGCCTGGCTATGAAGCACCGACCCACCTCGCTTGGTCGATGCGCAACCGTTCACCGTTGGTCCGGGTGCCGGCACGTCGTGGAATTGGAACGCGTTGCGAACTTCGCATGCCGGATCCAAGCTGCAATCCATACTTGGCATTTGCTGTCATGCTGGCGGCGGGCCTCGATGGCGTGAAAAACAAAACCGAACCACCTAAACCCGTTACCGGTAATGTTTACACCATGAGCCAACGCGAGCGTGCACGCCTCAAAATTAAGAGCTTGCCTGCAAACCTAGGCGAGGCCGTCGACCTGCTTGAGAAAGATCCAGTGTTAAGGAATGCTCTGGGCGAGCACGCGTTCACCCAGTTCGTTCACGCAAAGCGCACCGAATGGCAAGAATACATTGCGATGGTTCACCCTTGGGAGGTGGAGCGCTACTTAAACCGCATGTAAAGCCTTAGCGGTTTACTGGATTTCCACACTAACGCCCTTCGTAACCGCGGGGGGCGTTCCTGGATTTCTGGGGTCTTCAATCCAAAACTGAGCATGGAAGACCTTGCCTATCAAGCTTGGGTTGTTGGGGAAATCTAACTTCACACACCACTCGCCGTCGTCGTCGCCAACCCCTGGAAGTTTATTTGTAAGCTCCATCACTAAGGGAAGTGCAAGGTTCGACGGTGACCCGAGAATGAAGCCGTTACCACGGTTCCGGGCAAGGCCGAAATGCGCAAGTCCCCCGCCCTTGGCACGAGCCAAGGCAATACGCACGGATGTCGCGCCGGTCCAAATGGGTTGTGGCGCGATAATTACTGGAGCCACCGAACCTGCCGAGGCCGTTTCAACCCCGAAGCGATTGTCACCAAAGACATGCGCTTCACTCCAAAGCGTTGGGCGGTCAAAGGGAAAAGTTTGATTCGCCACCCGAGGATCCGTCAAGCCATTCGCTACAAAGTCCATGATATTGTCCATGTCGATTCCAGAAACGCCATTTAAGTTGCGCAATAATGGATCTAGGTTTCCACGGAATAGCCCACCGCCATTCAAGTAGACCACGCCTACTTGGTCCAGGGATACCACGGTTCCGCCATGGAAAAAACGATCGCGCAAACCAGCGTTGCGTAAACTCGGTGTTTTGAATGCAGCGAGTTCATTTTGGTTTCCAGTGATTGCAAAACGCCCCTTGTCGGCACGCCAATGACGGATCCCATTGTTATGAAATGCTCCATCACTAAACACTGGAGCCGTGTGGCAATCAATGCAACCTGCGATACCTTGAAACTGAATCCATCCATCTTCTTGTTCTGGAGTGAGTGCAGTCAGATTGCCACTCACATAATCATCCCAAGGTGTCTGATTCGGAACCAACGTGCGCTCATAAGTTGCCAGGGCAAAAGCGATGCGTGCTGGAGTGACTGCGGGGTCCCCGAACGCTGCCTCGAAGAGATCGGGGTAGGTTGGGTCGATAGCCAAAGCTGCAACGATGTCGGCAGGTAAGTTCGAAGCAAGCCGCATGGGAGTTGCCTCTGCAATCTGCGCAACAATTTCTGGCCAGTCTCGGCCGAGGTGACTCATCTCAACCTCAGATTGAATCGGGACCAATGCTTGCGTTTCCAGGGCCCCGCCAAAAGGAATCAGGACCGCGCCCGTCTGCGGATCAAGGAACTCCTCTCCTGCCCGACCATCCCAGAAGATCTCTGACTGATAGAGGGAACCAGTGATGTCATTCGCGCGACGTGGCGTTAACTGAGGATGCATACCAAACTCCTCATGCGGAACATATTCGCTGTTAGCATTCATTCGGACGACACCTGGTGAGGAAAAAATATCGTCAAAACCACCGTCTGCTCCATCGTTGCCGAGTGTTTGCCCATGACGGTTATCGGTAAATCCTTTTTCCGGCAAATGACAAGTACCGCAAGCCATACTCTTGTCCGTTGAAAGCTGCTCCTCCCAGAACAGCATTTTTCCCAGAACAGCCTTTTCTGGTGTGACGATGTTCTGAACTGGCTCAGGCGGGGGTTGGAGCGGCCCAGATTGTGCAGCTAAAACTGCGCTAAAGGAAATGCTGAGAAAGGCGCTCATTGCGACTTCCATAAATAGTCTATGAATGTGGGGATTCATTGAATTACGTTGGGTGATTTCCGTAAAGAAAAACGGAATTGAAAACTAAGTCCAAGGGAGTTACCCCGCTCGCATAACAAACGAAGCCACTGACAACCTGTGTAGACATAGGTTTCTTATCGGTTACTCCAAGCAACCGGAATAAAAAATATGCGAGGCCTAAACTACAGGAGCTGCTGCAATTCGACGCCCTGCAAGCACAATTGCCTGCTCCAGCGCAAAGGAGAAAGGTCGGAAATCGGCCGTTCCCGAGCGGGCGATGTCATAAGCCGCGCCATGCATAGGGCTAGTGCGCAGAACCGGGCCCCCAACAAAAACCGTATAGGAAGACTCTCTAGGTAGCATTTTGAGCGGCAAAAATGCCTGATCGTGATAAAGCGCGACCACAACATCCCAATCGCCGCGTACGCCTTCTGCAAAAACGACATCGGGGACTGCCGGACCGGCGGTCTCAAACCCCCACTCTTGTCGCGCCATCGCAATTGCAGGTTCTAAAATTTTACTCTCTTCATCGCCAAAGGCCCCGCCTTCACTTGCGTGAGGATTCAAGCCAGCAAGAACAACCCTAGGAGATGCAATACCGAGCGTTTCTCTAGCCGCTTCATGTGCGATACGAATTTGCTTCGCAACGAACTGTGGATCAAGGCGCTCAAGGGCGTCACGCAAGGACATGTGCCTAGTGGCGACCAACACCTGTAGGTTGCCTGCGCAAGCAAGCATGCCATAGCGCCGAGAACGACACGCCTCTCCAATCATTTGCGTTTGACCTTCAAAGGGGAAGCCTGCGAGGTGCACGCTCTCCTTATGGATTGGCGGAGTCACCATGGCGTCGGCGGAACCTTCGAGGCATAAGCTTGCCGCTCGCAAGACTGCCTCCACGCTGGCCATGCCAAAACTTGCAGCAGGGCGACCGGGAGGATCGTTCGGTACAGCATTCTCCAGCTCCAGAACCGGAACCGCGTCACTTGTCGAAACAGCAAATCCCTCCTTGGCGGTGGCGACGGGCTCAAGCGCGATGTCGATGCCAAGATTCTTCGCAATCGTACGTAAAGCACCAATGTGCCCGAGGATTACCGGGTGGCAGGAGGAGCGCAGCTTTTCGCTGGCCAATGAATTAAGAAGGACCTCGGGAGCAATGCCCCCGAGGTCCCCCTGTGGAACCACAATTTTCGGATCCATGAGTTTAAGGCAGGTAGGTCAAGGTTACGACTTCACCAACAATGACAACATGAATGGTAGTCGTTGGACTCATGATGCCTGCGCCTTCCGCAGTAATCAAGGCATCCACAAACGGAGCGAGTGAAGTTGCCAAAAACTTCATCGGCATGACCTTCGCTTCTCCCTCAATAGATGAACTAAAAGTGCCTACATTCGAGGCCATGGTCAAGCGCCCTCCGAAATATTCTCCAGAGAACCACTGAGAAAGAATTATCTTCTCGTTGCGGAAATCGTCCCGGTCCAAAACTATGGTGCCGCTGTTGCGCAGGCCAAGAATAGTAAACCGTGAATCGGAATTGACACGGCCGTTTGGAGAACCCGATGCATCGAGGATGGACTCCTCAAGGTCAGTACCGCCAATCAAAGCAAGCATTGGAGCCGTGGCGTGAACGCTTCCGACTCGCGTGTCTTCGCCAAACATCAGGTCAAGTTCTGTGTCGACCTCAATCGGCAAGCTGCCGACAACCGGATTGTCTCCATGGTCGCCAGTGTTAGTGCCATCATCTCCAGGCTGTTGTGCACTCATCATGGTGCAAATAGCCAGAATGGACAATGCACCCAGAAGCATAGTCAGACGACCTGGCTTTTGATTCTGGAAGATGTTAGTCCTGTAATTCATGGTATTCATTAAGCGGCGAAAAACGCCGGTTCGAGTTGTTCCAAATGATTACGACAAGCCTGGTCTGCCTGGAGAGCTTCAAGTAGTTCCGGAGAACCGAGAAGCCACTCCACGACCATGGGCCATAAATCGCCATACTCATTTCGGATTAAGCCCAAAAGCGGCAGGGCTTTTCTAGGTTGATCAAGCGAAAGATGCTCGACAGCAATGTTGTACAGCACGAAAGCGAATTCCGGCTGATGCTCCAAAAGGCCGCTAGATACGACCCATCGGTAGTAACGAATCGCGCGCAAATGATTTTTCGTGCGATCGTGAATCATCCCTAGCTGAATCGCAGCATGTGCACGATTTAGCAAGCGATCCGTATTCAGAAAAACTTCCAAGAATTCGGCCTCAGCCTGGTCTGGTTTCTTTTCTGCCTGATAGACAAAACCTAGATAGATGCGCGCTTCCGCGAATCTAGGCTTCAAGCTAAGTGCCTCTTCAAGGAAACCTCTGGCTTTCTCAAGATGACATTCGGTTTCGCCCACAAGGTGTGCGAAACGAGAATCGCATGCGCCACTTTCTTGCGCAATCTTTGCGGCCTCGGCGGCTTCCCCATTTTCAAAGGAATCAATTTCTACCGGCTCTTCCGCAATCCGCATGAGGTACTCGCCATCGGTGCCAGCCAGCGCATAAGCTTTTCCCAACTCATAAAGCGTGGTCGCCAAACGGCGCACGATTTCTGAATCAGTTAGGCCGCGGAATAAATCCTTACCAGGAAGCCGACGCAAACGGCGCGACAGCGATCCAGGAACAGCGAGGTCTCGGTGAGCAAGAGCTTGCAAACGAATCGCATGGAAAAATTCCCCACAATCAGTACAAGCTTCAAGGTGAGCCATGGTGCGACGCGCATGACGCTCCGGCACCTGTCCATCCAGCAAAGCACTAAGCTCACGCTGGAATCCGGCACAAATCAAGCGCGGCGAAGCATGCACGTTGCGGATAGCATCGTGGAAGCCTGCGTAAGCACCGTGATCGGAATCCGGATGATGGAAGCTCATGCCCCGCCCTCCAACTCAACTTCTGCTTTCGGCTTCAAACTAGTGAAGCGCGTGTTTTTCTTTGGCGCCGAGTTCTCGACTGCCGGAACCGGGGCATGCATGCGAGCATCTGCCACATTTGCCCGGCCGGCGTCGGCGCGTTGCGCACGACTATTGCGTACGGATTCAAGATCATGCGCAGATTCGCCAGCAGCGAACTTGCGTTTCATAATGGTGAAAATCTTACGACGTGCACGGAAGATGCGCATCTTTAAGTTCTCAACCCGCACCTCCAACTTTGCCGCAGCATCCTTGTAAGGAAGGCCGTCGACCTCCACCAAGTAAAGCGCGCGCTTCTCACGAGGAGTTAAGCAGCGATACGCCTCTTGATAGAAGTGAAGGTAAAGCATCCAGGCACCAACGAGCTCTTCATTGGTTTCCCGCGCTTGGGTCTCCTGCAAAGGAGTACGCCCGTCTACGTCTTCGGGCTCGAGGTTAGGCATGTCCGAATCGCCATCGCGTTCCGGACCAGTCAAAGACAACACATGGTTGCGTTGCGCCTTTCGACTGTGCTTCAAGGTCGTGTTTCGCACAATGGAGTGAGTCCAATTGCGGAAAGCTGACGGCTTGGTGGAATCGAAGTTCTTCGGGTATCGATAGATATTGAAGAATACTTCTTGGAGGATGTCGTGTGCATCAACGGCAAAGAAGCTGCGGCGCAAGTGATGATAAATCAAACGCAGCACACCTTCCTGATTCAGTTCGTAAAGTAGGGCGAAAGCTTCGTTCGATTCCTGGGTGGCATAGCAACCCATTAACTCGGTAGAGAGGCGATCGCGTTCCCGGGTGTTTAGGGCACCGAGACGCTGACTGAATTCAAGGAGCCGTTCATGACCGATTTCCTCCGCGAAAGCCTGAAGCCTTTCGGCGAAGCTTTCGAGTTGTTCGGTCTTTAGGGGGGCGAAGGTCATGGGTCTTCAGTTAATGGCTATATTAACTGGGAACGACGGTAACGGCTTAAGTTTCAAGTATTTGCGCAGGCTTGAGAACGGAACAAAGGACTGCTCGCGCACTATAATTCCTGCGCCAAGGATGTCTTTAGTGGAAATCCTGTGGAAAAGCTGTTGGTATCGACTCCTCACAACTGAATCATGTTGTTTATGGGACTTGGAGAGGGCATTTCTCTGCCATGTCTGTAGGCTTAAATTTACTCGAAAAAACCTGCTCAGAACGGTGTTATTCTGAAAAAATCTAGTCACTTCGCTCCTCGCGCACCAACCCGTCAGCCCCCAAAAGAGGCGCCTTCCATCCAGTGGGGAAGTCCTGTTCTGACAATCCGCCTTGAACTTGCTCCCAGATACGGCCCAAATTCTCCATTGCATAGGCCTGAGGGATGCCGGTGTAGCCAGACACCTCACGGACGCTACAGCGCTCAACCATATAGAGGTAAAGCAGAGCGCGGTCCGCATAAGGAAGGCGATTAAAACGCTGCTGAAGACGTGCTCCCGGCTCACCGGCAGCGCCATTCGTTGCCCCTAATTCATCCCCAGGATCCGCCACATCGCGCAGGATGGAAGATTCCACCCAAATTTGGTAAATCACGTGGGATTGAGGCAAATTTTCCCGCCTACACGTTTTTGCAAACAACCTTGCGACCGCCATCTCCGTGGGCAGAAGAATAAAATGGCGCATAGTCACGCCGGCAATCGCGCGCTCAATCCATGGACAAAGATGCTCAAAAAGGGCTCCTAAGTGCTCAAATCTTTGCCGCGCAGGAACATTTAGGTAAGTTTGATAGGCCTTGAAAGTCGCGCTCCACTCTTCTTGAAGGCGCGAACCGAGGGTTTCGGGGGGTGGGATTACGGGGGGCTTACTCATAAAGAAAGCGTTGGAGAACTAGGGGTGCCAATCGGGGGATTAACGTTCCTATGCGACCTTACCGGCGCTTCTTGCCTTCGGGGTAGGGATTCTCTCGATTTTGCTTTTGAGCCAGGGTAGGACGCTCCGATGACGTCCTTGGTTGGAATCGACACGCAGAGTTGGTGCGGTTAGCCTCATTCCGCATCATGGCTGCTCTCCCTCGACTTGCCCGGCGCTGGCACCGCATTGGCGCAATCGTGGTGGCCCTTCCATTCCTCGTCGTCATCGTGAGCGGCCTGTTACTGCAGATGAAAAAGGAATGGTCTTGGATCCAGCCTTCTACACAAAGTGGCATAGGCACGGTTCCAAGCATTGAGTTTGAGCAGATTCTGGCCGTACTGAGCGCGGTTCCTGAAGCCGAGGTCGACGGCTGGGAAGATGTCGAGCGCCTGGATGTACGCCCGTCTCGCGGCGTGATCAAAGTGCAATGCGCAAACGGCATGGAGATTCAGGTGGACAGCTCCAGCGGCGACCTCCTCCAAATCGCTTCGCGCCGCTCCGACCTCATCGAAAGCCTTCACGATGGTTCGTGGTTCCACGCGCAAGCCAAACTCTGGCTCTTCTTGCCTGCTGGGATCGTGGTCCTCTTCCTCTGGCTAAGCGGCGTTTACTTATGGTGGCTTCCAGGCTCCATGCGCCGCCGAAAACGCAAAAAGCAAAACGACTCGACGGCCTAGCGCTCTGCCGCTTTCTCCAGCAACTTCGCCAAAGTAGAAAGTTCGCGGTCCGTCATGTGCTGCAACTGAGAAGCGTGCATCTTGGTCACCGAAGCGTACATACTTTCACACTTACGACGCCCTTCGGGGGTGAGCCGTACCGTCACTGCGCGACGATCATCTTTATTACGAATGCGCGACACAAAGCCATCCCGCTCCATGCGGTCCAATAAGCGAGTGATGTCTGGCACGCGCTGAATCAACCCAGCCCCAACTTCTCCAATCCGCATTCCTTCTTTGGGGCCCTGCACCAAAATCCGCATGGCGTTAAATACAGTTGGAGTGAGGCCGTTCTCGCGAAATAACTTTCCAAAGTCACCGTGAAGCTGATCCCATGCGATCACGATGTTGAGATAAGCGGAACGGGAAGGACTATCAGGTATCTTCTTTGCCACATACACAGTATATGGATTCCCACAACTTGTTCCACCTGATTCTTTCCTCTGTCGCCTCCCTCGCGCTAGGATAGAAAGCAATGGGTGAATTCAACGTCACTTCTTACCGCGACGAAAACCAGTTGCGCCACTTCACCAAAGCCCTGTTGCGCGATCTTCAGGCTTTGGAACAAATGGTAAAGGACGGAGTCCTAGAGACCGACCGTCAACGCATTGGCGCCGAACAAGAAATGTTTTTGGTCGACCGAGGCATGCGCCCTGCAAACCTAGGCGCACGCTTATTGGAAGCCCTCGACGACCCTCACTTCACGCCGGAGCTTGCGCAGTTCAATCTTGAGTGCAATCTTGATCCATTAGATTTTCAAGGCGACTGCTTGCGTCGACTAGAAAAGCAGAACAATGAGTTAGTGCAGAAAGCGCGAGAAGCTGCGCGCGCCGCTGGAGGAGACATCGTACTAACCGGTATTTTGCCGACGCTTGAAATCGAGGACATGACCCTCGATAACATGACTGCCAATCCGCGTTACTTTGCGCTCAACGATGCATTGGCAAAATTGCGCGGTGGACCCTTTCGCCTGCGGATTAAAGGCATTGATGATCTGCGACTCACGCACGACACCATCATGTTGGAAGCTTGCAACACTTCCTATCAAGTGCATTTGCAAATCCCTGCCGACGAGTTTCCGATGCACTACAACATTGCACAGCTCGTCGCCGCACCAGTGATGTCTTGCGCAGTGAACTCACCCTTACTTTTTAGTAAGCGTTTATGGCGTGAAACCCGATTGGCTCTATTCCAGCAATCGGTCGACACTCGGCGCACTGAGGTTGCGCACCGCGATATGCAACCCCGAGTCAGTTTTGGAGCTTCATGGGTTAAGGAATCGGTGATTGAACTTTACCGGGAGGACATCGCCCGCTTCCGCACTTTAATTGGAGCCGAAGAATACGAGGATCCATTCGAGGCCCTTGCTGCGGGTCGTGCGCCGAAACTCGATGCCCTGCGCATGCACACCGGCACCGTTTATCGGTGGAACCGTGCGTGTTATGGAATCTCCGATGGCAAGCCTCACCTGCGCATTGAAAACCGGTTACTTCCGGCCGGTCCATCCGTGCTCGACGAAATCGCAAATTCCGCTTTCTGGCTCGGCCTGATGAAGGGAGTTGCCAATGAAATCGGTGATCCACGCGAATTGATGGACTTTGACGATTGCAAAAATAATCTCCTTGCCGCCGCGCGCTTGGGATTGGATGCGCAGCTCACTTGGATCGACGGTCGCACCTACCCTACCCATGATTTGATTCTCGCAATCCTCATCCCAATCGCACGGCGCGGCCTAGAAAGCGTGAACTTAGATAACGAAGACATCGATCGTTACATCAACGTGGTGCGCGAACGGGTGGTGGCAGAGCGGACGGGTGCGCGCTGGCAGCTGATGTCGGCATCTAAAATGCGCAAAACCGCAACCGTTAAGGAAACCCTAACCGCCTTGGTGAACTCGACTATCAAAAACCAAGAGACTGGATTGCCACTGCATGAATGGCCGCTTGCCGAGGTGTGCGAGACCTCCGTTTCGTGGCGTGACCAATACGAGCGAATCTCTTCGCTGATGAGCACAGATCTTTTTACTGTGCGTGAAACAGAGTTAGTGGACCTTGCTGCGAACATGATGGATTGGTGGCATCTGCGCCACATCCCGGTGGAGGACGACGACCACAATCTTATAGGCTTGTTGACTCACCGGGTGCTCATGCGCTTCGCCTTCAGCCGCAGTGAAATGGATACTCAGGTTCCCGTGGCCGATGTTATGGATAAAGAGCCAATCCGGGTCACTCCGGACACTCGTACGCTCAGCGCTATCGCATTGATGCGCCGCGAGAAGATATCCTGTCTGCCCGTGGTGGACACCAACAACCGCTTGGTTGGCATGGTCACGGAAGACATCCTCATGGGAATCGCCGCCCGTTTGCTCGAAAGCAAGCTCAAGGAATAATTTGATTTGGGCGATGAATGAGAGGGTCGTCATGGTCCTTGGATAGGAATGTGGATTCTGGAATCTCGACTGCTACGGCGATGAACCGCCACCCAAGAGTTCTTGGCCGTTACGACGGGCAGGAGGATGGACCCCTGGTGTTATGCCTTGGAGGGATTCACGGCAATGAACCCGCTGGAGTGCATGCCCTCGAGCGCGTATTCGAGACATTGCGCAAGAAGCAACCGCACATGCGTGGCACCATCGTGGGTTTAGCCGGCAACCTTCGCGCACTGGAAGCGAAAACTCGTTACCTCGATCGTGATTTGAATCGTGCATGGTCACCTGACCGTATGGCCCAGATCAACGCACTCGAAGATGGCTGCGCAGAAACTCTTGAACAACGAGAATTGCTCGACACGATGCGCAACGTAGTCGGCTCGCATCGCGGAGAAGTTTACTTTTTAGACCTTCACACTTCGTCGGCCGAGGGTGAACCCTTTGCCTGCATTGGCGACACGATTCGGAACCGCCGCTTTGCGCACAGCTTTCCCGTGCCGGTCATCCTTGGACTCGAAGAACAATTAGAAGGAGCCCTCCTCGAGTACCTCAACAACCTTGGATTTATCACCATTGGATTTGAAGGTGGCGAGCACCATTCCGAAGCCGCTATCGACTTTCACGAAGCCGCAGTTTGGCGCGCATTAGTTGGCGCAGGCTGCCTAAGCGATGAAACCATTGCGGAAACACGTCACGCTACTGAAGTGCTTGAAAAAAGCCGTGGTGGCTTACCGCAGTGGCTCGGAATTCGTTATCGCCATGCCATTACCGCGGAAGATGGCTTCCGCATGCGGCCTGGCTATCGCAACTTTCGCCGCGTGAGTAAAGGTGAAGTAGTTGCTGAAGATCTCTTGCAAGGTGAAATCAAAACCTTCTACCGGTCTCGCATCCTCCTTCCCCTGTACCAAGGCAAGGGCGACGACGGTTTCTTCCTCGCACTCGATGTAGCGCCCGCATGGCTCAAACTATCGCGCTGGATGCGACGCCTCCGCTTGGACCGTATTGTGCACTGGATGCCGGGCGTTACAAAAGTTAAGGACGAGCCTGGCGCTATCCGCGTCAACCTTAAAGTTGCTCGCTGGGCCACGGTGGAAATCTTCCACTTGCTCGGCTTTCGCAAGCGCCGTATTCATGGCGACCACTTTATTGTACGACGCCGAAAGTTCGACTTGAAAGGCCCTGACCGGGTTAGCCTTTAAGGCTCGATTTGTTTTTCGGACTGCTTTGCAGCCAGTTGATTGAGGTTGTTGAGAAAGGGATGCAAGGTCTCTGCACTGCGACTGTCGTACATAACCAAGGCCACCCTTTTTTAGCCCCCAACTTTGCCGCATGCTGACGCGTTAAATATTGAGCATAACCTTCGACCGCCGCGCTCAATCCTAGTAAACCAATGGTATTCTCCAAGGGTTGAATACTTCGCCCCCTGAGTCTAACTCTGAAGGCTAGTTCAGAAGACGGACTAGATTCAACATCTTAGTTGCAACGCGGGCGGTCTTCGCGGAAGAGTTTCCGTGCATACAACCCCGCCGGCGATTCGCGGAATTCTTCGATGAGCGCTCGGCCTTCTGCAGGGAAATCCTCGAGACTCGGTAGCTTCACAAAGTAGTCATCTGGAACCACAATAGGAACTGCTGTGCAGGCAAAAGCAATATCCGCCGCGCTGATGGTGTCACCAAAAAGATAGTCTCCGCCCTGGGCAAGTCGAGCTTCGACCAGCGCGAAAACATCCTTCACTTTTTGCACCGAACGCGCAACCGATTGTGGGTTAATGTTGTAGGCCCGGCGTACCAAAATGCGAAAAACTGGAAACCCAAAACGCAACCATCGAACTTCGTGGGGTGGGCATTGTTCGGGAAACATTTGGAAAAAGGATTCCTTTTGCTGCAGTAGGTAAGAATAAATAACCCGCCTTGAATGCTTGCCTACAACTTCGTCGCAAAGTTCCTCGAAGTCTTCCACTTCTTTGCGCAAGTTCGGATCTTCGGGGTAAAGTTTGTGGTCTTCCGTAGTCCGGTCCAAAAACTGAAGAATATCGGTGGAATCATTAAACACGCCATCTCCAGTTACCAACACCGGCACTGTCGGTTTGCCACCTGCTTTTTTGGCAATGCGCATGTGAAAAACTGGCATGTGCATTTCCTCTTCATAAGCAAAGCCGACATAGTCCATTGCCCAACGCGCCTTTTCACAGTAATGGCTAGTTGGAATGGTGATGAAGCGCGATTGACTCATAAAACTTCCAAGGCCAACTCTGGCGGACGCGCAACAATGGCGCGCTCACCACAAACCACAATCGGGCGGTTCAGCAACGAAGGGGTCGCACAGCTTGCCTCGATCCGGGATGCCGGTGTAGCCTCTGCCAAGTTTAGCTCAGCAAAAACCGCATCTTTCATGCGTAAAAGCTGTCGTGCTTCTGGATCTCCAAGCTTGGAAAGAAGATCTTCTATTTCCTCCACGCTTGGCGCCTGCTCTAGATAAAGCCGGTAGTTAGCTTCGATGCCGCGGTCTTCTAACAGAGCCTTTACTGCGCGACATTTTGAGCATGCTGGATTAAACCAAACGGTAACGGTCATACGCAAAGAATAGCGTCGGGCTACCGGCTTTGGCGCCACAGATTCCACAATTCGCGGTAACTACTCATGGATGACCCAGCCTTGACGTTGGCTGCCGCAATCGAAAATGCATCGCGCCAATGCTGTCTCAGCGCGCTACGTGCATCATGAACGGAATACTTGGAATCATAAATATGCGCCGGCTCTCCTGTAAGCCCATTAAGCTCTAATACACTCAGGTTTTTGCCGGCAACAAAGTCCTCTATGCTTGGAACGCGAATGTCGAATCGCCCTAAGTGAAAATCCGGCATACGACTGCAGAGACCTTGGATGACGACTTCAAGCTCTTGGCTATATAAGTCGTTGCGGTCCAAAAACTGGGCTCCGCGAGAATGTGTGCCTAAAGGGCTCAGTTCCACCACTTCGCCGACTTCAGGAATAGCGTAAAGGCGCTGAGCATTCGCGCCCAAAATGGCGTCGGCCTGGGCCACATGCCGTGGGTGTAACAAAACTAAACGCTCCAAATTGCTTATGCCGTCGCCAAGAACTGTTGGTGGAATTTTCGCCCCAATCGAAACCACGCGCATGCGGGATTCCCCGGCAAAGCGGGCGCAAGAAACCCCGAACTCTAATCCAGAAACGAAAGCTTGCGCCAATCCTGCTCGTGGGAAGTCCTTGCACCAGAGGAGAACCTCCTCTTTACTTTGTACTTTGCGTACGCCGTCTCCGCGTTCACCGCAGTCCGGTTTCAAGATGATTGGGAATGCCACGCCGCACGTTTGCATCCACGCAGCAACGCTTGCATAACGGGTCTCTCCACTACCTTCTTCCAAGCTAAGGAACGGCGGAATACTCGTACCCTGCATTGCGAGAAAACTTTTGGACTTGGACTCACCGACCAATCCACCACCTTCCATCGCGGGGTTAACCGCAGTCACAATACGAAAGCTGCGGCGCCTCCATGCTGCTCCAAGAATGGCTGGAAGAACTGGAAGGTATAACCGCCAACGCGGCCAATATTCCCAATGGCGTAGACGTCGGAAGGCCCCGAACAGACCGCGACGACCACGGAAGCTGGACAACGGAACAATTAGCTTGATCATCACTAAGGCGAAAAGGGCTAAGCCAATCAGAATCCATGTTGCGTGTTCCTGAAAACGGGCAAGCAGCACTTCTGCGCCTACGCCTAGACGGCTTGAAATCCATACCAATGTGGGAGTCCAAAGGATTCCCGCAATCGTGAAGTACAACAAAAACCAAACAAACCGGGTCTTAAGAACGCCGGCGGCAAAGTATGTAGGCAAGCGCAGGCCAGGCATAAAACGAGAAACAAAAATCACCCATGCGCCACTGCGGCGAAACCAGGCAGACGCACGCTCGACGGTCGCAGGGGTAAGCATCCAACGTAATGGAATTCGCTGCAGAGCGCGGCGCCCAAAGGCACGGCCGGCAAGGAATAGGAGGACATCGCCCAGAAGGATTCCGACAAAACACGCCGCGCTTCCTGGAAATAACCCGATGCGTCCCTGCGCCACAAGCAAGCCAGTTGCAATGCAGGTGAGGTCTTCTGAGATGAGAGTCGCGAGCGCCAAAAGAAGCAATGCGAACCACAAAGCTGGCCCAGTGAAGGGAGGGACAACCGAAGGGTCGAATTCTAAATTGGCTGCTGCAATGCGCTCTGCCGTTGCTTGACCGCGGGAAATAGCTTGCCCGGCCTCCACCCGATCGATGAAATCGCCTACCTTCTTTGCAATTTCGTCAGGACGCGTCCAAAGCAAAAAGTGATTGTCGTCGTAAACCACCATTTCGCTTTGAGGAACCAAACGATAATGCTCCCGGGCGGCTTCTACCGGTACAAGAAAGTCGTCGTCGCCATGCAAAATCAGCATAGGTGCTTGGAGTTCAAGCAGCCAATCACGATACGGCCGCTGGTCCGAATCAAAAAAGTTTCGTGCATAGGCTCGGTTGAGCGGCCAACGGTCTAGCTTGCCAAAATGAGGTAGCAGCCATTCAGCTGCAGTGATGCCTCCAAGCTGCACCGCATGGACGGCATGATTAAGCGGATAGGTTCCAAACAGTTCCAACTCCTGAACTCCAACTCCGCCAGCAAAAGTAATCGACTTTACATAGCGTGGATAGCGGTGCGCAAACTCCAATGCCACGGCACTTCCCATGCTGAACCCGACAAGGTGTACACCATAGATTCCACGTTGCTCCAAAAGTTGGGCAAGGTAATCCGCATGCGCCGCTGGACTGTAATCAGGGAGCCGCGCCCAAGAACTTCCAAAGCCGGGCAAATCAGGAACCAACACTTGTAGGTGCGGTGGCATCCTTGCGGCGAAATCATCGAAGTCTTGAATGCTCCCTGGGCTGCCATGAATCAGCACCACGGTTGCAACCTCCTCGGTATCAAGCAGATCCTCCAGGGTAGGCCCAATCTCGGGAGTGTGCAGGCTATAAACCATCCGCACCTTCTCTTTTCCTCTTTCTCCCCGATCATAAACCTGAAGCGTTGCGCTTTGTTCTCCGTAATCAAGCGCCGGGCGTTCCATTCCAAAATAGCGGAACAGGTTAGAAGCGGCCAACAAAACCAAATAGAGAACAAGCAGGCGACGCTTCATGATTGATGGCAGCTAAGCCGGAATACCTGCATCCTCGCTTGGACTCACCCGACTCCAATTGTGCATCGGCTCAAATAGGTTTTGCATGCTCTCACGAGCAGCGCGTGCAAGCTGTTTACGGTCATCGGCAACCACCGGATCTGGTGCGAACCGAACGCGGACGTGAACCTTCGGCATCGCAAGCAAGTGATAAAAATGTCCGCCAAAACCCATATCCCCCCACCAACAAACGTTTATTTCGGTAGGGTATTTTTCACTGCGTGAGTCATAGTGAAGGCAGGCAATATGAACCGGCAACCCTGTATGCAAAGCCACTTCAAATAAACTCGATTTGAAATTTAGAAGCTGACCGCCGGAAGAGCTTGTGCCCTCCGGGAAAAAGACGACCCCGTTGCCTAAGGCTAAACGGCCTTTCACCCGTTCGATCGCGGGGAGAACATCTGCGCGACGACTGCGGTTAATGAACATCGTGCCTGCTGCACGAATCAATGGCCCTAAAAGCGGCCAGCTTCCGAGCTCTGACTTCGCGAGAAAGTATGTGTCTATGCGACTCCAAAGAACCAGAATATCTAAATAAGTCAGGTGGTTAGAAACTAAGAAAAACGGCGCCTGCGGAGGGTCGCCTTCGGAGCGGACCCGTATCCCCATAATGAACAGAGCAAAGCGTGCCCATATTCCCATAATGCGTACTCGTAAATGCGAGGCTGCTCGTTTGCTGAAAATCACAAGAAACAAAGGCAAAGACCAGCTGACAATGAGAATCAGTAGGCTCGCACCAAGCAAAAGTGAACGAGTGAGGGCACGGCTATGCCCAAGTGGCGAAATCATTTCTTAGACGCGAAGTTTTGGAAGGTTCGCTCGTCCATCTCGTCGAGGTCTACAACCGTAAGGAAATCCACGGTATGGAACAGCGCATCATGAGCTGGCGGCCCGCATACCTTAGCGCCATAGCGCAGATAGATTCCAAACAGTGGTGGAATATCTAAGGTCAATTCGTCTTCCGGGGTCATTTGGGCCGGCGCATCGCATGCATATCCTGGCAAAGGGTCTGACAGGAACTCCGGATGCACGTGTCCGTGCTCTGTCAGGTAACGCATCATGCGCCACCCCTCCAATTGGGACTCCGAAGTCAGTGAATTGCAGCCAAAGAAATAGCGCTTACGATGCCACAAGACATAGGAGGCCAAACCCTTCCAAAGCAGAAAAAGCGTGCGCCGATTACGGTGCTCCGGAGCTACACAAGCCCGCCCCAGCTCGACGGCATCTTCTAGCATCTCTGCTGGTAAACCGCTCAGGTCGAACTCCTCCGCACTATAAAAGCCACACCCTTTTGCTGCGGATTCAGCCGTTTGCAGCCGGTAAGTTCCAACTACCGCTACAGCCGGTCCATTTCTGGCCGCGTCTCGGCATTCCACTAAAAGGTGCTGGCATTGAGTGTCAAATCGATCGAAATCTAAGCCGGTTTCGTGAGAAGCATCTAAGCCCTCCCTCATCTCAATATTAAATGTTTGGTACCGAAGCCGCGCAATGGACTCTAGATCTGCATCAGAAGTTGCAAACCTGACCCGATAGTTACCCGAAGTCTCATCAAAACGAGGGATGGGCCCAGCGTGGACTGCTGGAGCAGGTTCGCTAGAAAAGGAAGCGAAGGCTGAGGTGGGGTTAGCCAATTGTGAGTAACAGCGAAATGGGAGAACTCGATGTTACCACACCTTTAGGTCAGAATTTCTTAGGGTTCCGGGGCAAACTTCGGACTTCTGATACGGTTGCTTGACGCGCCGTAACGGAAAAGCGCTCATGGCCCTTGCTGCGAATCTCAACTCGTGTGAAGAAACTGCCGTTCGCGTCTTTGCCCGTATATAAAAAAGCATAGGGAAGTGAATCGGGCTTCTCCTTCTCAAGGAGTACACCCGCCAAGGCCAAACCACGCACAATTCGGTGCTCGAACTCAGTGCGTTGATTATGAAAACTTTCAGTTTCGATAGCGTTCCTGGTCGTGCGGAGAGTCACGGCCCAAATACCCATCGAGAATACGCTCATCATCATCACTAGGAGCATGGCATTCCCATACCGTGACTTATCCCCGGAACGAGCCCGTTTGGTTGCAAAAAGAATCATGGGCGCCTCCAAACTAAGGTCACCGTATGCTGATCATCCTCTGCAATTCCATCGGCCAAGACAAGTTTGGTCTCGCCGCGCCTTATCGGAGCGATAGAGAATCCGGTCATGCCAACCGCAACTACAAATTTCTCTTTGGTAATAAGATCCTCTCGAACCAAATTGCTGTTGTCGAAACTATAGCGGACGCCAGGATCAGTGCTGTCTTTCTCTAGCCCTGCGCGACGTGCTGCGCCATCCTCTCTCCGGATTAGTACTTCACTTTCCGAGACACGCTGTACTCTCTTGGCCGCGCCAAGATCCATCGACAGATAATCTACCGCCAAGTGAAGTTCTGTGGTCGTACTGTTTCGATCTTGCAAGGTCATTACGCCTTGCGAAAACGGTTTCTGTGCGCGAGCAACAAGTGATAACACCATCGCAAGAATCGTCACCACAACCGTCATCTCCACTAACGTGTGGCCGGAATGATGAGATGGACTTTTCAAGAATCTTCCTCGTTTTCATCATCATCGCCGTCGCCCTTACCATTACCCTCATTGTCTTCTTTCTTCTCCTGACTGAAGACGACAGATGCTTGATTCTTCGAAAAACGGCGTTTCATCTCCAAAACCTCTACCGCGTAAACCGCACCAACGGAACGCCGAACTTCGCGCACGCTATCCTTTTTTGAAAGCGTCGCCGGCACACCAAGTGTGCGGGACATTGGATTTGAATCCGGCGAAACATAGAGAACTGGATCACCCTCACACCACTCTTCCAAGCTATTCACAACTTGATTTTGGCCGCGAAACATAGAGGCTAATCCGGCAACAAGTAAGTTCAGAACTACAATTGCACAAAGTAGCTCAACCATGGTGAAACCACCTCTTGGCTGTCTTTGCAGAGACTTAAGCTTAAGGTTCAATTTTCTTACCCTCGGAATTGGCAAGTTCACCCTTCATCTCCCCCATTTCATTCAGAGTGAAAGATCCACGCCACGAACCGTTTCGTGTACGAGTCGCAGTAATTTTTAAGCGACCGCGTGACTTCGCCTCAATCCTGTATTGAAAAGGATCGCGCTTCTTAAGCAAGACTTCACTCATAAATCCTTCTTGCACTAATGCTCGCATCGATGGCGCGAAGGATCCGTACTCCATGCGGTAGCGACGTTGAGAAAGCCAAATGCTTTGCATTTCTGCGGTTGCCTTATTTACCTCAGCATTTGCTAAGGTCGTTGACGACTTGGGGACGCCCATCGTCATGAGAATGCCTGCCACCACGATGACCAACATCAACTCCACCATTGAGAACCCCGTGCGCTTTTGTTGAGCAGCGCTTGAGGGGAACGCCGGCCTTGGCCGAATCATCACAGCTCGCC
>JASFYO010000018.1:0-31770 GCA_045047305.1 Planctomycetota bacterium | reverse complement strand
TAAACTTCGCCATGATGAATGGTGTTGAGAAAGGCTACGGTTCAATCGCAGGAACCACGAATCCTCCAGGTCCCGCAACCACCCTCCTCGACAACACAGACGACATGGTCTACGTGATGAGTCTGGATTGGGTTTGTGACTACGTTGAGCAACTGGGCCCAATGCACATCGCTCCATACTGGATTCGTAATGAGAACACGGGTGCAGAATTCGCAACTTGGTTGGGTATTCTATTCTCCGGTGAGCTCATGGGTTTCGGCTACGAAGCTGAATACGCTGCTTACGACCAGGGTCTCGCCGAAGGCGACGCATGGTACTTTGAAACCTCCATTGACCTCGATGCCCTTGAGAGCATTCCTGGTGTAGACAATGGTGGCCTAGATATTGCTCTTTCGAGCACGGACCTCCAGTTTGCAACCACGGGTACCACCAAGTACCACGGTGCAGCTGGCTTCTCCGATCGTCTTGGCGCTGGTGGCCTCTGGTCCCCAGACACCGACACCTGGCAAGTTGGCCTGAGCTTCAGCCCTGCAGAGGGTTGGACCGGCCGCGTGGCAGTTGCAAACGTTCAGCAGGCTGCTGTTGAATGGGACGAAATCGACGTTTCTGTCGGAACCACCTTTGGTGGCAACGTAGAAGGTTGGTTCGGCTACGCCATGGTTGATGCAAAGGCAGGTGCCTTTAACAATCAGGACACCTTCTGGGCTGTCCTTGACCTCGGCTTCGGCGAGTAGTCTTAGGACTTCGAATACAAGACGGGCATCCTTCTGGATGCCCGTCTTCTTTATTGCCTACGGGACTTCTTCGGCGTCGCTATATTTTCTTGTCATGCATTGCCACATCGCGCTGTTACCGGGAGATCGTCCATTGGATGTAGTTGGAGATGTGCATGGTGAGCTTGAAGCCCTAGAAAATTTATTAGGTCACCTTGGTTATGATGAAAAAGGAGACCACGCCCAAGACCGGTTCTTAGTTTTCGTCGGAGATCTAGTGGACCGAGGACCAGACAGTCCAGGAGTTGTTCGATTGGTTCAAAAGTTAATTCAGCAAGGCAATGCTCAATGCCTGCTTGGCAATCACGAGCTAAATTTACTTTTGGGTAAAGAGCGTGCTGGAAATGAATGGTTTTATGGTCGTGAGCAAATGCTTGGAGGCGAAGAAAAAGTTATCCCTCAAGTGTTGGCTGATCATGAGACTCGAGAAGATATTTTACTTTTCCTTCAAACCCTGCCTTTGGTCGCGGAACGCGCTGATCTCCGTGTGGTCCATGCATGTTGGCACCCTTCTGCGGTCGCAGAGTTGAGAAACGACTCTCGCTCAATCCTGGACCTTTTTTATGAGACGGAAAAGGACTTAACGACTGCGATTGGATCTAGTCAACTCGAAAGAAACTCAATCCAAGCAGATTTAGTGAGGCAAAATGGAAATCCCGTCACAGCACTAACGTCGGGATTGGAAAGAGAAACTAGCGTTCCATTTCGAGCGGGAGGCAAAGTCAGGCACGTTGAAAGAGTCGCTTGGTGGGAATCTTACACAGAAGATGTGCCAGTGGTCTTTGGGCACTTCTGGAGAGCTATAGATCCGGAGAAACGAGCAGTGAAGAAGGGGCCTTACATGTTCCACGATGTACCCTTTGAAGAGGCCTTGGGCCCTCTTCAAAACGCCTACTGCGTGGATTACTCGGTGGGATATAGGAATATTGCTCGCGCCAAGGGAGAGCAAGGAGAACGGAATGCGGCGCTTATGGCGCTTCGTATCCCCGAATATGTGTTGGTGGAAGACAACGGTTGCATGCATGCAACCGCCTAATTAGTCACTTGCTTTGGAATCTTCCCGAATGGCCTTTTGAAAGTCAGAGGCCGTTTCCCATACTGCGATTTGTTTGGTTCCATAAGCCAACAGGGAGGTTGCTTTGGAAGAAAATACCTTACGTGAATGTTTATCCAAGACAATCAGTATGGGTTCAGTAGGGTTGTCTTTTGCCCAATCAAGCATTTGCCTAAGGGTGGTTGGGTTGGCAAGGGGGTCCTCTAAGCGCCCAAGAAATGAAAATTGCCCATGGTACATGGCTCCTGAAAAGGCAACATCCTGCCCCGCGTCTTGCCATTGAGCGATTTTTTGAGAAAGAGGGGCCAAGTTATAGTTCCCTTGTAAGGGCCCCCGGAGTCCAAGGTGTAGAAGGCTAATCCAGAGTGGGCAGAAAAGACCTAGTTGCAATATATGATGACGTTGCCTTTTTGCTGCAAGTAGCCAAAGCCCAGCGGCAAGCAGCATGAGCCCTCCTGGCACGATGCTCCAATCCTGACTGAGCCATGCAAGTCTAGGGTTAGAGTCTCCAACTTGCGGAAGGATTAAGAGGCAAATCCCAGTTAGGAGGAATAGTACGCTTGGTCCTATGGAGATTCCCTTGATGCGGCCATTTGATTTGGATAAGCCTTTTGCGAGTTGTATACCGAAAAGAGCGGAGATGGCAGCAATCACAGGAACCAAATAATGCGGCTGCTTTCCACTCAGGAAACAAAGAATGAGGAAGGCGGGAATGCTGGCCCAAAGGAGAAATCTTTGCTCACGCGAGGACTGATCTTTGTTCGGTGCGGGATTTTTCCGGACCCACGTCCAAAAGTTAGGTAGCAACACCCACGGGAGAAGCATTGCTGGAAGCAGGGGCAGGTACCAGTGCCAGGGCCGGGCGTGCGCGAAGGAATCAGTGACCCGTCCTGCAGTCTGTCCCCAAAAAATGGCATCGCGGTATTCTTCGCCTCCAGCAATACCGGCCGGTATGGCCCAGGCAAGAGCTACGCCAGCGCCAAGTAAAACCCCAAGAAAGGTAACCCAAGCGATGTTGCGTGCATTTGCGGCCCAATGTGCAGCAGCAAAGGCAGGGGGCAGCGCGAATAAAAGTACAACGGGTCCTTTTGCCAGAATGCCGAGGCCAATGCCGAAGCCAAATAAGAGGGCTCCCCTAACTACGCTGCCACCAAGGTGAGTGTTTATTAAAGCAAGCCAAGTCAGCAAAATACAGTTTAGCAGCAAGAGATCAAACATGACCATGGTGCTGAACGCAAAGATGGAAAGGGTGCCTAAGAATATGATTGCGGCAAAAGTACCGGCGTTTTCCTGCTTAACGAGGGGAAGCAATAGATCGACTAAATGCTTTAGGAGTAGTGCAGCACTGGTTAAAAACAAAAATCCAAGCAACCGTGGCCACCACAGCTGGACGCCAAAAACACTCCACCCAGCGTGCATGAACCAAAAAAGAAGGGGTGGTTTGTGCGCATAAGTTTCTCCATTAATATGCGGCACCAAAAATTCGCTGGTGCGCCACATTTCCCAAGCGACCGACAGGTACCGCGTCTCATCAATCAAAAGAAGGGGGCGCGCCCACCAAGCGACAAAGGCAGCAAGCAGTGCCCCAAGCCAAACCCAGAACAGAGGTGGCCTATTCGTTTTCAAATTCATATAGCTTTAAGCAGCCGGGTCGAACTCTAGTTCCTCGGCATCGACCCAAAGGCCATCGAGGTCGTAGAACTCACGTGCTTCCTCGGTGAGGATGTGCACCACCACGTCATCGAAGTCCACCAACATCCAGTTGGAGGTTGCGGCACCTTCGTCGTGGCCTTTGGATCCGGTGTCCTTTTTAGCGATCATCTTCAGACTTTCGGCAAGCGCTTTGGTCTGACGCACACTTTGTGTCGTGATAATCAAAAAGTAATCGGTGATGTACAAGAACTCGCCCACATTCAAAATGCGGATGTTCTCGCCTTTCAACATGAAAGCTTCGTGCGCCAGCTTTTCAGCTAGCGCACGAGACTTGTCTCTGCTGGTGTTATTGGCCAACAGCTTATTCCTTACTTGTTGAACTCAATGAAGAATGGCAACAGCAGTACCGACACCACAGACATCAGCTTCAACAAGATGTTCAAGGCTGGGCCAGAGGTATCTTTGAACGGGTCACCGACGGTATCGCCAACCACTGCAGCTTTGTGTGCATCGGAGCCTTTGCCGCCGTGCGCACCAGTTTCGATGAGTTTCTTAGCGTTATCCCATGCACCACCTGCGTTGGACATGAAGATGGCCATCATGACTCCAGCAGCAAGCGAACCTGCAAGTAGGCCGCCGAGCATGACTACGCCGCCGAACATGCCGACAAGAATAGGGGCTGCAATGGCAAGCACGCCAGGCATGATCATTTGCTGCATGGAACTCTTGGTAGAGATAGCAACACAAGCATCGTAATCGGGGCGGTTTGGAGCGTCCTTCTCACCTTTGTATTCCATGATGCCAGGGATCTCGCGGAACTGACGGCGGACTTCGTCAATCATTGCGAAGGCTGCTTTACCCACAGCTTCCATGGTCATTGCGGCAAACAAGAACGGCAACATCGCGCCGATGAACATGCCGATTACCACGGTGGGGTTATCGATGCCGAGGTCGACATCGCCGGCGCCAGCAGAGTAAGCCGCAAAGAATGCCAGCGCAGTAAGCGCAGCAGAACCAATCGCGAAACCTTTACCAATCGCCGCAGTCGTGTTACCCACAGCGTCAAGTGAGTCGGTGCGCTCGCGAACTTCAGGAGGCAAGCCAGCCATTTCAGCCATGCCGCCAGCGTTGTCAGCAACCGGGCCGTAAGCATCGACGCCGAGTGAAATCCCCAAAGTAGAAAGCATGCCAACCGCTGCTAGAGCGATGCCGTAAGTGCCGCATAGGGCATAGGAGACCGCGATGGTTGCACAGATGACAATGACTGGAAGACAAGTGGACTTCATGCCGACAGCTAGTCCAGAAATGATCGTGGTAGCTTCCCCAGTTTTGGCTTGCTCGGCGATTGTTTTAACCGGCTTGCACTCCATAGCAGTGTAGTACTCGGTGATTTTCCCGATAATCACACCCGAAGCAAGTCCAGCTCCAATGCAGTAGAACAAGTTCATGTTGCTCATGTCGCCAAAATCAGAACCAGCCATGTTGGTTAGGTAGTAAGCAAAACCCAACAAGATGATGGAAGCAACGATGAGGCCCTTGAACAAAGCGCCGTGGATTTTGCTTTCATCGTTGGTGGAAACGAAGAAGGTTCCCACGATGGAAGCAAACACGCCGACCGCCGCAATGGACAGTGGCAGTACCACTAGTGGTTGATCCGTAAGAGGGATATCGCCAGTGGCGAAGGCCGCACCAAGAATCATGGTAGCGATGATGGACCCGACATAAGACTCAAACAAGTCAGCGCCCATGCCGGCGACGTCGCCCACGTTATCGCCTACGTTGTCAGCAATGGTGGCGGGGTTGCGGATATCGTCTTCGGGGATACCAGCTTCGACTTTGCCCACCAAGTCGGCGCCAACGTCAGCAGCTTTGGTGAAAATGCCACCGCCGACGCGCGCGAATAATGCAATCGCCGAGGCGCCAAAACTAAAGCCAAGGATTTGTTGGAGGTCGTAGTGGAATCCTAGAAAGAACACTGCGATTCCAAGCACGCCGAGACCAACCACAGTCATACCCATGACCGTGCCCGAGCCAAACGCAATCTTGAGCGCACCGGCGAGGCTGGTACGGGCGGCTTCCGTGGTGCGTACTGCCGCGCGAGTGGCGGTGTACATGCCAATCCAGCCAGCAAGTGCCGAAGCAAAAGCACCAGTGAAAAAGGCAATCATGGTGTGCAGACCGCCGCCTTCTGGCAACACGTAGAGGCCTCCACCGACCACGACCACGAATATTGCGAGGAGCTTGTACTCAGTGATTAGGAAAGCACGCGCACCATCTTGGATGGCAGACGCAAGGCTTTGCATGGTGTCGTTGCCAGCAGGGGCTGCCATGACTTTGGCGTAGACCAGAGCAGCCATGACAAGCGCGGCCGCGGTTCCGATCCAAGGAAGAATTGTGATCATGTTGTCCATCGATGTTTCGATTGGAGGGGGACAGCTTCTCCCTACCTTCAAATTGAGGGTTTGGGGGCAAAAGCGAAGCGCAGATTTTAGCGAATCGGGACTAGTTGGGGGTAAAGAAAAGGCCTAAGAACCGCATTTATGGCATTTTTTGGCCGGCGGAAGCTTCCGTTGAAATTTGGCTTACCAAATGGAATTGGGATTCTGTGGGCCCCAACGCTCGGCCGTGGTCTGGTGCGGCAGAGTCGTGTTACAATCTTTTAGGTAATTGCGCATAACTCATTCTATTGTAGGTAGTTACGGATATATACAGTTTTTGAAAGTGAATGAAACTATCTCGATTTAGTGGCTAAAAGGGATAATATGGTCTTTAATTCCCTTGACCGGGCCCGATTCTCGAGGAGGATGAAGAAACCGACTGACTAGTTTGTTTCCCTTCCCCATGCAACAACGCTCATCTGCAACCCGAACCCGCATCCTGAATGCTGCCCAACGGCTGTTTTTGGTTGCAACTTTTGCCGATGTGACCATAGATTGCGTCGCTGCGGCGGCTGAGACCACCAAGGGAGGGGTCTATCACCACTTTGCCTCCAAGGAGGAGCTTTACCTGGCGATGCTGCACCGCGACTTAGAGGAGAAGGCTCAAATTTTTGCCGAGGCAGTATCGCTGCAGGGAACATGCGTCCAACGTTTGCATCGTTTGACCTTGGATTATTTTCGCTTGCCGCAGTGGAAGCGGGAGGCCATCAGCTTGGTGCGTCGAGATGTCAATCGGTTTGGCGGCGAACAGCGAGAAGGGATCGTGCGCGCCTATCAAAAAGCGCTGCCGGGCCCTGTCGAAACTATTTTGCAAAGCGGAATGGACACCGGCGAAATTCCAAAGAACGATGCCAAATTATTAGCTTGGTCTTACGTCGCTTTGGTCGAGGTGAGTTTGAACCCACATGCGGAAAGTATTTTCCCAAACATCGAGGCCAAGCTTGCCCACCTGTTGAATCTGTTCTTTTGCGGCGCGATGTCCGCGTCAAGCGAAGCCATCAATAAGAGAAAAGCATCATGAGCAAATCCTTCATGGATAAAATTCGCGGCCAGTCCCTTGAAGAGGTGCTATATCAGTGCCGCGAAACTTACGAAGACATTCATTTTCCCACGGTGAAGGAGTGGCGCGCTAACGGAGGCAAAGTCCTTGGCCACTTTCAGGTTTTCTTCCCTGCCGAGATCGCGCATGCAGCTGGCATGCTGCCTCTAAATCTACACGGTGCCAATGTGCAGCCAGATCAGGCGGACTCGCGTTTCGGAAGTTATCTATGCTCCACCATCAAAACGACTTTGGAGATTGCACTCTCCAAGCAGGTGGTCCTGGATGCCTTCATCACTCATCCAATCTGTGATGCCGCACGCAACCTCGGTGCAATCTTTGGGCGTAACTTCGATTATCCATGTGAAATTTTATACCTCCCGCAGAATCCAAACTCTGCATCATCGATTGAGTACTTAGCTGGCGAGTATGATCGTCTTAAGCGTTTGGTCGAGAAGGTCTCTGGGAAAGAAGTGACAGACGATGCACTGCGTCACTCGATAGGTATCTTTAATCGCAATCGTGAGTTGCTGCGTGATTTATATGACATCAAGCGCGAGTGCCCAGAAAAAATCGCTGCGGAAGATGCCTATGCCTTAATGGCGATGGCCGGTCGCATGCCACGTGAAGATCACAACGAGATGATGGAATACGCCTTGCCGCTCATCCGGGCGGTGGATGCTAAGCGCGAGGATCGCATCCGTGTGGTTTACGAAGGTGCCTTCTGTGAGCAACCACCCTTCGACATGGTGCGCATGCTCGGACGCTCTGCTTACGTGGTGGACGATGACTTCCTCATAGGTTTGCGCTGGATTTTGTCTGATATCCCGCAAGGCGAGTCGCCGTTGACTGCAATGGCGCGCGCGTACATCGAGGATTCGTCTTACAGTCCTGTTCAGCATGACTTGCGTAAGCGCAAGGAAGACATGTTGATTGCTCGCATTCGTAAGGCCGGTGGTGAAGCTGCAATCGTAACGTCGGCGAAAATGTGTGAGCCCGGCTTGGAAGAGCAAGTGGCTTACATCCACGGGCTGGAGAAAGCGAATATCCCTTTCTTCGTGAGTGAGTTCGAAGAAAACCAAACCTCCTTCTCTGGTCTTGAGTTACAGCTCGAGACTTTCATGGAAAACCTGCTGTTCGTTTAAGGATGAATCATGAGTACAACCACAACTGAAAATATTGTCGGACGCGGAAACCGCGAAGGTGCGGAGCTTTTCCGCGACTGGTTCAAGGAATTAAATCAGACAGCAGAGGAGGGCAAAGGAGCAGCCTATGTCTTTGTCATGGGAAGCTTCAATGAGATTTTGAAGTCCTTTGATCTGCCTGTGGTGTTCCCTGAAATCAATTCCCTGCAAACAGCCGTACGTCGGGTGGCGCAGGAATACTTGGAGGAAGCAGAAGATCATGGCTATTCGCCAGACATCTGCGGGTATGTGAAGGCTGATATTGGCACTCAACTGAGGGGTGGTGAGCACCCAATGGGGAGAATCCCAAAGCCGACCATTTCCGTTTTGACGAACGCCTGCAATACCTATTTGAAGTGGGCGGAAGCGTGGGAGCGCATGTATGAAATGCCGGTAGTGACAATCGATATTCCAGGAAACCGCTCAGCTGGCGGCGCGTCGGCGATTGGAAGCCGTGATTTCAAGAACGATGTGGAATATGTAGAGGCACAGATTTGTGAGTTGATTACGGTTTGCGAAAAGGTGACCGGGAAAAAATTCGACATCGATAAATTGCGTGAAGTCATGGGACACGTGAATGGCTTGTCCAGTTCGTGGCAGAAGCTATTGGACCTGAACAAGAATCATCCGTCGGTGTTTAACGCATTGACCGACGGCACCATCTTTTTAGGCGTAGCGAATGGCTTACGTGGAGACGAGCGTGCTGCGAAGTACTTTGAGGATTTGGTGGAGGAAATGGAGTACAAAGTTGCGCACGACATAGGCACCATCACGGAGGAGGAGTGGCGCTTATGTTTTGTTGGCGTGCCTTGCTACCCGATTTTTCGCCGCTTCAACGAGATGTTTTCGGAGTGGAAGGGAACCTTCGTGCACTCCACGTACCTGTGGTTTGCAAGTGGAGGATCCAATCTTGGATATCAATACGACCTCAGTGATCCGATCGCGAGCCTTGCTGAAGGGAATCTCATCTCGGTGCGCGACGCCATGGATTCGATGTTCCATCATGACACCGTAGTGGAGTCCATGATCGATGGTTTTGGTATCGACGGCATCATCTACCACCCCATCAAGAGTTGTCGCACCGTATCGACTGGATTAGCAGACGGTCGACGCGCGTTAGCAGAACGCACAGGCATCCCAAGTCTATTCCTCGAGTCCGACATGATGGACCAGCGCGTAGTTTCCGAAGCGCAAATGAAAAATCGTGTCGATGCATTCTTTGAAGGCATGGTGGCGCGACGTCAGCAAAACAAAATCACTAAGTAATCCAAACCAAGCGGAGAAAGAACATGGCATACGCAGCAGGAGTCGACGTCGGGTCAACCCAAACCAAAGCCGTCATCATCAATGAAGAGCGCGAAATTATCGCCTCATGTTTGATTGATACGGGAGCAAACGTAACCCAGGCGGCTGAAAATGCATTTCAAGAATGCATAAACGCAAAGAAGCTTTTGGAAGAGGAAGTGGAGTGGGTCATCGGCACTGGTTATGGTCGCTATAAAGTGACTTTTGGAAACGCACAGGTGACAGAGATTAGTTGCCACGGCCGCGGAGCTTCTCACATTTTCCCTGGTACCCGCACCGTGTTAGATATGGGCGGCCAAGACACCAAAGCTATCCGAGTTGCCCCTAACGGCGAGATCGATGATTTCTGCATGAATGATAAGTGTGCAGCTGGAACCGGCCGTTTTCTTGGCGCCTCATCCGCGGCTCTAGACATACCTTTGGACGAACTTGGCCCGACCGCATTGCTTTCGGATAATCCTGTTCAGATTTCCACCACATGCACCGTCTTTGCCGAGTCGGAAATTTTGTCCTGGTTGGGCAAAGGGAAAAAAGTAGAGGACATTCTTTGGGGTGTTCACGAATCCATTGCGAAACGCTCAATGGGCCTATTGCGTCGCGTTGGCATCAATGAGGAAGTCACCTTCACCGGTGGAGTTTCACGTAATACCGCAATGGTGAAGTCCTTGGAAAAAGCTTTGAAGTGCAAGCTCAATATCTCAGATGAATGCCATTTCGCAGGTGCTCTCGGAGCGGCACTTTTTGCCATGGATCACATTCAGGCGAGTCGCGCCCCGCGCAGCCAAGTCGAGGGGTCAGCATCATGAAACTTACCGCCGGCATAGATGTAGGCTCGACCTACACGAAAACCATTCTTCTCGATGAGGATTACAACATCCTCGCTCGGCATGTGATGAACACTGGGTTTAAGTTAGGCGCAGTTGCGGAAAAATGCCTAGATGCATGCCTGGAGAAGGCAAATTTGACTCGTGAAGACTTGAACTATGTCATCGCCACTGGATTTGGGCGTCATCAAGTGAAGTGTAAAGACCTTGCGGTGACCGATATCACCGCAAGTTCTCGCGGTTGCTTCCTGCTTTTCCCAGAGACCCGGACCATTCTCGACGTTGGGGGGCAAACCATGAAGGCAATTCGCATTGACGATAGTGGACGGGTGATTTCCTTCCGTCAAAACGACAAGTGTGCGGCAGGCACTGGAGCCTTCCTCGAGAAGACTGCCCGTTATATGGGTTACGAAACCAAGGACATTGGTCAGCTGTTGGAGACCTCGCGCAATCCAGTGACCATTTCCGGGGTTTGCGCCGTGTTTGCAGAGTCCGAAGTCATCAATCAACTGAGCCTCGGGACGCCTCCTGCAGATATCATGCAAGGCTCGATTGAGTCTCTCACCACGCGCGCCATTCAGCTAATGAAGCGAGTGAAAGGGGAGCCAGAAATCACCCTCATTGGTGGCATCATGCGCTACCGTACGATGTCTACATCCATTGATAAGCGTTTGGAAAATGACATCCGGTTGCCGGGCAACATTCCCGACTCCGATCGTGACGAAGCCATGCCTCAGTTTGCAACTGCCCTCGGTGCAGCTTGGCTCGCGCATTACCGCCTTCGTAATCCATCGGCAGCGAAAGTTGCCACTGCAGACACATCTAGTGTCGGCTAGAAATGAAAAGCTACAAAGAGTTAGATTTTTACGACATCAGTTCGCTTCTAAGTGAAGACGAAATCATGATTCGTGACCAGGTCCGCGCCTACTGCGAAGACCGCTTGATGCCCCTCATCGCTAAGAACTGGGAAGACGGCACATTTCCGAATGAAATCATTCCCGAGCTCGGTGAGCTTGGCTTACTCGGCCCAAGTATTCCTGAGGAGTATGGTGGAGGAGGGTTGAGCAGCGTCATGTACGGTTTGATTTGCCAAGAAATCGAGCGTGTGGATTCTGGAATCCGTTCCTTCACTTCGGTGCAAGGATCTTTAGTGATGTACCCCATCTTCGAGTTCGGCTCTGAGGAACAAAAGAAGGAGTACCTGCCGAAGCTTGCCTCAGGGGAATACATCGGCTGCTTTGGTTTGACCGAACCTGACTTCGGTTCGGACCCAGGCGGTATGCGTAGTCGCTGCAAGCGGGATGGCGATGACTGGATTATCAACGGCCGTAAAATGTGGATCACCAACGGAACGGTGAGCGACATCTCCGTCGTGTGGGCACGGGATGAAGACAACATTGTGCAAGGTTTCATTGTGCATAACGATAGTGAAGGTTTTTCCGCTCCCGAGCAAAAGCATAAGTGGTCATTACGTTGTTCCGTCACCTCGGAATTGGTGATGGACGATGTCCGCGTTTCTGAGGCGCAGCGTCTGCCAAATACTTCCAATCTGAAAAGCCCATTGATGTGCTTAACTCAAGCGCGCTACGGCATTGCCTGGGGAGCCTTAGGGGCGGCGCAAGCATGTCTTTTTGAAGCGGTGGACTACACCCAGCAGCGCCAAATTTACGACCGTCCATTGGCCTCTTTCCAGCTCACGCAGCAGAAAATCGCCGAGATGGCTACCGAGATCACCAAAGCGCAACTTCTGGTTTTGCGTTTAGGCCGGATGAAGGAAGAGGGCACGATGACACCGCAACAAGTGTCTATGGCTAAGCGCAACAATGTGAAAATCGCTCTCGACATTGCGCGCGATGCACGAAGCTTACTCGGCGCAAATGGCATCACTCTGGAGTACCACTCTGGGCGTCATGCCTGCAATCTAGAAACGGTGCTGACTTATGAAGGCACCCACGAAATCCATACCCTCATCATTGGCCAGGCCGTGACCGGTTGCGCCGCATACAAATAAGTTCATGTCGCAATTTTATCGTTGGCTCATGACGGCACCGAATGAACCCTTGGTGAAAACCGATGGTGACTTACCGCAACCAGGTCCCGGCGAAGTCCTCATCGAGGTCAAAGGATGCGGCATGTGCCACACTGACCTCGGGTTCCTTTACGGCGGCGTACGCACAGCGCACGAACTTCCACTCGCGCTCGGGCATGAAATTTCGGGCACCGTGGTTGCCGTTGGCGCAGGCAGTGAAGCTTGGGCGAATCAAGATGTAGTTGTGCCAGCAGTTTTGCCGTGCGGGGAATGTGATTTGTGCCATGCAGGTCGTGAGACCTCATGCCGGGCGCAGTTGATGCCAGGGAATGATTTCCACGGAGGCTTTGCATCGCACATTTTGGTCCCATCGCGGTGGTTGGTTGATGCTTCGGGGTTGCCTGAAGATATCGCTCTTGCCGACGTCTCGGTTTTGGCCGATGCCGTCACCACTCCTTACCAAGCGATGAAACGTGCGCAGGTAGTGGAGGGGGATCACGTGGTTATTATTGGCGCCGGCGGTGTTGGAAGTTTCGGTATTCAAATCGCAAAAGCTTTTGGTGCACGCGTGGTTGCAGTGGATATCGACGATGACAAGCTTGCCCGAGCCTTGGAGTATGGTGCGGAAGGTGTGGTGAACACGCTTGGCATGGATGGCAAAGAATCACGCGCCGCGGTGCGTGCAAAAAATAAGGAGTTAGGCTTTTCTAAAGTCGGACTCAAAGTCTTGGAGATGAGTGGAACCGCTTCTGGCCAAGAACTTGCGTGGTCTTTAATGACTTTCTCTGGCGTGGTTGGCTTTGTTGGATTCACTCTCGACCGCGTGTCGGTGCGCCTGTCCAATCTGATGGCCTTCGATGCCGATGCTTTCGGCAACTGGGGCTGTCGGCCGCAGTACTATGCGCCTGCTCTCGATCTCATTCGCGAGGGCAAGGTTTTGGTGAAGCCGTTTGTGAAACGCTTCCCGATGAATGAAATCAACGACGTGCTGGAAGATGCACGCCATCACCGAATTACGCAAAGACCTGTACTAGTGCCATGAGCATCACCGCCGACCCTACTTTGTTTGCCGACCACGAACTTGCGCCTGGCTACGAGTTCACTGAAATTCGTTATGAAAAACGTCCCTTGATTCTGCCCGATGGCACCCAAGTAGACGATCTTTTCAATGTTTGGATTTGGCTGGATAATCCAAAGCAGTACAACTCATACACCACCCGCGCAATGGCAGAGTTGATTCTTGCTATCCGTAAGGCAAGCAATGAACGCGATGTGGTTGCAGTGGTGTTTACCGCAGTAGGTGACAAAGCTTTCTGCACCGGTGGCAATACTGCCGAATACAGCGATCATTACTCTGGCCGCCCAGATGAGTATCGGCGCTACATGCGTTTGTTCAACGACGGGGTTTCTGCGCTCATGGAATGCGATAAGCCGGTGATCAACCGGGTGAACGGAATGCGCATCGGTGGCGGTCAAGAAATCGGCATGGCTTGTGATTTCACCGTTGCGGCAGACACCGCTCGGTTCGGTCAAGCAGGACCGAAGCATGGCTCTGCCCCGGTCGGTGGTTCGACCGATTTGCTGCCAATCTTCGTTGGCATCACGCGCGCGATTGAATCTTGCACACTTTGTGAAACCTGGACTGCCCATGCAGCACTCAACATTGGACTCATCAATGAAATTACTCCAGTGCTGAAATACGATGGAACCTTCATCGCGAATCCTATGGTGCACACCGAGTTCACCACCGATCTCTATGGGCGTCCGCTATACGGCAAGCCACTCACTGGCGAAGCTTTCGAAACAGGGAAAGCGAAAATGAAAGCGTCGGAGGTCGATTTTTCGATGCTGGATGAAGCGGTGGAACTTATGTGTGGCAAGTTGGCACAAACTATGCCTGATTGCACCACCTATACCTTGGAGCAATTGCGTAAGCACAAGTTGCAACATTGGGATCAGAACCGCGAATCGAATCGCGCGTGGCTTGGCCTCAACATGATGACGGAAGGACGTATGGGTTTCCGCACCTTTAACCGTGCGCCGCGGGAAGAACGTGAAACCAACTTCATTGAAATGCGTCGCGCGTTGGCAGAAGGTGTGCGTTATGGAGATAACCTCTCTCGCCGGGCTGCACCGCATGCCGTGGATCGGGAGGAAGAAAAATAGAACTTGCCACGCGCATCGCAACTTCGCACTTATGTGATGGTGCGGTGTTGATGTTGGAGTTTGGCCCAGCTCCAGCAAATATTGTTGACTGCGCTTTGATGAACGGGCTGCGAGAGCTTCTGGTTTCCGCAGCTGCCGACGGCGACCTAAAACTTGTAGTGCTGAAAGGTGCTGGAGGCCACTTTAGTTATGGGGCAAGTGTTCCCGAGCATACGCCGGATCAAGTTGGCGCCATGCTTCCGCAGTTCCATGCCCTTCTGCGCGACATGAATCACCTGTACCTGCCACCACTGATGGCAGCTGTGCAAGGCCGATGCCTCGGTGGCGGCTTTGAAGTAGCGCTTGGCTGCGACCTCATCGCTGCAACTTCCACCGCGCAGCTTGGTTGCCCTGAGATCAATCTCGGAGTATTCCCTCCTGCGGGCTCTGCGCTTCTACCTTTACGCGTGAATGCGAGCCGATCTGCTGCCATGTTGCTTTCAGGAAGTATTGTGAAGTATGAAGAGGCGGTGCAACTTGGGATCGTCGATGTCGAACTCGGAGATCAGGCCCTCGCGCAGGGAGTGCAGGCTTGGGCGGAGAAAAACATTTTGCGACATTCGGCTGCAGCTTTAAGGCAAGGTCGAAAGGCATCACGCTGGCCGTGGACGCGGGCGTTGACAGAAGTCTTGCCGCAGCTGGAGAAGCAGTACTTGGAAGAACTCATGCATACCGAAGATGCTGTCGAAGGAATCCAGGCATTCATGGGCAAGCGTAAGCCCACTTGGAAAAACCGATGAGTCTCGCCTTAGTGACTGGAGGTTCAGGTGGCATTGGCGCCGCAGTCGTTTGCGCCTTACACGATGCTGGTCATGAAGTTGTATTTACCCATATTGGGCAAAGCGTAGAGGCAGACGCCTTATGCAAAACTTGTGGACCCAAGGTGCGTGCGGTTGAAAGCGACACTTCTAAGGAAGAAGCAGTCACGCAGTTGCATGCAGAGTTTCAGCCAACCATTTTCGTGCATTGCGCAGGCATCACGCGTGACAAGCCGATCTGGAAGCAAGAAGCCTCTGATTTCGATGCAGTGATGGGGGTGAATTTACGTGGTGCATGGTTGCAGGCGCGCGCGGTGGCATCGCACATGCGTGCTGCGGAATGGGGTCGCATCGTCCTGATTGGTAGTATCAACGGAACTCGGGGCAAGTTTGGGCAAACCACTTACTCTGCAAGCAAGTCCGGTCTGCATGGCCTTGCTAAGAGCCTGGCTAAGGAATTAGGTTCTAAGGGCGTTACGGTAAATGTGGTTGAGCCTGGTTGGATTGAAACTCCAATGACCGCGCAAATCCCGCAACAGTACGCAGCTGCAGCGCGAAAGGAAACGGTCACCGGCCGACTTGGAACGCCACAAGATATTGCCGACACGGTGCGTTATTTAGTTTCAGAAGGGGCTGCGCATCTCACTGGCAACATTCTTCGTGTCGACGGCGGGCAGAGTTTGTAAGACGCGAAAAGCTGTCTGCCCTAAGAGTCTTTTGCGTCGCGCTTTTTGCGCATATTCAAAATTCGTAAGAAACGTTCTTTGCGAGAACGGCCAATGCGGAGAACGACAAACAGCACCACCAGGACGCCAAAAACTAGCAGAGGAATCCGATATCGGTGCATAGCCTCCAACACATAGTCGAGGTTGGAGGCAAATTTCCAACCAAGGAAGACTGAAATAGGTACGGTTAAAGCTGCGCCGATGGAGTCGAGCATGACGAACTTCCAGTACTTCATGCCTAAGTTGCCGGCAACTAAATAGGCCACCATGCGCACTCCGGGTAGGAAGCGTGCAAAGAACACAACCTTGGTGCCATGCTTTAAGAAGCTGGCATTAAAACGTCGACGCCGTGCCGGCCGTAAATGGCTGCGTAGGATCGGCCAGTTGTAAACCCGGTCGCCCGCAAAACGGCCAAGTCCATAAATCACCGTATCGCCAGCAAGGATGCCGGCCCAGCACCAGATTACGGCGTGAAAGTAACTAAGTTCGCCCGCTGCAACAAAATATCCGGAGCCAAGGATGACGAGCTCTTCCGACCACGGGGGTAAACCGATTCCGCAGGCCACAAGCAATAAGAATGCCCATAGCTCGGGATTCTGTGCCATGTGGTCGAGGACCGATTCCATCGAGGGGGATTGTAGGAGCTGGAGGCCTACTCGTCCTCAGGGATTAGCAGGCGATCTAGGCGGCGCAGGAGAAAGGGCTGTCGTTCTGCGGGAGAAAGCGAGAGATAGCGGCGATAAAGCTTGGACAGGCCGGGCGAGCTAGTTGCATATCCCCCGCCGGCGGCTAAACGATCCTCCATGGCCCGTAGGCCGGCGGAGAGGTCCTTGGGGTCTTGGGTCAATGGAAACACTCTCTCGACAAGCGTATAGCATTGTGTTTGAAGGCTAGCCCAAGGGTCAGGCAGGATGTTCAAGGTTTCATTCAGAGCTTCAATTCCCGCGCGCGCCCAGAAAAGCGCTTCGGAGGGGAGGCGGTTGTTGGACGGGCCCGAGGCGCCATAGCCCACACGGTAGATCGCAAATTCGAGTACGTCGCCTTCACCGGTAAGTTGCAGGTACTCCTTTCCAAGGTCAAGTAGGGCGGGTAAATCCAAATCCGCCTCGGCCTGATGGAAGCGGCGCATGGTCCACCAGGCCTGCAAACTGTCCCAGGATCGCGCGCCGAGGGGGCGAACCGTGCCGAGCAAAACTCCACCGAGAGTTATGGCAAGGAGGCTGCATGCGAGAAATTGCGTGCTGGATGGGAAGCTGAATCTCATCCGTGGCGAGGTGGCCGACGACGGCAAGCAAGCCCTAAGGCAAGTGCGCCGATGAGTAGCCAGGCGATGATGCTGGCGAGTGGAGTGGTGTCCGCGAGACGGTCGAAGCGTTGCCCAGTGGCAAGTAATCCTTCGACCGGAGGTAGGCTGAGTTTGAACAGTAGCAGCATCTTTGCGAGCGCTGCCATGGGGCCGCTGCCAAGATCCACAGGCTCAACCTGCATGGCGGCGATGGTACCTATGGTGAAGGCGGTCATGGCGCTGAGGCTTCCGCTGATGCGTCCAAAACGGAACCATGCGATCAAGATTGCGAAGAGTGGGAGAAAAAAGAGAAACTGATGCGCAACAAGGCGGGGTAGGGCGCTGGAGTTTGGGCGAGGAATTTCTAGACGGCAAAGATGCTTGCGCAAATGAAGTCCCGAACCTGTAGTTGCATGTAAAACCAGCTTGCCGACTCGTGCTTCTGCGGCGGATAAATCCCAGCGTAAAAGTTTCCCTGGTATAGGTTGCACTTGTCGCTCTGGAGATTGAACTTTGGCTAAGGTTGGATCTACGCTGGCTTCGCTCCAATCCAAAGTGAGTTGCAGGCGAGCATTTTCTGGCACTCTAGATCCTAGATCGAACAACCAAAGCTCAGCGCCATCCTCCTGGGTCTCAAATTGAACCCGCACAGGATAGAGCCCGGAGGATGCTTCTGGCATTGGGAAAAGGCCGGTAGCGAGTGGGGCAAGTCCGAGTAGAAGGACGGAGCAAAGCAAAACAGCGCAAGCTAATATTTCTACAAGCGGGGCCTTGCGGCCTGAGCGATCGCGCAAAATCTCTTGCTGTGGCCAACCTTGTTGCGCACGCAAATCAAGTACCGCACCAACTCGAAACAGCAAAACGGTGGGGAGGACGCTCAAATAGGCAAGATAGGTGCCGAGAGAGTGAGCGCCGAGAGAAGCATCGAAGCTAAGGGATGCGAAGGTAAAGACCGCGACTACCAAAAAGAGTTGCCATCGCCAGGGCAGGACTTCGCGCAAAAAACCGAGGAGTAGTGGATTCATGCCTGCTCCGGTTTCTTCAGCTTTGTGAGTAAGGGTGCCATCAAGTCGCAGCCGACGCCTTCTGGTGCAACCACTAAAACCGCACTCTGCACCGCCTGCTCGATGGCCGTTTGCAAAGCCGACATGCCTTGTGGATCAAGCGCAGTTTGCGGCTCATCCAGCAAGAGTAATTCCGGTTGACCTAGCCAAGCGCGAGCTAAGTTCATGCGCTGCCGCCATCCCCGTGACAGGCTTCCAATCTTGTCCATCGCATGTGGCTGTAACTGGAACTGCTCTAACGCACGCGAAACTTCATCTTGCATCTGTGCACGTGGACGGCCGCTTAATTGATAAAGCTGACGTAAATAATCCCGGCAAGTGAGGTGGTCAGGAAAGCGCGGTTCCTGCGGCACATAACCAATGCTCCCGAGGTGTTCCACTTTGCCTTCCGTCAGTGCCAGTAGTCCGCACAAACTCTCCATCAAGGTGGTTTTCCCACTGCCATTGCCGCCGTGGATTAAACCGCGTTCACCCTGACGCAATTCCAAGTTCAGAGGCTCGGTAAGGCGTCGGCCGCCACGCTCGAGGCAGAGTTGTTCGACTTTGAGGACCGGAGAGGAAGACATGCGTTGTAATCATCTTACCGCTGCTAAAGTATGGGCCATGGAACTGTGCCGCCGCGAAACAGGAGAAAGCTTCGACCTCGTCGATGGCATGGTGTTCGGCCGCCTAAATAGCTGCGACGTGAAGCTAGACGATGGCAGCATCTCCCGACGCCACGCAACCATCGAGCGGAAGGGCCGCGCTGCAGAGTTGGTGGACTTGGGTTCTTCTAACGGCATTTTTCAGAACGGTTTGCGTAAGCAGCGTTTCCTTCTGCGCCCTGGAGACCTCGTCACCATGGGGGCGGTTGCCTTTGATGTCATCGGCGATGCTCCGGATCCGCAAGCCGTTGCGCAACCGAGTGCGGTGGCACGAGAAACAGTGACAGCTAGTGAAGCACGCGCTTCCTCAATGTCGGAAACCGAACGTGCACGTGCACGTCTACGCAGAGAGGTCACCGGCGACGGCCGTTCCCGCGGTTTCGGCGATCTCAGTCAGCAGCCAATGGGTATTCAGCTGCTGGTTTTTGCCCTAGGCATTGGCGTGATGTACGGCGTGGTGATGGGGATCCGTTTCCTCTCATCATCTTTATAAGAGTCGCTATAAGTTAGACTGCCAGGGTTATGCATGCACGGCGCGTAATCCTTCTTCTCATCGGCCTCCTCGCTTTGTTTGTGCTGGTGTTGTTGCAAAAAGATGGGGAGGACCCTGCGGAAACAAGGTCGTCTCTTCCTATGGCCAAGGTTATTTCTGCAGCATCGGATGTAGCGGAAGTCGCCGATGTCAGGCGAGAGTTGTCGCCGGTGGTGGAGGCGCAAGTGAATGCGGGCTCCCTAATCGAGGACGAGGAACCTTGGCCAAGGATCACTGGGCATATTGTGAACCAAATGTCTGGCGAAACGGTGGAGGCGGTTGTGGCTCTCTACGAAGAGGCTGTAGCCATTCACGCGGATCTTTCTACACAGGAGGGAGGCTACTCGTTCGAGGTGGAACGTGGTGTTCAGTACGGTGTTCTTATCAAAGGTGGAACGCTCCCGAAGGGTTATGCGCAAGCAGTATCAACAGGGAGAATGCTGGATGGGAATACGTGGTATCCAGGCTTTTTCTTTATCAAAATCCCAAAGCAGTCCACCCAAATGGAGTGGAAACTCGATTTGATGGTTTATCAAAAAGGACTTGTTTCCGGGCAGTTACTAGATGAAAAAGGGGCACCGATCTCAGGGGCGCGCGTGGTTTTTGACTTCGAATTTGAGCCGCAAGGATTTGGGTACGAAGGGAGTATTCATTGTGATTCTAATGGTCGCTTTGCATATTTCACACGAGCGCCTGGGTCAGCTTCGATTCGATTCGAGCTTGACAGGGTGAGGGATAAGGAACAAAGGAACTTGATTCCCCCAGAAATCCCAATGCAGCCATTGTTGGAGGGGCAACGCATTAACCTTGGGACTTTGCGCGCTTCACGAGGCAGTAAAAGTTTTACTGGACGTATCGTGGATCAAAGTGGCGCAGCATTTTCTGGGTTAGAGGTAGCTTGCTTTCGCGACTTTGGAACTGGAAAGAGCCTGGTTTGCACATCGACTACCAATGCAGATGGGGTTTACACTTTGCCTAGTTTGATCGAAGGCGCCTACAAGATTGATCTCACTTACAGCGGTCGGCGCAAGCCGCCTTTGGTGAAAGACATGACCTTTGCCTGGGAAGTCCCTTTACTCAAATCAGAGTTGAAGAAGCAAGATCTGAGCGTGAACCTGGGCGAGCATGTGGTCCCAAGGCCTTCTCGCTTCCATCAAATAATTAAAGTGGAGGGCGGCGTTTTAGATACTTACTGGGTGCAGATTGAAACACTTTCAGATCCACATGTGGAAAAGGATCTCGCTGCCGGAGCTTACGATTGGAATCAAGCACCACCATGGTTCAACTACAACCCTGAGAACACCATCCTCTACAACGGTGAAGGCTTGCGCGAAATCGCTTGCCGACTCCCACATGCACCCATACGGATTACTTTGACCGAGCCCGTGCAAGGCAGCGCCAGCAAAAAAAGTGAGATCACAATCTACCCCAGTCTGCATGCTGCGCCGGTGGTTGTGATGCCGGCGCCAAACTAATCGCTACAGTTCGGTTTTGCGGCTTAAGGTGGACTCATGCATCAGCCAAAAGATGAGTAGTCCTACGAAACCAGTGAAGAAGGATCCGATGATCCAAACCAAGCGAGGCACAAAGAGGGGCTCACGGTTTTGCACTTCCATTTTTTGGCATGCATTGGCAACGCCGATCGCGCAAAACACGCCGATGATGAGTTGGCCGATGGTTGCCAAACCAAACCCGAATCCGGCATAGTGGAAAGAGACATTACTGGTTGTGAACTGAAGAAGTAAAGACTCCATCATGCCATGACTCCAGCATTCTCTTTGTGCTCCGCAACCGCAGCTTCATAGACCTTGACGGTTTCCTCCGCAGCTTTTGCCCAAGTAAAGCCCTTCGCGCGCTTGATGCCTACCGCGGAAGCTTGCTTACGCCAAGCGCTCTCGGAGACCATGCGCTCGATGCCCTCAGCAATCGAATCAATCGATTTCGGATCTACCCGCATACCTGCGTGCCCAGCAACCCAGGCCGGCGCAGTCTGGTTCCCGACGATAGCGGGTGCGCCACAAGCCATCGCTTCGAGTACGACTAATCCAAACCCTTCATGCAGAGATGGGAACAGCAAAGCCAGAGCACCTTGGTAATAGCGCAGCAATTCCGTGTCGGTCACGCTTTGCACCCAACGGATGCGCTTGCGATGACGCGAGGTCTCCATTCGCTTCAAGAACTTTTCGTAGTCCCAACCCGGTTGTCCGATAATCACCCAATCCGGAGCAAGATCGCGATCCCAAGCTTTTTCCATGGCGCATAAACTGCGGATGTAATTCTTTCGCGGCTCCAAAGTTCCTACGGTAAGAATGAATCCACTATCCGTAAGCTCCTTTTCTGGCGGGCGAAAATATGGGCTCACTCCGTGCGGTACCACCACAACCTTCTCTGATGGCGCACCGAGTAATTCCGCGTCGAAACGACCTGGCTCTGAAACTACGATAATTCGATCCGCGGCGCGTAAGGCCTTGCGCACGCGGTCGAGCAAAATGGAAGTATCCCAACCGTGGAACTTTGGATCGGCAACAAAGGCTGCATCATGTAAAGTCATCACTTTGGCGGAACTGCGCACGGTGGGGTAGGTGTAATCGGTCCAATGGAAGACATCGACCTTGGCGGGGAAGCGCCCGGCATCCATACCTGGAAGCAAAGCGAGCTTGTCCATCACGCGGCCGGGTAACCATCCCAGGTTCATTTTGTGACGCTGCGGTTCTAGTCCCGGCGGAACCTGCCGCCCACCGCGCCATGAGGGGGCGAACATTTGCAAATACGGAGCATCTCCCTCATCCATTTTGGTGAGGGCGGTACCGAGTTCACGCACGTAGCGCCCGATGCCTGCGTAGTCGAACAACGCAGGGCGGATGTCAAAGCCAACATTGAGCATGCCTACAGCTTATCGCCGCCGGTCAGGCGTGCAGCCATAGCTTCCCAAACGGCCTCGGTGAATTCCATGGTGCTCAGGTTTCCACCCAAGTCACCGGTGGTTTTCCCAGCCGAAATCGCATCGCGGACGGCATCGTTCAAGGTGCCACCCAGAGCGCGGCATCCCTGGTGCTCAAGCAACATGCCGAAGGCCCAAAGTGCGGCCGATGGATTGCACAATCCTTTACCTGCAATGTCTGGCGCGGTGCCGCCGGCTGGATCGAACATAGCGAGAGTGACCTTGCCGGCGTCGTCGAAACTGTAGGAGGCGCTGGCACCAAGACCGATGGAGCCGATCATGCCGCACGCGGTATCCGAAAGGAAGTCCCCGTATTCGTTTGGCGTGACCACAACGCGGTAGTCCTCGGACTTCATGATGAGCTTGGCGAGTAGGGCATCGAACAACTCAATCTTGTGTTCCACTTCTGGATATTCCTTAGCAACTCCAGCAACGACTTCCTCAAACAGGCCGTCGGTGGCGCGCTGAATGGTGTACTTGGAAGCGCTGCAGACGCCGCATTCCAACTTTTGCGCGAGTTCGAAAGCGAACTTGGCAGCTTGAAAGCTTGGACGGCGCTCAATCACCCGCACGGAAACCGCAGCTTCCGAGCCAATGCGTCGGCCAGCGTCTTCATAGGTGCCGCCAACTGCAATGCGCACGATGTTGAGATCAACCGTGCCGTTGTAGCGGGTTTTCACGCCCGGAATGCTGGTGACCGGACGGTGAATCACGGAGAAATCGAAACGGTCACGCAAAACCTTGTTGGGGCTTTCAATCTCGGTGATGGTCGGGTACTTAATCGCTACGCCGTATTTGCGAATCGCCTTTTCCGCATCTTGATAGGAGCCTTCCGCATCGGTTTGGCGGCGCTCCAGGCTCAGGTCGACATCGTGAAAGCGCACCTCCATGGGCATGCGCTCAGCGATGTAATGGACTGCGGCAGATAGTTCGGCAGAGATGCCGTCGCCGTGGAATTCGGCGAGTTCGAGGGTTTCAGCTGGGCTCATGACGGTGTTCCGAGGACGGAATGACCGAACATTCTAACCTAAAGCGGGTCAGCGTGTACCGTCACCATGCTGTTTGGCAGCGCTTTCTCGATCGCAGCACCGACTTCCTCGCTTAGATCGTGCGCCTCGACGAAACTCATGTCGCGGTGAAGGTCGAGGTGCAGTTCGAGGAAGATATCGGCTCCAGAATGGCGGCTACGCAAATCGTGGAATCCGGCGACCTGGGGTGCAAAGTGGGTGACCGATTCCAAAATCGCGGCTGCCTCGCGCGGACGCAATCCGCGGTCCATCAGAATCTCGATGGAGGAGAGAAAGACCTCTCGTGAAGTATTGAGAATCAGCAGGGAAATACCCACACCCACTACAAGGTCAGGCCAAAGTGCGCCGTCCAATAGCCAGCCGAGGGCCAAGCCCACGATGACCGCCACGTTCATCATCAAATCGGAGGTGTAATGCTTGGAGTCGGCGGCAAGCGCGGGGGAGCCGGTCTCTCTGGCTACGGTCTGTAGACGACGTACCAGCCAAATTGTGGCGACACTCGAAATCACCATGACTGCAACGCCGGTCCAAGGCATCTGGATGGTGGCATTCTCTTGGTGCAGGAAGCGGTTGACGGTGTGAACCGAGAGCCCAAGGCCGCTAATCAGGATGAAAAGCGATTGAAATAGTGTTGCAAGCCCCTCTGCTTTGCCGTGGCCCCACGGGTGGTCGGCGTCCGCAGGGCGCTCGGCGGTGATAATGGCCCATAGAACCAGCAGCGATGCGAGCGCATCGAAGAGCGAATCGAGGCCGGAACCGAGGATGCCGCTGGAGCCGGTGTAGAGAAATGCCAGCGCTTTCATGACCACCAAGCCCAGAGCCACTTTCACGGTGGTCTTAGCGGTAGTCGAACGACGTTTTCCGAGTAGGTCGGAGGTTGGCAGCTCCATAGAATGGAAGATAACCTTTCTGCATCCCGTCGCTAGACCGAACGTGCAACTTCCGAACTTTAAAATCCCGCTGAGAGTGCTTTTTCACTCGCAACGAGGCGCCGTCGACCCACGCATTTTGCTTGGTGGGGGTGTTTTTTTGGTTTTGCTCCTAACTTGGGTACTGTTTTCAGATGTGGAGACGGAAATCCCAGCAGGCCCGGGCGGACAAGAGGTTTTGCTTGCGGACCTCGCTCATCCAGTTGCTGGGACCTTAGACCGTGAAGAGGGGCGTCCGCTTCCTGGAGTGGGACCGCTGCAAGTGGAGTTGTTCTACTTAGGCAGTCGCGACGATGCGTTGATTCAAGTGCATCGCCCCGGTGTTTTGAAAGGCAAGGTTTACGGTGCCGACGGCCTCGGCGCCGCAGGTGTGGAGATGCGTATCGAAGGCGGTCCGCAAGATGGAAAAACGGCCTTCACCGATGCCGACGGCTTCTACCGCCTGGAAGGATTGATCCCGGGCTTACATTTTGTGCGTCTGCAATCACGTACGACTCCAACCGCAGTGCGCATGCAGCGGGTGCTAAGCCAGGCGGAAACCAAGCGCGACTTTTTCCTTAGTGAAACCTTGTCGGTGACTCTGCATCTGAAGGACTATAAAAACAAGGATTTGGAAGGCGCGGAGGTCAAAACCGATCTTGGTTTGCGTGGTGGTGTGACCAACGAGAAGGGCATGGTACAGCTAGACGGAATCCCTGGTGGGAGGCGCGTGGTTTTAGACATCCGCGCCAAAGGTCATGTGCCGGTGCGTTATGAAATGAACCTGTTCCCAGCCTTGGTGACGAGTGCACCCATCGAACTTCCTCCACTTCCAGTTGGAGGTGCTATCCGCGGTCGCGTGAAGTCGTGGCCGGGGGGGCCGTTGCCTACGATCACTATGATTCCGCGTGCTTCGAATATTGGAGGCTTCCAGGTCATTTGGGAAGACTGGCAGGGCGTGATGACCGACCGCGAAGGACGTTACCGTTTGGAGAATGTGCCGATTTCCAACCTGTTAGATGTGCGCGCCTTCCACCCCTTGGGCATTTGCAATCCTGGTGTGCGTTCGGTGCAACCAAGCATTTCCTCTGCGGCCACAGCCGATTTTGTGATTCGCCAGGCAAACGCAACCGTGAGCGGGGAGGTGGTAGATGCCGATGGCAACCCGTTGGCCAATGCCCGGATGCGTTTAGAGGCAGTGAATCCCGACCGCGTTTTGGGTGCGCTCTATCCTGGCTTAGGCGAATCTCCGGTTGCAGTGCGGATTCCAGTGCCGGCGCAGTTGTTGCGCGAAAGCAAAAGCGATGCGCAAGGTCGATTTGAGTTTGCACTCGGCGATCACCCGCAAGGCACTGGACATCTTTTGCTTACGGCAGAGGTGAAAGGCAAGCGCACCGCCCGACGGGATGTGAAAACGGTTGGCAAGTCTTTTCGCATCGTGATGGAAAACATTCGCCGCCTTGCTGCCCTGCGCTTAATGCGCAGCGACGGCGGCCCAGTGCCAGAAGCGGAAATCATGCTCGACGGCGCTGCGCGTGAAGACCTCGGAGGCTTGCAGCAAGGCTTCTATCGGGTCGTGGTGAAGCGTGGCGACCTACTGATTCGGCAGGTCGACAAGCTTTGGATCGAAAACGACACTGGGCTGGACTTGCGGCCTTAGGGCGCTTACTTTTTGGGCCCTACCGGTTCGGCCTGTTGATTTGTTGCCTTTTTGTAGTCCTCGAGCATTTTCTCCTGAGAATTGGACTCGGTATTAATCCGCCCGAGCGCTTTGCGTGCGGCGGCCTTGATCGTTTCATCTTGATCGCGTAGCAAATCCACCAAGGCTGGAAGCGCTTCGGTGGAGCGAAGGGTGCCAAGCGATGCAATCGCAGCCAAACGAATTTCCTTTTCAGGGTCGTTCAGATCTTGAAGCAGCGCAGCGATGGGACTGACAGCGCCGTTACCCGCAGCCCATGCGGACCATTCTTGTTTGCGGATGCGGGAGGCGCGGAGATTATCGAGGGCGGTTGCGGCTGCATTATGTACTAGAGGGCGAGAATCCTCGAGGTGACGCATAAGAGTTTCCACTACGCGAGGGTCATCTACCGCGCTGATGGTGCTTAGAAAACTCGCGAGGTTATTAGGGGTTGGGTCACTCTTAATCGCGAGGAGCAAGTCCTCTAAGATTTCATCGATAGCGCCAACGGCTTCATACTCTTTGCAAGTTAATCCTGCCCACGCTTCTACCAAGAGCAGTTGGCTCATTTCGTAATGGAAACGTGATCGGAGTTTGGTATCGAAAATCGTTGTATGAAGAAATTGCTGCGACAAGCCTGTTCGAAGCGGGTTTCTTGCCCAGAAAATAGTGAAGAAGGCTTCGGTGCCTTTCAGCTTTGGGTCTAAAAGAGCTCCGAAGAATTGTTTGTTGCGATTAAGAATGTCTTCGCGCCCCGCTTGCAGGAGAGCGATGGAGAATTGAACCGCCTTGGTGGGGGACTGCAGGCTCTCCATATTTAGAACCCCGGCATTCTTGTAAAGGTGGCTAGTTATTTTTTCATCCTCAAGGTGTCTTGCGAAAAAGTCCATTGCGGCATCTGGAGCATACTGCAGGGTGCTTTGATAAATATCAGGCACGAGAAAGCGATCCGAAATCTTGATTAGGAATTCTTCAAACCTGTTTTCTTCCCCCACAAAGAAAGGGGACCCAAATTTTTCCGCCACTTTCTTCCACGCGCCCCATTCGGCGGTGAGGTAATCCCAGCGGAGGCCAGCTTTTTCTAACTGAGGAATAGCAGCAAGATAACCTTTGGGATCACGGTCGGCAAATACCGCGGCAGAGGATGAGGCGGGAGATAATGTTGGGTCAGAGTTCAACATAATCCACAGGAGGTCATCAAATGCCATCGAATCCTTGGACCTTTGAAAGAACAGGTTCAACACTGTAGAGCCTGGAGCCAAATCCAACTCCTTCCAAATCTCTTTGGTCATGATTGCGCCACCATTTTCTTGCAACAGTAAGCGAGTCTCTTCTACAAGAGGTCCGCTTTGAGCAAGAGGCTCTAGGACTTTCATGGAGTCTGCGGTAACTTGGTTCCTCGGGTAGTTTGATTGGGCCCAGTACTTTAGAAAGTAAGATGCCCAAGTAGAGTCTTTCCCTAGATCAAGTAGGAATGCAACGGCCTCTTTTTGCTTACCGGTTTTTTGCATAAGAGTGTGCGCGGCGAAAAAACGGAGGACTGGGTTCTTGGCCGAAGTCATGCCCGCAAGAATTTCAAGATCTTGTTCATCGGACTGCCATGTGTTCAGTGATTCGGGCAAAGATAAGCCAGGTAATGAAGCATGCAATTCCTCTAATGCCCAATTGCCAAACTCTTGATCTAGAGGCCCGTTTACCGAGTGAAATAGGGCATAAGTTAAATTATTTGTAGCCAAACATAATCGCAGCATGTTTTCTTCGCCCCCTTCTTTCGCCCACTCCTTAATCGAGTTTCTCGCATATTGGTTGTTGACCAAAATCCAGCGCATTTTATGCCTAAGTTCTGGGTGCTCACTGTTCGCGATTCTGATGGCGAGAGGCATAAGCCCGGAACCCTTATTACCGGACCCGCCCTTAATGTAATCTAGCGCCTTATTGTTGCTTCCAAAGTGCCCCGCTTCTAGCAATTGAACGATTCTGGAATACACTTGCTCCGTTGTTGGATCATCTCTTGTCGAGTCACTCAAAGAAACGGGCCACTGAAGGATGGCGATTAGGTGATAAAGCACCGCGTCAAGCTCACCCTGATCAATCGTATCAGAAAGATTTAGAAAAACCTTTGCCAAGGCAGATCTTGCCTCAGAATTGTGGAAACGATCCAGCCAGCCGCCGTCTTCTGGATTTATCTTGGAAAGCACTTTCTTGGAAATAAGTGTTTCTGTCAGCAGGAATTCCGTCATCCAATCAACCGATTCCATGTCCAATATGGTAAATGCAATTTGCAATGCTCCACTTCGGGTGGAAAGGTTGACTTCGTTATCCACATTGTTTAACAGGTATCGAATATATGGGAGCATGTCCGTCCCAAAGTCTCGATACAGTTGATTGCGGTCCGCGTCAGTTCCGAGGTGATTCCAAATATGGTCAAGAAACTCTTCATCCAAACCCGCGCCTTGACTCGCAAAGGAAAGCAATAGCGCCTGCACCGGTTCCTCAAACCGAGTGCCTCGGCTCGCGTCGCGGATCAAATCCAAATCCATCGACGCCAGTTCCGGCTTCCCAGCAAGGGTGTACGCACGCGCTGCTTGCGCCAGAATCCAAGAAGGTTGGCCGGGAAACCAAATCACGTCATCTGCATCCGCAATGCTTTCCAAGATTTCAGCACCTTCGAAATATTTTCCGCGCACATCAATCAGGTGCATAGCTTTGGTATAGGCGCCTTCGCTTTGCTTCATCGAAAGCTCGGGTTGCGGCGTTTGAAAAAGGCAGAGAATGAGTGATGTAAGTAAAAATGGCATGGTGATTCTAGTGGGGCGCGGAAAAGCTCCCTCATGTTGTCGCCTTGCGGACGTCACATCTTCGACAAGCTTATGTCAAAGAATTGTCACAAACGGTCCACGGCTTTATGCGAATAGGAGCTTAAAGCCCAGTCTCGAAGCGGTATCCGACACCGTGCACGGTAATCAGATGCACCGGGTGGTCACTGTCGGCCTCTAGTTTTTGCCGCAGGCGGAAAATATGCGTATCCACGGTGCGCGAGGACGATGGACTGCGTTGGCCCCAAACTTCGGTCAGCAGTTGGCTGCGCTCGATGGGTTCCCCAACATGATGCAAGAAGAAGGCAAGTAGGTCGCGTTCCTTTCGGTTTAGGCCAAAGCGCTGGCCGTCGCGGGTGAGGCTATAGGCATCGAAGTCGATTTCTATGTCGCCAAACTTTGCGCTGGTGAGTGCTTCGGAAATCGGCTCCCTGCGTCGGAGCACGGCGCCCAAACGTAATACGACCTCGCGTAAGGGGGCGGGTTTGACCATGAAGTCGTCGGCGCCGTACTCAAAACCCAAAATACGGTCGGCATCTTCTCCGCGTGCGGAAAGGATGAGAATGGGAATGCTAATGGATTGGCTGCGCACTCTGCGCAACACTTCCAGGCCATCGATTCCCGGAAGCATGAGGTCGAGCAAGACGGCATCGAAGGGGGCGTTGGGGAGGAGCAGTGCGAGTGCAGCTTCTCCATCGACGGCTTCCACCACCTCAAATCCTTCGCTGTTCAAGCCGTCGACCAATCCCAAACGAAGGGAGGGTTCGTCTTCGACTAACAGGATGGTGGCTTTGGGATTAGGCATGCGCGGGAAACTCTAGCACGAAGCAAGCGCCGACGTTCTCGGCGCCCTGTTCTACCCAAACCTTGCCATCGTGCGCAAGCATGACGGCCTTCACCAAGGCGAGGCCGAGCCCGGCTCCAGCGGCCAAAGTCTGATCTTGCGGCAGTCGTTCATAGGCTTCAAAGATGCGTTCCTGCCATGCTTCGGGAATGCCCGGACCGCGATCAGAAATGCGCAAAGTGATGCCTCCACTTTGGGTAGGACATGCACTTAGATGAATGCTCTTGCCGGCGCTGGCATAGCGTCTGGCATTCTCGATGAGGTTGGCGCATGCACGTTCTACGGCGAAGGCATCGAGCGCAAGATGGGGGAGGTGGTTGGCGATATCGCAGGTCAATGCGATTCCGGCATCGGCCAAGCGCGGCGCTTGTTCTTCGATGAGTCCATGCAAAACTGGTGCAAGGTCGCAGTCCTGGCGGTCGATGGAAAAACTTCCGCGATCCATGCGCGTGACATCTAACACATCGGCAACCAAACGCTCAAGGCGTCGGGCATCGCGGCGCATCGAGCGGTAATACTCTTGCACCCGTTCTTCGCCTTTCACCCGACCGTGAAGAAGGTTGTCTGACAACATAGATAAGGATGCGGCAGGTGTGCGTAGCTCATGACTGACGCCAGCCAGAAATTCGGTGCGGGTGCGTTGCAGGGATTCTTCGCGCAAGAGTAGGCGTCGGCCGAACCAGGACAGTCCTAGGAGCCCAATGGACAGGAGTAGGACGACCGCAAAAACAAGGATTTGACGCTGCTGGAGGGGTTCCACGAAAGAGTCGAGGTTGTCGAGATAGAGCTGAATATTGGTCAGAAAGAGAGCGGCGGCTTCAATCTGCATATTAGGAAGGGCGGTATTGAGATCTTTCTGCTGGACCTGGGATAATGTGAACTGCCGCTCCTGCGGAAGCAAGGCTTTGAGTCTTTGTAGTAAGAGTGCTTGAGTGGAGTCGGCCGCAACCAGAACGGCACGGGAAAGACTGTGGTCGACGAGCAGGAGGACGCCTTCCTCTAAACGTAATCCAGGGTCTGGCGGGGTCGACGGAATCAAATCCAACCACTTGCGCAAATGCAATTGTTGCTCGACCTTGCCGCCATCATCCAGCACGCGCAAAAACTGTAGCTGCACTTCTACTTCTGATGCAGCCAACGGCCAGGTTCCATAGAGCAATTTTTCCTGCAAGTCTTGATACACCACATCGGCCTCACGCTGCTTGCCGAGCAATAGCAGGCCATCGGCGATGCGGTGGGCGAGCAACAAACCGACCGGGAGGTCGCGCAGGGTCCAGGTATCTTTTACCCGCAAAAGCCATGGAGTGAGAAGTGCCACAGCTTCCTCGGTGCGCCCTAAGCGTTGCAGGATTTCCCCGCGCTTGAGGTCAATCATCACCCCAACTCCATCCTCTCCATCTGCCACGACTTCCGCTGCACTCTCAAAGGCCGAAAGCGCTGCCGTCGGGTCCGACAATCTGCGCAGCCCCTCGGAATACCATTCTTCCGCCGCCGACGAACGCATTGCGCCTTCCAGCGCCTCGGCCTCGACCTTTTGCGGAAGAGCTAAAACTCGGCCGTCGGCATCTAGCTCCGAGGCAAACAGTGCGGATCTCGCTTCGTCGGCGAGCAACTCCCCGCGCACTGCTGCCACCTCAGCCAGCAAACGCGGGACCAGCGCATTCATTTCTGCCTGAGCTTCTGCCCACGCCGAGGCCTCCGGGTCGCGCTGCATCGACCACGCTAGTAGCGGAAGCAAGACTGCGGCCGTGGTCATCGACCATGTCCAAATCTGGATTAGGCCGGCGCGGCGGGACGTAGGACGAGCAGTCATATCTTTATGAGCATACTCGTCGCCGCATCTTTCGACCGCGCGCGTAAAATCCTCGCCATGTTGCGCGTTAACCTCGGTGAAGACCTTTCCGCTGACACCCTTGCTGCGATTGCGCGGGGTGAAGAAGTCAAACTTGTATTTGGACGAGATGCGGTTGCTCGGGTAAAAAAAGCGCGCGCCACGGTCGATGCCATCGTCAAGCGCGGCGCTCCGGTTTATGGAGTGAATAC
>JASFYO010000017.1:0-8631 GCA_045047305.1 Planctomycetota bacterium | reverse complement strand
CATCAAGCACGCGAGGAGCAAGGTAAATGGTAAGGCTCCTAATTTGGACTCTAATGTTTCTTTCCACACCCTGTTTTGCGCAAGAAGATCCAGCTGCAAGTATCAAGGCTGCAAGTGTAGAGGCGCAACTTTCAGTTGCTAAGCAAGTGAAAGGGGAGGCACGTGGATTGAGAGGCATCGCACGAATCAAACAAATGAAGGCTGCCGCGGAGGCTTTTCAGGCAGTGGCGCAGTTCTGGCCGAAGGAGAAAGAGCAAGTGGTGGAAGCAAACTTTCGCCGTGGAGAAGTTTTGCGTTCCATCGGAGAAGCCGGCGCTGCCCGGGGCGCTTTTGAGGATGTGATAGGAGTGCTGAAAAGCGGCAATGATTATGTCGTACGGGCCTATTTGGAATTAGGGCACCTGTGTCGTCGCGCTTTTGAACACCAAGAAGCCCTGGATTACTACGCCAAGGCCAAAAACTGCAAGAAGGTGAGCCTGCGCTACAACAATGATGGTCGCGAGTGGCTGGCGCGGGTGAACCTGGAAGTTTTTGCGTGGAAAGAGGCACAGTATGCAGCCAAGGATTGGGAAAAACATGCGGAAGGCCCGGTCGAAGAAGTGAAGGCGCGCGACCTCCAAATCTTGGCCATCCTTGGCGGGGGGCAACGGCGGGTGGCCGAAAAGGAGTTGGATAAGTTACGCCGGCAAATGAAAAGGCTGGCGTCGGCACCAACCCGAGAGGGAAGGCAGTTGGAAAAAGCGCTGGATGCGATGAAGGCGCCCAAGGCTATCGAGTTGCAGCGCACGAACGGACGCTAAACCGTGCGTTTGGTGCTGCTCGATGGCATCATAGACCGTCATGTCGACGCTTGACCTACTTTCCGGATTGAACCCTGCCCAACAGCAGGCGGTGGAGTATGTCGACGGTCCTTTGTTGATTTTGGCGGGTGCAGGTACCGGGAAAACGCGCACGATTACACGGCGGGTCGCGTACTTGGTGCAAACCCGGGGAGTTCCGGCGTCGCGTATTTTGGCGATTACCTTTACCAATAAAGCGGCAGGCGAGATGCGGCAGAGGATTGCGTCTTATGTCCCGTATACGGGAATGTGGGTCGGCACTTTCCATGCGACCTGCGCGCGCATGCTGCGTATGAATCCGGAACCGATTGGCCGCACCCGGGATTTCACGATTGTCGATGTCGAGGATCGGCGAAAACTGTTGCGCCAGCTGATTAAGGATCAAGGATGGGATCCTCAAGTTTTCCGTCCGCGCAAATTCGAGGGCATGATTTCAGGCTGGAAGCAGCATCGCTTGGGGCCGGCTCATGCACAGGAGCAAGCTTCTTTGTATGGCATGGAGGAAGAGCGCTGCGCGTTGGTTTATGGCAAGTACGAAACCGTTCTTGCGCGCACCGATTGCCTCGACTTCGATGATTTGTTGTGGAAGGGTTTGCAGTTGATTGAAAAGGATCGTGAAGGCCCACGCATTTGGACCGAGCGTTTTGATCATGTTTTGGTTGATGAATATCAAGACACCAACGAAGTGCAATACGAGATGGTGAAGGCCTTGGCCGCGCACAAACGCAACCTTGCAGTTTGTGGAGACCCTGACCAATCGATTTATCGTTGGCGTGGTGCTGACATCAGTAACATTCTCAGTTTCGATAAGGATTATCCAGATGCTGTCGTCGTGCGCTTGGAGCAAAATTATCGTTCGGTGGGGAACATCCTTAAGGCGGCGCAGTTTGTGATTAAGAACAATACGTCGCGCAAGGAGAAGGATTTGATCACCGATCGTGAGGACGGTCCTCCCATAGGCCTTAGCGATGGCCAAGATGAAGAGCTAGAGGCTAACCAGGTTGCCGTGCGCGTCGCTGGTTGGATCCGTGGCGGTACCGATGCTAAGGAGGTCGCGGTGTTCTACCGCACCAACTCTTGTTCACGATCTCTGGAAGCGGCCTTCACGCGCCTGCAGGTGCCTTATCAAATTGTCGGAGGCCTCAGTTTCTTTGAACGCCGTGAAATCAAAGACCTCATCGCCTTTGCGCGTCTTGCGGTTAATCCGCGTGACGACATTGCCTTGCAACGCATTGTGAATGTGCCTCCGCGTGGCATTGGCGCAACTTCTTTGGATCGGTTACGGGCGATTGCGTCGAAGCATGAAGAGCCGATGCTCACGACCATTCAGCGGGAAGAAGTGCGCAGCAGCATGCGTGGCCCGGCGAAGAAAGGCTTGATGAAGTTCCTCTCGCTCTACGATGCAATTCGTCAACGTATGGATAAGGCGGAGTTTGCTTTACGCGCAATTTTAGATCGCAGCGGCTATCGTCATTTTGCCGAGGCCCTAGATCACACCGAAGATGTCGATCGTGGGCAGAACATTGATGAACTGTTGGCCTTTGCCAATGAATACGATCAGCGTGAAGAAGGCGGATTACGCGGTTTTCTAGAAGAGATTTCTTTATTGACCGACACCAACCGCTGGGAAGATGCCGCCGAGCGGGTTTCCTTAATGACCGTGCACGCGGCCAAGGGCTTGGAGTTCGATCGCGTTGCTGTGGTAGGTTTGGAGGAAGGTTTATTTCCTCACGCTCGTTCTTTTGAAGACCCTGAGGGTTTAGAAGAGGAGCGCCGCTTGTTTTATGTTGCCTTAACGCGAGCGCGAGAAGAGTTACTGTTGTCTCACTGCCGCATGCGTTTTCGAACGGGGGCGCCAGGGCCAACCACGCCGTCGCGATTCTTGGAAGAACTACCAGACGATGTGTTGCCGGACTTCGTGATTGCTGGCGAAATGGAAGAGACAAGTTGTCTGCCGAACTTTGCCCAACCGAACCGAGGAAGTTTTCATAAACCCGCGCAGCAAGTCGTTCCAGATACTGATGAGGCGGATGGATTGGTGGTGGGAGATTACGTCACCCATCCTGTGTTTGGTGATGGTAGCATTCAGCGGATTCAAGGCAAAGGCATCAATGCCCGGGTTGTTGTTGAATTCGATGAAACTGGTGATGAGCGAACCTTACTCTTGAGTTACTCGATGCTGGAAAAATTGACATGAACACTCTGAAAGACAAAGTGGTTGAGATGTACGTCACCTGGTTCGGCCTTGGTTATGCACCAGTGGCATCAGGAACCTTTGGAACCCTGGGCGGCGTGGCCATTGCGGCCCTGATTGGCTGGACATGGCCGGAGTATTACCTGCCCTTGTTGATTGTTCTGACTCTAGTGATGAGCCTACTTGGGGCTTTGGCTGGCGGTTGGGCTGAGCGGCGTTACGGGCGTAAGGATCCCGGCGAATTCGTACTGGATGAGGTGGTTGGCTACATGGTGACGGTCATGTGGATTGGTTTTCCCGGCTGGACTCACCTCATTCTCGGATTCTTTCTCTTTCGCCTAACAGACATTGTCAAGCCATGGCCTGCGCGACGCCTTGAGCAACTTCCTGGCGGCTGGGGTATTGTGGTGGATGACCTGGTTGCTGGCGCCTATGCGTTGCTGGCACTCGTGGGTCTCCGCTTTGCTTTCCCAGAACTACTAGGTAGTTGAACGAAACGACATACCAAAGACGCCGACCTGCCGGAATGGGAATTGCTGCCCGTTTCACATTGGGTCTTGGCTTGGTCGCAAGCATTTTTGCCTCGATTGCAGCCTATGTTTTACTGCAGGGCGTGCAGGACATGGGCACGGATTTAGTGAATGAGGCGCAATCGGAGTTAGTGGCAAAAAGCATTCGCCTAGAAGCGGATGGAGCTGTGCGTGGGGCCATGGAAATGAGTAGCCGCACCACCACCACTGGGATTCCTGTGCAAACTGGGGTTGGGCCAGTAACCTCGACCCGCGGCGAGGAAAAAGTGCGCGTTTTCTTGGCCAAGCGTCCGGCTTCCGGTGGGGAGCCAGCGCAAGATGTCACTATGTATGCACCCGCCGACGTCGGTGGGGATACTGGCATGCGGGTGCTCGCTCTCATTGTTTTGGTGTGTGGCGCTTTGGTTGCCGCTACCGTCATGATGGGCGCTCTCACCGCCCGACGCCTTGCGGCTCCTCTCAACGAAATGGTTGAGGATGTGATGGCGATTAGTCGCGGTCATCTGGATCGGCAGATTCGTGGTGAAGATGCCGTCGGAGAGGTCGCCCACCTAGCCGTTGCTATGGAGCGCATGGTGGATGACTTGTTAGAAGGTCAAGATAATCAGGAGGCGCTTGCCGCTTCTGAGGCCGAGGCCGACAACATGCGCGAACTCCGTCGCAACCTTCAGCCGATGGCGATTGAGCCGCCGCCAGGATGGTCGATTGAAACTTGTTTGGTGGAAGCAGGCGGTGCCGGGACGGGTGATTTTGTCGACGCAATGGATGATGGCCTTGGTCACATCACGGCTTTAGTCGGCGCTCCAGCTACACATGGAATGCCAGGAGCCTTGCTGATGGCGATGACGCGGGCTTACTTGCGCAGTAGTTTGCTTGGTGGGGCAGAACCCTCGGTTGCCTTTGATTCTGCAAACACCTCCTTGAACCGAGATTTGGCTCGCGGGCTTTACTGCTCGGTGATTGCTGCTCGCGTCGACACTGAAAATGGACACGTGGAAATGGTTTCGGCTGGTCACCAGGCGCCTGCAGTACGTTGGGATGCTGCCTCCGGGCAACTGCGCAAGCTACAGCCCAATGGAATCGCTCTTGGCTTTGACAAAGGCCCCATTTTTCGCAACTCGATTGAGACCCTGACCCTCGAACTTATGCCGGGCGATGCCATCGTTCTGTTCAGTCCACTCGCTTTCGACTGCACCTCGCCTGCGGGCAAGCAACTTGGAGAAGCTGGTATTTATCAGCTTGCCAAACTTGCAGTGGACCAAGGTTTGGATGCAATGGAAGGGAAGCTACGAGCCTTTTTGCGGGCTGACCCTAAAACTGATTTGGCTTTTGCTCTCATCCGTCACCACGGAGATGTAACGTGAAGTTGTCCGAGTTTCAAAAGCGGATAGAGGAAATCTACTTTGAAAAGGATAAGGCGCGGGGCGTGGAAGGCACCTACATGTGGTTCGCCGAGGAAGTAGGAGAGCTCACGCGTGCTTTGCGGCGTAACGATGACCGCGAAAATCTCGAGGAAGAATTCGCCGACGTTCTCGCCTGGCTCTCTACGCTGGCCTCGATTCGCGGCGTAGATCTAGAAGCAGTGGCACTAAAAAAATACGGTGATGGATGTCCGTACTGTTCCTCCGTGCCTTGCGCTTGCAGCCATTAGCGAAGAAACATCCAGTGCTCGACCTGTGCGCCCGTAAAGGGTGGGGGTCAGGGAGCGGGGATGTAAGAGCTACAGTCTGCTAGGGTTCTTCTTTAGGGAAAGAAAAGAAGCAAGTGATCCTGGCGCCAGCCCCCTGGATGAATCGATGACGACAACACCAACTTGCTTCACTCATGGGATGGGCTGAAACGGCTTTGGGTTCCAGCATTTTCCTGAAACGGGCAGATATTTCGGTCGAAGGGGATGAATAGCTGGTTAAAGTGAGGCTGAGCTCTCTTTGGAGGTAAATCATGCGTAAAAAAGATTTAGAAGTCCACTGCCCCGATTGCGGAAGCCGATTGCGGATAGACCGTGAAACCGGCGCCATTCTCGCTCACGGGGAGGAAAAGGCCGCCGATCTCAATGAAATCCACGGCCGAATCGCAGCCCGCGAACAAAAAAGCCAAGATGCCTTTGGCGCAGCGATGGATGCAGAACGGGATCGCAAGCAGGAGTTGGATGACCTGTTCAAGAAGGCCTCGGATAAGGCAAAAGGGGACCAGGACGAGGACCGACCTGATAACGCGATGGATGAACGTTGGCGCTGAAGTTGGAGGCTTGGTTGGTGGTATAGGGCAAATTCAGTCTAAAGCTATATGCAAGAAACGGCTGGAATTCCTCTGCGGCCCTCATTGCGCGCTCCTGCCACCAAGGTAAATAAAAAACGCACCTGCCGGAGCAGGTGCGTTCGGGGAAAGGGGCCGGAGCCCATCAGCAGTCTCTCGCAAACTACTGAGATTTGTTTACTCTTAGTTCGAGTAGTACTCGACAATCATGCCGAGGTGCAAGTCAAATGGGTGTTGTGCACCCTTTGGCTTATCGGTGATGGTAATCGTGAGGCTTCCACGATCGAGCGCCATCCACTCGTAGGAGGACTCGCCACCCATGAGCTCAACCGTGCGTTCGATGCCTTCCTTCGCCTTCTCCTTTACGGTGACGACGTCGCCAGGGCGAACCTGATAAGAAGGGATGTCAACCTTGCGGCCGTTTACGAGTACGTGACCGTGGTTCACTACCTGACGTGCTTGCCAGATGCTGCGGCCAAAGTTCATGCGACGACAAACGTTGTCGAGGCGACGCTCGAGAATCTCGAGAAGGTTCTCACCTGTGTTGCCTTTGCGACGGGAAGCTTCTTTGACGTAACGACGAAGCTGCTTCTCTTGCACGTTGTAGTAGTAACGAAGCTTCTGCTTTTCGCGCAGACGTACGCCATAGTCGCTCAGGCGACGCATACGCTTGCTGGTGCCTCCCGGTGGCGTATCTAAACGACGGGAGTTGAGGTGCTTCGGGTTGTCCGAAATTGCCACGCCAAGCTGACGGGACAAGCGGACTTTGGGACCGGTGTAGGTAGCCATGAATCTTTCTTGTCGCTCTGGAACAAGGTGTTCTGGAGCGAAATGGGCCGATTAGATTAGTTGGACACCCCGTTTTCGTCAAGAGTAAGCCTGGAGAATCCTGGCAAACTCTATGACGCATGGGTGCAATATCTCATATTCATTCTAGTTGCCGCTCTAGTACCGTGTTTTGGCTGTGTGGAGAAGGGCTAGAAACACAGGTGTCCGGTGAGGTTCTATGCCCCTAGGTTTATGGTTTCAGCGGACCTCGATAGCTTTTAGCGGGAAATTACGCTCCATGTCCGTGCTGGCAGCCTAGTTCTTGAGCTTTTACTCGGCTTTGAGGCCTTCCTGGCAGCGCGGCCGGCTCGATTCGCTTGAATTAGTGACCGTTGGCTTGCTGCGGGTCGAAGCGTCCGTCGAGAGCCTGATAGAAATCGGCGAGTTGCGGCAATTGGGCTTCACGGAATCGAGCCGCCATTTTTAGGAATGAGCGATCGGCGAAGGCCAGGCGTCGGCCGAAAGAGAGCGGGCTAGCAGACGGGTTGCTAGGGTCCATGCGCTTCATGATGTTGAGGTCGCGCAGCAAGCCCGGAACCTTTAGCTTGCCGACGTGAATCTCTACCAGTTGCCCGCGCTCATTTAACAGCAGGCTCACTGGAAGCGGCATGTCGACGCTACGGCCGAGCACTTCCTCCACCAGAATTTGCATTGCATTGGTGGTGGACGGCGTGGAGTATCCAGCAAGTCCTTCCAACTTCACGCCGGCGAGAATTTTTTGCGCGAGCGAATACTTCGACTTTTCGTCGGTAAGCATGGTCACGATTTGTAATCCCCGGCGGTTGAGCTTGCCGCGCTTTTCATATAGATCCTGGAACTCTTCCAAGCATGCCGCGCAGGTGGTGGACCAGAAGTTAATCAGGATGGGCCGACCGCGTAAATCCTTCACCTTGCGGTTGGGGTTGTCGAAGGATGGCAATGGGAACTCATCCATCGGTAGCGTAGAAATCAGTGCGATGCGTCCGAGGTCTGGATTACTCGGCGGCACCTGGGTTTGAGCGGCTAGACGCGAGGTCGGCACGATTTGAATCTGCTCCGCAACTTCTGTTCCCTGGATCAAGCGGTAGCGTTGGTCGGCGGCCGGGATGCCGAAACGTTCTTCGCTTCCGTCGGGCCACAACACGAGCACGCTATTTACGCGCTTGGTTTCCCCTAAGCCGAAGAATAAAGTTTTGGAGGATTGCGATAAGAAGCCTTCGCCCCCGCGCATACCACGCATGATTTTGCGGCCGGGGAGCTCTGCAATCACGCGTGCACCAATAGCGTCTCGGTTCGAGTTACCTGTACCGACTAGCTGAATTTGTAGCCAATGGGCATCGGCGGTTGCGCGGTTGCGCAGTAAGCGTATGCGGGGTGCATTGCGGTTACGTAGCAGTAGGTCGACTTGGCCATCGGCATTCCAGTCGAGCAGTCCTAGCGCGCGGCCGTCTTGAATGAAATCGGTGTCGGTGACGGAGGACACATCGATGAACTTTTCGCCTTTCACGGAAAGGAACATGCGGTTGCGTTCGCGTCCGCTCCATGACATGCCTTCTTCCGACACCAGGTGCGCAATGCTGGCCCAGGCATCGGTGTAGGCGTCAGTCGGGTTCGACCCGGAAGTTGGAGATTGCGACGTCACGCGTCGCCAAAAGAAACTTCACAAATCATCTTCACCCTTATTGGTGAGGAAGCCATTGGGGGAGTAAATGTCGTCGAAGCCATCATTGTTGATGTCGACAAATTGAGCACCCCAGGCCCAACCTCCAATCGCCATGCCGGAGTCATCGGTGCTGTCGGTGAAGGTGCCGTCGCCGTTATTGCGTAATAGCGTGTTTCCGCGTGCATGGCGCACATAATCGGCTTGCACATCCTTTGCCTTGCCATTCATGAAACGATCGCCCTGAGTTGCTATCCGGCGCCCAGCTGAGCTGAACATATTGGTAACCAGGATGTCCATGTCTCCATCCAAATCTACATCCGCAATGCTTGCGCCCATGGCTGC
>JASFYO010000016.1:0-65759 GCA_045047305.1 Planctomycetota bacterium | reverse complement strand
ATTCTGGTCGTAGACCACGGTGTAGCGACCGTAACCAGAAGATGCACCGTTACGGGTCAACTTCATTTCCCACTTGGTTTCCCAGTTGGAGCTGTAAGGGCCGGAAACGTAGAAGAACTCTGGACGATCCAAGTCGATATCCAGGTCGTTGGTGCTCCAGGAATAGCGACCCTTTTCAGCGTTAAAGCGAGCTTGTGCGCTTTCAAGGTTGGCCATGTAAGAAAAAGCTTCGGAGGCCTTGGTCTTCTCTACAGAAGACATAAAACGAGGTACTGCAAAGGTTGCAAGCACGCCGAGAATGACGACCACGATGGTCAGTTCGACTAGCGAGAAGCCAGTCTTTTTGTTGTTAGCGATGAGTTTCATAATGATGTGGGGTTTGTGCCCCAAGATGAAATCCTCAGGGGGAGTTCTACCTCGGCAAATAAAACGGATTAGCTTGAATAAAATTGGCGCTACATCTTCAACGCTTCAGGAATGGTACTACGCCGATCGTCAAAACCATCTTGGCTCCAAAGAATCGAATAGCGGCCATATCCAGAGCTTGCCCCGCTTCGGGTGAGCTTTACCGCCCAGCGCCGCTCCCAGTTGGAAGACGAGTAGGAAGACAAACGGAAAAACTGCGGGTCAGCCAAACGTTCGCCAGTCTTGCGCTTAATCTCCTCTTTGGAGTAAGCATAACGGCCAACGGTAGCCATGAAGCGCTCCTGCATTTCCTGGGTTCGCTTCAGGTAAACAAAACCTTCAGAGGCTTTAGTGCGCTCGACCGACGCCTGAAAGCGCGGGACGGCAAAAGTCGCAAGCACCCCTAGGATCACGACGACAATCGTCAGTTCGACTAGGGAGAATCCTTGCTGGCTATGGTTGAGGGGAGGTCGCATGAAAATCTCGATTCGGGCATGGAGGCATCCCCCTTTCGGCTTTTTCCCTATTGAGCTAAATGTAAAAGAACGGCGCAGCTATGCAGCCACGCCGTTCTTGGAGTTTAGCCTGTTCTAATAAGGAGCAAGTTATGCAGGAATGATGCTGCGACGCTGGTTCACTCTATCCTGGTCGTAAACCACGGTGTAGCGACCGTACCCCGAAGAAGCGCGTTACGGGTAAGTTTCGTTTCCCACTTCATCTCGGAAAGGTAAGAATAGGCTTCTGCGGCCTTGGTGCGCTCGACAGAAGACATGAAGCGTGGCCCTGCAAAACCTAACAATACTCTCAGTTTCTCGCCGAAGCTCTTTCCGCTGAGAGGGCTTCCAAATGCTCTTTCGCATCCGTCGTAGGGTATTCCCCGGTAAAGCAACCACTACAAAACTCTTTGATCTCGCTATTGCCCGCTTTGCCGCAGGCAATCAAACGATCTAACTCTAAGTAAACCAAATGATCGGCGCCGATATCTTTACGCACTTCATCAATGGTTTTTCCACGAGCGACAAAATCTTCCTCCGTGGCCATATCGATGCCGTAAGGACAAGGCGAAGTGAGAGGCGGCGACGTGCTCGCAAAGTAAACCTTGGCCGCACCGGCTCTTCGGGCGACTTCAATAATTTTGCGTGAAGTGTTGCCGCGCACAATCGAGTCGTCGACCAGAAGCACATTCTTGCCTTCAAATTCCAATGGGATCGGATTCAGCTTACGCCGAATCGAGCGCTGACGCTCCTCCTGGTTCGGCATGATGAAGGTCCGCCCGACGTAGCGGTTTTTGGTAAAGCCTTCGCGGTAAGGAAGTTTTAGCGCCTCCGCCATACTCAACGCAGCATCGCGGGCGGAATCCGGAATCGGAATCACCACATCCGCCTTCGGCGCGCCACTGACCTCCCACTGTTCGGCAAGTGCTTCTCCGAAGCGGCGGCGGGTTTTGTAAACGCTGACCTTGTCCAGAAAAGAATCGGGACGCGCAAAATACACCAATTCGAAAATGCATGGAGTGTGCAAATTTTCCGCGATTTGGAGGAAGATTGGCTCCTTTCCAGGCTGAATGATGACAGCCTCTCCGTTTTTCAAGTCACGCACGCGCTCGTAGCCGAGGACATCAAAGGCCACCGATTCAGAAGCTAGCGCCCACGAGGTTCCAGCCTCTTCCACGCGCTTACCCAGAATGCATGGCTTAATGCCAGACGGGTCGCGAAACCCAAACATTACGCCCTCAGAAAGGATTCCGCAAACAGAATAAGCGCCCTTTGCGCGGTTGAATGCCGCCGCCACGGCCTCGCCAATGCGTTGCGCTAGCGGTTCGCTACTTACTGTGCGCTGCAGTCCCTGAGCAAATGCGTAAAGGATGGCTTCCACATCGCAGGAGCTTTCCAGCGGAATGTTGTCCTGAGGGAACTGATTCGACTTGAGGTCGACCCAGTTAGTCAGGTTACCGTTATGCGCCATGCCAATTCCAAACGGAAAGTTCATGTAGAACGGCTGCGCGTCTTCCTCGGCGCCGACACCCACAGTGGGGTAGCGCACATGGCCGATGGCTAAGTTTCCACGCAAACGCTGCATGTCGCGCGAACGGAAAATGTCGCGGACCATGCCGTTTTGTTTACGCAGGTGGAACATCCCATCGAAGGAAAGAATGCCAGCAGCATCTTGCCCACGATGTTGAAGGGCAATTAAGCCTTCGTAGAGTTCGGAAGAAACATCTTGGCCGGGTAAACCGGCGAGACCAAGGAATCCGCACATGGATGCAGTAGCTTGAGGACCGTCGCGAAAGGGTTCGGCAGCGGGTGGCTGCGAAACTATTGTACCCAAATCTTCTGCACTAGCCGGAAATGCGAGCGCGTTCCCGCAGCAAATCCTTAATCAAATCGAGGGACTCCACTTCAAAGTGGCCGGACCAGGTGCGCTGCTCGTCGCTGTGTGCATAAAGAGGGTCGTAGTAGCGCTCGAGCAGCACCTCAGTGACCTCAGCGGCCTTCCCTTCGAGCATCCACTGATCCAACTGCCCCACCCACTTTTGCCCGATTCTGCGCTCTAACATAGGTAGTTGCTTGCGAATCGCATCGACCGCGCCGGCATCGGCAAGATAATCGTCCATCAAATTGCGCACGCGGGTCTCAGTTTGAGCCTCCAAGCGCCAGTGATGGCCGCAATCCATGGCCTGAAAAAGCTGAACCGGCAAAATGACATCGCCCACTTTGCGACTCTCTCCCTCAACAAACCAGGGCCCTGGCCCCATTTCCGCGATGCGTTGTAGCAACCGAGAGTCAAAGGCTGGTTGGCTGACCGGATGCTTGCCTACCGCCCCCAAAATAGAAGACCGGTGCTCGGCCAGGCTTTCCAGGCACAACGTGGACCCAGGCAACTGGTTCTCAAGCCGCGTGAGTATCTCGGTTTTCCCTACCCCGGTAGGCCCACGTAAAACCACAAGCGGAGGGAGGCTCAATTGCTCGGTTTGCGCCAGCACCCAACCTCGGTAATTTTTATATCCACCCTCCAGGAGCAAAACAGTTTCGCCAAGCGCCTGCACCAATGCGGCCACCGAACGCGAACGCATACCGCCACGCCAACAATACAGCGCAACTGTTGGCTTGGCCGCAGGCATCTGCGAAGTCAGCTCCACACTTTCTTGTCCTGCACTCAAATGCTCGCCAAGCTGCTCGAAGCATGGTTTCCACTCCTTGGCCTCAATCTCTCGCCCCAATAGCTTGCCTAAAAGACTGGGCATTGCCGACTTGGCAAAAGCGAGCCCTTGCTCATAAGCCGACTCCTTTGAATCCTGGTGATAGAGAGTGCCGACGGCCGCTCTCTGCTCATCATCAAAAAGAGGGACATTGATGGCTCCCGGCACATGGTCTCTCTCAAACTCGGCGGGGCTGCGAAGGTCAATCCAACGCAACTCGGGGTAAGCGCGCATGGATGCGTAAGGCAGCGAAGGAATGTTCATGGGAGGGCGGTCGATTCCGCAAGCAAATCGTATCCTGGTGCTCCCATGAGCCAAGCCCCTCCCGTTGCCCCCACAGAACTCGCACGCGTCATCCTCGATGGTGTGCAGGAAACCCCGCTGCAAGGCGAAACTAATCCACTGTGGCAACAAGTTTCCGCCACCGGCACCGACCTTTGGCTGGACACTGGCGACATGGAGCAGGCCGCAGCGCTGTGGAACCCCGACTTCCAGGCACTGACCACCAACAACACCTTGCTCAACAGGGAAATCCAGAAGGGCATTTATGACTCCTGGATTCCGGTGGCTGCTGCTGCCGCCAAGGCCGACAACCCTGCACTCTCTGAGGATGATTTGGTCCTGGAAATCGCCTTCGCCCTCAACGCGCGACACGGCTTACGCTTAGTGCAACGCTTCGGCACTCGCGTTTCGGTAGAACTTCACACCGACCTCGCCCACGACGTCGAGCGTTCGGTTGCCTATGGCCGGCGCTACGCCGCACTCTGCGACCAGTTCATTGTGAAGGTGCCACTCACTCCGTCGGGCCTGGTTTCCGCACGGCTGCTGGAGGAAGATGGTATTCCAGTGAACTTCACGCTTGGCTTCAGCGCACGAGAAAACTATCTCATCGCATGTGTTGCGCGACCGCACTGGGTCAACGTTTTCCTCGGACGGCTCAATGCTTACGCCTCTGGGGAAGGACTATGCGACGGACGATGGGTTGGCGAGCGCACTACCATGGCATCGCAAGCTGCAGTGCGTGAGTTGCGCGATCGCCTTGGGGTTCCAACGCGCCAGATTGCCGCAAGCATGCGCGGGGGTGAGCAAGTGGAAACTTTAGCTGGCTTAGATGTTTACACCATGCCTGTTGCCGTTGCGCAAGCCTACCTAGATGCGGCGCCATCCAGTATTTCTGATCGCACCGATGAAGATTATCGCCCGAACTGGAATGAGGAAATCGCAACCCGCATTGAAGGGCTGGAAGACTTGTGGAATGTTTCCACTGAGTTCCGCGCGGTGTGCGACAAGCTGGCTGAGATTCCTGCAACCGAGTTGTCTGCTGAAGGCATTGAAAATGCATTGCACGATGGTGGAGTCGGAGGCGTCTTCCCACGCTTAAGCGAAGAGCAAACCGCAACCCTCATCGCTGAGGGCAAAGCTCCAAAGCGCAACACTTGGCTTGCGGACATCGCGCAAGGAAAAGCCGGACTCGACGGCCTGTTTACCTTGGCCGGACTTTACGCATTCTCCAAGGACCAAGCCGATCTTGATGATCGCATCCGCCGCCAACTCGGCAACTAGTCATGCAACAACTCATTGAATGCGTTCCCAACTTCAGCGAAGGCCGGAACATGGAGATTATCAAACGCATTACCGATGCGATTGAAAGCGTTGACGGCGTCACCCTTCTTGATGTCGATCCTGGCGCTGCCACCAACCGCACCGTAGTGACCTTTGTCGGCACTCCAAATGCGGTTTTAGATGCTGCCGTGATTGCTGGGAAAGTCTCTGCCGAGCTCATTGACATGCGCCAGCACACTGGAGAGCATCCTCGCTTCGGCGCTATGGACGTTTGTCCGCTGGTTCCAATCGCGAACATCAGCATGGACGAAACGGTGGAGTATGCACGCGCACTGGCCAAGCGTCTCGGCGAAGAAGCTGGGCTTTCCATTTATTGCTATGAGAACGCAGCGCTGAAACCAGAGCGCATGAACTTGGCCAATGTGCGCGCTGGCGAATACGAAGCCGTCAAGGATCGGGTTGGGACTAAAGAATTGGCGCCGGATTTTGGCCCTTCTGAATTCCAGCCGCGCACGGGTGCAACCGCAGTTAGCGCACGCGATTTTTTGGTTGCGTATAACATCAACCTCAACACCACGAGCTCCCGTCGCGCGAATGCCATTGCCTTTGATGTGCGTGAGAAGGGACGGATTTTGCGCAAGCCAGATCCGCTTACGGGTGAAATTGTAAAAGATGAAAACGGCAAGACCGTTTGGAATCCCGGGACGCTCAAGTGCGTCAAAGGCATCGGGTGGTTTATTGAAGAGTTTGGCATTTGCCAAGTCTCGATGAACCTCACCAATATTTCGGTCACACCAACCCATATCGCTTTCGACGAAGTTCTAGACAAAGCACAAGCGCGTGGGATTCGGGTTACCGGATCGGAATTGGTCGGACTGATTCCACTACAAGCGATGTTGGATGCTGGGCGTCACTACTTACGCAAACAGTCGCGCTCAACGGGAGTCAGTGATGCGGAGTTGATTAAGATTGCCGTCAAGTCGATGGGCCTTGATGAGCTCTATCCGTTTAAGCCTGAAGAGAAAATCATTGAGTACGTTTTGACGGCGGCGGACAAATGCAAGCGCTTGGTTGACCTCACCATCACTGGGTTCTGCGAAGAAACGGCCTCGGAGAGTCCTGCACCAGGTGGTGGATCCGTCGCGGCAACTCTTGGGTCTCTGGGTGCAGCACTCAGCACCATGGTGGCGAACTTAAGCTCGCACAAACAAGGATGGGATGCGCGTTGGGAAGAGTTTTCAGATTGGGCCGAGAAGGGCAAGGCCTGCATGGTCGAGCTACTCGCGCTCGTCGACAAAGACACCGACGCATTTAATGCCATCATGGCTAGCTGGCGCTTACCGGCAGGCAGTGACGCAGAAAAAGCAGCGAAGCAAGCTGCGGTTCAGGCGGCAGTGCATCAGGCAATCGCGGTTCCATTCCGTATTATGGAAGTTTCACTAGCCTCGATGGAGGTTGCCGAAGCCATGGCAGAACAGGGCCTCTCGGCCTCCGCATCGGATGCTGGAGTCGCAGCCCTTTGCGCTCGTGCCGCGGTCCGTGGGGCTTACCTTAACGTCCGCATCAATGCCTCTGACTTGGAAGACGAATCCGCGCGCCAGGGTTTCTTGGAACGCGGAATCGCCTTAGAGCAACGAGCTAAAGCTGCCGAGGCACAAGTCTTGGCAAAGGTTGAGGCTCATTTTTCGTAACCGAACGGTGTTCTGGGGGTATTTTAAAGCGTGCAGCACACCATAGATGCCCCTGCCGTCGCTCTAGACCGCGAAGAGATTGCCAACGCCCTCACCCATGGCGTCGGTCTGCTGTTTAGCTTGATCGCAGCACCCTTTTTGGTGTTTGCTGCAACCTCCCGTGGCGATACCCTCGCAGTCCTCGGATTCAGTATTTTTGCCTTATCACTAGTCCTACTCTACGGAGCATCGACCGCCTATCACTTAGCGCGCACCCCCCAGAGCAAAAACTGGATGCAAGTGCTGGATCACTCCTGCATTTTCCTGTTGATTGCCGGAAGTTACACCCCTTTTGCGCTGGTAACCCTACGTGGCCCATGGGGATGGTCATTTCTGGCTGCAGCATGGACGATGGCTCTTTGCGGCATCGTTTTTAAGCTATTTTTCACCGGCCGATTCCAGAAACTCTCCAACTTGCTTTACCTAGGCATGGGCTGGATGGCCGTGATCGGCTGGGAGCCTATGACGGCGAATCTGCCAGCTGGCGGCTTTGAATGGCTTGTTGTGGGTGGGTTGTTCTACACCCTAGGCATCACCTTCTTCATCTTCGACGAGAAGGTCCCCTTCTTCCATGCGGTTTGGCACTTATTCGTGCTCGCTGGAAGCGCCGCACACGTGGTGGCGGTCTATCAGTACGTTCTCCCGCCCCTTATCGCCTAGCCGACGAGCTCGTTCACTTTGTCGAGCATTTCCCGTGGGGAAAATGGCTTCATGAAAATGGCGTCGGCGCCAAAAGTCTTAGCCATGCGTAAGTAGTTTTCGGTACGGTCTTTACCGCCGCCCGACATTGCGATGAGGTGCAAGTCTGGATGCTTTTGCTTCGCCTCCAGGATGCACTCCAAGCCTTCTTGGTTCGGCATCACAATATCTGTGACCATTAAGTCAAACTCCCCTCCAGAAAGGATACGTGTGGCTTCTAGGCCATCTTTGGCTAGTTCCACCTCGTGGCCTACCATCTGGAGGAGCTTTTGAAGGGTGACGCGGATTTCCGAGTCGTCGTCTGCAATGAGGATTCGAGCCATGACCTTTTAATATCGGACTCCTGCGCCTCTTCCTGTAGGGACTTCGTAAAGGATTCCCCCCTTACGTGCCGAAAAGGATGAGACAGCCTCCGGCGTTTACCGGGGGCCCTTCACATTCATGGAATCGACAGATCCCAAAACACCGACAAGCAACCTGGTCCCTGCCGGCCAGCTGGAGAACTTTGACGAGCTCTTCCAGCAGGAAGGCCGTGACTTGTTGACGGCACGACTACGGGTAAGCCTTTTGGCTGGCTCGTTCCTTTACGTAGCTTTTGCTTTACTCGATCTGTTTGTGGTTGGAGAAGGACAATTCTGGACCTTCTTCTGGATTCGAATTGTCGCTGTACTTTCTCCACTTGCCTATCTTGCCTTTGCCAATACCGACTGGGGAAGGAAAAATGTGCGACCGCTTTCCTTTGGCATTATGTTCATTGGCGCAGCTGCCATGGCGGTGATGACTAGATTGCTAGGGGGATTTGGCCATGAATACTTCATTGGAATCATGCTTGCCGCTTTTTTGGTCGGCTTGTTCTTCCCGTGGGGCGTCAGGCTAACCGCCTGGTATTGCTTGGCTGTCATGGTTTTCTACATTGGGGTGAACTTAGGGGCTCCCACCGCAACCTTGGGCGAAGCCTTATTGCCGGTGTTCTTCCTTGGTGGAACCTTCTTCCTAACTTGTTGGGCGGCAGGCGCAATTGAAGCCTCACGACGCGAAGGACTACTTTTACGCCTACAACTCAAGGAGGCAAATGAAAGCCTTCAAGAGTTGGATAAGGCAAAAACAGGATTCTTTGCTAACGTTTCCCACGAACTGAGAACACCCCTAATGTTGATTTTGGGTCCCTTGGAATCTCTCATGAGCGGCGATGGCGGTGATCCCAAACCCTTATTGAATTCCATGAGCGCCAACGCGCACCGCCTGCTGCGTCAGGTAAATACGATCCTTAACTTCTCCAAAATCGAAGCGGGGCAACAAGAGTGCAACCGGGAGCTCGGTCAGGTTGGAGAAGTGCTCGACACCTTAGTTGCCGGTGCTGCCCCTTATGCACTTCAGCGCGGCATCAAGCTAACTGGAAATGGTTTCGACGTCTTGCCAGAAATCCCACACGAAGCCGAGCAAATAGAAACGGCCGTTGCGAACTTGTTGTCGAACGCGATGAAGTTCACCCCTGATGGTGGTAGCGTTACGATAGAAACCGGAGCTGAGAAAGACTTCATCTGGATTGAGGTACAAGACACTGGATGTGGCATTCCGGAAAAGGATGTAAAGAAAGTCTTCGATCGTTTCCACCAAGTGGACGGCGGCAAAGGCGGCAAGATTCAAGGAACTGGGTTGGGCTTAGCTCTTTCCAAAGAGCTGGTCGAGCTACACGGGGGAACCATTGAAGCCTCCAGCGTACTGGGCAAAGGAACCACCTTCCGCATACAGTTGCCAACCCTCGAGGCCAGTGATTGGAATGGCTCTTCCGCGCAAAACCCTGCTACGAAAAAGAAAGAAGTGCAAACCGTCGCGCGGTCCAACTCCGATGCAACCAGGTTCGCCGACGTTCAAACCACTGGATTGGAAGATACGCAAGACCGTATTTTGGACCAAGCCGGAGCTGATGCTCCACTCTTGCTGGTGGTGGAAGACAATCCCGACATGCGCTCCTTCGTTTCCACTTCCTTGGCCAAGCGTTACCGTGTTGCCACTGCTGAAAACGGAAAACTTGGCTTGGAGAAAGCGCGTAAGATTCGCCCCGACATGATCGTGTCCGATGTGCAAATGCCCGTCATGGATGGTTTCGAAATGGTTGGAGAGTTACGCAAGGACAAGACCTTCGATAAAACTCCCATCATCATGCTGACTGCAAAAACTGGAGCCGAAGCCGTAGTAAAAGGCTTACGTCTAGGCGCAGTTGATTATGTGAACAAGCCGTTCAAGATGGTTGAGATCGAGGCGCGGATTGCTGCGCAGCTACGCACCCGTGCCGTCGAGAAAACCTTGGACGAGCGCGATAGCCGCCTTGTCGCTGTGGGGCAAATGACCGGAACCATAGCCCATGACATGCGTGGCCCGCTTACTGCGATTTTTAACCGCATTGAGTTAGTCCGTATGGTCACCGAAATGGCTGGCAACCTAGACGGAGTGGATGATGACCTCGTCGCGATCGAAGATACCGTGCGCCGGGTCAACAACATGATTCAAGAGTTGCTCGAGTTTGTGCGTGGAAACAATGTAACCCTTGACCTTCAGCCAATCAAAGTAAGCAAATTCCTTGGGCGCCTAAGTGAAGATATGAGTGCGTCTTTGAAGAACGTCGACATTACTTTTGAGCAAGAGAGTGTTGGAGATCTTGAAACCGAGATTGAAATGGATCGCGACCGCATTTCTCGTGTCCTCGAGAACTTAGTCAACAACTCACGCGATGCGGTAGTCGGAGTCGATGGAAAGACCGACGGAACCGTATGGATGCGCACGGAAGTCACGAAGAACCACCTCATCATTCGAGTTGCGGATAACGGCCCCGGCATCCCTGATGAAGCTGCAAAGAAACTCTTCCAGCCGTTCGCAACTGCCGGAAAGGCAAACGGAACCGGACTCGGCCTCTCCATTGTGCGCAACCTTGTCACCGCTCACGACGGCCGCATTGAAGTTGATTTCCACCCACCAGAAGGTGGAGCAGCCTTCACCATGACTCTGCCCTTAAATAAAGGGATTAGCTTGGGCGGTGATGCGGAAGAATCTTCTGAGGCCGCATAATTATTCTTCGCCGCGACGTGCGTCAAAGAACAAACAGTGACCCGTTTTATCGCGCTCGACTTGAACCGAAGCCGGCTCAGGCACAATCTCCGCACCAAGATCTATCATCTCTTCTTCGGTACGGTAGACTAAATTCCACGCAACGCCATATTCCATGATCCAGGTACTATCCGGCACACGCATCAGGTTGCCAATGAAAAGACGGCCGCCCGGGTTTAGTAGCTTGTAAAGAGAAGAAACCGTGCGCCGAGCTAGCGGCTGCAGCAAGTAATCAAACAGTCCCATGGAGTACACTAAATCGACTCCGGTCAAAACAGATTTCACCAACTCCTGCTCGGCTCCTCTCTTCGGCGCAATGATCTGGCGTAATGAAAAGTGAAGACAATGGAACTCGATTGGTGGATTGTCTCCGCGTTCACCACATGCACGATTCAATTGATCAAGGCAAGACCGCAAAGAATCCTCGTCCTGATCCACCAACAAAATCTCTACCCGGTGTTTGAACTCTTGCGTATCCCGAATCAATCGGCGCAACTCCACACCTGGCCCAGAGGCTAGACAAAGAATCCGAACCGGACGGTCAAGAGCAATCGTCTCCGCTGCAGCGTCTTGCGCATTCCAGGCACGAGCCTGAATGGTTTGGCCAAGAGAAAATTGCTGCGAAAGGAAATGTAGAAAACGATGGTAGAGAGTTTCCCCTTCTAGAATATTGGTCTGGCCAAGCTCCATCATGCGATAGTCGCCGGCATAGCCTTGTGGCTTTTCATAAGCTCGACGCATCATTTCGCAATGCCTGAACTCTTGCATGATGATGCCTTGCGCAAAAATGGAACCCAACTCCACTTGGCGCTGATCGAAAGATGTCGTTAGCGCATCAAGCTCTTCTGTTACACGACGGAATTCCGGGCCCCATCGCTCCAAGAAAGCTTCGCATAAACGCCAGCTGCGGTCTGGTTCGCGCCACCGTCCTTCGCTGTCTCCAGCCTGTTGTGAGTCAAGCAAGACCTTGGCCTCCAACAAAAGCTGGTGCAAATGTGTCACCCGCGCGCGCCACTCTGCCGGCAAGATTTCTTCGTAAGAACGCAGTCGCTCCAAAGCGTGCCCCAAGCGTTGCTCGACAAAGTCATCACGAAATCGCATTTCCTGCAGGCTTAGAGAGGTGCCTAAAAAGCGTATCCCAAAACGAAGCTGGTTGCCATTCTGCGGGTAAACCACCTGTGCCTGGCCGGTCCAAACAACGCGGCCGCGGTGACGAAAGCGGACATCTTCAACGATCGCCCCCTCATCTAAGTCCAGGGGCGATTCACTCTGAAGGCCCAGGCCTGTGCAGGAGACATCGATCACCTGCAAATTCTCAAACACCTGCTCGCCCACCCGAAAACTACAGGTGGAATCAAACTCCAATGCCGACACTGACAAGCGCTCTGGGCGAAAGCGGAAAAGACTAGCGGCTCCCTGCAATTCGGCGTGGGGTACACCTATTGGGTTGTCAGAAGGGTCGGGAGATGTCAAGGGGGCGGAGGTGGTCATTCAGAGGGGCCGGAATTTTTGGTAAAGAAATTCGGTTGATTAGCCGTGGGCATAGGTTCCCATCGGCTGCGTCGCACAAAATTTGCGCTTGATTCTCCCGAACATAGGACGACAGCTCTTACAGATGCGCGAAACAAGTGCTATAGCCTGTTCCCATCCGATTTCACTCCCGTATTCCGGCTGGAGGCCCACCAAACCCGGTGCGGTACCTTCAAGGGGCGTTGAGGAAAGTGGTCCTCTAAGATTTTCCGCAAGTCCATATCAAAAGCTGACACCTTCTCCGGCGACAAGGAAGCTGCGACCCCGGCGCTCGCACGAATTCGACCGCGCCAATCCTCAGGAGAATAGGAGACGTCTAAATCAAAACTCCCGGTTTCGATCTGTGTAAATCCTTCCGCCGAAATCTCTGGCAGCCACTGGGGATACAGGCCAGTGCCTCCTCCAAGCTCCCATTTCGGTGAGTACTTCAAGATCAGGCTTTCCGTTGCCGCAACCATGCTGTCACGAATGGGGAGCCAATCAAAATGAGCAATCACAAGGATCCCATTGGGCCGCAGAACTTTTTTGATCTGCTGCAATACTTTGGGGCGATCAAACCAATGCCAACACTGACCCGCAAGGATCAAATCAAATGACTGGTTTTCCAATCCCATTTTTTCTGCGGGAGCCTCCACGTAACGAACCGAAAGCCCAGCTTCTTGGTCTAAGCGCTGCGCTTCTAACAAGAGTGCACCTGCGAGATCTAAGCCCACAACATCGGCACCACGCTTTGCAAGTTCCCGCGCAACCAAACCCGTACCTGTTCCAAGGTCCAAGGCCCGGCATCCGGCTTTCAATATTCCCGCTTCGGCTAAGCGTTCGAAAAACTCTTCCGGGAAACCAACGCGGTGTTGCGCATAGTCTTTCGCTGTTTTCGCAAAGTCGATGTTCACTGCAACATCTTAGCGATACCGCCCACCTTCTTTGGGCGGCTGTGGTGGACCTGGTTCCGGACCACCTGGCCGACGTCCTCCATGCGGCGGACCTTGCCCCGCTCTGCCGCCTTGGTCCTCTCTACCTTCTCTATGGCCTCGAGGTGGACCCTTGGGGCGGCCATCCACCAAACTTTGAATTTCCCGGAAAAATTCTGGTGCTGGCAACGCTGAAATTCGACGCTGCCTCTCTTCGCCTACTTTCTTCTTGGCCCAGAATTCCGTCTCTTGGGCTTGCTCCAAAAATTGCCACTTCTGAACTTCCATCAAGGCGTGCATCGCTTCATGCAAAGGCGCTTGTTTGAAGTACTCCAGCGCATGAGGACCAAACCAGCCATCTTCACCTGCTCGAACAATGCCCTCCATCACCTGCTTGCGACGGGATTCTTCAAAGGCCAGTTTTCCCTTTTCCATGCCAGGAAAACGTTGACGCAAACGTTCTCCACGTTGACGCAAGCGTTCGTGTACTTGCTCCCTTACAAAATGGGCTTGCTCCCTTACGTCAAGAGCCTCGTAGCGCGCACGATCCTCTTCGCTTAGTTGCTTTATTAAGAGAGCCTTCTCTTCTTCAAACACCTTGCGCCGGCCTTCGAGCTCCTTGCGTGCCTCTGGGCTCATCTCGCGCATGGATTCCATACGCTTGCGCATTTGTGCGCGCTCCTCTTCACTCAATTGCTGCCACCATTTTTGCTGGTGGTTTGTTTCCTTGGTTTGCGCTGCGGGTGGTTGCGCAACCTGCAACAACGATATAGATAGAAGTGCGGCAAGAATCATTTGCCTTCCTCCTCGAGAGCATAATCCAAAGCCCACGTCCCGCTTTCTACATCTAAGAAAGCCGAATCCAAAGCCTCGTCAGAAAGGATATCGAATGCCTCTAGGACTTCTCGGTTCTGATAAAGCTCATCTAAATTAAGCATGGCGTTTTCTGGCCCCTGCCCTATGGCCACCGGCTGATGCACGGCATCGGCACCTTGACCCATCCAAAAACCAACCGACAGCAGCAACACGGCTGCAGCGGTCATGCTCATCAGTTGAGGAAAACTAATCAAGCGGCCACGGCCATCACGCTCGACATCTGCACCATCTGCCTGAGCCGCCGCTACTACACGGGCAGCAAAGCCTTCGGGCACCGATTCCGGTGTGTCGCAATCAAGGATTTCATCTAGCCAATCAGTCATTTTCGGCCTCTCGATAAGGGGACAGGAGAGCACGCAGATTTGCCCGCGCTCGATGGAGCAAGGACTTGGTGGCCTGAGGGCTTATGCCGAGGATTTCCCCGATTTCATGAAGCTCTAGGCCGTCGTAGTGTTGGAACACCACTGCTGCGCGTTGGTTCTCAGGTAGTTCACTCAAAGCACTCTTCACAATCTTGCCCCAATGTGATGCATTTGCGCCATCCTCAGGAGAGGCCGCATACGGGTCTTCCGACTCCATTTCGATTCCGTCAGCAGACTTGGGCATGGAATACAACGGCTTTCGCTTGTTGTCTCGGATGCAGTTGAGCGCAAGGTTGTAGGTAATACGAAAAAGGAAGGTCGTGAACTTGCCCTGTGCCTTATACCGATCTCGATAACGCCAAACGCGGAGGAAGGCCTCCTGAGCAAGGTCTTCAATCTGAGTCGTTGGCCCCATAATCCGCCGCAACATGGCAAATGCCGCTCCCTCATAACGCTCAACCAACGCGGTAAAGGCGTCGTCATCACCCGCTTGAAAGGCCAACATCCATTGCACGCCAGGGTCTTCCAGGGTCGCTGCACGAGGCCCTTTACCCGACCCAGGCTCACTCAACCGGCCAACCCCGATCGGTCCAGCCGCGCGGCCAGGCTCGGGACGAAACAATTCCAAGGATCCGTTCGCTGGGAACGGGTCCGTATTGACGTGAGTCTCGGCTTTGCGGGGAATTGTCACCTAACAGAAAGTATTGACCATCAGCTAACTGCAACGCCTTTGCCCCCCCATAGGTTCCGCTGGGACGGTAAAGAAAATCACGGCCCAGCCGAATCCTGCCCACCAACAACGGGCCGACCCCGCCGAGCCCCGCATGTTCCATCTTGCGAAACTCCAGCGGTAGTTCTGAATTTTGGTGCGGCAAAGGGGCAGGATAAACCAAATCTTCGACCACACCTTCGTCATTCAAAACGAAGGTGATGACGTGATCTGCGAGCGTAAAAAACGCTGTGCCGTGAGAGGACCCTGCGGGAATCTCAACTTCCAACAGGACTAATGGATCATTCAACGTTGGGTCTTGCTGCAAGACTTCTAAGCGGCTGCCTTGCTCCGACAATACGGCAAAGAATGTCGACTGCCCTTTGCGCAAGACTAGGTGTAACTCTGAACTTGCTGCAAGTAAATCAAACTCCACCTCTAACCCTAAATCTTGGGCGGGAAGTTGACCTTGTATTAAGTTTCCACGCAATAGGTAATTCGCTGTGGGTGGGCGTTGTAAAAAAGCTACGCCGCTTCCTTCCAACTTCCAGTGACGCTTACCTGATGGCGCAAACCCATGCTTCGATAAACCCATCGCAGCCTCAACCTCTTCGCCAACAGCATCCATCATCGGAACCAAGTCCTCGACGGAACCAAGTCTTCGTTGGCGCACTTGGCCATCGAGGTATAAATCGCCGTCGACCAGTTGCACGGCTTCACCTGGAACTCCTGCGACTCGTTTTACCGCATACTTGCCTGTGTCCGGCTCACGAAAAACAACAAGGTCATCCCGTTGCGGGGTCTGCTTGCTTACCAACAACCAATCTCCATCGGTTAGGCAGGGCTCCATCGATGGGCCAACTACGTGAAACGGCTTCCACGCCCACGCCATTAAGAACATTCCTCCAAGCAGGAGTGTGCTCAATAGCAGCAAGTTTCGGCGACGATGGATATGCATGAAGTTTAAGGGGAAAGCATCCACGACGCTATGCCCAAGAAGAGCACCGACGACGATAAATCGCTCACCGCCATCATCACCGGGCCAGACACGAGGGCCGGGTCTAAGCCAGCCGCTTCGCTTCCCATTGCAATTGCACTTGATGCGGTCGCGGACCAGGCCATGCCTGCCATCAACGCCAGTCCCATGCTGAATCCCATATCGAAACGGCCGAGCAACAACCCAATCGCGGGCATCGCGACCAATCCGCAGAGTAAGCCCAATGCCATGCCTACACGTACTTCGCCAAGAAATACGGAAAGGCGCCGGCCAGGCATAATTTGGCCCACCGCAAATCCACGCACCAGAATCGCAGAGGTTTGCATGCCAACCGTTCCTGACAATGCCAAGGCCATCGGAATGTAATTCATGATGACCCGAATAGTCGACGGCCCCTCCTCGATACCAAGCCCGTGCCCAAAATCGAACCCCGCCATAACCCTGGCTATAACTAAACCTGCAATCACCGGGACCGCAAGCATGGGCGCGCGGTGTGCAACCATGCGCGCAAGAGGTTCTCCGGCATCGGACTCGCCGTGAGCACCTGCAAGAAGTAAGGCGTCCTCCGAGCCCTCATCTTCCATAACTTCAAGCGCATCATCGGAGGTGACAATGCCGACTACGATTTCACGTGGATCCAAAACCGGAATGGCGGAAAGGTTGTAGTGCAGAATCCGATGCGCCACATCTTCTTTATCTTCATCGACGCGCGCATGGATGACGTCGGGGATCATGACTTCGCCCACGGTGTCGTGAATCCCAGCTTCGATTAATTCGCGTGTACTTAAAACGCCTAGCAAGGCACCGCGTTCATCGACCACAAAAACTACGTGGATGCTTTCTGCTTCTCCTTCGTCGCGCTTGATGCGCTTCAAGACATCGCCGATGTTCTCGCCGGATGTTGCAGTTAGAAACTCGGTGGTCATCAATCCACCTGCTGTATCCGGATCATATTCCGAAAGGTGGCGCAATTCTGCCGCATCTTCGGGAGTGACAAAACACATGACCTCCAGACGCAATTCTTCTGCAAGGTTTTCTAGGAGGTCGGTGCCATCGTCATAGGAAAGTTCACCCAGCAACTTACCGACTTGCTCAGGGTCGCCGCCTTCGAGCAAACGCTTTTGCAAAGTCTCCTCTGCTTCAGCAATCACTTCAGCAGCTTCCTTCAGCTCCAGCTCAAAGAAAATCCGACGCGCATCTTCAGCATCGAGGTCCAACCACATGACGTCGGCAATATCAGCCGCATGCTGACCTTCGCCGGGATGGAACACCGTGCCAACCGGCTGCTCCAAATGTTCTTGGAGCGCTTTCAACACCTGGTGGCGCAATTCACGGCGACGGACACGAGCCATGGGTACTATCCTAGCTTCCCGCACAAGTCTTTTAGAACAAGGGCAGATTCGATGTACGATTGTGATTATGATTCCACTATGTCTTCGGTGACCCCCACTCGCCTATCCGACCGCCGCCGCCTTGGCAGATTTTTCAACCGCAATGCCTATTGTCGACGTCCGGACCTCGCCCGCCAACAGGAAGGGCACCTCTCTTACCGTAAAGGGTGGGAAGTTCGCCTTGTGCTGAAAGATGAAGATGAAGTCTGGCTTGTCAGCAATCTCATTCGCCGCGTTGGCCTCAACCCAGGCAAGACTTTTCAGAAGGGCCGCAAGTGGATTGTTCCGATCTATGGCCAAGAAGCTGTGGAGTCTTTTCAAGAGTGGAGCGATTTGGTGGAAAAGCATGGCTGAAATTTAACGAGGAGGCGTGCATACTCAGGGGACTCTAGTTTTTTCCTTTGCACGACTGCACCCCTCTCGACGGCCTCCTTGAAGTTTGTGATCAACTTCGAGAACTCCAAGACCTAACGTCTCGCGGCGCCCGCCTATCTGAAGAATCCCTGCGCAAAACCCGTCTGCAGGTTGAGACTCTAGGCGAACAGGTTTTCCCCTTGTTGCCCGGCATTCAGCAATTGCCGGCTGCCGATGAACTTGATACGCATGCCTTGCTGGTTTTAGCGCTACTTTTTCACGGCAAAATATCCGGCAGCTCGGAGGCGTTTTCTGGCATTCAGCTTTGCGGATTGTTAATGCGCGCCGAGCTCCCGCGCAGCCTCACCATGGAATTACTGGGTAGCCAGGGTCTTTTGCGCACGCAAAATTGGGTCCACTGTGAAGAGACCACCCAGGGCTTTGATCCTTTGGATAGTTACTTTCGCCCAACACCCAAGGCTCTAAGCTTGTTTTGGCCGATTAAAGAGCTAGAAAATGAGGCTAGCAGCCAAGCCATCGATGAAAGTTCTGCGGGTAAAACTGTCCGCGATCTCCCCGTTCCTTTCTCGGATGAAGGGCAGTACTTGTGGGAGATTGGTGCCTGGCGTCAGATTTGTATGCAGCGGGCCGGAGCCTTGTTTGAGGTCGACCCGATTACGGAGGAGCCCTCCCCCCGACTTCAAGAATTGCGTGAAATGGCACATGCCAAATGGGTCGATGTCCGTCGACGCTTATCAGTCACTCCAGGCGGACGCGAGTTTGGCCTCGAGCGGCTCGCAGCAACACACAAACTTGGACCAGACCACATGCTGCTGATTGCGCATATGTTCTTTGCGGAAACGGTAGACATCGACCTCTTCCTTTCTCCAGGTGAATGCCTGCGCCTTGCCGCTGCCCATCGCGACGACCTACTGCAAAAACGCCATCTCGTTTCAGCGCAGGGGAGACTACGCCGCGAGGGATTAGTAGTGGCCGATGGCGAAGAATCTGCGAAAATGCTCGCGGTACCGCTGTGCCTTGCCGATTGGGTTGTCGAAAGAGTCCTGGCAGGGGTCGGGCGGTCGCTGAAATGGAACCAGCAGGAACTAGAAGAGTTCTTGCGCGGTGACGACGAGCGATAGAGCACAAACTTGAAACGCGAAGATCTCATTTACGATTGGGCCGGTGCCGGCCCGCACCATGAACCTCCTCCTGCAGGCAAGGTCATGCTGGACGACGAAACCCTGCGTGACGGACTGCAATGTCCAAGCGTGACGGATCCGCCGTTGGAGAAGAAAATCGAACTCATCCATTTAATGGAAGAGTTAGGCGTGAACACCGCGAATGTTGGACTTCCGGGAGCCGGGGGCCATGCGCGCGAACACATCTTGGCTTTGGCTAAAGAAATGGTTCTGATGAACCTTACGCCGAACGTGGCATGCCGCACAGTGATCTCTGACTTGGAGCCCGTTGTCGACATGGTGCAGGAAACTGGCGCACCTATTGAGGTTTGCGCCTTTATTGGCAGCTCCCCCATTCGTGCCTACGCCGAAAACTGGGATATGGACCGCATGGTCAAAATGGTGCGCGATGCCGTGCGCTTCGCCAAGAGCCATGACTTGCCGTTGATGTTTGTGACTGAAGATACGGTTCGCTCCACACCGGAAATTTTATCCGCACTAAATGGCGCTGCGATTGATGAAGGCGCTGACCGTTTATGCATCTGCGATACGGTCGGTGGAGTTATTCCTTATGCCGTACGTAATATTTTTGAGTGGTTAAAAAACTTCTTAGAGGAAAAAAACGCCACCCATATCGGTTTGGATTGGCACGGCCACCGCGACCGCGGATTGGGCGTGATTAACACCATGAGTGCCTTAGCTGCTGGCGCCGAACGCGCACATGCCACTGCACTTGGTATTGGCGAGCGCGCTGGCAACACGGAAATGGATTTGTTGCTGGTCAACCTTAAGTTGTTAGGTTGGGTCGACCGCGACCTCACTCGCCTGGGCGAGTACGTGAAGCTCGCCTCCGAAGCAACTGGACGACCAATCCGCCGCGAGTATCCGGTATTTGGTCGCGATGCTTTTGAAACCGCCACTGGCGTCCATGCCGCTGCAGTGATTAAGGCGATGAAGCTCGGTGACCGCTGGCTGTCCGACTTGGTTTACTCCGGTGTACCCGCCGGCGACTTCGGCATGGAGCAGATAATCTCCGTTGGCCCGATGAGCGGAAAATCAAATGTCATCTGGTTCCTCGAGCAACGCGGACACGACGCAACCGAAGAACGTATTGCTGCCGTATTGCTAAAGGCAAAAGCTTCTAGCCGTTTGTTAACCGAGCAAGAAGTCTTGTCTGCAGCAGGTGTGCTGCAAGATGCTTAGGGGATTTTCGCTCTACTCATCTGGGTAGATCACGTTAAGGCGTCCGGCAGTAATGTCGACGCCTTTTTCCTTTGCGTAAAACACGGATTGCCCCGGTGTGAAAGATCCATTTGTGATTCGGAATGAAAATTCCCCCGTAGGCATGCGGAAGTGAATCCAGCCACCCTCTTGAGGGATCGGGCGACAGAATTACACCAAGTTAACACTTACTTCAAAAACTTTATCGTCATCGGATAGCTCCATACGATGCCATCGCGTGCTTTTACTGCTGCGATGATAGTGAAAACAATGTTTAAAACTGGCAACACGAAGAGTATCGGGAAACCAATCTGGACAAAGCAAAGCACCACTGCTGCGAAGGACCAGATCACATAACTGATTTGAAAGTTCAGAACAGCACGTCCGCATTGGTCTATGAACTCGGATTCATCCTTCTTCATGAGCCAAATTACAAGCGGGCCCACAATGCTGCCAAAAGGCATCGCCATTCCTGCGAAAGCAAGAACGTGCGTGAGCATGCCGAGCTCGCGTTCAGTGTTTGATGTCGTTTGGGTAATATCCATGAGTTTTTCAAGGCCTAAGCCATCTTACCTACGGGTGAATAAACGCATGTTTGGCTATTCTAGACCCAATTCTTCCGCGAGAGCACCAGGAATAAAAAAGTGGTTACGGCTTACAGATGGGTTGTGCCCATCCTGCGTGGGGTAAGGGTAAATCGTGCGCGTGCGTGAACAGAATTCATCGGCGCGAACATACCCCGCAGCAAGAGCGCATTCTTCCCATGAGGCACGCATCAAATGGCCGGAGCGATGAGCGGTGCGAGCGACTCCAGGACGTAGCACTTGACCCGATAGATCATGCACATACTTGAAACCTGAATGATAAGTATTCCAAGCGGTGTTGCGTAAATCTTCCACGGACAGTGCATTTTCCTCAGTGAACAAAAGCACCATGCCCATGTTTTCATATCCCCGTAACACCGCGGTCATCGAATCAAAATCTTGGTCGCGTACTTCATGAAAACCATTGCCGACCATCATGACTGCTCCCTTCGTTTCCGCTCCGGCTTGATCTAAAGCTTGCTTAAGGATTTCAGGGCAGCCGATATCCGCACGGCGGACGAACTGCATATTGGCGGGCAGTACGCCACGTTGTTGCTCGCGCTGGGCTTCATCAATCGCGGCATCTTCTAAGTCCGCGCCAAAGTAGCGCATCTCGGTATCGCCCGAGCGCTCGAACCGAATCCGGGTTGCCTCCCCGCGGCCAACTGCGTGCTCCACGAATACCTTATATTCGAAATGAGTTGCTTCACAAAAACGATCAAGAGCATCATTCGAGTTAATGAAACCGCGGCGGTTCGCATCTTGGCTCGCACCAACGTTTTCACCACGCTCCACCCAAACATCTGCAGTTCCCTTCTGTAGAAGCTGCACTCCTTGGTCGAGGTAAGCCTGATAGGTCTCAATGATTCCAAACGGCCCTGGGCCACGAGAGAATCCGCGCGCGCCAAGCTTGGTCACTGTGAATACTTTTTCGCTCTGCTCGTCTACCCAACCGGCTGCGTGAAGAATGTTGAGTGCCGCAACCTCAGCCTCCAGCGATTTACTCTTCCAACACCCGGCTTCCAGTGGTACTCCCTCCTTCAGGGTTACAGATTGACCCGTTGCGCGAAGCCCAAGCACTACAGGCAACAAGCGGAAACCTAGCTCGATCTCCTCTGGCGTTGCAATCCAATGATTTTGAAATGCATATTTGCGTTGCGGGATATCCATTCCCAGTTGAACTAACAAAGCAAGTCGCTCCGCAGGAACGTCATCGGCGAAGAATAAATCACGCCACCAGCGAGCCGTACTGGAAGGTAAGCCCTGGGGAAGCGGGGTCGCTGCTTCAAAAACCTCGTGTGCCCGCGGATGCCCCGCAATGCGATAGCCCTCATCGTAGGCGTCGACAAAGCCACGGGCTTGAAGAAATTCCAAATTGGTGCGTAAAACGGTAGCGTTTAATAAAACCCCGTCGACAGCGCAAGTTTCTGGGAACAATGCGTCGCCGCGAACAAGTCTGCGGTGTAAACCAAGAGTTGCAAATGCTGCTAAAACATTCCGCAATAACCAAAGGTCGGGCGGGGCTGTGATTGCGGCAGTCAATGTCACTTGGCGCACAACTTGCATAGCATTGGCAAACTGCACTTGCTCCTTTGCGCTCAAGCTCAGGCTCTCCTTTTCCAGCTCCGTACTGGCAAGCAATGCTTCCCCACCAAAGGCAAACAACAACGGAACCTCGTTACGCAGAATCTGCCAGGATGCTTTGCTCAAATATGGAAATCCTGCGCTGGTGGTACCAGTGGGGTGAGCTGCAATCGCTCGAAGCGTAACGTGGAGATTTGAATTCAATCGCGGTTTGGGGTCTGGCCAGAAAGCAGACCGTCAGCGCGCATAGCTTCCTCCACCTTTGGGTAAGCGATGCGCCCACAAACGGCCCAGTGCAACCAGAAGGATACAAAAAACAGGAATGCCGCAAAAGCACTTACATGAATGATGCCGCTAATCGTGATACCGATTAAGAGCACAAATGTGAAAATGGAGCGTGGGTTTTGAAAAGTTGCTACGTACAAGGATCGCCAAATGCGACGCCGTTGACTGGCGGGCAGATTAGAAAATGTAGGTATATGCTGTTTAGGAATCCAGTCAATCATCGGGCTGCCAGATAGGTGACAACCAGGGGGTGGTTTCACTATAACCGATTTCCTAGACCTTAGCGGCCACAATCAACCCAACAATGCGCCCGGAATTAGCGCCAGGACCTTGCCGGCGCTCGGTGCAAACTCATAATCCACAAGCCTCTCCCCTAGTTTGCCTAAGGATTTATGCCCTGGCATCCAAAATGGTTTCAGCCATGGGCGAAACCGGCCGCGCAATATGGTGCGACACGGATGATCAAGCAGGAACGAATTGTGCACCACACCAATGCCGGATCCTGGCTCTTCTCTGGTGTGGCCGGGGTAGGCTCCCCAGGTGGTTGTGCCTAATGCAAAACCCAGTCCAGCCCAAACGTTCACGCCAATGGTTCCGTAACGGAGCCCGCGTATGGCTGCATCCAAGGCCTCCTTATTGGTGCTTCGTGCCGCAATGATGGTGCATGAAAGCGTTCCGTAAACCGAGTCGTTAACCAAATTGACCGCTTCCTTAAGAAAAGAAACTTCATCCAGTGAGGGCAATGATGTTTCGGCGAGAATGGGACAAAATGCTTCTTCGCGCAATGCGAGCTGCCCGCATTGAGGCAAAACATCCTGCAGCAGAACTGGTGGCAATTCACCCTTCGCATGCGGCGGAACCGTACCACCATATTCACGGACAAAACGCGACCAGCGCTCTTCCGCGCCTGGATACCAAGCTTTTCGTTTTGGTGCCTTAAGCAATGCTTCGCGCACTGCTTGGAGAAATGATTCGCGTTGCGCCCAACGCTTAGACGTAACAAGCAATTTCGGAGCATTGCAGTTAAATCCATTGTTCACCAGCATCATGCCTGCAATTTGTTTGGCTTGAAACTGGATATCGGAACGTGACCACGCACCCGGAACCACAATAACGGGCGAGACTGCGCCAAGTTCTGCAGTGACTTCTTTTTCTTCCACGCCTGACGTCTGCAAGACGCGCCGAAAACTGGCCTCGGCACCAGTAAGATGGACCGCCGTTATTTTCGAATGCGCAATTAATTCTTCTCCCTCCTTAGCGCCGCCCTCTACGAAGCCTAAAAAACCCGCTGCCACCATCGGTGCAAATGCTTCTTCTAGAAGTGGCTGTAAATAGGCGTTCACCGGGTTCATCTTGGCCACGACTACACGGTTTTCCTTTAACAGTTGATAAAGAATGTCGAGTGGAGTTATCGACTGCACATTCCCCGCACCCAATACCGCAACGCAGCCGCCCTCGCCGATGCTTAGGCAAGTCGGCTCCGAATTGGGCAAGCCTTGAACTTCCGCGCGTAGGCCAGGGAACAAGATGGAATCCCAAAACTCAAAGGGGAAAACTTTAGCTCTCCAGGAATTTTCGAACCTCACGATTCTGGAGGACGGAATTCCGCCACGTAATAGAGTGTCGCGATAAAGCCGCAGATGACGTAAAAGAATACTCGGCCCGGTGTACCACTCCTCGCCCGCAAGTGGGGAATCCATAGCGATGCCCTTTGCGGCACAAGTAACTTCCACCCACGGCCGCGCAACATCAAGTACGCCTTGCATGCAACTCTGCAGGATATCGGCGCGACGCGGTGCATCTAATGCACGCCAAGTGTTTGCTTGATGCGCAACGCGACGAACCACTGCATCGACCGAACTCATGTACGTTGTCGGGCTTCTAGTGCTCGCCACATTTCCAAACAACGTGGGGCCAATTCGTGAAAGCGATGACTGTCGCGGCTGAGCTCAAAACATGCCGGTAAATCGTTCGGGAATTTTGTGCACGCTTTCACTAAAGCAGCCCAATCTAAATCGCCTTCACCCGGTGGAAGATGAAGGTGCTCGCCTCGGCGCATATCATCCAACTGCAAATTCAGGATATCGGCGCCGAACCGTTCTATCGCTTCGGCCGGACTGTAGGTATCGTTCACCAAAAGATGTCCGACATCTAAACTTAATCCAACCCCACTTGGCAAGTCTTCGCGCAGTCGTTCCCAGTCACCAAGATTAGCCAACCAATGCCCCGGCTCTGGCTCTAGCGCAAGACAAACGCCAACATCTTCTGCGTGCAAGGCAAGCTCCACAACCCCGCTTATAAATGCTGAGCGTGCACCCTTATCGCTTTGACCATCAGGCAAAGCGCCCGACCAAAGCGAAACAATTTTTGACCCCAGCGGTGCACACCAATCCAGCATTTGATGCAATGATCGCAATCGTACTGCGGAACTGGAATCGAGCTCCAATAGGTTTGGCCGATGCTTACGTCGCGGGTCCAACAAATACCGCGCACCTGTTTCGATGACCACGCCCAAGCCTAAGCCTTTACAGAGCTGCCCAATCCTTGCGACATCAGATTCGACCGAGAGCCGCGGATCTAGATGCCCGACGTCTGGAGTAAGCGCAACTATTTGATAACCCAACTCTGCCAGCCAAGGCAAGGCCTCATCCAAGCGATGGGAGGTAAACCCGTTCGAGTTGTAGCCAAGTTGAATCATGACAAATTAACGCACACCTTTTCCGAACTCATCTAAAAATCCTGAGTAGCGGCGTATCATTTTATCGATTTCATTCACGGAATTAGGCTTGTCCTTATATTGCTCGCGCATCGCGCGAAGGCTCTCTAACGCTTCACCCATGAGTTCCGAGGCGTCGGACATGCGCGAACGAAATAGAAATGGATCACCGTTGTCGCCGTAATGATCTTTTACCGCAAGCTCGAACAGGGCTTTGCCTTCTTCTCCTTTTCCAATCGCTTCAACCCAGCGCTCGTCTTGTAAATACAGTGGACGCAAGTCCATCTTGACGGCATCCACGACCTTACCGCCTGTGGATGGGTTTACCGCAACGGGTTCCTCCTCCTCTTTAAATAAGGCTTTCCAATCTTTCAACGCTTGATCGGCTCCGTGGTCATACACGTAAAGCCCAATACCGCCTGCAATCAGACCAATGAGTAGAAAGAATAGATTCCCCAAACAGCCGCCACGGCGGCGCTTTTGATGCTTGCGTTTTTTACGTAGGGGTTTAATTGAGTTCATGAAATGAAGTTAGGGCTGCTTTTCAACCAATGCGGCATAACCACCCGCACTGGTATAGGTTGGTTCAAATGCCTGCTCAGAAATAACTACGCGATCAGACGCTTTCGCTAAACGGGCAGCGGATTCTTGATTTTCCTCGATCTCTAAAGAACAGGTGCTCCATAGAATCCTTGTTTGGTCTTCCACGACAGGAAGTATCAAACGTTTACGCAATACGTTTTGCAGGGTCACAATTTTATGAAACTCGACCTTAGAAAACCGGCCACGTGCTTCGGGGCGTTTATTTAACACGCCTGTGTTTGAGCACGGTACATCGCACAGGACGAGATCCCACGGCCCCTGCGGAAGGTTGCCCCCCTCCGGATCCAGAACCAAAGTTTGGATGTCATGGCCCAAGCGTTTTGCTTCCATCTCTAAAGACGCCAAGCGTGTCTCCGAAATATCGCATGCTAGTACTTCTGCCTTACCACCCGACATCTCATATGCCGCAAAACTCTTCCCGCCCGGAGCAGCGCACAAGTCCAAAATCCGCTCCCCGGCTTTAGGCTTAGCAAGCGCTACCGATTGATACGAGGTTATGTCCTGGACCGACCAATGGCCTTCCTCAAAGCCTGGCCAAGTCGGCAAGGGCCCTGCTTCCGTGTGCGAAACAATACGCAGCATGCCAGATTCAATTTCAGCTTCGACTTCAATGCCCGCTGATTCTAAAGCCATTTTCGCTTCAGCCGCATTACAGCGCAATGGGTTCACGCGCAGCCACAATGCGGCCTTCCGATTCAAAACTTCCGCACGCAACCGTGTCGTTTCTTCACCTACGGTTTCCCACCATCGCTTAAGCAGGAATTTGGAGTAGCCCCGGGTCTCGGAAAGGTGCCCCATCGGATCTTTCACCGGATCCGCAAAAACTTTACGATCAAACTGCCAAGCAGGATCCGGTAAACGGTCGGGTGCTGGTGCAAGCCCAAGCTTCGATGGCTTCGCTTTTCGCGATACGGCGCGCAAAACGGCATTCAAAAAACCGGACTTGGTCGCCAACTCCGGCTTCACCGCGTTCATGGTTGAATCAATCGCAGCGTGAATTGGCACACGGTCCAGATACAGCAACTGGTAAAGGCCGATGGACAAAGCGATAAGCAGCGGCTCTTCCTTGATGCGCCGCGTTGCATAGGCTTGGGCAATTTTATCCAGGGTGACGCGCGCGCGTAGTGATCCCGAAAGAATCTCTTTTGCTAAACCACGGTCGCGCGGATGGCACTCCACTTCATCTAAAGCGGCGTCCAATGCTCGAGATGGGAATTCTTCTTTGCTAGAAAGAAGCAGCCAGACCACGCGGCGCACATCAGTGTATTCGGTTTTACTCATGACTTTTAGATTTCAATTGCTGCCCAACTTCTAAACGAGCGCCTAGGAGGAATGCCTTAGCTTCCATCCGCGCTTTGCCTTCACGCTGTAAAGATTCAATACGATAGCTTCCTTCACCGCAAGCGACCGTGATTCCACCTTCGAGTGAAATGATGGTACCTGCTTGGCCTAACGGGCTTGAAATGTCCACGATGGATCCTGCATGGACTCGCAAACCACTGCCGTCGGGCAACCAGGTTTGACCACATGGCCATCCAGCCATCGCGCGGATGCGCCGCTCCAAGCAAACGACCGGTTCTGACCAATCCAAAACGCCATCTGATTTGCGAATTTTTCTGCACGTGGTAACCAAGCTCTCGTCTTGCACGGTGCCTTCCGAGAGCTTCCCCTTCGCTGTGTAACTACGCAGCGAAGCAACCAAAAACTCTGCACCAAGGGCGGCAAGATCTTGCGTTAGCTGCGGCGCCTCCTCGCTCCCATCTAATGGGATACGCGCTTCAGCCAATACCTCGCCAGCATCAAGTGCTAGCACCATTTTTTGCAAACTGATTCCCGCATAGGAATCGCCCGCAAGAATCGACGCCTGAACAGGACTCGCTCCTCGCCATCGCGGTAACACGGAACCATGCAGATTGATGCAACCCATACTTGGAAGTTCGAGCATCGGCGCGTTAAGAATTTGACCATAGCTCACCACCGCCCCCAAATCCGCTTGCCATGAAGCAAACGCATTTTGAAACTCTTGATCGCGAGCGGATTCTGGACGCAGGACTGGAATACCATGCGCGCGCGCCAAATCTACCAGTGAATTTGGTGCTTCTTTGCGTCCACGCCCCGCAAGCCGAGGGGGTGCAGTCACCAAACCCACGACTTCCAAGCCCGCGTCTATGACTGCCGCAAAGGATGCAACAGCAAACGGCGGGGAGCCGAGAAAGGCGATGCGCAAATTTGCTTTAAACGTGTGGCTCTACGAAAGCCTTAAACTGTTCGAAGTTCATCATGCCCGCAGAGCGAGCGACTTCTTCACCGCCTTTAAAAATAAGGAAGCAAGGAATCCCCATCACGCCCATCGAGGCTGGCGTGTTGGGATTGTCTTGGGTGTCGTGCTTTACAACCTTGAGCTTGTCGCCCATTTCTTCTGCAAGCTTGTCCACCGAGGGCCCCATTGCTTTACATGGACCACACCATGGTGCCCAGAAGTCAACCAGGACGGGAGTGGTGGATTCGATCACTTCTTTTTGGAAGCTTTCATCTGTGACGTCAAGTGCGTTCGACATGATTCTATTAGAGCGGTTCGTCGCCAAGAAGTTCCCCGAGTTCGGGATCGTATTCTTCATGCTGGCGGTCGAAAGTCTCGTCGATGTCTTCAAGGTGTAAAACGCCAGCGTTTGCGCGCCGGCTCACCAGAACATCGGCGAATGGGGCATCCTGTTTGATGTCGACTTGTTGTTGCTTAGCGAGCTCCAAAAGCGCGACCAGGTAGTAAGCAGCATCCCCGCGAGGAACGTTTTCCTCAGCAAGAATGGTGTGAAGCGATGTCGCTTCTGATTGCTGGATTCGGTGCCATAACTCCTCCACATAAGCGCGTAATGGCTTGCCAACTGGGCGCACATGGTGAGGCCGTAGAAAACCCGTTTCCGCTTCCAAACGACTGAATACTTGCAGCAAATCCCAAATCGAAATATCGCCGATATCAAACTCGGCTTCTTCCGAATCCTCCGACTCCATCTCTTCCACTTGACCAATCCAGCGACCGCCTGCAGGCAACATACGGTTGCGCTTATCCCAGCGATCACGCAAGCCGTCGGCAACGCGACGTAGCTCTTTGTACGCCAACAGTTGCTGCACCAATTCTTCACCAGGATCGAATGGGTCTTCATCGACCTCAACCTCCTCTTGGGGCAACAAGGAGCGACTCTTGATAGCCAATAAAGTTGCTGCTAAGACTAGGTAATCTGCGGCTTCGTCGACATCGACTTCGCCTAGGTTGCGGATGTACTTGCAATAGGCATCACAAACATCTGCTAATGCAACCACGTGAATTTCCAGCTCCTTATCCCGGACCAGCTGCAGTAAGAGGTCCAGTGGGCCAAAAAACACACGATCAAGTTGCACCTGGAAACCAAGCTTGGCAACCTCAACTGGGACCGGCTCCGACTGTGCATCAACCCCATCATCGCCAGCGGCATGCAAGCGAGAAGGAGGGAGCATCGAAGGGTCAACGGGTTCAATCATGAAGCGGCTTAGAAAATCTGATGCAGGAGCTGTTCGGCCTCGGGCAATGCTGTCACCCAGAATACGAATTTTACCACCGGCCTGATAACGGCATAGAGGACAGTCCAAAAGGTATCGCGTGCCAGGAAGATGAGGGCAAAAACTATGAGGATGCCAAAACGCTCGAACCTCCCATAAACCTTTCGTGCCTCGGTCCCCAGAAAATAGAACACCACACGACTCCCATCTAATGGAGGAATCGGAACGAGGTTAAAGACCATGAGCACAATGTTGAACACCACTCCCACAACCAAGATATTTATGCCCTGGGCGCTGTATTCCCAGATTCCAAAGTGAAGAAAGAAGCTCATGACCCCAGACCAAAAAATCGCCTGGAGAAGATTACTGGCGGGACCTGCAATGGCAACCAATGCCATTCCCTTCATGGGATTGCGGAACCGATGGACCTGCACAGGGACTGGCTTTGCCCCGCCAAATGCCATGCCGGTGGTGAGCATAAGCATGATTGGCAGCAGTACGGTTAGGACTAAGTCTATATGAGGCAAGGGGTTAAGCGTGAGCCGCCCCATTAACCTAGCCGTTGGATCACCAAGGCGGTTTGCGGTCCAGGCGTGCGCGGCTTCGTGAGTGGTAAGTCCTACCACCACGATGGCAATCGATCCGACGAGAGTAAAGGTGTCCATTTGACGGCAGGCATTCTCCCATGCCGGCACTTCCCCTACAATAAGCCATGGATGGGGCTTTCCCACCCACACGGCACATGCGCATGGTTTTCGATACTACCCGGGCACTTTCCCGTGGCCTTGAGGTTCTCCGGCTTGAAGCCGAGGCCCTCCAAGAGCTCGCTCAGCTTCTAGGGCCTTCATTTTCTGCCGCCTGCGACTCCATTTTGGCCTGCGAGGGTCGAGTAGTTGTAAGCGGTATGGGCAAAGCCGGGATTGTGGGGCAAAAAATCTCTGCCACCCTGGCCAGCACCGGAACCCCTAGCCTTTTCCTTCATCCGGGAGAAGCCCTGCATGGGGATCTTGGACGACTGTGCCCCGAGGACTTACTTCTCGCCCTATCAAAAAGTGGTGCAACCCGCGAAGTAGTACTGCTCATTCCGGCAGTTAAAGCGATTGGCGCAAGCGTGATTGCCTTTTGCACTTCGGCCGATTCTCCGCTCGGCAAACACGCGGACCTAGTTTTGGAATTGGGCGATGCTCCAGAAGCCTGCCCGCTGGGTTTAGCCCCTACTGTAAGCACCACCAAAATGTTGGCCCTGGGCGACGCTCTCGCCATGGCCGTTTTGGAAAGCCGCGATTTCACACGTGAAGAATTTGCCCGCTTCCATCCCGCCGGTTCTTTAGGCAAATCACTGATGAAGGTTGGCGAGATGATGCGCAGTGGAACGCAGCTACCCTTAGTGCAAAGCGGCCAAACGGTACGTGATGCGCTTCGTGTCATGACCAAAACTTCTGGTCGCCCTGGCGCTGCCGTAATTGTCGACGCAAAAAACCAACTTCTCGGCATCTTCACCGATGGCGATGTCCGGCGCCTCGCTGAAGCCGGTCAACTCCCGCTAGGCGAACCCATTGATTTATACATGGGCGCCAATCCGCGTCACGTACAGGAAGACCTTTTGGTTGGAGAGGTTTTACGTTTGTTCAAAGATTCTCACGTCGACCAAATGCCGGTGCTCGCTAACGACAGTCGCCGCGTGATTGGGCTCGTCGACGTACAAGACCTTTTGGAGGTTCGCCTATGACATTCCCTGCAACGCTTTTAGAACGCGCTTCCGAGATCCGCCTGTTCGTTTCCGACGTAGACGGCGTTTGGACCGATGGGCGCATCACTGTGCACGCCGACGGAACCGAAAGTGCTACCTTCTGCGTGCAAGATGGTTTGGGTGTAGTACGCTTACTTCGTTCTGGATTAGAGATTGCGGTCATCAGTGGTCGTAAAAATCCATCTGTCGAACATCGTGCCCGACGCTTAGGTGTGGAGGAAATTCATCTTGGATCGTTGGACAAGGGGCCGCTCATTCGCAGCATGATGGAGGCGCGTGGCTTGCGTCCAAATCAGGTTGCTACGATTGGCGATGACCTCCCAGACCTTTCCATGTTCCGCGAAGCCGGTCTAAATTTTGCACCGCCCTCTGCCGTAAGCGAAGTACGAAAGCGCGCTGATTGGATTACCCGGGCCAACGCTGGGCACGGCGCTTTGCGTGAAGCATGCAATCTTCTTTTAGAAGCGCGCTCTAACGTCGAGAGCTCTTGAATCGCGGACTTCGTCTGCTCGGCATCACGGGTGCAGCTATTACCCTAACCCTTGTTGCCGTTGACCTTCAGCGTCATGCTGAGGAGTCTGCAGCGATTGGTGCCGGAGACGAAAAGCCACCACCCGGATTTCGCCAACGCATGCGCGGCTTAGGCTGGACCGAGATTTCTTTTAAGGGCCACGTTGAAATGGAGGCCGAGAATCGCTTCCCACAACCCGACGGCAGCGTGCGCGTAGTGCCAAGCTATAAAGTCATTGGTACGGATCCGGTTCCGCTTGGCGAAGGTATGCACCTTGATGATTCTGTGATTCACTCGCCGGACGATGCCAACAACGTAAAGGACACTTCCTTTATCGTGACTTCTCCCAAGGCATGGATTCCTTTAGCCCAAGGCCAAGAGCGTTTCGCTTTTGATATGGACCGCTTGTGGCAATTGGAAGACCCTGTTTTTGAAATGACAGACTTTCACGAGGGAAACGCATTACGCATTGAAACGGAACATGCCGAGCTGGATCCGCAGACAAACCAAATTTTCGGCCGCGGTCCTTTTCTCCTTGTTTCCGGCGACCTGCGCCTTGAAGGGTCCGATATTTTCTTCGACCCGAAGACCTCTCGCGTGGAATTCCAACCGCTTGATGGAGAACTAAGCTGGAGGATTCGCGATGAACGCGGCGCGGTCTTCCTGGGCTTTTGTGATGGCCCTGGATCCTTTTATGAAACCTCGAACCAAAGTTTCAACCTTGAGTTTCACGCCATTGAAGAAGCCCGCACCATCTTTCCGAAAGAGTCGGCCATGCCGGGCGTACTGCACACTCGCGACATGACCCTTAAACTCGTCCCTTCTGGAAGTGGAAGTTGGCTTGCATCCACTGCCAATGCGGTCGGCCCCACGCATTGGGAAGGTGAAACTATTGAAATGTTAGGCACGAATAGTGAAGTCATCTGGAAGGCAAACGGCGATCTCGAATACCTCACTGTGCTTGGCCCGGTCACAGTAACTCCTTTGGATGACTCCTTTGAATGGGCGTCTGCAACGGACTATGCGCGGTTTCAGCCCAAATCAGAAATCGTGCGCCTAGAGGGCGATTTCCAGGCAAAGCACGGGCGCGGTTTTCTTGCTGGTGACTGGGCAGAGCTCGGCCCCACTCAATGGGAAGTCGGTGGCTCTGTTTTGGCCACTGGGGAAGAGGGCAAGGCCTCGGGTGACTTGTTGCACACGGATCGTAAAGGGAATTGGGTCCTGAGTGGCAACGCCGAAATTCAGCCGCAAGACGGTCAGGTCGATTGGATCCGTAGCCCTGAAATTCACTTCAATGAAAAAGGGCGGGTGTTCACGGACGCTGGATTTCATTTACAAGCGAGCGTAGAGAATGAACCCCTGCTTGCCTCGGGAAATCATTTGGAATCCTTAATGGAGCGCGGTCGCTCTGCAAGCGATGGCCTCGTGCGCCGCACCTATGCAAGTGGAAACTTATTCGTCCAGCATCAAGGGCGGGAACTGCGTGGCGCAAGGCTAGAGCAAACCGGAGAAAAGGCTTTTCGTTTGTTTAGCAATCCAAACACCCAAACCCGCGTTACGGGAAGCGCCATGGTTGGAGATACCCCTGTCGCATTAAATTGTGGGCGCCTAAGCTGGAATGGAACCGAGGTCACGATTGAAGATGCGCCGATTATCGAAGTCCCAGCATCCTCGCTTGGTTTGGTCGGGGATGTCATTCAAATCCGCGCGCGGAAAATTTTGCAACACGAAGCAGATGGCACCTGGGAATTGCGCGACAACGTCCTGTTGAGCGGAGGCCTTACTGGCTCCGGTGACCGCGTGATTTGGAAGCCTGGAAGCGAAATCCAATTTTTTGCCGAAGGCCGAAATCGCAACGGCAAAGACAACAACGCCTTCATTCAAGGAACCCTCGAGAACGGAAGTGTCTTTCACGCCCGGGGTGAGCGTATTCGATATCTTGAGAGTGGAAGATTGTCTGTCGCCGACAACGCTTACCTTTCCATGCAGCGCCAAGAAGACGCAACGCCCAATGAATTGTGGGGCGATGAGGTCGAGCTAGGAGAAACAAGTGGCTGGGCCATCGGCAACGCTCGTTTTCAAACGGGCGATTCTCACGGATCGGCACAGCGCATTGACTGGACCCGTTATCCAAACCTCGGCGATCTCGTCATCCTCGAGAAAGAAGCGCAAATCGTTCGGGGAAATATTTTGGCGTCCGGTCCGCACATCGAAGTCGACACCCGCGTCGGTACCATCACTTCCATCGGTGCTGAAAACCTACCCGCCAAGCTTCGTGGTGAAGATGGACGTTCTGCGGTTGGCGATTGGCTGCGATATCACCTCGATTCCGGCCGCTTTGAATCCCGCGGCGCCAGATTCGAAACGCCTTAGATGCTGACCACCCTTCTCCTGGCTCTCGCGCAGCAAGCAGAGCCGCCGCCCCCTCCGCTACAGGAGCCTCAGGGTGGTACACGACTCGAAACGGCAAAGATTACTTCCGCCGAAGAAGGCGACGCCATGGTGTATCGTATTTCAGAGCTTTTCTTAGAAGCGCCTGATTTGGTAGTACGCGCAGATCGCGTCACCATCTGGCTAGACGGTGCGGGTTATCGCCAATATTTGGGTCTAGATGCCCCTGTCGCATCGAATCCGCACTCAAATTCGGAAAATCTGCCGAATTCAAAATCAATTCCACTCTTTACTGGGCTTTGGAGCCGCAAGGTGCTGCTTGCTCTCGGACTCCCTGAAAACGATTCTCTCATTCGAGAAATTCGCCTAGAAGGTCACGTTGAAATTGTGAGCTCAGGAGTCCAGCTCTTTTGTGATCGCCTTCAGAATTGGCCCGCCGACGGCCACAGCCTCGCATCGGTAGTGGAGATGAATCTTCCGCCTGGGCGCGGCGGCCCCAATGGCTGGCCAGTACGCATGACCGCGGATGAGGTGAAAGAAACTTCCGACGGTCTCGTCGTCGCCCATGGCGCCACCCTGAGTACTTGCTTAGATCGCCCTCCCCATTACAGCGTGCGTTTTGCAGAACTCGTCGCTGAGCCTCAGGCAGACGGAGATTTTGTTTGGCATCCGTCTGGGGGTTGGCTCCAACTTGGAGGCTTCTCGGTCCTCCCGGTACCGACTCCGGACTTTTCCCCCGACAGCAACTTCCTCGGCTTTCGCGGAGTCGTTTTTGGCTCCAGTCGCAGACTCGGAAATGCCATCGCCCCACGCTTTGGCGGGCGGACGGAATCAGAAGACGGCAAAAGCGCACTCGACTGGACCTTCGAGCCAACCTACAGTTCGGATCGCGGCTTCCCTTTGGAGCTTCGCCTTGAAGGGATTTCTCCTGGTTACAAAGGCACTCTTGATTTCTTTTATCTAAATGATGAAGGCAGTGACCAGCATGGACTAAGGCGGAGCCTGAAACGTAACTCTGATACCAGAACCCGATTGCGTTGGTACAACCGCTGGACCCTGGATGACCGTTGGCTGCTAGACGCAAATCTTGCCCTCACCTCGGACCCCTTAGTGGACCCTGAGTTCTTTCAAAATGATTGGACTAAAAAGGACGACGCGGAATCCCAAATTTTTCTTCGTCGGCGCGGAGAAGACAGCTTCCTTTCAGCCAATGCCATTTACCGCCTAGATGACATCGGCTTCACTCCAATTGAGGGCTTCGGCAGTCCCCCGAATGCAGCTCCTCAATCCCTCGATGTTTTGCCCGTCTTGTCTTACGACGACTTCTCCAGCTCCATTTGGGACATTCCGACCGACACTCTAGGTGGCGATGAAAATGGAAGTCCACTAAACTTTTCCTGGGGCGCCGAAGTCGGGAATTTTCAACTACGTGACCGCAACATCTTGGCCAGCCGCAACCGAACCTTTGCATCTTTGCCTACCGTGTCACGTACTCGCGGCCGGTTTTGGAGTGAAGCAGCCGTTCCATTTCACCAATCTGGCCTTTTCTTCCGCCCTGGAGTGCGCGTTGAGGGATCCGTTTGGGAAGATGACACCGTAGGCGCGGTTCAAGAGGAGCAACTATTTACCGAAGCCTTCCTTGAAACAGGCATTGTTCTGGAGAAACGATTTGAAGATGGTTGGCGCCATTTAGTGCTACCCCAAATTCGCTTTCGCTCCAAAACCGCCAACCGGAAGGCGACCGGCCCCGTATTCGATTTCGACGGAAATGACCTTTTACATGATGGCGAGGTCATGGAGTTTTCCTTACGCCAATTTTATTATGCTCCAAATTCAAAGGGGCCGTGGCTCGACGTCAACCTGCTTATGCCGTGGTACACCGACGCCTCGAATCTTCTCCAAACCTCGATCGCTCCATTTCCTCGAGGACCCCAAAACTCCGGCATCGGTCCAGCAGAATTGCGAATCACCTGGACTCCTGGCGTCTACCACAAAGCCTTGGAAGGCCTACGCTGGGATGCGCGCTTACGCCATGACTTTGAGCGCGGAACCACGGAAGAGCTGTTCACCCGGATTACCGTAAGCCCTGACCGCAGCATTTATTATGGCGCCGATTATTATGAGGCGCGCAAAACCAGTTTAGATTTTGGCTTAGCCTCTGTTTTTGGGGGAGTCCGCATCAGCGAGGAATGGGCCTTCGGTTTCCGCCAATCTGAAAACTTCGCCGGTAATGCCGGCCTACGCTCTGCCTATGCCACACAGTACTACGGACACGACTTCCTCTTCGAATTTGGATATCAGCTGGTCCAATCCACCGGAGAAAAAGGCGTGTACTTTAATATCAGTCCACGTTTCTTTGCCGACAGTTACGGTAGCCGCGACCTCGCTAGACTAAAGTTCCAATAATGATGGCCTTCATCGGTACCTCCGAGCTTATGCTCGCTGCAGTCGTTGGCTTGCTGCTTTTTGGCGGCCGGCTTCCGGAAGTGATGCGTGAAATCGGCAAAGTCTGGTTTGGCCTCCGCCGCTCCCTCAATGACCTCAAGCGTGAAAGCGGTTTGGACGATGCCATGCGCGACATCAAACGCGAGACCGATGACTTGCGCACGGCCTCTTATGATTGGCGCAAAGACATGGACCCATTTGCAGGTCCGGCCAAAGAAGAGCCTGCTGCAGAAGCGGAATCCGAAACCGTTGCTGAAGAAGAGCCGAAAGTCGAACCTGTCGGGCGAGACAGTGGCGAACCCTTTGGCGATGACGACGCTGAGTCGAAAACTTAAAACGAATCGCGCAATTCCGCGAAAGAGCAAGGGCGCGTACGTGCGTCAAGTTGAGGCAATATGATGTTCTCTACAGCAAGACGACATGCTCCAGTCGATCCAGGCATCAAAAATACAACCGTGCGTTGAATCAATCCAGCTGAGGCGCGAGATTGAATACAAGAAGTGCCTATTTCGGCAAAGCTGAGGTGACGAAAGAGCTCACCAAATCCTGGCAAGGCCTTGTCATACAAAGGCTCTATCGCTTCGGGGGTGACATCACGACACGTGACACCCGTGCCACCGGTCACGAGAATGGCGTCGACCGATTCTTCATTCGCCCACGCCTCCACCCGACAGCGGATATCTGTTTCGTTGTCGGGGATGACCTCGCGCAAGGAAACTTTGTGACCCTCAGCCGTACAAAGTTCTTGTAACAACAGGCCCGATTTATCGGTTTCTAGATCTCGCGAATCCGAAACCGTTAGCACGCGAATATTTAACGCTTGGAAAGGTCGGTCAATCCCGCCATGGGCCTTGCTTGGAGAATGGTTCATTTCAATTCTGCGCGAGAAAACTCTGTACGTTTTTGAAGTGAACTTTAGCCACTTGGTTCAATTGTGCAGCACTATGAATGCGCAAAAACTCGCGCAACGCTGGTGGCACCGGCCCCCCGCTTCCACGTGGGATATCCATAGCCCATTGGGCCGAAAGCTCTTCCATCCCAATCAAGAATTGCTCGCGCGCTAATACCGATGCCGCTGCGACCGCAAGATGTGCTTCTGCACGAGGGACTTCAACCACATGAGCATCCGGTTCTGCAGCCCTCATGCGTTTTCCGACCGGACAAGCCGGAGAAAACCGATCAACCACAATGGTTTGAAATCCGGTGCGGGTGAGCAAAGCGTAATCGCATTCGAAATGTAGTTGCGTCAAAAGTGTATTCACGTTTCTACCAGCGTCGCACCACGCCGAGTTGTAGTCATTCGGCATGAGGCAACGAATTTCAAAATCAAAATTTTCGCGCAACCATGGCCCCAAAACCCGAATGCGGCGATCATCAATCGTCTTCGAATCGGCGACCTTTGATTTTTGTAACTCCTCTACTTTCGCCGCGGGAATAGCAAGCGCCGCAACAACCAAAGGCCCAAAAGTATCGCCCTTGCCCGCTTCATCGGACCCGATGCTATTTGCCGGCGGTGGAAAGGCGCCCGACTCTTGATTAGACGGTGGTTTTTTTGATGGAGCAGTTTCTTTCGCTCCTAGGTATTGCGTGTGCCATGCCTCCATCCCCTTCCCTTGCACCACCAACTTGCCACTTTTATACAGACTCACCACCACGCCTTCGCCACGCGCTTGAAAAACCGCATGTTGGAGGTTGCGGAACTCATATCCCGCTTGATGCAAAGCGTCGGAGAGCTGACGCCCTTCTTGGCTGCTTAATACAAAAACGTTGGTCACAGGTTTTGCAGGGCTTCTTTAGCTTTTGCTTCCGCACGATCGAGACTTTCTTTCACCCCTTGCCGTGCGCTTGTTTGTTCTTTACCTTCGCGCGCAGCAGCTGGGTCGAGCACGCCAAGCGAGGCATCATAAGCAATCATTACTCTGGCAAAAGGTTTCGGGATAACCATGCGATCCCAGGACCTTGCGTGCCAAGCTTTCGACGTGGCGAACCCTGTACTCATAAGCACTCTGCCGCTCACCGCTGCGACATAAACCACACCGGGCGCAACCGAATGCAGAGGCCCACGAGGGCCATCGGGAGTAATGCCCAGGGCTTCCTCGCCTTTGGCGGCCTCAACCATCTCACGTAGCGCTTGCGAAGCGCCCCGTGAAGACGATCCGCGAATCGTTTTGTAGCCCAAGCGAGTAGCGAGATTCGCAATCATTTCCCCGTCACGATTTAGACTCACCATCACGCGTACTGGATAGCCTTGGTGGGATCCAATGGCCGCGGGAATCTGTTGATGCCAAAAGGCTAACACCGGAGCATCTCCATTTATGTGTTGCTCCTCTAGGAGCTCTCGGTTCACATACTTCACGCGCCACGTTGCGGCTAGCATCCGAAAAAATACCGGGCCAACAAGCACCGCAAGGCGATTGGTAAAGCGTCGAGTCCTGCGACGGCGGCGAGATTTAGGTTTACTCAAGACTGGTTCCGCCACATATCATCGCTGCCCTCCTCGTCTTCGTCGAGAAGTCCATCTTCTGCTTCCCACTTTTGCGCCAAAGCCTCATGACGGCGCCGCTTCCTACGCATGGCCAAGGGAAACCCAAGCGTAAGGATAAGTGTCATAAAAAGAAAAAATTGGGGGTAAAAGTCTGCGAGCAGCCTACTGAGGGAGCCCAACTCGTGGCGCATCTCTTGTTCATGATCAATTATCCCATTGCCGGTTAGATCGATCAGTGCGCGGTCCAGAGTAATGCCGGAAAGCATCTTCTCCATGAGCTTGGCAAAAATTTCATTCCCGTAAATCCTTTGCAACCGCGCAAAAAAAGCGCGGGAAAGAGCATACCCCTGGGCCGCACGATATGGGTCACTGCCAAAACTACTCTCAAAATCCCCTAAAAATGGAAGTTCATTTCGGAAAGCAGGCCACGAAAGAGAGACCTCCATGCCCCCCAACAGGTTCTGCTCTGTCCAGACCTCTGCGATTCCCTCGTGAACCCATGAAGCCTGGGCCGCCCAAGCTTTGGGCCCCAAAGACTGCATCGCCCAATGCACGAGCTCATGACGCAAAGTCTTGTGTAGCTGAGCTTGGCTATGTGAGGCGTGAATCACCATGATGATTCGGTTTTCATTTGGCTGGGTAACCGCTGCATACCAAGTCGGAGCGCGGTAGCCCAAAAGCGTGTCCAGATCCTGCTTGTCCGTAATCCAAATAAGCTTGCCTGTCGGGGCTGGAGGCAAGCCAAGCCATGCGCTAATTTCACTCAGCTCTTGCTCCACGGTTTCGATAAGCGGACGAGTGCGCGCAAGCTGGTCCTTGGGCGAAGTCCAATCAAAGTGTTGGGTTTGCCCATGCATGAGTTCCCCACCCTGCTGAGCCGATGCCTCAGAAAGTAAAAGCGGCGCTCCCAGCAAAAATGCTAGGAGCGCCGAAAAAGCGGAACGTCTAAGTCTCAATGAGAGTTAAAACTCTTCTTCCTCAGCTGGAGAAGGTGGGGCAACTTGCTGCATGCCGCCACCGCTATCCATCATAAAGAACATCGCGGCTGGAGGTCCAATCGCGGTGACAGCACCAGCAACAGTAAACATGTCAGCCAAGCCAAAGCTTCCCACGGTGCGAGAGATGCACTCTGTTTTAGTCGTCCAGCTCACGCTTTCCGTTGGGCTTAAGTAGCGCGAGAAAAGCTCTGCGGAAGGCAGTTTATCGGCTTCGAATGGAAGGTCCATTTCGCCTGCCGCCATGCCCAACAACATTGGCATCATGCCAATTGCCATGCCGGCTGCTGCGTCGACTGCAGGGCGAGGGTCGCTCCAAGCGATTGCGCTGACGCCCGGCTTGAGGCCTGCAAGAAAACCTTCTACATCCGGATTGGAAGTGATGTTTTCTTCAGGAACTTCAATCCCATTCATTAGTATGCGACGCACAGGCTGCTTCGACATCGAGAAAACAAGCCAACCGTCTTCCGTTACGCCAAAGGTTGGCTGGAAGGAACCAGTCAATGCGCTAAGTTGCGGCGGCATTTCATCCATGAAGGCGAAATCAATCATGTAATAAGCTGGGCCTTTTACGTTTTCGATGCTGCCATCGTCTTTCTTCACGCGCAATGCAACGCGCTTCATATTCAAGCGAATCGGGGAACCTTGCTCATCGAGCAACTCTCGCATGCGTGGCATAAGTTGAGTCAGCATGTTGGATACAGCAGCGCCGTCCTTCAACTGAGTGAACATTAAATTTTCAGACTGCATACCAACGGAGGTTCCATAACCAAAGCTACGACTTCCAAGTCCAGCAATCGCGGCATCTAGCTCCGGGCGCTTATCGCCGAAAATCCAAGAGTAAACCTCTGGTGCCTCTTCAGCTAGGCCATCGCGCAAAACCATGCCGCCCATGTCTACGCTTCCGAAATCATCGATGGTCTCCATGATGAAGGCACCAACTTGGGTTGCTTCCGACTTCACGTAAAAGCTACTTGCATCGGATGGAACATACTTAAGCAGATCGAGGTCCGCCTTTTCTACAGAAAATAAGCCTTCGCCTTCGCCGGACATGCCAAGGCGAAGATTAGTAAAGGATCCTTGCTCGGTCCAACCAGAAGCAAACGACAGAGAATCAATTGGCTTCAATGCGCGCTCGTATAGACGACTTGCTGGCCCATGGAACATGGGAGCCTTAAAGGAAACTCCACGAAGCATCGCTTCTAAAGCGGTGTTCCATTGGAAGTAACCGAATACCACGGAACCGTCGGAAAAAGTTTGGCTCCGGGCATCCATGAACTTTTGCGTAGAAGCGAGACTTCCCTCGCCCTTAGCCCCTATCAGCAGGGTTGCAACAAGAGCGTCGCCATCAAGAAAAATTTCCACAGAACCCTCGCCGAAATCCGTAACCAGAATCTCGCCGTTTTCGCTTCCAACCAACTCCACTCCCTCGCTTTCTAGCGCCGTGGTCAAAAGGTTAAAAACTGGTTGACCAAGGCCCTCTTTCAGGCCAATGCGAAACGTAGCATAAACCTGTGGGGTGGAAGAAAACGGATCCTCTACCGAAGGGTCTGCACGAAATGCAAGGCCACCTTCCATGGAAACTAGTGCATCCCAATAGGTGAGCTCTTCGGGAATGCCCATGCCGCCTGACATGCCACGAATTTGCTCCCAAGACTTATCAAGCATGCCAAGGCTTTCGGCCAAAAATGCCTGCATTTCTGGGTCGCCGTAAATCTTGCCTAGGCTGGAGCTTCCAATGCCCTCACGTAAACCTGAAATGTCTGGCACTTCGAAGTAGAAAAGGGTGTCGGCGGGTAACTGCGCTGCCAAGCTAGCGACCTTTGCCTTGGGCGCTTGGGGGGCAAGTTGGGCATAGCCGGTACCGGTCATGCCGCCCACTAGGGCTAGGCCAACTAAGTATGTGGTGAATGTTTTCATGAATCTGGGGGGTCTCCCTAGGGCAATATTCTACGCATCAGATTCCAAACCGCTTGCTTCTTTCTTCCCAGGCCCACCTTGATGCGGAAAAATCTCCTGCCGAGGCTGTCAGTATCAAGTAGGATTCGCTTCCCAACTTCGGTGATTACCTCAATGCGCAGGCCTTGTCCCCCGCGGTAGAATCACCTAACCACCAGGAATTAAAGAGTTTAGCGTCACATGGTCCTTTCATTCGAAGACACTCCCCTGTTCGATTGGCTCAAAAAGAATAGGTTCTTTCTATTCGCCTTAGCCCTTCTCGTCGTGGGAATTCAAGGATTTCAGTATTTTGCCCCTGCCTTTAAGCTCAAAAAGCAAACAGAGGCCTGGAGGGTTCTTGACACAATTAACGCCGATTTAGCTGGTGATTTCGAACAAAGCTTGCCCAAAAGCCTGGCTCAAGCGAAGAACTACCCTCTTATCTACCCGGTCTTTGTTTTCACCTCCACCCGCTCTGCTCTCATCGCGGGCTACAGCGAATCCATGACGCCCCTTAAATCGGCGCTTGAAGATCTTCAAAGTTCAGCCGGTGCCTGGAAGGCCGTCTCTGAAAACGGGAAGGTCACCACCGTAGCTGCGGAACTATTAGCACGGGTAATCGACTACCAAGCCAAAGGTGGCACCACCTGGGAAAACCCAGAGCCACAAGGAGCGCGCGTTAAAGTCAGCATAACCTCCTCCAATGACAGTACCTACGACCTTATTGTCGGCCTATACTCTGACCGCGCGCCTGCTGCCAGCGCTGCCTTCTTGGCCGCAGTAGAGAACGAACAGCTTAACGGCCTAGACATGTCCGCCTTCGGCTACTCGCTCAGCATAAAGGACTTCAACCCCGATGCAGAAGAGGGGCTTCCCAACGAGCGCCAATTCGGCCTCTTTCACCTAGCTGGGGCGCTTTCCACTACCGCCAAGCCTGGTGAACCTGGCATCCAAGAAGCGGACTCGGTCGTCTTTTTCATTCAAGACAACCTAAATGCGGACGGAACCTCCTCTGTATTTGGCTCTATCGTAGAAGGCCTAGAGGGACTCCAAGATGCTCTAGCGACACCTCAAACCGATGTGACCTACAAGGTTTCCTCGGCCGTGGTCCTTTAAGCCCGTAAATCATTCGCCCATAAGCTCCTCGGTCTCTGAAGGGAGGCCGAGGCCTTTGCTTAGGCGGTCCAAATCATCTATTTCGGAAAAGTGAAGGATCAGCTTGCCGCCACCGCGAGCATGCAGCCTCAATTCCGCCTTTAATCCAAGCCGTCGTGATATTTTTTCCTGGAACTCCCCCGCCCAAGCGGGCTTTGCTCCTCGAGTCACGTGCTTGGGCTCACGCTGGCCCTTCGAGATTTGCGCACAAAGGCTTTCTGCGTCGCGCACAGTTAAGCCCCCCGTTACGATCTCCTTCCATGCCTGGGCCTGCAAAGGGCTATCATTCAGCTTAAGAAGGGCTCTAGCATGACCCGCCGTGATTGTTTCACGTGAAACATCCTCCTGGATTTCCTTCGGCAAGCCAAGAAGCCGTACCAGGTTTGCAACCGTAGACCTTTGGTATCCAAGCTTAGTTGCCACTTCCTCTTGCGAAAGCCCGTACTCGGTTATAAGGCGCGAACAGGCCTTGGCTTTCTCGATTGGATCTAAATCCTCCCGCTGAATATTCTCAATCAAGGCGAGCTCCAGTCGTTCCTCCCCGGAAAGGACGCCTTCGCGTAGAATTACCGGAACCTGCGCAAGGCCGGCAAGTCTAGCGGCGCGCCACCTGCGCTCTCCCGCAAGGATTTGGTAGCCGCCGCCTTGCTGAAGCGTAACGACAATCGGCTGCATCATGCCGTGGCGCCGCAATGACTCAGAAAGCCGCTCAATTCCGCGGTCCAATGCGATCCGGGGCTGCTCAACGTTTGGTTGCAGCTGCTCTAGGGGCACCCACAGCTTTCCGTCACCGCTTTCATCCTCAGAACCGTGCCGGTTCGAGAGAAGAGAGCCAATTCCTTTACCTAATCGTTTTCCAGTTGTAGCCATAATGCTTGCGCGCCAGCCTAACTTAGTGGGTTAACGATTCCAAGCAATCCGGGGACTGATTATCCCTTCAGGAAAGCCAATTCCCCTGGAAGGCCTTCAATCCCATTCTCTCCGAGGCTCGATTCAAACAAGAGTCGAATGCCGTCAAGTGCGATTGCCGCTCCCTCAAACTTGTATTCTTTTGCATCTGGGTTCTGTCCTGCGAGCAAAAGCAGTTGGATCAGGCTTTCGGCGGATGCAGATGCGCCATTCACGCTCATGGTAACCGGCAAGCCGAAATGTTGGGTTAGGCGAACCAGAAGAGACAGTGGCCGGGCATGCAAGCGAACTCCGGGCGGCAATTGAACAAATATGTAAGTCTCTTTAGCAAGGCTACTTAAAAGGCTTTCCGCGGCCTCAACTCCGACTTCTAAGCTACGGTATGCCGGCAAAACGCAGCCATCCACCACTAGTTTCAAAAATTGTTCGGACTCAAGAAAATAACCCAGCCCATCGTTTGCGGACACCAGTCCTGGACGATGGCGCTCAAACAGATGAGACAGAGCAACGATTGCTTCTAGAAGGTGCAGAGACTGGCTCATGGCTCCTCGCAAGCACTTAAGTTCCGGCCAATCCAACTCATCTTTGGTGGCGTACACAAGAGAGTCATAATCGCTTTGCCAGTTATGCGCGCGGGCTTTAAAAGATCGAGTGGTCCTCTCCTTGCAAAATTCTTCGAAAAACTTGATGAGTTCGGCCGGGTCTTCAAAAGACTTGCCGCTCATTACCTCCCAGGAGCGATAGAACTCCAAAAATCGATTACATAACCGCGCGGCGGGGGCGACCAATTGGTCTTGTCCTTGCTCGGCCTTTTCTTCGCCCCGGAGGCGGTCTGCGACCAAAATGCGCGAAGGGGGGAGCGTGCATACTAATTCCCAATCACCGACCTGTGACCATTCACAACCGGCCGTAACCCATTGAAGCTTAAGCTCTTGGGATATCTCTAGGAGCAATTCACCAAGCCCGTTCACCGTAGATTTCAGCCTCTTCGGCAAGTCATTCCGAGTCCAAAACTCATCGGAACTCGGATAAACTTCCAGGCGTCCACGCAAATGAACCAAACAGGAAAGGGCCTCACTTAGCCACAGGGTGCATGCAACTGATTTCCTTAATGCATAGAAAGCCTGATTTGCCTTTGCCCCGTGAATATCAAGGAAGCGCTCCAGGGCAATGGCTTCTCTGGCAAGATTGGAGAGAAAGCCTTCTACCCAAGACTCCGCTGGCTGCTGGCCTAATGCCTCGACCGCCTGAATGAACCCCTGGCCTGAATTCTCAAGCATAAGAACGAATTCTTCAGGGGGTATCCAGCGCCGACGCGGTTCAGCATCGGCCCACGGTGAGGGTGTAGTCATGGGCTAGGGGAAATCAATTTGTTCTCCCTTCGGTCTAGCTCAGTGTAGGACTAAATAGAAAGGTTCCATAATCTAAAGCGGAACTTCAATTCAGCCGATGTAGTCACAGATATGGAGCCCCTCCATGTCGGGGAGTCACTCTACGCCCATCAGGAGCCAAACCCATCGCATCAGACCGCTGCCTAGAAGCCTACCTCCGTGAGATCGACGAAGTACCGTTGCTCTCAGCGGCGGAAGAAGTTGAACTTGGACGAAAAGTCCAAGAAGGAAACGTTGACGCTCGCGAACACATGATTCGTGCAAACTTGCGTCTCGTTGTTTCCGTCGCCAAACGATTCCGCAACCGTGGCTTAACCCTTCCTGACTTAATTGCAGAAGGAAACATCGGCCTATTGAAGGGCGTGGAAAAGTTTAATCCAGAAGCTGGGTTTCGGTTATCTACTTACGCAACGTGGTGGATTCAACAAACGATTCGTCGAGCTTTGATTAACTCGGTGAAGACCGTACGCGTTCCCTCCTATATGGTTGAAATCCTAACCAAGTGGAACCGAGTTTCATCGGAAATGACCGTGGACCTTGGACACAACCCTTCGCCGATGGAAATCGCCGAGCAAATTGGTATCTCTGCAAAAAACACCAAAGTTGTTCAGCAAACTCTCCGTGGCATGGAGGCACCGCCGACCCTCGGCTCGGAAGGCATCCACTCTGTGCCTGGGCAACATCGCGAACACAACCGCGATCGCAAAACTCCTGAAGAGATTGTCATGCACGAGGATGCATTACGCACTTTGCGCGATATCCTAGAGCTTATCGATCCGCTTGAAGCCGCTGTCCTTCGCATGCGCTACGGTCTAGAGAATGACCAGCCCGCAACCTTGGAGAAGGTGTCTAAAAAGCTAGGTGTCTCGCGCGAACGCGTACGCCAAATCGAACGTCACACTTTGCGCAAGTTACATGCCTACGTCGTCGAAGGAGTCCCACCAGAACAAATCCTGCCATCAGCAGGACGTCGTGCGGGAAGTGTCGGGAAAACCGGACCAGGCCACCGTCACGCACAATAAAGCGTTTACGCATAACTCGCTTGATGAAAACGGGGTGTCACTATATGTGCACATCCCGTTTTGCGTTTCCAAGTGCCGCTACTGCGATTTCAATTCTTACACTCTACGTGAACAAGACATCGACCAACATGTTGATGCCATCCTAAAAGAGGCCGGAAATAGAATTGCTGGCCTGGCTCCGCAAACGGTTTTTCTTGGTGGGGGAACCCCATCAATCTTGTCCGTGAAGCAACTAGAGAAACTGCTCGACGGACTTGATGAAGTTTGCGGCTTTCGTGATTCCGCAATAGAGGTCACCATGGAGGCGAACCCGGAATCGCTTGACCAAGAAACGGCAAAAGCTGCAGCGGACGGTGGCGTCGACAGAATCTCGATTGGGTTTCAGTCTCTTCGAGAAAATGTTCTGCGCGCTTATGACCGCGTACATAGTCCAGAAGATTCTATGCGTGCCTTTCATGCTGCCCGCCAGGCTGGAATCAAGCGCATCAATATCGATCTCATTTTTGCTTACCCGGGTCAAGACCCAAATGAATGGTATGAAGACTTAGCCAGAGTTCATTCGCTGCAACCGGAACACATTTCTTGCTATGAGTTGGCCTACGAACCAGGAACTGCCCTTACTCGCCTGAAAGATGCTGGACGTTGGGAAGCAGAAAACCCCGATCGTTGCTTTGAACTTTTTACAGAAACTCGTGCGCGCAATAAGGCTGCCGGTTTTGCAGCATACGAAGTCAGTGCATTCGCTAGGCCTGGTGAAGAAGCCTTACACAACTTAGTTTATTGGCGCAACTTAGAGTACGTGGGCATCGGCGCAGGCGCCTCCGGCTGGTGGAAGGGGATTCGCCGACGTAATCTCGAGCGGCCAGATGCCTATGAAAAGGCGGTCTTTTCGGGAACCGATCCTGCCGATGAAAAGGAAAATAGTTCACCAGAAACGATTTTATTCGACGCGCTCATGATGGGCTTGCGCTTGCCTAAAGAGGGCGTCGACCTAAACCGATTAAGAAGGATTTCGGGCATCGATTTGCTCGACTTTCACGGGGACCTCGTTGCTCAACTGGTCACCGAAAACATGCTGGAGTTTCTCCAATCTCAAACTGGCGAGCCCTATTCATTGCGCGCTACCGAAAAAGGATTTCTGCTTCTTGACGACATCCTTCAGCGATTCCTGCCAGAGCCGCCAAGCCTATCGGTATAGTTTTGCCGCATCATCATGAGTTTCCCCGACCGCCTTTACGACGCCATTGCCACCAAGGGCACCCCAGCCATGGTGGGCCTCGATCCGCGTTTCGATCGCTTGCCAGAACCATTCTGTAGCCGATCCAAAGCGGGCCCGAAACAAGCTGCGGATGCATTAATTGAGTACCACCGCTGCTTGCTCGACGTCATCGCCCCACATGTCGCCATTGTGAAGCCGCAAAGTGCCTTTTTTGAACAGCTCGGTGAATATGGATTCCGCGCCTTGGCCGACGCAGTTCAATCCGCCAAAGATCGTGGGCTTTTGGTGCTCATGGATGCCAAGCGCGGAGACATTGGGTCTACCTCCAAAGCATACGCAAGCACCTTCTTAGAAGGGGGTTGGGCAAATGCCTTCCCCGAAAGCGATGCCCTCACCGTGAACCCCTATCTGGGAGAGGACGCGTGTGAGCCTTTTTTAGAAGCTGCCGACCGCGCGAAGGCTGGTTTGTTCCTACTGGTAAAGACGTCCAATCCGGGGGCTGGGTGTTTCCAAAACCATGGCGAGCCACCGCTTGCCGACATTGTGGCGCAAAAAGTTGCCGCATGGGGAGCTAGCCGACTGGGCAAATGTGGTTGGTCCTCTATTGGCGCCGTAGTTGGGGCCACGCGTCCCGAAGAACTGGAGCATTTCCGCAAGCTTATGCCACAAGCTACGATTTTGCTTCCTGGATTCGGCTTTCAGGGGGGTACTGCAGAAGGCCTTTCCTCGGCTTTCAACCCACAAGGTCAGGGAGCCGTGGTCAATGCAAGTCGCTCAATCCTGTTCGCCTTTGAACGCGCTGACCTGCAACATCTTTCCACTTGGGAAGAACGCACAGAAGTTGCAGTGAAAGAAATGAAGTTGGCTTTAATGCCAGTCTCCGGAAGTCCGGCTTAAACCAGATGACTTCATCATCGCCCACCGTCGTAATTACGCCGGGCTTCGCTGGCGGTCGCCTAAGATCCTTCAACCTCATACTTTGTGCGCTTCAGGCGAATATCCATGAGGGCGGAACGGAAGTCCATTTAGTCCTAGATGAAAACCTCTTTGGCAAAGACGACCTTCGCTACCCAGTGCAAAACGCGCATGGAGATGTGGTGTACCTGGATATTCCCGACCACGGAAAACTCAGCCACGGATCGCGCGCGGCCTTTCGCAACGCTTTAGCCGACACCTTGCCTGCGACGGCCGATTGCGAGCGAGCCATGGACGACCTCCTGCCAAAAGCATTAGCTACCCCACTTGAAGCTGCACATACATTTTGGGCCGACGTTTTTCCGAACTTGAGCATCGAGACCGTTCGCCGGGGTGCACCCGCTCCACCCACCACCATGGAAAGCCCCAACATCACCTGGGGAAGCGCCCGTCATTTTCAAACTATTAAGGAACTTGGATTAGAGTTGGCTTGGATTTTTGATAGTGAACGACGTTGCCTACAAGAACTCGTTCCGGTGCCTGCGGGAGCCCTGGGGGCTGCTACCGAAACTTTACGCACAACTATCGAGACCCAGCTTCAGGCTGTGAAGAAACTGTCCGCTGACGTGGATCCGAATCTCATTGGCGCCTGGTCCAGATTAAGGCGCAATATGCGTGAAGACATGGACCAATTTGCCAATCGAGCGGATCGCTGTGGCAGTAGCCGCAGTGGAATTCAACGACAACGAGTGCACTCACTGACCCAGGCTTTGCGGCCACATGACAAGGTTCAAGAAGAGAACTTGGCCCTGATATCGGCGGTTGCTTCCTTCCAACTTCCTTACCGCAATCAAGACCGCTGCTTGACAAGCCTAAGGTCTTGTCAAGGGCCAGAAAAGCTACTCCGCACTAGCTAGGCGCGGCTATCCTGGGGCTGTGAGAGTCCTATCGATCATCAATCAGAAGGGGGGTGTCGGCAAAACCACTTCTTGCGCCAACATTGGTGCAGCCATGGCGTGCAGCGGATCCAAGGTTCTGCTCGTCGACCTCGACCCTCAGGCCCACTTGTCGATTAGTTTCGACCGCATGCCAGAGCCAGGCGACCCGTCCATGTACACCTTGCTCACGGCCGGTGACCCGTTCACCGATGTCATGCAGCCAACCAGTGTGGAAAATCTATCGATTGCTCCGACCAACCTAGACCTGACTGGAGTGGAAAGCGAACTGGCAAGCGAAATCGGCCGCGAAGGAATTCTGCGTCTAGCCCTGCATGATTTGGCCCGAAGCCCAGAGGCTCCAGATGTAGTCATTTTAGATTGCCCTCCGTCGCTGGGAACTCTTTCACTCAATGCATTAGTTGCTTCCGATTCTGTTCTGGTCCCCCTGCAAGCAGAGTTTTTTGCACTACAGGGAATGGCCCAATTGTTAGATGTTTTAGAGCGGGTGAAGCGTCGCCTCAATCCTTCGATTGAACTCGTCGGCGTTTTGGTTGGCCTATATAGCGGTCAACGCAACCTGTCGCGAGAAGTTGTTCAAGAACTGCGCGAACACTTTGGCGACCTAGTCATCGACACTCATGTGCGCGTGAATGTTCGCCTTGCTGAAGCGCCAAGCCACGGCCAGACCATTTTTGAATATGCTCCTGACTGTAGTGCCGCAGACCAATTCCGCGAGATTGCCGCCGAGCTAAAGAATCGTTTAGGTTTGAGCATTGCACCGCTGGCAGATTCGTCTGGCGTCGCGCCAATGCCAGAGAAGGAATTAGAAACTGGATAGGATTCTTCTCGATGCGAACGCTGGCCTGGCTGTTCGCGAAGAAGTGCTGGAAACCTACGTTCGGGTGACCCGCGATGCTGGCGGCAATCCGTCTTCCATTCACCGCGCTGGCCGTCATGCACAAGCTGTGCTTGAGAATGCCAGAGAGGAAGTCGCTTCGATTCTTCATGCCTCCGCGCGCGACATTTTGTTTACCAGCGGCGCCACTGAGGCCAATAACCTCGCAATCCACGGTTTGTCTACTGCCGCGCGACGTTTAGTCGGTAAACCAATCACCCTCATTGCGTCGCGTGCTGAGCATCCCGCCGCGCTTGCCCCGCTGCGCTTGCTGCAACAAAATGGATTCCCGCTACGTTTGGTTGCACTGGATCGGCACGCTATGGCTGACGTCGATGCCATGCTGCAGCACCAACAAGAAGATGAATTCAGCCTGACCGTATTGCAGTGGGCAAACAATGAAACTGGTGCGGTGCAAAATATCGATGCCCTTGCGCGCAGCTGCAATCAAAACCACCTGTGGCATTGCGACGGCGTGCAGGGTTTTGGCAAACTACCCTTAACCAACTCTTTATGGAGTGCAACAACATTGGCCTTGTCGGGCCATAAGTTTGGAGCACCAAAAGGCATTGGGGTTTTGCGTCTATCCGAAGACGCGGCGCTAGATCCGATCCAAGTTGGTGGGGGGCAACAGCGCTCCTTGCGCTCAGGTACTGAATCACCCGCCATGGCTGCAAGCTTTGCTCACGCTTTGCGCTTAGCCGTGGAAGAGCAGTCTGCTTTTGCTGCTCGAATACTCCTTGCCCGCGAAGCCTTCATTGTCCAGATTCAAAAACTTGGACTTCCGTTTCTATCCAATCACAGAGAAGAAGGAGGATTGCCAAATACGCTGAACCTTTCTTTCCCAGAATTGGATGGCAGAATGTTGATTCCAGCATGCGATGCCGATGGCATTGAGGTTTCTGCTGGCGCCGCTTGCTCTTCTGGCGCCGCCCTTCCAAGCTCCGTTTTGGTTGCCGCAGGACTTGATCCAGAGGTGGCACGGGCGTCGATTCGCATTAGTTTTGGTCCAGAATTGCAGCCCGCAGAGATTCAACTTGCAGCGAAACGACTTGGGAAGTTGCTTCGACGACTATACGAAGTTGCAAAACGCTAGATGTTTGCCTTCAGGGACTTAGGCGTTTTGTTGAAAACTTTAGGCGTTTATCCACAAGCGTGCTCTAAATTGGTCCTCCCCGGCCGGAACGCCTAATGCCTTTATTTTAAGGGACTTAGGTGGTTTTGGCTCGAATCATCGTGCAACACCCCCTTCTCCCAGATCCCAACCTTGTTTGGACTTCCGCCTTGGACGTCCTCGAAGCTGAATTGGGCCCCGCAGAGGTTGATGGATGGTTGCGCGGAGCAGAATTGCTTTCTATGGATCAAGGCCTGGCCAAGATCTCGGTACCCACGGCGCTCCATTTTGAGCGCATTCGTGACCGGCATCTTCCATCCCTCTGTCAGGCCCTTGGCGTTCAAAATTGCGAACTCGAAGTCGTCGAACTCGACATCGAGCACATTCTGCCCCCCGAAGACCTACAACCGATTTCTAGCGGCGCTGATTCTCCTCCTCTAACCTCAAATAACGGCACCAGCGGAAACCCAGCCCTCGAAGCTGCACCTGGAGCCGAAGTCGAACCTCTCCTGTTGAATCAGGAATACGTCTTCGACACTTTCGTCGTCGGCCCATGTAATCGCTTTGCTCATGCTGCCGCTCATGGCGTGGCAGACCGCCCAGGTGATGCTTTCAACCCACTGTTCCTTCATGGTTCCGTTGGCCTTGGCAAAACTCACCTGATGCAAGCGATTGCACATCGCATACGGCGCAATAATCCGAATGTGCGCATTGCATTTCTCTCCTGTGAAGAATTCATCAACCACTTTGTTGGTTCTTTGCAGCAAGGTAGTATTTCGCATTTCCGCGACCGCTACCGCAAGGTCGATGTCCTAATTGTCGACGACATTCAAATGTTGTCGAACAAACAGCGTACTCAGGAAGAATTTTTCCACACCTTTAACGCGTTACGTGCCGCACAAAAGCAGATTGTTTTATCTTCTGATGCCCCTCCTGGAGAAATTCCAGATTTGCAAGAACGGCTAGTTAGTCGCTTTAAATGGGGTTTAGTGGCCGAAATTGAAACTCCGTGTTTCGAAACTCGAGTTGCAATCCTGCGCCGCAAGGCTGATCGCATTGGCATTGAGCTACCGGATGACATTGCGAATTTCATCGCGGAGCACGTTGACCGCAACGTCCGCGAACTGGAGGGCACCCTAACCCACCTGCACGCATTGTCGCAACTAAACAGGCTGCCTATTAGCTTGCCACTAGCCCGCCAAGCCCTGGGCTCAGAGCGCAACGCCAAGATGCAACGGGTCATACGCATGGACGACATCCTTGCTGCGGTCATTGGGCACTTCGGTGTTCGCCTGGCCGACCTTCAATCTAAACGTCGAACCCAATCCATTGTCTACCCGCGTCAGGTAGCTATGTTCCTGGCCCGCAGCTTGACCGATCACTCTTTAGAGGAGATTGGTGGACACTTTGGCGGCCGCGATCACAGCACCGTGGTCTACGCGATTGAAAAAATGGAACGCCGTCGTCGTGTTGATGGCGATTTTGCTTCCCTACTTGCAGAACTGGATCGCAAAATTCGCAACGGTGAGTCCTAAATATGCACTCTTTCTCCAAGCCTCATGCGTCTAACTCACGCATGAGGCTTAACTTTTGCCAGGAAAACCTGTGGATAACCCGGAACTGGATGGGGAAGAATTCCACACTTCTCCACACTTTCCACAGCCGCAATGGGGAGCAAATTCGCACAGTGGAAAAGGTCTCGTTTTCTCCCCAAATCCTCCCCTTGTATCCCCTGGCTCCAGGCCCCAACAGACCCCAAACAGGATTTTGTAAGTACTTGAAAATAAGTGACTTACGATTGCCTCCTAGCCTTTCTCCACAAACTGCCTTCGACTATAATACGAAGACTAATTTTTACTTCTTAATTAATTAGAAAGAGAGCCGCCAGCCCATGAAGTTCCTGATCGACCGACTTGCTTTTCGCAACGCCTTACAGCGCGTTGAAATGGGCATTGACCGTAAGCCAACCAACCCCGTCTATGGCGGCATTCTGATTGAAGCTTCAAACAACAGCTTGCAGTTGATGACCAATGACCTGGATATGGCCGTTCGTTATCGCATTGATTTTGTTCAAGTAGATCAGCCTGGTTGGGCTGTGATTCCAGGTCGTGAACTTGTTGACATCATCAAAGACGTTGAGTCTGACACTGTCACGCTTACTCTTAACGACAAAGGCAGCGTAGAACTTCAGGCCGGAGAAGATGTTTGTGATTTAGTGACCTTCGAAAGCAGTGCTGGCACCGATTCCACCGACCGCTCAGAGAATTTTCCTCTGGTTGCCGCTTTGGAAGGTGAAGCCGATGTAATCATGGATAAAGGAGATTTCCTTGTCATGGTGAATTCGACACGATTTGCAACGTCGCGGGTGCAAGATACGCGGTTCGCAACTGAAGGCGTTTTGTTCGAATTGGTCGATGGACAAGCCACCATGGTGGGCACCGATGGTCGCCGCCTTGCCTGCATTCATCGCCCAGCAACGGGTGGTAAAGGCGGCAAATCGCGTGCTGTGTTGCTACCTAAAGTATTGGACCAAATCTATCGCTTTGGTCTTGATGAGGAAGGCGACACCATCAATATTTGGTTCCTTGGAAACTTGGTTGGCTTCCGACTGGGAAATCTGGAGTCTTTCGGTCGTGTGTTAACTGGTGAATACCCGAATTACAGCAATGTAATTCCGGCTGCTGGCAAACATGTGGTGCGCGCACATCGTGAGTCGTTTGCTAAGAAGCTGAAGCTTGCCAGTCACTTGACCCAAGATTCAGCTGCCGTTGTGAGGCTTGGCCTAAGTGCGAACAACATGGAGGTCTCTGCCGAACACGAAGGTCGCGGTCGCGCTTCTGCAAACTTTGAGGTGGATTACACCGGCGATGGTTTGAAGATGGCATTCAACCCAGCCTTCATTCTTGATGGCCTCAAATCTGCACACAGTGATCAGATTGAACTTCAGGTTGATGATGCGTCGCGACCGGCAAAGTTCATTCTCGGTGATGATTACTCCTACGTAGTCATGCCCCTTAGTGCTCTAGTTTGAAAAAAAAACCTAGGCACAATCACGAAGCCGTCCCAATCGGGGACCTCGTGAATCAGGTCTTTCAGCAATACGGACTTTCCCGCAGCTCCGAATACCGAGTGGTATTTGAGTCTTGGGATCGCATTGTGCCACCCGAGTTTATCGGGCGTGCACAAGCCGTTTCCTTTCGCAACGGCAAACTAATTGTTGCCGTCGAATCTTCCCCTTTGCTCGAAGAGCTGCGCGGATACCGCGCGGGGGAGTTCATTGCGTTGTTAAACCAGGACATCAGTATCCGTGGCGAAGCAACGCATCTGGTCGTTCGGGGCATCGAGTTCCGACGCAACTAGAGACAAGATGAGTCAAGACAAGAACACCAACTACGATTCCGGTTCCATTCAGTTCCTCAAGGACCTGGAGGGAGTACGCAAACGCCCTGCAATGTACATTGGCGATACGGCCTTCTCCGGCTATCACCATTTGCTCTGGGAAATTGTCGACAACTCTGTTGACGAAGCGCTTGCAGGGTTTTGCACACATGTAGAAGTCGTCTTAAACGAAGACGGTTCTGCGACCGTGACCGATAACGGTCGTGGTATTCCCGTTGACATCCACCCAGAAGAAGGAGTTCCTGCAGTTGAACTCGTTATGAGTAAACTGCATGCCGGTGGAAAATTCGATGGCAAGGCTTATGCCGTCTCAGGTGGTTTGCACGGAGTTGGTATTTCGGTCGTAAATGCATTGTCTGAAAATACGGTTGTTGAAATCTATAAAGATGGCACACATTACCAAATTGAATTTTCGCGTGGTGTGAAAACCAAAGATCTGTTTGAGGTTGGAAAAACAGATAAGCAGGGAACCAAGGTTACCTTTATGCCGGACAGCAAAATGTTCTCGCACAAGGGTTATGAATGGGATACGGTTCGAAAGCGCCTGCGAGAGATGGCTTATCTCATGGGCACTTCAGGTTTGCGCATCAACTTGATTGATAACCTGAGCAACAAGCAAGAAGAGTTTCATTATCCTGAAGGTCTGGTCTCTTATATCAAGGACCTAACGGAAGGAAAGGAAAGCCTTACCGATGTGGTGCATTTCATCAAAGATGTTGAGTATCACGAGAAGTCCTACAACGTAGAAGTAGCTTTGCGCTATACCAATGATTGGCACGAAGGCGTTTACTCTTTTGCAAACAACATCCGAACCGCAGAAGGTGGAACTCACCTTTCTGGTTTTAGGGGAGCACTAACTCGCACTCTCAACAGTTTTCTTAAAACGAACAACATGTTGAAGAAGGGAGAGATGCCGTCGGGCGATGATTACAAGGCTGGGCTTTATGCAGTCATATCCATCAAGCTTCCAGATCCTCAGTTTGAAGGTCAGACCAAAGGCAAGTTGGGATCACGTGAAGCCACTCCAATTGTAGAAACCGTGGTTAACGAATGCCTCGGTACTTATCTTGAGGAGCACCCCGAAGCCGGGCGTCAGGTAGTTCGGAAAGCATTACTTGCTCGCGATGCTCGTGACGCAGCGCGCAAGCAACGGGATTTGGTTCGGCGTAAAGGCGCACTCAGTTCAGGATCACTTCCTGGAAAATTGGCAGATTGCCAATCACGTGATAAGTCCGAAACCGAACTTTACATTGTGGAAGGTGATTCTGCAGGTGGTTCGGCAAAGACCGGCCGCGACCGATACTTTCAGGCCATCCTTCCGTTGAAGGGTAAAATTTTAAACGTAGAAAAAAATAACGCCAATCGTATTCTTGCGAATCAGGAATTACAGACCATGATCCAAGCGATTGGCGCCGGCGTTGGCGACGACTTTGATCCTGATAAGTGTCGTTACGGCAAAGTCATCATCATGACTGACGCGGATGTTGATGGCTCTCACATCCGTACTTTGATTCTGACCTTCTTTTTCCGTCAGATGAAAGCATTGATTGAAGCTGGCAAAGTCTATGTTGCTTGCCCACCACTATTTCGTGTGCAGAAAAAAGGATCCAAGTCTTTCCGCTACATTCATGATGAGGATGAACTGCGTGAAAGTTTGATGGCGCATTCGACGAAGGATGTGTCGGTCAGCCTTCCGGCTGGTGTCAAAGTAGATGGTGAGGAGGCTGAAGAGGCGTTACGTAACCTGCAACAACTTGATCGCACCCTTTCTGCAATGAAAGGAAAGCGCCGGGGAGTGAGTGCTGAAGAATATCTAGCCGCAGCCGATGCCGATGGTGATCTACCGGTGGCCATGGCAATTGATGTTGAAAGCGGCGTGGAGAATTTCTTCTGGAAAAAAGCCGATCTCGATACCTATCTTGCTGGATTGTCGGAAGCTCGCATTTGGGATGGTTTTGAATCAGAAATTCCACGCGATGAAGCAAACACTTTAGTGTTCCGCTACACCGAAAAGCCCTCTGCCCAAGCAGCGTTTTCTAAACTGCGTGCGCTTGGAGTAGGATTTGGTGCGTCGCATGATTCTGATTCTGAAACGCCGATGTTCCAGTTTGATGACGGCAAGGAAGTGCGTAGTGCCAATAGCATTTCTGAAGTTGTCGGCATGTTCCGCGACCAGGGGATGAAAGGAATTGAGGTTCAAAGATATAAGGGTTTGGGTGAAATGAATCCGGACCAACTTTGGGAATCAACCATGGATCCAACCACACGATTTATGAAGCGCATCATTCTTGACGACGCCTTTGAGGCCGACAGAACCTTCACCATGTTAATGGGGGATGAAACGGGACCTCGTCGGGAGTACATTGCGAATCACGCACACGAGATCGAGAATCTCGATATCTAAGGAAGCGTTTCTTAAGAAGCTAAGGTGTAGCCGATAAACCCGGCTACCCAGGCAAGCACGCCCATGTAGCTCACCATAAAAATGGGCCACTTCCAACCCCCTGTTTCACGCCTGGCTACGGCAACGGTAGACAAACAAAGCAGGGCATAGACGAAAAACAACAACAAGGCGATGCCGCTGGCGAAGGTCATGGGAGGTTCGCCTGTTTCCTTATCTGGTGTGGTGAGTATGACACCAAGGCCAGGAAATTTGCCATCGACCTCTTCGTAGGCATAAACTTCAGCAAGAGTTGAAACCATTAACTCTCGCGCAGCAAAGGATCCAATCAGGCCAATATTGATGCGCCAATCGAATCCGAGTGGATCAAAAATGGGCTCCATGGCGTGTCCAAGGTCGGCTGCGTAACTCTGTTCAATTTGTGCACGGTGAGCAATGGCATCGCTAACGCCAGGCTCTCTATCGTGCTGGGGGAAGTTCAATAAAAACCAAAGCACGATGGACCCCATCAAGATGACGGATCCAGCATCCTTAAGAAATACCTTTAACCGACGAAACACCTGAATAGCGACCGAGTGAATTGAAGGGAAACGGTAAGGCGGAAGCTCAAGATAAAAAGGAAGGCTCGCACCCTTTAATAGGCCCCGCTTGAAAATACCGGCGAAAAGAACGGCGCTGATTCCACCTAAAAGATATAGGCCCATCAGTGTTAGTCCCTGATAAGTAAAGGGGCCCAAAACCGTAGTGTTCGGGATAAATGCCGAAATTAGAAGGGCATAAACCGGGAGTCGCGCGGAACAGGTTGCAAAAGGCGCGACTAGAATCGTGGCAAGTCGATCTTTTGGCGAGGGAATTGTGCGCGTCGCCATAATTCCCGGAACAGCACAGGCATAAGAGGATAGGAGTGAAATAAAACAACGCCCTTCCAGTCCGGCCCAGCCCATGACGCGATCCACCACAAAAGCTGCGCGAGCCATGTAGCCAGAGGCTTCGAACATAAAAATAATGCTGAAGAGGAGTGCAATCTGGGGAACGAAAACAATGACAGCGCCAACTCCTCGAATGACACCATCGGCAAGTAAATTGGTAAGCAAGCCGGAGGGAAGGGTTGCCAATACCCAATCCGCCGTGATATCCATCCACCCAGAAAACAGATTCATGGCGGGAGCGGCCCAAGAGAAGATGGCCTGAAAGAAGACGGCTAGAAATGCTACAAAAACTACCAAGCCGAGTACCGGATGTAACAAAACACGGTCGATGCGACGCGTGAGCTGGCTTTCAGATAAAGAATGCCTAGTAACTTTTGCAAGCAAACCATCAGCCCACTGAAAGCGAGAATTGGTGTCGCCCTGAGGTATATCCTTTGCGCGCGGCCATTTGGAAACCTCTGCGAGTTTTTGGCGTAAGTCATTTATTCCAAGACCTTTATTGCCGACGACGCCAACAATAGGAATACCAAGAGCCCCTTGAAGCTTGAATAAATCTAAATCGCCACCCCGCGCCTTGAGCTCATCAATCATGGTCAATACCAAAAGAGTGGGGCGGCCTATTTTCAGGACGTCCGCGAGCATCGGCAATGAGCGGTCTAGGGTAGTGGCATCGGCAACAAAGACGATGCCATCGGGGGCTTGCCCACCGTCCATTTCGCCTCGTAACACTTTGGCGGTGACCGCTTCGTCGTCCGAAATAGCGTGAAGTGAATAGCTGCCCGGTAAATCAGAGAGCTGAACCTGGATATCTTCAACCTCAACGGTTCCACAGCGGCGGTCTACCGTAACACCGGGATAATTCCCTGTTTTGGCAGATAAGCCCGTTAGGGCATTGAAAAGGGTGGTTTTGCCAGCATTGGGACTACCAACTAATGCGAGATGCAGTTTTTCGCTCATTTTTCACACCCGAACGCAGAAATGGCACTAATTTTTACACGACGAGCCTCCTGAGGCCTTAACGCCAGTTGATAGCCACGCAAAGTCAAAATTAAAGGCCCCCCAAAGGGTGCTTGGCGTTCGAAACGCACCTCTGTTCCCGGCGTGAATCCAAGCTCCTTTAGTCGCTCACAGATGTCGCAACCACCCTCAACCTCTACCACCCGTGCAAAAAGCACTTGAGGAAGATCAGCCAGGGTGAGGATTTTGGAGGGAAGATTCAACGCCTTCTTTATTGAGACTCAGTTGCAATAAATCGCGTTGTGATTATAGCGCCAGAGCGGGCCAAGGAGGCGGAAAATCAAGCATTGCGGACGGTATGATAACGGCGCAAATGGCTGATTCCCCATCGCCAAAGCAAGCCGCTGGAATTGCTGCTGCTGAACACGTGAAGACCGGAATGATTCTTGGTCTCGGAACAGGTAGTACCGTAGCTTTTTTTCTCGATGCTCTCGCCGAGAGAATGGCTAAAGAGGGCTTAGATGTCCTTGGGGTCCCGACCTCTGTTGCTACGGCAGATAAATGTAAGGAACTAGGGATTTCCTTGGCCACTCTCGAAGAACAACCGGTTCTAGATTTGGTGATTGATGGCGCGGATGAAGTCGATGACGAGTTTCGTCTAATTAAAGGAGGGGGCGGAGCCTTGTTGCGCGAAAAAATCGTCGCAGCGGCAGGCACTAAGGTCATCATTATTGTTGGCCAGGGAAAACGCGTAAACCGCCTTGGCACGACCTTCCTTTTGCCGGTGGAGGTGTTGCCTTTTGGCTATCTTTCCATACGCGATAAGGTAGCTGTTTTGGGCGACTGCAAGCCCTATGTCCGCAACACAGAAGCGGGCGAGCCTTTTGTTACCGACAACGGCAACTACATTCTTGATTGTCGTTTCAAGACAGGGATTGCAAATCCACAAGAGCTTCACGCTTCCCTTTCTCAAATTCCAGGCGTGGTAGAAGTAGGTTTGTTTCTCGACCTTTGCCACCTTGTTATAGAAGGCGGCGATAACGGCAAAGTAGTCACCCTTCAACGCTGAAACAGATGCAAGAACTCTACACACTTACCGTCGAAGAACTCGAAAAGCGATTGCTTGATCAAGTTGGCAGTACATGGCCACCCATTGATAAGGCTGTTGCAATGGCCAAGACGGCTCATGAAGGTCAAGTTCGCAAAGGATTAGCCGAACCTTATGTCGCCCATGTACTGCGCACTGCACTTTTGCTGCTTGAACTTGCGGAACAAAAGCATAATGCAGCAGTGATTTGCGCGGGCTTGTTGCATGATGTTGTAGAAGATACCGACGTAACTGCAAACGATGTGGAAGACGATTTGAGTCCACAGGTCGGCGATCTTGTTCGCGCCTTGACTCACCCGGACTTAAAAGAGGGGGAGTCGAAGTATGAACGAAACATGCGTCACCTAGAAGGTCTCCGCTGGGAAGGTCGTGATGCACACATTGTGAAAAGCGCAGACCGTCTCGATAACATTCTCACAATGGAAGGCGCATTTACCGCCGAACGTCGTGAGGAGTATTTGAAAGAAACAGAAGAAGGCGTTTTGCCTTTGACTCTTGCATCGAACACCGCGTTATATCACGCGTTGAAAGATGCGTTGGCTGCAGCAAAGTCTGCTTCCTAACCCTTAGCCCGTCCACCCCTGAAGACGATGAAAGAAAGCCTCGACCTTGCGAATGAATTAGAGCGCCGCTTGGAGCAAATTCGGGGACGTCTTTGACTACACGACGAACGCAGAGAAAAAAGCTGAGTTCAACAAAGTGATGGCTGAAGGCAGTTTTTGGGATGACCAAGATGCTGCCCAAAAGGTGATTGGTTTGATGAAGCAGGCGCGTGCGGTCACTGATCCTATCGACGAGGCAGCTGATGTTTTAGAAGAGATAGCCATGCTTGCAGAGCTTGGTGAAGAATCTGGAGCTGAAGAGGTTGTCGATGACTTGGAACAGGCAGTTGCGCTTGCCACCGAAAAACTTGATGCTCTGGAGTTTCAAGTCATGCTCGGTGGTGAAAACGATAACCGCAATGCTTTTGTTTCTATCCAAGCAGGAGCTGGTGGTGTCGACGCAACCGATTTTGCAGAAATGCTCATGCGGATGTATCTCCGCTGGGGCGAGGCGAAGGAGTTTGAGATCACCGAGATTGAATTACTCACCAACGATGAAGGCGGAATCCGGCACGCAACACTGCTGTTTAGCGGGCCGTATGCCTATGGGAAATTAAAAGCCGAGCGCGGCGTGCATCGTTTAGTGCGGATTTCCCCTTACGACGCTCAAGGCCGTCGCCACACGAGCTTTGCCGCGGTGGAAGTCATGCCAGAGTTTGAAGACGAAGGTGCGATTAATCTTGATATGAGCGAAGTCCGGGTAGACACCTATCGAGCCGGTGGTGCAGGTGGCCAGCACGTTAACAAAACGGATTCTGCAGTACGTTTTACTCACCTCCCAACTGGGATTGTGGTGCAGTGCCAAAACGAGCGTAGCCAGTTGAAGAACCGACAGATTGCAACCAAAATGTTGGTAGCAAAACTGTTCGACCTACGTGAGACCGAACGCGACGCAGACCTTAAATCAATGTATGGAAACAAGGGCGAGATTGCTTGGGGATCTCAGATCCGTTCTTATGTATTGCACCCATACCAGATGGTGAAAGACCATCGCACCAACTTCGAGATCGGAAATTCCCAATCTGTTCTCGACGGCAACATTGATCCCTTCATTGAAGAATACCTCCGTTCTCGAGCAACCCGTTAAATCCATGTCCAGCGATCGAATCCCAGTACGCCGCGCTTTGTTGAGTGTCTTTTACAAAGACGGCATTGTTGAACTCGGCAAAGCACTTGCCGCGCAAGGCGCCGAACTTCTTTCCACCGGTGGAACGCGTAAAGCGTTAATGGACGCGGGTCTTGATGTCATCGAAGTTGCTGATTACACCGGCTTTCCCGAGATGATGGATGGCCGCGTAAAAACGCTACATCCAAAAATCCATGGCGGTCTTTTAGCGAGACGCTCCGATGAAGGCCACCTTGCATCCATGCAGGCGCATGACATCGGCCCCATCGATATGGTGGTTGTAAACCTTTACCCGTTTGAGGAAACCGTTGCCGGCGGCGGAAGCGTGGAAGAGATCATCGAGAAAATTGATATTGGTGGGCCATCGATGCTTCGCTCTGCCGCTAAGAATCATGAGAGTGTTGCGGTTCTTTGCGACACAGCGGATTACCAGAACGTTGCCTCCGAGTTGGCCGAGGGGGGAACTTCCTTGGCAACGCGCCGCAAGTTAGCGACAAAGGTCTTTGCCCGTACCGGTGAATACGATACCGCGATTGGTAGATGGTTTGCTCAACAAGAAGGTGGCGAACTTCGTTATGGAGAAAACCCGCATCAAAAAGCAGGGTTTTTTGCCGACGCCAGCGCCTTTGGTCTTGGCGCAGCGGAAGTTTTGCCTGGAGGAAAGGAATTGTCTTACAACAATTGGTTAGATCTTGATGGGGCAGTTGCAGCAGTCAATGACATGCCAATGCACTCCGCAGTGGTTGTAAAACATACGAACCCTTGCGGAGCATCGCTTGGCAGCAGTAATGCGGAAGCGTTGAGGCGTGCATGGGAAGGCGATCCGCTTTCTGCGTTTGGATCGGTTATTGCGGTGCACGGAACCTTCGATATGGCATGTGCCGAGTTCCTTGCGGGGCCCGGTCACTTTGTAGAAGTTCTTGCGGCAAGCGATTTCGAGGAGGAGGCCGTCAATTTGCTCCGCACTGGACCAAAGTGGGGCAAGAATTTACGCATCGTAAAAATTCCAGACATTGGAAGTCCACGTGTGCAAAACGAAGCCCGTCGCGTTTGGGGTGGAACACTAGTTCAGGATTCGGACACCTTGAGCGGTTTCAATGCCGATTTGAAGGTTGCAGGCACGGTGGCCTTGGACCCTAAGTTCGAAGCTGATTGTCGTTTGGCGCAAACATTGGCCAAGCATCTGAAATCAAACAGCATTTGTTTGGTGAAGAATGGCATGTTGGTTGGCGCTGGTGCAGGGCAAATGAGTCGAGTCGACTCAGCTGAAATCGCAGTGAAGAAAGCAGGGAATCGTGCGCAAGGTGCAGTGGTCGGCAGCGATGCCTTTTTCCCGTTCCCAGATGGTCCAGAAGCCCTTGCAGCAGCGGGAGTTGCCGTCATCGTTCAGCCCGGTGGCTCGATGAGAGACGCAGAAGTTACTGCCGCTTGTGATGAACGTAACGTCTGTATGGTGCATACTGGAACCCGTCACTTCCGTCACTAAGCGGAGAATCAAATGGCAACAAAACAATTCCAATGTGAACTTTCCTGGTCTGCAAGTCGGGCGAAGGAGTTTGAGCGCTGTCGTCGCGAGAACTGGTACGGCCGTTATGCCTCTTGGGGCTGGTGGACGGAGAAGCCACTGGGAGAGAAGTACGACATCATGGTGCATAAATGCCTGACGTCGTTGCCGGCTTATGCAGGCGATTGCATGCACCGCGCGATCGAGCGTTGGTTTCAGCTAAAGCAAGGCGGGACCACTATGTCCACAAAAGAGCTTTATGAAGAGGCCGTCGAATTGTTTCGCGAAGGGTGGCGTCAGTCAGCGAGCGATGATTGGAAAGCGCGCCCCAACAAAAGTACTCATCTTTTGGAACACCACTATGAAGTTCCTATCCCGAAGGAACGTACGGAAGCTGCACGCGAGTTATTAGAACGCTGTGCAAATTATTTTATGCATGCTCCGGAACTTGCGCCGGTTCGTGAGGCCCACCCAGACAACTGGAGGTCCTTAGAAACCATGGATACATACCAGTTCCTTGGCACTAAGATTTATGCAGTGCCGGATTTTGCTTATGCGGAGGGCGACGTCGTCCATATTTGGGACTGGAAAACCGGTAAGCCTCGCGACGCCGATATTTTTCAACTCCACACTTACGCGCTCTATGCCTGCGAAAAATGGTCGGTGGACCCTGAGAACATTGTGTTGTATGCCGCCTATTTGGGTGAAGAACAAGTACAGCAAATCCCAGTAGACTTGAATCGTTTGTCGCACGCTCAAGATGAGATGTCGGCAAGTCTTCGAGAAATGATGGATATTCACTATGACCCGGATGTCGACGATTTAATAATAGAGAATTGGCCTGCATCTCCCGAGGCGCGGAAATGCGGATGGTGTCGCTTCCGCGGTCTTTGTCCTGACGCAGTGAAATGATCTTGCGCCAACATGCATCCGTAGATTCCACCGAAATACTTTCGAGTTCAATTGGTTGGTGGGATGAATTTGTAAATTCGGAAACAGCTGGGATGATTCTTATTTGGGCTGTCGTTCTTTGTGCCGCATGGCTTGCGAACTTGATTGCAAAACGGGTTATTCTACGATTGGTCCACGTTGTAGTAGGAAAAAGCAAGTTCCAGTGGGACGACTTATTAGTAAAGCATCAAGTCTTCAGTCGACTTTCACATTTGGCCCCGGCCTTCGTGTTCTATTACGCCGCCGAGTTTCTGTTTTTAGAAGGTCAAGGGGATTGGTCTTCCCTGGTAATCCGGCTTTCCACGATTTGGATGATTGTGGCGGGAACGCGAGCGGGTAGTGCATTCCTAGACTGTTTAGTGGAGATTGCGAGCCACCAAAAAGCGACACGGGCTATGCCTATGGGCAGCTATGCGCAGGTCATAAAACTCTTGCTCTGGCTTGCCGCGATTATTGTTGCCCTAAGCACCATGATGGGTCAGTCTCCACTGATTTTGCTCACAGGCATGGGCGCGATGACTGCGGTTATTCTTTTGGTGTTTAAGGACTCCATTCTCGGATTTGTAGCAAGTATTCAAATTGCGAGTTACGACATGGTGCGCGTAGGAGATTGGGTTGAGATGCCAAAATTCGGTGCAGATGGTGATGTCATGGAAATCAGCTTGAATACGGTGAAGATTCAGAATTGGGACAAAACAATTTCTACGGTGCCGACTTATGCGTTCATGAGCGAAAGTTTCAAAAACTGGCGGGGTATGTCTGATTCTGGAGGACGTCGAATTAAGCGATCGATTGCGTTGGACATGGGTAGTGTTCATTTATTGAATCAAGAAGAGATTTCGGGCCTGCGGAAAATCCAATACATAGATGAGTACCTGGAGAAGAAATCATTGGAGGTGCAAACGTGGAATAAGGAAAAAGGAGTGGACTTGGAGTGCCCGGTAAATGGGCGTCGTCTTACTAACCTTGGAACATTCCGCGCTTATATCGAGAGCTATTTGCAAAACCATCCCCAAATTCGCAAAGACATGACATTTCTTGTGCGCCAACTTGCGTCTGGCCCAGAAGGGGAGAAGTGGTCCGAGAAAACGGAGCCAATCGAGTTGCCTGATTTAGTTTATCCTTTGGGCAGGCATCAAGAATCCCATGACCCGAAAACGCCGCACCCAC
>JASFYO010000015.1:0-61218 GCA_045047305.1 Planctomycetota bacterium | reverse complement strand
AAAGAAGACGGGCATCCAGAAGGATGCCCGTCTTGTATTTCGAAGTCCTAAGACTTACTGACCGAAGCCGAGGTCGAGGACAGCCCAGAAGGTGTCTTCGTCACCGAATGCGCCTTGCTTAGCATCGACCATTGCGTAGCCGAACCAACCTTCTACGTTGCCACCAAAGGTGGTTCCGACAGAAACGTCAATCTCGTCCCACTCAGTGGCACCAGTTTCAACGTTGGCGACTGCAACACGACCGGTCCAACCCTCTGCAGGGGAGAAGCTAAGGCCGACTTGCCAGGTGTCGGTGTCAGCGGTCCAAAGACCACCAGCGCCGAGGCGATCGGAGAAACCAGCTGCGTTGTGGTAGCGGGTAGTTCCGGTGGTAGCGAACATGTCGTCCGAGCTGGAAAGCGCGATGTCAAGTCCACCGTTGTCCACGCCAGGAATGCTCTCAAGAGCATCGAGGTCGAGGGAAGTAGAAATGTACCATGCGTCTCCGTCTACAGCGCCCATGTCATAGGCAGCGTACTCAGCTTCGTAACCGAAGCCCATCAGCTCACCAGAGAACAAGATGCCGAGCCAAGTTGCGAACTCTGCACCAGTGTCTTCGTTGCGGATCCAGTAAGGAGCCACGTGCATTGGGCCAAGCTGCTCAACGTAATCGCAAACCCAATCAAGGCCAACGATGTAAACCATGTCGTCACCCTCATCGAGGAGGGAGGTTGGAGATGGTGCGGTCGAACCAAAGCCACGCTCAACGCCGTTCAGCATTGCGAAGCTAAAGTTTACGCCACCAGCTGGGTGGCTGAACCAGATACCAGACTGAGTTGCAGGACGGTTGTCCCACTCGTCGGTGCCCAGAATGCGGCCAGAGCCTGCGGTGTAGTAATCACGACCAATCTTGGAGGTGCCGCCTTCGCCGAATAGGCTGTCGACAGAAACCCAAGAACGGGTGAGTTGGAACGCATCTACTGGATCGTCGAAACTACCAGGAGTGGTACCAAAGCCACCGTCGCCCCAGGACTCGCGGCCGTTGAAGCCGACGAATGCAGTGGAGGACTCGGTTACGTTGAATGTGAAAGTCAAACGTGCACGGGTGTCAACGTCGCGGTTGTTGGTTGCATTAGCGTCATCGCTTTTGTGCCAACGGTTACGAGCGCGGAAATCACCAGCGATTGCGACGCCACCGTTGCCGGCAGGTGCAGTAAGACCAGAGTTAAGATCAGCAAGAGCGCGCTCTAGGCTGTCGTTTTGTTGTGCTACACCCTGACTTGTCAGAGTGATCGCAGCTGCTGCTGCGAGAGTGAACAGGCGAACCTTCATTCGAAACTTCCTCTTATGGCCCAAAGGGCACTTGGATTATGTTTCTGCTGACTGGCCTGAATGGCCTTTGTCGGCGAGAGATGGATTGTTTAATGCAAACTTTCACGTAGCGGGAGCCTTTGTGAAAGTTGGCGGAACATTTTGCCAACGCGGCAGGTCTGGGCAAGGCCTTTTTTGGAATTTTCCAAACCAGGACCAAAGCCCATGGAGGTGTTATCGGAAGAGCCCCCTCTTATTTGACCGCTTTTTCTGAGTAAAGCGCTAAAGTATGCCTAAGTCGTTTAATAAGAATGACTTAGGGTTGTGGATTCGTATTCGTTCTTGTTTTCAAGACCCCACCATCGATATAACTCACTTGAATTCATGAGCTTACACCCCCTCGCGCCCGATAAACTCAGCGCAGCCAGCATACCTCATGCGAATTCTCCATTTTCACGACGCACCGCACATCCACGGGGGGGCAACCGCCTACCTCAAGAGGCTCTTGCCTGAGATGGCCCGCAGAGGGCACGAGAACCGCCTGTACTGCCTTGATGAGGCCTCGGGCATAGTTCCACCCCAAGACCAAGCCCACTTCCAGTATGCGTGGCCACAGTCTCCCCTGCAGCGACGTCGTGATTTCCATAATTTTCACGCCCCACTAGCTGCTTCCTTGAAGGCTTGGATCCAAGAACAAGGGCCCGACCTGGTGCATGTGCAAAATTGCTCTGCTTTCCGCAGAACGATTTTCCCTACTATCTTTAAATTGGGCGTTCCCCTGTTAATGACGGTGCACGACTTTTCCCTTATCGACCCAAACCCTTGGGGATTAAAGCGTTCTGGGGTTTCTGGGATTCTCAAAAAAGCCCTCGATCGTCAATCTCTGGCAAAAGCACGAGAAGCTGTATTTCGTAGCACCCAGTGCTTCCTTTGCCCCACCGAAGCGCTCCAGTCCCAACTCCATTTCCCTCGGGGAAAGGCGCGACTTCAGCGCCTTCCAATCGAGGTTGCTAATGCTTATCCACTGCCTCAAGATCGATTACGCCTGTTTTTCGCTGGAACCCTATACCGTTCCAAGGGCGTTGACCTGCTTCTTCAAGCTATGGCTGGCAATGCAGGCGAACTTGGCCAGGCAACATTGGAAATTGCGGGTTGCGGCGACCAGGAAGACAACCTCAAGTCCTTGTGCTCCTCCTTAGGCCTTGATGCTCGGGTTCGCTTTTTAGGCTTCTGCTCATCACAAGAAATGGAAGCCGGCTACGCGCGATCCAACATCCAAGTCCTGCCATCGCGAGTGCCTGAGAACTCTCCACTCACTGTTTTAGAGGCTGGGGCTCGTGGAAGGCCATCCATCGCTAGTCATGCCGGTGGAGTTCCCGAGCTACTTGGCGCCGGCCGTGGCTGGACCTTTCCCAGCGAGAATCACGAAGCTTTGCGCAAAACATTGCAGCAGATTGCACAGGACCTTTCAGTATTGCCAACCATGGGACAAGGCATGCGCCAATGGGTGCGGCACGAATTTGCACCGCAGAAACACTGGGACAGTGTCGACGCCGCGTACCATGAACTGCAACGATGAAGATTCTCCTTGAGGGCCACCGCCTGGCTCGCGTCAGTAATTTCGGCGGCATCGATTCTTACTGGCATAAGTTAGTGCCTGAACTTCTGGCACAACGAGCGCCGGATCAAGACTTCGCTTTGTTTTCGGCATTCCTCAATCCAAAACATGGACGGGGCCTCCGCGCGTATCGCAAGCGCGGGGCGCAGATTCACCATTGGTGGGCATCGCCGGAGTGGCTAGATGCATCCTCCCGTATTGGTGGGCATCTTGAATGGTATTGCGGCAAACAAGATGTAGTGCATGTGCCGGAACCGGTCTGGAAACTCCCTACGCATGGACGAATTGTTGTGACTGCACATGATTTGATGTACCTACATCACCCGCAGTTCTTAGATCCACGTTGGGTTGCACGATTGCAAGAGGGAACCGAGAGCCTTGCATCGAAGGCAGCATTGTGGATTTGCGTAAGCGAACACACGCGCCAGGATTTGGTCCGCCACTACGGTGTCCCTCTCGGGCGCACGGAAGTGATTTACCATGGGATTGAGGAGGATTTTCGCCGCGTACGCGACCAGCCACAACAGATTGCCCCAATACGTGAGAAATTCGGACTGACGGAACGCCCTTACTTTTTGTTCCTTGGGTCGGTCGAGCCGAAAAAAAATCTCCCTATGCTGCTAAAAGCCTACGCCATCGCACTCGAAAAGGGGTTGAAGGCCGACCTTGCTGTAGCTGGGCGTGCTGGATGGAAAGCAGATGCCGTACGGGAGGTTGCCAACGCCAGCCCATTGCTTCGAAAGCATGTGAAATTCCTCGGCTTCATCGAGCAGGAGGATTTGGCGCCCCTCACCGCTGGCGCTCATGCCATGGTGTTGCCCTCGCGTTATGAAGGATTCGGCATGCCCGTCATCGAAGCGATGGCTGCCGGAACGGTAGTGCTTTGTTCAGACCGTGGTGCCCTACCTGAAGTCGCCGGCGGTGCAGCAGAACTTTTCGATGCCGACGACACGGAGGGCCTTGCCGCACTCATCCTGCGCATCGACGAAGACTCTGCGCTCTGCGAGAATCTACGCGCCCGAGGATTGAAGCACTCCTCTTTATTCTCCTGGCGAAAATGCGCCGAGCAACATTGCGCGGCCTATCGTCAGGCGATGAGCCTCCCCCAATGAAAATCCTCTTCGACGCCACCGCCATGGCACTGTCTGGCTACCACAAAGGTGGTGCCTATCGCTACGGCATGGAAATGTTGCTCAACATTCCGAAGGTCATGCCGTCGGATTGGGAATTGGGTTTGTACTTCAACTTTTTTCGCGGACAGCACCTGAAAAAAATGGCTGAAACTTGTGAGCTCGCTGGGATCTCTGATTTCAAGGTGTCGCGTATTCCGCCACAGATTTTGCGTGCGCTCGGAACCCCCGCAGAATGGACTGCCGGCAAGCATGATTTATTCCACGGCCCCTTTGACCTAATCCCACCTAGTCGAAAGTCGGCAAGGGTGGTCACGATTCATGACCTTGCATTCCTGCGTGCCCCCGAAGGATTGCCAAAGGAGTGGATCCGCGAACGCACGGCAACAGTTCCGTCGTCTGCAAAACGAGCGCATTTGGTGTTAACGGTTTCTGAGTTTTCCAAACGAGATATCGTCGAACGTTTACAGATAGATCCAGAACGAGTGCAAGCGATTTACCACGGCATTTCTCCAGGCTTGACCAAATCAGAGGATCCGGAAAAGGATTTAGCGCGACTGAAAGAGCGTTACGCAATCGATACTGGCTTCGTGCTTTACCTCGGCACCTTGCAACCCAATAAAAACATCGAGGGCTTGTGTGCGGCCTATCAAGAAATGCGCAAACGGGGCTTTGAGGGGCAACTCGTTTTGGCCGGCGCCAAAGGCTGGCTCTACGACGAGATGTGGCAACGCATCGTTGACCGCGGGCACGACGCCAACGTGTTACTCACCGGCTTTGTTGACGATGAAGACATCTCCCGACTTTATGGGTGCTGCGCTACCTTTGCATTGATCTCCTTCCTTGAGGGATTTGGAATCCCCGTGATTGAAGCCATGGCTTGTGGCGCCCCTGTAGTTGCAGCCGACGCCTGCTCCTTAACTGAAGTCACCGCGGACGCAGGCCTGCTTGTAGACCCACAAGATACTCAAGGCATTGCAGATGCTCTCATGATTGCAACGACTCCCGGCGCTGAACGTGACGCCTTAGTGCAACGTGGTTTCGAACATGCAGCAACCTTTACCTGGGAGAAGGCGGCAAAGGAACACGTAGCTTCTTATGCAAGAGCTTTGGAGTTGGCTGGAGCATGAACCCAAAATTTAAACTTCGGTTTTCGGTTTTTGTGCCGACACTCAAGCGACCAGACCTGCTGCGTCTCAACTTAGAGGCCTTGGCGCTACAGTCGCGGCAGCCGGACGAGGTTTTGGTCTCTTTACGTGGGGACTTGGATCCAGAGGGTGTAGAAACCGTAGACAACTTCATTCAGCACAACCCGAAGATGAATATTGTCAAGGTTATGCTGACCGATCCCGGGATTGTGGTGGCGGAGAACGCCATCCTGGATGCTGCGACTGGGGACGTTGGCTGCCTGCTGGATGACGATGCGATTGCGCGTCCATTTTGGTTGGAAAACATCGCACGCCACTATGAAAGGGACGAACGCATCGGCGGGGTCGCCGGGCCAGCGATTAACTTTATCCATGGCAAGCCGGAGCAGCGTCGCGCGCGCTTTCGCAACCGCGTGATTTTTCCAGGCCTAGTGATGGATCAAAGCACGCGCCATACCGACCGCGTGGTCGAAGTGGATCACTACCGTGGCGCCAACATGAGTTTGCGTTTGGCACCACTGCGTAAGGCCGGTGGTTTTGATTCCAATCTGCGCGGAGACTGTTTCCGTTTCGAGATGGACGCTTGTCTTGGGGTAAAACGTCAGGGTTTCCGCCTGCTATTCGACCCAGAAGTCGAGGCCGACCACCATGAAGCACCGCGAGTCCTCAACACCGAACGCTTCGACTCCACCGCCATCTTCAACAACGCGGCCAACGAAACCTATGCATTAATGAAAGGTTATGGCCCCATCGGCCGCTGCGTTCATATGCTGTTTGCCTTGCTTGTAGGGAACTTCCCATGTCCAGGTTTAGCCTGGGGCGTCGGCGGAGGCCTTTTGCGGTTGGTTTGGAAAAATCGCAACCTATTCGGCGTCAGGGCGATCATCCCGGCATGGAAAGGGCGCTTTGAAGGTCGTCAAATGTATTTGCATTGGCGCGCACAGCAATCAATCCGTTAGCCTATCCCCATGGGGAAGCGCAAACTTTTAGCCATCGCCAGCATTTGTTTGCTAAGTTTGGCCACGTTAAGGACGTGTAGCCTCACCGAACAAATGTGGAAAAGCGAATTTGTGGCTCCAAGGCATTCTCAATTGGAAGGACGAATCGATGCCCCTTTTCAAGCGGTAGGCGAGGTGGATTGGAGAAGTTTTCCTCCCTACTTAGCCATCGTGGCAACGCCTGCGACATTGTTCATAGATCTCGTAACCGCGCCCATCAACATCGCTTGGATTATGGCAACCGCCGGTGGACATGGCGATCCATGGATCCCCTGGTTCAAGCGTTAACCGAAGGCCTGCTTTCGAAGCAATGCCTAACTGGCTGCCTGTACATCGTCCGACAAATCAGACGGCTCGATGATGCCATCCGTAGCGAAGGTTGCTGCCCGGATTAATTCGTTTTGCAGCTGACGAATATTCCCTGGCCAAGCGTAGGCCTGTATTTTTGCCACTGCAGCACCGCTAATTTTTGCCGCGGGCAACCCTGCTGCAGCTTGCTGTGCCAACAAAAATGGAACCAAATGGGGAATGTCTTCTGCGCGCTCACGCAATGCCGGCAACTCCAAAGGCATCACTGCTAAGCGGTAGTAAAGGTCTTCACGAAACTCGCCCTTGGCAACGCGTACCTGCAAGTTGCGATTGGTAGCCGCGACAATGCGCGCATCCACCTTTTTGCTTTTATTCGCACCCACTGGGCGGATTTCTCCATCTTGCAGAAAGCGCAACATCTTCGCTTGAAGGTCGAGTTGCATTTCGCCAATCTCATCCAAAAACAAAGTTCCACCTTCTGCAGCTTCAGCGTATCCGATGCGATCTTTATGTGCGCCAGTGAACGAACCCTTGGTGTGTCCAAAAATCTCTGCTTCCAACAATTCGGCTGGAATCGCAGCACAGTTCACCGAAACCAATCTCTTGCGACGACGTGCACCATACTTATGCAACGCTTTTGCGATGAGTTCCTTTCCGGTTCCGCTTTCACCAAGCACCAACACAGGAATATCCGTGCGCACGATGCGCCCCAGCAAATCGAAAACCCGTTTCATCGCGGGGCTGTCGCCAATCATGCCAAACTGCTGCGGCAAAGCATCTTCCTCTACCGCCTCGGCCTCGTGCTGCGACGCCAGCCAACCTTTCAGCAAAGAAGTTAAATCCTTGCACTCAGAACGCGGCAAGCGCTCCATGCGGTCCAACAAGTCCTGTAGGTCTTCAAGTTCACCGCTCATGATGCCTTCATCATTGCGAAACCGCGCTTGCAATAGTTCAATCCTGAGAACAAGGTAAGCCCCATCATGAGCCAGAATACACCAGCAAAGAAGTAGGGATTACGAATGTGTTCCAACAGCGGGAAATGAATCACGCTCGGTATGCCACCGAGGATCCCAAGTGCGATGCAAATGTAAACCACTTGCGCCACCAACTTAAGCTTGCCGAAACGATCTGCGGGGAACTCCATACCTTTGCTTTCTATCAACCCGCGCAGAGCGGTGACCAAAAACTCGCGGCCCAACATAAGCACCACAGCCCAAACCGGCATGACCTCGAATAGATCATCGGGGCGGGCATACTGTGGGCTTGCGGCCAGGTAAGTCAGCGAACCAAGAATCAAAACCTTGTCGACTACCGGATCAGCCACGCGGCCGAGCGCGGTAAGCCATCCATACCTGCGAGCAAGGTAGCCGTCGACGAAATCGGTAATCGCAGCAATGAGGAATAGCCAGAAGGCCCACAAGGCAGGACCGCGCGCTGCTCCCAAATCGGTGAGCTCGACCTTCATCACTTCGCCCATGAATGCGAACGCGGCCACGGCCAGCACGAGGCGGGCTCCGGTCACGAGGTTCGGGACTTGGCGGGCGAGCATAAAGGTGGGTTCGGCTTGAGGGGTTAGCAGACGACTTCTGCTATCAAATCGTAACCATCCGCCGCGGTGACTAACACCTCTGGCATGGAGCCAGTGCTGAGATTGTGATTTGGGTCGTGAATCTTGACCATGCCATCGACCTCAGGCGCATCGGCCCAGGTGCGACCAAAGGCCCATTCTCCTGCGGATTCGTCGATCAAAACTGGCAACTTACGCCCGACCAAACTCTCCTGAAACTTCGCGTGCATGCGCATTTGCAGCTCCATCACGCGGTCTTGGCGCTCGAGAGCCTCTTCTGGGCTGCAGCGATCTTCATCGGCGCCGGCGGGAGCACTGACTTCCGGGGAAAAGGAGAATGCGCCGAGACGCTCAAAGTGGAACTCCTCCAGCCACTCCAAAAGCTCCTCGAATTCGGCCTTGCCTTCGCCGGGATGGCCGACGAGCACGGTGGTACGTAGCGCAATCCCTGGGACTTCATCGCGCAGACGCTGCACGATACGTGTCACGCTCTCCTTACTCCCGCCACGCGCCATACGTTTCAACACTTGGGTGCTGATGTGCTGGGTTGGGATATCGAGGTACGGAAGAACGTTGTCGTTCTTGTTGATGACATCGGTCAAACCCCATGGAAAGTTGTTGGGATAGGCATACATGATGCGCAACCACTTGAGGCCGTCCACTTGTGCCATGGCGTCGACCAGCTCCGGCAAACGCGCGTGCCCCTTCTCCTTATCGCGGCCATAACCAGTGCTGTCCTCCGCCACCATGACGACTTCCTTCACCCCTTGCGCGACCAGGCGCTCGACCTCTTCCACCACTGCTTCGACTGGCTTACTCGCCTGACGTCCACGGATTTGCGGGATAATGCAAAAAGCGCAGTTGTGGTCACAGCCGTGGCTAGGACGCAAATACGCATAACTGCGAGGAGTTTGCAGCAAGCGCAAAAACTCGCCTTGACCCTGCGGAGCGCGCCCGCCGGAATCTTCGCGGACTTTGCGGCCCTTGAGCACCTCTTCCACGATCCGCGCGACGTTGGAGTAATCGCTCAATCCCAAAATCGCATCGATCTGTGGGAACTTCTCCTCCACCTCGGGGCGAAATTTCTCTGGCAGACATCCGGCGACGATGACGCCGCGCAGATTTCCGGCAGCCTTTTTCTCCAGTAAATCGCGGATCTGACCTTCTGATTCCTCTCGTGCAGGCCCAATGAAACTGCACGTATTCAGAATCGCGACATCGGCCTGGTCGACATCGCCGGTCAGCGTATAGCCTTCCGCGCCGAGTCGCCCGAGAATGTTCTCCGAGTCAATCAGGTTGCGCGCACAACCCAAATGGATCAATGCGATGTGAATGGCACGCGTGCCCTCCGCTACTGCGGTTGTTGATTCCGTTCTTCCCACTCTTCGACCGTCATGAGCACCTCTCGCGCCTTCGAACCGACGAAGGGACCGAGCACTCCTTGTTCCGTCATGATATCGATAAGGCGGCTTGCGCGGGTATATCCAACGCTAAGAGCTCGCTGAATCAGCGAGGCGGAGCCACGACCGCTCTGCAGGATGACACGCACCGCCTCATCGTACATCGGATCGTCTACATCGCCGGAGCTGCCAGCCGCTGGGCCCTTCATTTGAATGAGGTCCTCGAGGAATTCCGGCTTGCCGTGTTGACGCAGGTGATTACAGACGTCGGTCACCTCTTTGGTGGAAACGAATGCGCCCTGACCGCGGACGAGGACTCCGGACCCCGGCGGACGGTAGAGGAAGTCACCGTTTCCAAGCAGGCCTTCAGCGCCACCTTCATCTAGAACTACGCGACTATCGATGCCAGTGTTCACGCGGAAGGAAACGCGGACCGGAAGGTTGGCCTTGATCAGGCCGGTGACGACATCGGTGGATGGACGTTGGGTCGCCACGATGAGGTGAATGCCTGCGGCACGTGCTTTGGCAGCAATCCGCGCGATAGAAGTTTCCACTTCCTTCTTGGCGGTCATCATGAGGTCGGCGAGCTCATCGATGACGACGACAAAGTACGGGATGCTGTCTGGATATTCATCCGCATCGTAGGCATCGCCAAGCGTTTCCTTGAGACCCTTCACGCCGAGCTCGTTGTAATCGATGATGCTGCGCACGCCCACCATCTTGAACATGTGCAGGCGATCTTCCATCTGACGCACCGACCATTCAAGCACGAATGGAGCGCGCTTCATATCGGTGACCACGGGACACAGCAAGTGCGGGATGTCGGCGAAGACTTGCAACTCGACCTGCTTCGGGTCAATCATGACGAAACGCACCTGATCTGGCGTGCGCGTAAGCAACATGGTGACCAGAATGCTGTTGATACAAACGGACTTTCCGGAGCCGGTGGTGCCTGCAATCAGCATGTGCGGCATCTTGGCTAGATCCTCAACCGCCTTCTTGCCCAGGGTGTCGCAACCTAAAACCATCGGCAATTTATTGCTTGCAACATCGAGCTTTTGGCCCTCGAAAACGTCCTTTAGACGTACGGAATCGCGTTTTAGGTTTGGCACTTCAATGCCAACCGTAGAGCGTCCGGCGAGTGGATGCACAATCCGCACCGAGTGCGTTCCTAAGGCAATACCCAAATCTTCGCGTTGGTTTTTCAGCTTTTTCACCGAAACACCTGCCGCAAGCTGGACTTCAAACATAGTCAAAGTCGGGCCACGTTCCGCACCGACCACTTTTCCATCGAGACCGAAGGCGTCGAATGCGACCTGAAGTTTGCGACCAAGTTCGTTGATCTCCCCGCGTTGATCTTCTTGGTTACCGTTCTCACTCTTGATCAACAGATTCGTCGAAGGCATAGAGGCAAGGGTTGGCTTGCGTTGCGGCTTCTTCTTCTTCACCCCATCCATGCCCTCTTCCGAGTCCAACTCTGCGCTACGCATTTCTGGTGTTTCGGAAATACCCGGTAGCGCAAACTCTCCATCGACGTTGGGCTCGGTGACTGGCTTGACCGGGGATGGTGCCGGTTTTGGCTTCGCCACCACAGGCTGTTCCACCGCTTTGGCTTCTGTTTTTTCGGAAACTTCTTTGCCACCAATCCGCAATTTCATCGGAGGAGCCACTTCATCGACCACCTGGACTTCTTTTTCCGCCTGGGCTCCCGAAGCGGCCTCACCGGCGTCTTCAATTTCAAAGGACCGCATTTCGCCGCGCAGCAGGTTCCAAAACCGCCGCATACCACTGACTGCCTTCGCACGGTTTTCCTCCGCCTCCTCCATGATGGCTTTGCGCTCTTTGCTTCCCCACGGAAGGTCTTGCTGCTTGAGGGAACCAGCGCCGCGCTTCAACAAATCGCGCACCAGCGGCACAAATGCCCATTCCGTAGCCATGAAGCTAGAGAGACAAGCTAACAACGTGAGCACCACTCCAATCCCAAAGGGGCCAAGCGCTTCACTGAGCGAGGGGTAAACCGTTGAGCCAATCCACCCACCTTGGCCCCGAGGGAAGGTATTGGTGGGGATGACGTCGCCGGCGGCTTGGGCGATGAGGGAAGCTGTAAAGCTCAGTAAGACAATGCCAACCAATTTGAACTCGGCGAAACCGCTGCTGCTTTCGCGCAGTAAACGAGCGATACCCCAGAAGGCTCCGAATCCCGGCATGACGAATGCGCCCATGCCAAGGAAGACCAACAACCAATCGGCTAGGTTGTAGCCAAGCCGGCCACATAAGTTGTCGCTGCCTTGTTCGTAACTCAACAACGCCACTAGCACATAAATCGATGCGGCGGCGAGCACCATGCCGAAGGGTTGGCGCGCGCGCTTACCTTGCAGTGCTGCTAAGCACACCGAACCAAACCAACGCAAGGCGGAAGCGGCGGTGAGCAAAATCGTGGCTGCCCAACCGAGAACCACGCCTACACCTGCACCCATAAAACCAACCTGCGTTCCAGCTTGATTGCGTTTCGGGGCGCGCTTTTTTGCCGGCGACTTTTTCGAAGCCGTTTTGCGCGTGGATTTCTTTTTCCGGGTAGGTGCCAAGACGCCCCTATCCTAAAGCCTGGCAACCCGCAAAAACAGTGGAAACGCCTTGGTTCAGGGCGTAATCCCGAATTGAGTCTTCAATTATTCCCCTTCTTCGCCCGAGTCGCCGGTGTAGCCGAGCTGACCCATCTGATCCATATTCATCGCTGACAATTCCACCACATCGCCGGTCGCTTGTGGAAGATCGTCGAAGAAGTCTTGCATCGCTAGGAGTAAACCTTCGAGCAGCTTCGGCATTTGCTGTGCAAAGTTCTCGGTTTCGTTTTCGCGGAACTTCCAAAGGTCCTGATGCCCACCATCCCACTGCACCAGCTTCCATTCCTGAGTACGCCAACCTTGCTTTCGCGCCTTACCCAGCTTGAACTGCTGCGCTTCCATATAGATGGTGCGATTGTCGGTGGCAAAATCATCATTCAACGCACCCTGCAAAGCGTAGGACTGAATGTGATCGAGCGATTCTGGGCGCTCAATCCCGGCCGCAGCGAGAAAGGTTGGAACAATGTCGAGGTGAGCGACAGTTTGACTCACGCGCGTGCCTGCACCTAGGTCTCCAGGTAAGTGCAGGATCAGGGGTACGTGTTGCGTGACTTCATAGAGGGAAGGAACGTGGTCGTGGTAAATATCGCCTTCACCAAAGCATTCACCGTGATCTGCAGTGAGCAAAACGACCGTGTTTTTGAGCCCCGGATCACGCTCTTCTAAAGCCTCCAAAATCTCTGCGAGATAGTCGTCGAGCATAGCGATTTCACCGCGATAACGCGCCATGGCATCGGCATCGTTGGGGTCGAAGGAAGTCGGTTGCGCGATGCCCTGCGCCGCTTTTGCTGCAGCAAGGTAAGGCTCGGTCGGCGCGTAAGGTGCGTGCGCGTCGTAGAGGTGAAGGAATAGGAAGTAAGGGTCGTCCGCGGGAATTGTTTGCAACCAATCCATGGCGCGACGCTGTACTTCGGGGCCGTGGGTGTAGGCGGTGGGCGAGTGCGGGATCAGACGGTCAAAGCTATTGATCCAGCCCGCGTCAGCAAAGCGGAAACGCCGCAGGTTTAGGAGTGGATTGCCAAGCAGGCGGTCGTCGAAATGTTCAAAGCCTTGGGCAAATCCAAAACGCGCAACCAAGGGGAAGGCTGCAATAAAACCTCCGGTGCGATAACCCGCATCACGCAATTGCTCGGCCAAGGTCGTGGGGCCATGAGGCGCAAGGCCGAGCATGTTGGCGCGCAAACCATGCGAAGGCGGGTATACGCCAGTCAACATAGAAGCATGTTCCGGTCCAGTGATGGGTGTCACCGCAACCGCATCCTCAAAAGTTAGGCTCCGCGCTGCAAAGGCCGACAAATTGGGCATCGGTAGTTCCGTGCCGCCATACATAGGAAGGACATCCGCACGCACGGTATCCCAACTAATTAAAACCAGGTTGGGAACGCCCTTGGCAGCCGCGACCGATGGTGCATCAAGTTGAGTCGCTTGATCCTCCTTGTTCACCATCAGAAACATGCCGAGCAAGCCGGGAATGATGGCTGCTGGGCATAGAATTTTCCACACCTTCTGCATTGGCTTCCATGGCACAAAGATAATCGTGAGGGCGCAGGCCAAACCGAAAAAATACAGGCCGAAGGATTGCGGTACGTCGCGGCCAGCAAGCATCGGCTGGAGGAAGAAGGCGTGGCGGATGAGCACCAAGACGACTCCGATGGCGTACACAATTTTAGACTGCGGCAACTTGCTCAAGGCCAGATAAACCAGACCAAAAAGCCCAAAAGGCATAAAAATCGCCGCCAGGTACATCGGCAGTCCTTCAACTGCGCCACCAGCTCCGAAAACGGTCTGCACGACATCGAAAATAGCGAGCGAGGCGCCTAAGCGAAGAAGGAGGGGGCGAAAGGTAAACATGCTGAGGGTTTATGAGGCCTGAAGAATGATATCCAAGAGGTCGACGGCCAGTTGTTTCTTGTTTGTAGGGCCAAGTAAAACACGCTCCCCTAGATGATGAAACAGCTCTACTTGCGACGTGGTGGCACCTTGCGCTTCCACCCCATTCAGAACCAAGTAATCCAAATGCTTCGCTGACATCTTGCGCAAAGCTTCTTGCTCCCCGTTGTGGGATTCTAAGGCAAATCCAACCGCCAAGCGATCGCCCTTACTTGCTGCGAGGGTGGCCAGGATGTCTGGGTTCGGCTCCAGTTCCAAAACCAAGTCCTCCCCCGCCTGACGTTTCAGTTTACGCTCTGATTTTGCTTTAGGACGAAAATCGGCAACCGCGGCCACCCCAATCACGCCATCGCAAAAGGGCCACTCCTGCACACAAGACTCCAGCATTTCCAAGGCACTCTCGACCTGGATGCGACGTACACCTTGCGGGCATGGCAGATGCACCGGCCCGCTGATCAACATCACTTCATGACCACGCGACGCCAAGTTTTCTGCAAGTGCATAGCCCATGCGTCCGCTGCTGCGATTACTGAGAAAACGCACAGGGTCGAGCGCTTCTCGGGTAGGGCCGGCAGTGATGAGATAACGAGCCATCGTCAATCGCTCGTCTAGTTTTGGTCTTCCTCGACGTCGGCACCGTAGCCCAGCGCGCTTGCTGCAAAGCGGTCGGCGACAGAGGACTCCACCGAGCCAGCTTCCACCTTGATCAGTGAATCAAAATAGCTCACTAGCTCTACTAGAAGTGCCTGTGCAAGATCCGGTTGACCAACCAGATAATCATCGTCTTCGTTTTCCCGATACTTCCAAAGATGCTGGATGTCATCGTCTGCAACACCCTTAATCAACTTCCATTCGGGAGTTCGCCAGGCTTGAATGCGGCGATCGCCAAGCTTGGACTTCTCCAAGTTAAAGTGCTGCGCTTCCATGTAAACCGAACGCGCTTTGTCCACCATGCCACCTGCAAGCAAAGCCTGCTGCAAGGGGTACGCATCTTCGTTTCGTACACGATCCGACTCCAGCCCCGCTGCCGCCATAAGGGTGGGGTAAATATCGCTGTGAGTGACCGTTTCCTCTACTTGTAAGCCAGCACCCTGGTTGCCTGGGAGATGCAGGAACATGGGCACGTGTTGCGTCGCTTCATAGAGCGACTCGGTATGTGTCTTGTGCAAACCACCTTCGCCAAAACATTCCCCGTGGTCCGAAGTGAGCAACACGACAGTGTTTTCCAAGCCGGGATCATGCTTCTCAAGCTCGGCGAGCATCTCCACCAAGAAGTCGTCCATCATTGCAACATCGCCGCGATAGCGAGCGAATGAATTGACATCTTGCTCCATAGGCGCGAGCGGCATGGCTTTACCCTTCCCAGCGTCGGCGATTTCCTTGTACTTACCTACTGGATCCCAAGGGCCATGCGCATCATATAGATGCAGGAACAGGAAGTAAGGATCGTTCTCCGGCAGACTATCGAGCCAATCAAAGGCGCGTTGTTGCACCACTTCACCTGGCGTAGAGGCGCGCGTACTTTTACCCATCACCGGGGCGAAAGGAACGATCCACATCGAATCGAAGTAACCCAAATCCTTCAAGCGCAAAGTGAAGGATTCGTCCATGCGGTCATCGTAGACCTCGAAGCCGTCGGCGAAGCCAAAGCGACTACGCAGAGGATAGGCCGCGACAAAAGCGCCAGTCCGGTAACCATTTTCCAGCAGTTCTTGCGGCAAGCGAGGCACAGCAGCAGGCAGAATTTCCTTTACGTTAGAGCGCACACCGTGTTCTGGGGGCACCACGCCGGTCAACATGGAAGCATGCGACGGCCCGGTAATCGGAGCGTGCGCAACCGCATCGTTGAACTGAATTGAGGTATCCGCAAACTCTTGTAAACGCGGCATCGGCAACATCGTGCCGCCATACATGGGAAGGACGTCGGCGCGGAGGGTATCCCAACTCACCAAAACGATGTTGGGCGATCCGGCCCTAGCTGCAGTGGTTGGTGCAGCACCAAACGTGGCGGTTTCCGGCGTGTTGAGGAAAATCACCATGCAGATGAAGCCTGGAATGGCGAGAACTGGCATGAGCTTTTTCAAGACATCGCCAAATTTCGGCCAGGGCAATAGCAGGACCACCAAGCAAGCCACGATTCCAATCGCAAACCGCATGGAGGCGGCCTCCAAGTAACCCCACACCAGGTGCACGATGAGGTATTTGATGAAGCGTGCAGAGAAAAGAAACCATGCGACCTTGAGCATGTGCTTCTCCGGCACGAATTTTCGCACTGGGTAGAAAATCAGCCAGTAAAACGCGAACGGCATCAGATAAACCGTCGTCCACAATTGCCAGTCGCTGTTCGCTGGCGTGATATTGTGATGCAAGGCCATCTGCAGGGCATCGAAAATGCCGAGGGCAAATGCGAGGCGCAGAACGAAGCTTTTGGGATTTTTCATGAGCGAGGGGAGGGCAATGCCGACTTAATTGCAGCCAAGATGACTTCAGTTTCCACCATGCGGCCTTCTCCGAACTCGCCACAGGCGGTGCCGCCGACGACTGGGCCCACTTGCACCCAACCATCTTCAAGCAAAGTCGCGATATTGCGTTGAACGGCTGGATTCCCCCACATGCCTGGGTGCATGGCAGGGACCAGCAAGCGAGGCCCTTGTGATGCGTAAGCCAAAGCGAGGCTACCAAGAAGATTCGGCGCCAAACCTTGAGCGAGGTTGCCGATGGTATTGGCTGTTGCAGGAACAACGACGAGCAGGTCGGCGTCCTTGGCCAAAGCAATGTGGTCCATGCCGGCGGGGTCTGCGGGGTCGAACTCGTCGACCAAAGCAGGGTTGCCGGTGAGGCAAGAAAACTGCAGTGGCTGCACCATTTTTGCAGCCGAGCTGGTGAGAACAACCTGCACGCCGTGCCCGGCTTGGCTCAATTGGGAACAAAGCGCAGCCGCCTTAAAGCACGCTGCGGAACCACTCACTGCAACGAGAATGCGCGCCACTATGCGTTCTCCTTGGCGTATCCGAGAAGCTCTTCCACCTCTTCCAGCATACGTGGAAAGGCGTCGTTCACCACCTGATGCTGATAATCCTTCGCGAAGGCCATTTCTTGCTCGACCACCGCTAAACGAAGATTCATCTGCGCTTCGGTTTCCGTTCCACGGTCGCGCAAACGCTGACGCAAAATTTCCATCGAAGGGGGCTGCACGAAAATCGAGATCATAGGTAGGTCACAGTCCTTCAACTGCCCAGCTCCTTGCACATCGATTTCCAAAACGATGTCGTGGCCAATCTCCAGCGATGCTTCGACATGCTTTCGCAGCGTTCCGTAATGCTTGCCGTGGACTTCTGCCCACTCTAAGAAGGCGCCGTCGGCAATCCACTCTTGGAACTGCTCCTCGCTGACGAAATGATAGTCATAGCCATCCTTTTCACCTTTACGCGGTGCTCGGGTGGTGGCGCTTACCGAAAAATCCACCGTACTGCGCTGCACTAAACGATGCCACAGCGTGGATTTCCCGGACGCGGTGGGCCCGGAAACGACAATCAGTCGTCCAAGCTCACTCGACATTGGCCAGCTGCTCCTTCATCTGCTGCACCAGCATCTTCATAGTGACCACCAACTCCGAAAGGGTTTGATCTGACGACTTGTTGCCCATCGTCGTGACCTCTCTGTGGCACTCTTGTACTAGAAATTCCAACTCGCGTCCTACCGCGCCGCCGGCCTTTACTTTTGCAGCCAAACGCTCCACGTGAATATCCAGCCGCGCGATTTCCTCTTGAATATCAGCGCGTTCGGCTAGAACTACGAGCTCGCGAGCAAGATCGATTGGCTCGGTGCGATCAATCGCCTCCAAGGCCTTGTTTACCCGTTCCGTCAGCCGCGCCTCTTGTGCCGCCTTAACCTTCGGCCCCAGTTTTTCAACCTTCTTCACCGCCACGGCCAAGCTCTTGATGAGACGTTGCATCTCTTTGGCGAGCTGTTTGCCTTCGTCGGCGCGCGACTGCAACAAAGCCTTGAGTGCCTCTTGGGTGGCAGCTATGACGGCTTTGGCCACACCTTTGGTCACTGCTGGAGCTTCTTCTGTGCCGTGTTGTGCACCCGGAAGCGCCAACAACTCCGACATCGAAGGTTCCGCCTTCTTCAACTTCAACTCCTTCTCCGCTTTACGCCAAGCCTTCAAGTAACCGTGCAGTACTTTGAGATTTAGCTCGGCAAGCGGCTGCTCTAGCAAGCTAACCCGTACTTGCCCAGTCACACTACCGCGCTCCAAGACCTTACGTAGTTCCGCTTCGACCTTCGATTCAAGCTCCAAGCGATCATGAGGCAAACGCAACTTGGTGTTCAAGCCTTTGCCGTTCACAGAACGTAGCTCCACCGACACGATGGCGTGGCGGTTCTCAAAGCGTCCACGGCCATAGCCGGTCATGCTGGAAAGGTTCATAGCCCCGGACGACTCCCCGGCTTCACTGCCGGTCCAACGTTCTTGTCCGCGCACAAGGGGCAATCAGCGGCTTCCCAAGAGGGGACTTCGAGATCCAAACAACGGTAGTAGGAGATGTCCCCGAAAGGGTTGTCCTTACCGCTACGGTTCACGATGGACGCAGCGCTGATGTTCTTTACACCCATGCCGCGCAACATCGTCACTACTTCACCGGCACTTTTACCGGTGGTGACCACATCTTCCGCGACCAAAACGTGTTCGTCTGGAGCGATGGTGAATCCGCGACGCAACTCGAAGCCGCCTTGCGCTGCCCGTTCGGCGAACAAACCGCGGACGCCAAAAGCGCGCGCAAGTTCATAAGCGAAAGTGACTGCCCCCATGGCTGGGCCGAGCACCACATCGAAGGGGCGCTGGTTGCTGCTGGCATCTTGCACATGCTTCGCCAAATCGGCGCAAACCGAAGCGGAAAAGTTTGGGTACTGCAGCATCCGTGCGCACTGAACGTAGCGTCCAGCATGGCGCCCGGAAGAAAGCAGAAAGTGCCCTTCGAGCAGGGCTTCGCTTTGACGCAAAGCTTCAGCAGTGCGCTCAGCAACTTCTTCCCGCGTAGGGGCAACGGTCACCACGAGACCTACTGGTTTTCGCCGCCAGGAAGAACTGGTGCTTCACCGCCACCGGCCTCTGGTGGTGCTTCCACTCCAGAGTTCAGCTCCAGAACGGAACCAGAGTTTGCGCTATCGGCGGTCCAATGAAGAGCCAAGGCCGACAAAACAAACACGCCAAAAAGGAGGAAAGTCACTTTGTTCACACCGCCGGCACGCACGCCGAAGGTCTCGGTACCTGCGCCACCAAGTGCACCACCGAGTCCGCCACCCTGACCTTCCTGAACCAGGACAACCAGAATCAAAAGCAGAGCAGAGACAAAAAAGAGAGTGTAGAGAAGGAAAGCCATGGCTTGTTCAGTGCGACACGCGAGGTGTCATTACGCCTTAGCGGCGTCGAGAATGGGACCGAAATCGTCGATCGAAAGAGATGCGCCGCCAACGAGGGCGCCGTCGACATCTGGGTTGGCGAGTAGGTCTTGTGCGTTCGCACCTTTGACCGAGCCGCCGTAAAGGATGGGGATGGTTGCCGCAGCCTCGTCGCCTAGGATACCCGCGATTTGCCGACGGCACTCAGCATGTGCCTCCTGCGCCATCTCGGGGGTGGCAGTTTTGCCAGTTCCAATCGCCCAAACAGGCTCATAAGCCACGCTGATGCGATCGAATTGGGTTGGCTTGACGACTTTTAACGCCTTCAGTTGCCGTGCTAGCACCTTGAAGGTGTCTCCAGCCTCGCGCTCATCCAGGGTTTCGCCGACGCACAACATGACATCGAGCTTGGCGCGGAGGGCAATTTTGACCTTATCGAAGAGCATGTCTTCGGTTTCTCCGAACACATGACGGCGCTCAGAGTGGCCAATCAGCACCACTTGCACACCCATATCACGCAGCATGTAAGGCGAAATCTCGCCAGTGAACGCGCCTTCTTTTTTGCCGAAACAGTTTTGCGCGCCGAGAATCACATTGCTGCCCTTCAGGTTGCGACGCACATGATCGAGGTGAACGAAGGTTGGAAAGACTGCCACTTTGCGTGCGCTTGATTCACCTTGGTGCCCAGCGACGTCGCGCGCTAAAGCCGAAGCCTTGCGCTTTGTGAGGTGCATCTTCCAGTTTCCTGCGATGTATGGTGTTCTTGCCATGGTTCTAGGATCTTTCGGGGGTTAGATCTTGGGCTCTTCAACCCGGGTCGTTGCCACATAGCCATGCAAATTGCGCTCACAGGCCTGCAACACTTTGGCGACACGAGGAAGTGTCGCGGTGAATATTTCAATCGGCAAGGCTTGATCGGCGTCGGACCAAGATGCAGATGGATTTGGATGGACCTCAATGAGGAAGCCATCGGCGCCTGCAGCAGCAGCAGCGAGCATCATGTCGGGGACTAGGGTAGCCACGCCAGTGCCGTGGCTCGGGTCGACGATAACAGGAAGCCCAGTGCGCGCCTTGAGTGCAGGCACGGCGGAGAGATCTAGCAAGTTACGCACAGCTGGATCAAAATGACGCAGACCGCGCTCACATAGGAGGATGCTCGGTGCCCCACCCAGCGCAACATATTCCGCTGCGAAAAGGAATTCCTCGAGGGTGGCGCTCATGCCGCGTTTCAGCAGAACCGGCAGGCCAGAGCGTCCGACTTCTTGCAGCAACGGAGTGTTACTCATGTTGCGCGAACCGATTTGCAGGACATCGGCGTGGCTGGCGACGAGGTCTAGATCACGGACATCTAAAAGCTCAGTGACAACCGCCAAACCAGTGGCTTGACCAACCGCAGAGAGCATTTCCAGCCCGCGCTCACCCAACCCTTGGAAGCCATAAGGAGAGGTCCGCGGCTTGAACGCTCCGCCTCGAAGACCGGTTGCACCAGCGGATGCCAATTGCTCAGCCAGGCTCATAAGGGAGTCAAAATTTTCCACCGCGCACGGTCCGGCGATGCAACTCGCGCTGCCATCGCCAAATTTAGCGCCCCGAACTGCCACCGCCGACGGCAAAGCCTTCAAGCTAGCGTGCCCTTTCGCCCTTTCTGCCTGAGCCGAATGGATGCCCTTCCAGGAACGAAGAAGCTCAACGGATTCTTCCGTAACTCCTTCCATATAAATAGCTTGCGCCCCCTCTTTGGCCTCGACCAAACTCCCACCACGCTCCTCGGCCCATACGGCAAGCCGCTGGCGCAAGGTACTTCTCTCCGCAGACGGGAGGTCGTGTAGTCGAATTTGGAACATCGAGGTTTTGTAGGGTAGGCAAACCCAAAAATGGCTGCAAATGATAGGTTTGCCGTGAAAAATGGTCAATCCTGCAACCAAAAATCGAAAAAGGCCTTATTCTCTCCGCCGATGGATCGCCTCGACAAGGAAGCTTATGAGCTGGAGCACCTGCATCCGGCTGCCAGCCACTCGGCCAAATCAGTGGGCCGCGCCTTCGAGGAGATTCCAGATGCCTGGCGCACTCGCTTCGAACGTGACCGCGATCGCGTGATTCATTGCTCGGCGTTTCGGCGCTTGATGTACAAGACTCAGGTCTTTGTCAATCACGTTGGGGACAACCAGCGCACCCGACTCACCCACTCATTGGAAGTGCTGCAAGTTTCGCGGTCCTTGGCTAGTGCCTTAGACATGAATGAACCGCTGTGTGAAGTGGTGGCCTTAGCGCATGATTTGGGGCACCCACCTTATGGGCATTCGGGTGAGGTCTTGCTGAATGAAAAAATGAAAGACCATGGCGGCTTTGCGCATAACCGGCAAAGTTTGCGCATCGTGGATATCTTGGAAAGTCGCAGCCCCGAATACCAAGGATTAAACTTAACCGAAGAAACTAAATCGTGTTTACGCAAACATGAAGTGGTTAGCGATACCGAAACCGGCGCGCGTTTGCGTTTCCCTTTACTCGAGGCGCAGTTGGTCGATTTGGCCGACAGCACGGCTTATCACTATCACGATGTGGACGACGGCATTCGCGAAGGCATTTTGGATCCACTGAAAATGGTGGAAGACTTAGAATTGTGGTCCAGCGCGGTGGATGCAGCCCGGTTGCGTCACCCAGAGGAGGGCGATGGTTCCTTGTTATGGCGCCGAGCTGCAAACGAATTACTCGGCATAGCTATCGCCGACGTCCGTGAAGAATCAAAGAGGCGCCTTGCCAGCACCGATGCAAAATCTGCGCGCGACGCACAAGCTTCGGAAACGCGACTCATCGGCCACTCCAGCGCATTCCAAGCGCAAGTTGCAGTACTGCATAAGTATATGTACGACAATATGTACTACAACGAAAGCGTTAACTGGCACGTGCGCCGCGCGACGGAGTTGCTGGATAAGGTTTTTGATGCGCTACTAAATAAATTGGGTGCCGTGCCCGAGCGGTTTTTCATACATGCCGATTCCGATCATCGCGCAGTGTGTGATTATGTTTCCGGCATGACCGATCGTTATGTTGATGCCGTAGCGAAAGAATTAGGTGTGTTGCCGGCTTATTAAGCTTGCACACCTCCTGATAGTGGCCGCCAATTACAGGTACTGCTCTAGCTTGGCAGCAAGCTCTGTTCGATCAATCGGCTTAGTGAGGTAATCGTCCATGCCTGCGGCAATACACTTTTCCCGATCGCCAAACATGGCATTTGCCGTAAGCGCAAGAATCGGAATGCTGGAGCATTTCTTTCCGCCCGCCCGAATCAAACGTGTGGCCTCGTAGCCATCCATTTCGGGCATTTGGCAATCCATGAGAACTAATCCATATTCTTGAGATTGAACTGCCTCCACCGCCTCGCGGCCATTGACCGCGACATCGGCTTTATAGCCCAAAGTTTCTAATAGTTTCAACGCCAGCTTTCGGTTGATCGGATTGTCCTCGGCTAAAAGCAATTTTCCACGGAACTTGTAATCCGATGGAATTGCCTTCTTACTTTGCTGTGCTTCTGCTTCCGTGTCCATCTCCATGAGCGAGACCTCGGTCGGCGCCAATGCCCGCATCAAAGAGCCTGCGAGGCGGGGGCGAAACACCGGCTTCATTAAACATTCCACAATGCCGCTTTCTTGCATCACATCGCGTGGAATGCGGTCGCCCATGGAAGTAAGAATCATGACCGGAGGAGAATCGGATCCGAACTCTTTTTGGATGCCCTGAGCAAGTTCGAGTCCGCTGGTCTCTGGCATTTGCATATCGCTAAGAACTAAATCAAAACGGAAATTACGCATGGCCTCAAGCGCCGGCTTAGCCCCATCGACAAGTTCTGAATCCACGCCCCAGCTGTGCAAATAATTACGCAGAATCAATCGGTTAGTGGCGTTGTCATCGACAACCAAAACCTTTCTGTTTTGCAACGCTTGAATGGTGGATGTAGGTGGCTTAGTCAACTCCCCACTCGGTTTCGCCAGCACCACTTCGAACCAGAAGCAGCTTCCACCACCCAACTGAGATTCCACCCCAATATCTCCATGCATCATGGAAACGAGACTCTTTGAAATGGATAAGCCTAATCCGGTGCCGCCAAATTTGCGGGTGGTAGAAATGTCTGCCTGAGAAAACGCCTGAAAGAGGCGCCCTTGCGCTTCTTCGCTAATGCCGACACCGGTATCGCGCACCTCAACCCGAATGCGGAAACTATCACTTCCCTCATCGTCAAGGCACTTCCCGTGGACCACGACCTCTCCTTTTGAGGTGAACTTCACGGCATTGCCTACCAAGTTCGTGATCACTTGGCGCAAACGACCAGGGTCCCCACCTACTGCAACCGGAAGAGATGGATCTAATTCGCAGGCCAGCTCCACTCCCTTTTGATGTGCAAGTTTAGCCAACAAACCCGTTGCTCCCTCAATGATTTCACCGAGGTCAAAATCGACACAATCAAGGTCCAACTTCCCAGCCTCAATCTTAGAGAAGTCCAGAATGTCGTTAATCACAGTGAGCAAAGCATGACCAGACGCACGAATGGTTTGAGCAAAGTCTTGCTGCTCCGGATCTAACGGCGTATCTAACAATAAGTCAGTCATTCCAATTACCCCATTCATCGGCGTGCGGATTTCATGACTCATGTTGGCGAGAAACTGAGACTTAGCCTGCTCCGCGCCAACTGCTTTATCACGTGCATTCTCGATTTCAATTTTTGCGACCTCTTGCAGAGTAATATCATCGAGCAAAAATAGGCGTCCGAGAGCTTGCGATTCATTCAACTGAACCGGCAGGGTTGTTAGCCGAAGAAAGTCCCCTCTGGGCAAATCCAAGAGCCAAGCCTCGGAGGGTAGGACGCGCGAGGACAAGTCTTCTAACTCAAGGCGAATGTTCTCTTTCAGCAGCTTTGTACTTACCCAGCTATCGAGAAGCGCCTGAAAACTGCCGCCGATCAGGTCTTTATAACCTGCGAAACTCGCGCTCGGCATAAGCTTCAGGGTGTTGGCATTCGCAAATAAGATGAGGTCTTCCTTCTCATCGACCACTAAAATCCCTTGCGGCGATGCCTGTGCCATACCACGCAAAATAGCCTCTTTGCGCGCAATTTCCACACCGCTAAGCGACAATTCCTGGGTCCGCTCCTCCACCCGTTGCTCCAACTCTTTGGAATATTCCTCCAACTCATCCTTCGCCTTTCTCAAGTTGGATGTCATTTGATTAAAGGAATGCGCAAGCGCGCCGATTTCGTCTTTCCGGTTCACCATACTGCGCACCGAGAGATCTCCACTTCCAACCGCTTCCGTGTCCAAAAGAAGACTTTGCAGAGGCGATGAGATTCGTTTTCCCAACCAGCCAGCAACGATTAGCCCAAGAACAAGAAGCGCAAGCCCCTCCCAAAATGCGGTACGAATAAGTCCGTTGCGAATTTCATCTAGATGAGCCGTGGAGTATTCAAGATAGAGAGTTCCAAATGGTTCGCCGCTCACCAGGATTGGCGCCATGACCCCAATCACCTTTTGCCCATTTTTCTCAAAGATGGAAGAAATGACTTCGCTGGGTGGAGAAATTAATCCCTCCACAAGCTTCCCCTCAAAGTCCGGGTTCATATGCGCTAGGATCTTGCCGGAATCATCGGTGTAATAAGCTTCATTCAGCGTTTTATTATCGCGCGCAAGAGTTGAGAGTACCTCCTGCATAGCGGTCAAATCTTCATCGATCAATATTTCACCGGAACGAAGAGCAAGGATTGCTGAGGTGCGCTCTGAAAAATCTACCAAGTCTTTTTGCAGCCCGCGATTGGACTCCACTACCGAGAGCACCGATGAAACTCCTACCGTTAACAGAATCATCAAGGAGACCAGGAGTTGAACCCTAGTCCCCAATCTTTGCCTCCATGAAAGTTCATTCATCGAGCGGAGTCTGCCGGCGGAACCTGCAATAAGTAACCAACGTCACCAGGTTTTTTCCCGTCGATAGCAAGGACCTTCACCTGATCCGTCACTTCTGATTCGAGAATGATGGCAATCGCTCCCTTTTTCTTAGAGACCAAGCGCAACAAGGTATCCGACTTTCGCACCACCGAGGGGAGTGCTGGAATCTTGCCTCGGTTCATCAAGGACACGAAATGCTTGCGCAAAGATTTCTCCGAGCTTCGATACACCTTATCCAGTACAAACTTCTGCAAATCTGTTTTGGCGCTACGCTGGAAAAGAGTCACTCGTTTCCCATTTGGCCAATAGCGGCGATCTAACTCCATGTACTTCTTTAAGTCCCGCTGACTTAAAGAATTGAGATTCTGAGTGGGGTTCACAATTACCGCGTATTCCACCCCATCCGCAAAGGAAGCTTGCGCTGGTTTCGGGAGGAAGGCTGCTGTTGCAAGCAGTAACAAGCTGGAGAGAAGTAGCCTAAATGGAAGGGAGGTAGGGTTCACAAGCAACGCTCTTAAAAGGTCCAGGATAGTTGGAGAGCCGCGGTAATGATGTCGTTTTTACTCACGCCACTGGTGCCTCGCACTTCACCACGGCCAAATCCAACTTCGAATTTCAGGGCCGCCCCTACAGCAATCTCCCTGCGCAAGCCAATGGTTTGCTGCCACCGATCGAGGTCTTGATCCATTGCAGACAAGTACGGGTCCCCCATATCCATGTTCATCACATCGAATCGGGTGTAGGGAGTCCAGACCTCATATGGGAGGGCAACCTGAAGGTAAGCGAGCGTGTTATCGAAAGTGATTCCGCTAACCGCGTCGTCATGAGTCACCGTACTCCACTCGCCAATCCACTCGGTTCCGGATTTATCGCAATCATAAACAGCAAAGAGTCCGTAAATCGTTTCTGAAATGTTTCCAAGTCGAGCCGCCCTGGTTGGATCTGGCGGGATCAAATCGGTTTGCCCATTCACTCCAAAAGTAAGTCCGTCCAAAGCGGCCGGCGTGAAAGCCAAGGAAAGCGCAAGAGCTTTCGAGTCGTTGGAATCACTCACCCGTTGACGATTGTCGATATCTGGGCCGCGACCATTGGAAAGAATGGCGGTCCAGTCTAATTCCCCACTGTTCGATTCCCATAAACCGCCGGTCTCAATGCCAACGTAGTGCATAGGGAGCGCACCGCCATCGTCTTCGAAGGTTGCCAGAAATGGTCGGTTAATTGTGGTTTCCAGCCACTTCCCATGGTGATAGGTGCGATTCCAATAGGAAACCACCGTGTGATCCATTCCCATTTTTACATAGAAGAAATCTGAGGCACTCCACATGGCCCAAGCTCGCTCCTGATCCAAGCCAATGGTATCTTCGCCAGCACCTTCGATGAGAGTCTCCGAAAAGAACATAAGGTTGTCGCCCATCGTTCCGGTAACGACAAAGTCCATAGAGCCAAAACCGAATCCACCATTGCTCAAGGAATCTGGGCTTTCGTAACTTGCACCTAAATCTCCAAAAATACGCAAATGGATTTCGGGAACTTCCATTTCTTCATAAAAATCGTCGCTCTCAAACTGCGCCGCAAAACTAAGGGACGCCTTGCAAGCGAACACGCAAGGGTAAAAAAACAGTCTATTGGGCATCATGATGGCGGGGAAGATTTTCCCTGCTCCACCTTATGGGAAAGGCTGTGCCGATTACAATAAATCTAGGTTATTTCACTGCTGTACATGAACAGCTTGGGCCCACACCCTTAAGGCTATGAGCTTGAGGATGGAGGAATCGGACGAAGATCATGCCCGCCCTCCATCGCAGCCTTAATCCACACTTGCAAGGCGCCGATTCCAGTATGACAGGCTTCAGACAAAGTGTTGCCATTGGCCAATCCACATGCAATCGCAGTAGACAGTGCGCAACCAGTACCGTGCAAGTGTTGGCCACCAAGCACGCGAGTGTGACGGTACTCAAAGGAATCGCCATTCTCTAGTTCGAGGACGTCCGCCAACCATTTCGAGGGCCCGCGGCCTTCCATCTCAGCGAAGGTGTCAGTGTGGCCGCCTTTGCGCAGAATCGCCTGACAATTCTGATAACGCTCACCATTGCCATATTCGAGCAAGTTTGGAGTGACGACGGCAGCCAGTGGGAACAGGGTGCTTTCCATCAATCGAACGCCTTCACGGGTATTGAGGTAGACCTCGGTTTTGCTTTTAGATGCTGCGGCGACGGGGTCAAGAACAATCGGAATGGCATCGTGCCAGGGTTCCAGGGCGGCCGCCACGGCTTCGACAATACGCGCATCACCAAGCGCGCCAATTTTGATGGCTTGCACTCCATCATCCAAAGTATGGAGGATGTCATGTGCAATATCCACCATGTCGCGTAGCTCCACACTCTCCAATCCAAGCTCGCCTTGTTGAGTGAACATGGTTTCCACCACGCGCGGCACAACTCCGAGAGCGCGACAAACTGCAGTATCCATTTGCACACCGGCGCCCATCGATGGGTCGCTACCGCCGAGGCACAGAACTGCTTTCATCAGCCCCTCGGGCTAGACCTCGCGGGTGATGAAGTCAGCCATGATGTTGTAGCCACAATCGACGTACAAGATTTCTCCGGTGACACCGGACGCCATGTCGCTCAGCAAGAACAATCCTGCTTTACCCACATCTTCACCGGTTACGTTTCTGCGCAACGGTGCAGCCACTTGCTGGATATCAACCTTGTCTTTGAAGCCTTTCACCACTGAAGCGGACAGAGTTTTTACCGGGCCTGCGCTGATTGCATTGACGCGAATGCCCAGCGGCCCAAAATCATTTGCCAAGTAACGCACGCTCGATTCAAGCGACGCCTTGGCAACACCCATCACGTTATAGGACGGCACTGCGCGCACTGCGCCCAAGTAAGAAAGCGTGAGCAACGATGCGCCATGTTGCAACAGCGGTTCGGCTGCACGGCAAAGCGCAAGAAAAGAGTAGGTAGAGACATCGTGCGCAAGGCTAAATCCATCGCGCGAAGTATCAACGAAACGGCCCTGCAAATCTTCTCTCTTTGCCGTTGCGATCGCGTGTAAAAGGAAGTCTACCTTAGGCATGACCCGGCCAATCTCAGCAAAGGCCTTGGCGATGGCATCGTCATCCGAGACATCGCAGATAATCGGCGTGGGGGCTCCAAGCCTTTCGGCGAGTGGACCGACCTTGCGCAAAAATCGCTCACTAGCCACGGACAAAATCAGCTCGGCACCCTGGGCGTGGGCTTCCTTGGCGATATGCCATGCCAGACTGTGTTCGTTGGCGACTCCAAAAATGAGTCCCTTTTTTCCTTTGAGCAACATGCGGTTTTCGGTTCGGGGGGCGTGCGGCCGAAGGCGGCCATAAGGCATTGTCGCGTTTCGGCCGAGGGACTCAAGCCCAGAAGCCTGCTTCCTCGGCGCATTGGTTAGAATCCAAGACGATGTCGGCTAAAACACTTGCCTTGCGCCACCTTGAGGACCTCCTGGGCTACCGCTTTCGCGATGCCCAGTTATTGGAGCTCGCGTTGACCCATGCCAGCGTGCAGGAAAATCACAATGAGAGGCTGGAGTTTCTGGGTGACGCCGTTTTGGATCTGGTAGTTAGCGACTTCCTCTTCACCGACTACCCTGAGGTGCGTGAAGGCCGTCTCACTGAGTGGAAATCCCTGCTCGTAGCGAGATCCACCTTGTCCCGCATCGGGGAACGCCTAGGGCTGGAGCGCTGGATTCGAAGTGGCGGCAACTTACGCGGACGCAGAAGTCTGCCACGCTCGCTGTTTGGGAATACACTCGAAGCGTTGCTCGGTGCGGTATATCAGGATTGCCCCGCAGATTCAGTTTTGCCAATTTGCCAACGTTTAGTGATTGGCTGGCTGCGACATGACCTCGCCTGCTTGCCGGAGAACTTTGCGCGCGCCCAAGCCAAACAGACTTTGCAAAACTGGGCACAAGTCAAACAAGGTTCGGTGCCGCGCTATATGTTGGTGGACTTTCATGAACACCCAGAAACCCAGGCCTTTCAAATCGCTGCCGAAGTTGGCAAGCGCACCTTTCCTGCAGCGTGGGGAGCCAGCAAGAAGGAAGCTGAGCGCCGCGCCGCATGGGAGGCAATCTTAGTTTTACGCGTAGAAGGCGCATTGGAGGAGGATGACGATGGATAAAGTCAATCTAAAGCAGAAGCTTGATTTGTTTTCTCAAACCTGGACGCCAAAAATTGTGGGCACCCTTAATGGCCAGGAAGTGAAACTTGCCAAGTTGGAAGGTGAATTCCTTTGGCACACCCACGATGAGGAAGACGAGATGTTCTTACTCCTCGAGGGGGCCTTAACCATACGCTTTCGCGACCGCGATGACGTGGTGCTGGAAGTCGGTGAGATGCTGATTGTGCCCCGCGGTATGGAGCACCTACCGATTGCACCCAATGGTGCGAGTGTCCTACTCATCGAGCCCGCGGGGACTGGCCACACGGGCTCAATTGTTTCTGACCGCACCGTGGTGGATCAAGAGTGGATTTAGGCGTCCGCTAGTTCGTTTCTACGCGACGAAAGAGAAGCTTTTCTACGCCGTTGCGAGATAGGCGGATGACCTGAAACACTCCATCGACGAATTGAATGGTGAATCGAAGGCCTGTTTCTGGGGGTTCATAGGCCCACTCACGAAGTCACCAACGGAACCTTTAACAAGACTGACTTGACTTTCCCCTCGGCCAAGTGAAGGTGCCCAGCTTTGCCTACTAAGATCCTCTGGGCGGTATCACGTTCTAGCTGAGGGCGCCGGAAATGGCCAGTGCATAGTGCTTATGAACTCTACACCTCGAGGCGTAACGGGCTTGAAGCCATCATCTCGGAGAATTCCTGCTGAATGACCTCCAGCCGCTTTACAAAAGCTTCGCGGTTTTGCGCCACAATTGAGCTGGCTAACTCGCGGTAATGTTCGAAACCATTTTCAAGGTTTTCGCGACAGCCCTGGATGCTCTTGGCGAGGCGGTCCGATAAGTCTTCCTTATATCGCGCGATATCGCGACGCAGAAAATCGATGTTCAGAGACAACTCCTTCAACATCATGTGCGGACGTCCTTCACGCAGCGGAAGATTTGCGCGTCCGTAAATATGCGCCACGAGGCCATCGAGTGTTGTGGTCTTCTGAAAGTATGCAGCATTCGGTCCGCAACACACCGAGGTTGTCACGTCGTCGTCAATGCCCATGACAGAGGTCGCCCCACCTGCCAGGTCATGACAAATGCATGCCTTGGCAACTACCGCCTCCACTTGCACCATTTTCTCTTTACCGGTCAAAGATTCGCTTTCAATCTGCTTCAGCTTGCGCTTTTGAAAAGCGCGGCTCGCAGTACAGATTGGTGCATTCGTGAATTCAGAATCTGCCGCAAGAAAACCCTTGGGGCATTGGCTTCCGGGCTTGCCCTCGGTGATGCGTCGGCGCCTAGTGGTTTCGCTTGCGGAGGACAGCAAAGACCAAAACGGAACACCCAGGGGCGAAGAGGGGCTGAGATCGATGTCTTGTTCGGTCGCCGCTTGGATGCGATGCAAACTATCCGCATCGATGTTGACCACGCTAGGTACGAAGAGGAATGCGCTGCCCCATCCGGTGCCGTCAACCCCGTAATGTTCGCGCAGCAGCTGATCCTCTTGCGCGGAACCGAGGCCGCCTTGCGCGGTGATGCGTGCCGGGGTTGGCTCCCCACACTGCTCGGTTAAGCCCAAGGTCGCCCATGCTTTTTGGCGCATGGTTTTTAAGGTTTCGAACAATGTTTGCTTGCAGCGCTGGAACTCAGCGAGCACCGGGCCCATCAATTGGCCTTTGCCGCCAAATGCGTGTCCGCCACAATTCAGGCCTGATTCCACGCGAAATTCCGAAACATGCAAGCCTAGTTTTGCCATCTGCTTGCCTTGCACCAAGGCCGAACGGTAATCGCTCACCTTCAAAGTGATGCGCTTCTTCAAGAGGCCTTCTGCGTTAGGGAACATGCCTTCAAACTTCGACATGTAGGTAAACAGGCGTCGGTTCATGCCAGCCGACAACACCACCGAGCCATTCACGGAGCTTTTCATGAAGCCACGCAATGCGCTCAAGGCATCAGAGCTGTTTGCCGGAAACTCTTGGCCGCGACGATCATGATCTCGATCAAGCTTCGTCATGATATTGACATCAATTGGACCCGGTTTGATCAGTGCGCGTAATGAGTTTTGCATTTCCGCGCGACTTGCACCATCTTCCGTTCCAAGCATGCGCTCATATAAATTGCGCAATGGCGAGGTCGGCAGCAACTCAAAGTAACGCGCAATCTCACTCCCCGCCTCGAAGGTGGCATGACGCAAGCGCTCCATCTGTGACTGCACTAACTCATTCAGCAAATCTAGGTAGGCGGTGATACGCCTTGCGCGCGCATCGGTATCGTAATTTCCAATCGGTTCGAAGGCTTTGCCGTTTTCATTACACAAGCGCTGACGCACCTGTTCGATGAGAACGTCGTCCACCATCGAAACTACCGAGGCGATGCCAAAGCGCGCCACCTTCAGCGGGGTATCAATGGTAAAGCCCGTAGCCATGACGGGTATGTGGAAAGTATGCACAGTGTCAGTCCGCAAAGGGGTTGCGAGGAGATCGAACAGGCGCAGTATATCCGCCAAAACCTCCTCGGATACCTCACTAATTATCGCGGAAACGAGGGTAATCCGCGGCCACGGGTCCACGGCACTCCAGCGGCATCAACCTGCGCTTTTAAATGAGGAACTTCTACCTCTACCAGCCTTTGCAAATCATCGCCAAGTTTCGCGAATTCACTGCGCGCAAGCTCCACCTGCTGGCGCATAGTTTGGGTTGGGCCGTGACTGCTGCCAAATCCGCCCCACCTTGCACTACCTAGGCGACTTTGAATCGATGGGGTCCCTTCGTGCCCGCGTTTGGTACGCAAGTCATCTCCAGTGATCGAGCGCCGCAAATTCTCCAATTTCAGCTCCATTGCACGCAAATCAGATGCCAATGCGAGCGAAGCGTGGGTGCCGCTGCGGATCGCATCCTTCATCGCGGTAACGTCCTCTAGCGCAGCATCTAAAACTCGCACACTGCCGGAAACGGTGTTCTGCAACTCTGCAACTTCCTTGCGCCAAGCATAAGTAGCCCTCGGATCGACCGCTGGAAGAGTGGGAGCAACAATGTCGACGACTTCGAAAGATTGAGGTGAACCCCAAAGGCTTGGTTCTCCGTTGTCGAAGCGAATCAGTTGCGAGCGATAAATACCCGCAGGGACCATGGGTCCGCGACCTCCATTCAAGGTGGCGCGAAGATTCCATGCCACCTTTTGCATGCCTTTGCCTGAAGGCGCCTCCAAGCGCGCGACAACTTCACCGTGGTCATTGAGGATTTCCATACGCAGATGCGGAGCCTCCTCGCTTTTTTCTTCACGCAAAACATCCCAACCAGGGTAGACGGTGTCTGCACCATTCTTCTTAGCTTTGCCTTCCTCCTTTTTGCGTAAATCCTTTTTTGATTCCAAACCATCCTTCAAGTAATAGCGAAGCGTGGCGCCAAACTCTGGATTATCTGCGCTGTAATAACTATCGCCTTGCGCACCACGACGCCCGCCAAGCTCATTACCTGCCACAAAAAGCTGTGCCGTCTTGACTGCAAAAGTATGAATCTCTTGAGCGACTAAACTCTCGCTCAACTCACGCAAGGGTGCGTAGTTATCAAGAATGTAAAAGCTACGGCCAAAGGAGGCGCCAACCAAGTCATTTTCGCGTCGTTGAATCGCAAGGTCCCGGAACGGAATGTGGGGAAGGCCTCCGTTCATTTGTTTCCAACTCTGTGCGCCATCGAGTGAGCAGAAAATGCCGAACTCGGTGCCTAGGAAAAACAAATTAGGCTGTACGTGATCTTGCACCAAACGCCAAACGATGTGTCGCTCGGGCAGATCGGCGGCAATCGAGGTCCAAGTATGGCCGCGGTCCGTGCTTTTCACCAAGTAAGGCGCGAAGTCACCCACTTTATGGTTGTCAAGTGCAGCATAAACCGTATCCGCATCAAACAAGTCAGCCTTGATGTCGTTTACGAAAGCCGTGCTCGGGACCTCGGCGATGGACTCAACCAAACGCCAATTGCTGCCGCCATCTTCACTCACCTGAATGCGGCCATCATCCGTTCCGATGTAGAGTAAATCCTTTTGCACCGGCGATTCGCTGATACAAGTAATGTTGCCGTACATCGACATCGCGCGCAAATCCCAAAGCGCATCCAAACTCCACACGCGCCCCATGATCTTGAGTGTAAGGCGATCAAGACTCTTAGAAACGTCTGGGCTAATCGTGGTCCAAGAATCACCACGGTCATCACTGCGATGCAATCGATTCGAGCCGTGATAAATCCGAGCTGGGTTGTGTGGGCTAATCAGAATCGGTGAGTCCCAGTTGAAGCGAAAATTATCTTCGCCTTGCGCTGGCTGCGGACGAATATCCAGGCTTTGCCCGCTGCGGCGATCGAATCGGCGAATGTAGCCTTTTTGCGATTCACCGTAAATGATGTCTGGATTGCTTGGATCAATCGCGTTGTCGTGTCCGTCACCACCCAAAATAATGCGCCAATCCGAATTACGAATACCTTGGCGGTTCAACGTGCGCGATGGACCGTACTGCGTGCTGTTGTCCTGCGTTCCGCCGACAATATTGTAAACCGGCCAATCATTATCCACATCTAACTTGTAGAACTGAGTTAGCGGTAAGTTAGAGCAGAAGCGATAGTTCTTGCCGCGGTCGTAAGAAACATAAAGTCCACCGTCGCACCCGACGAGTAAGAAGTTGGGGTCCGTGGGGTGGAATGCGACCGCATGGTTATCCACATGCTTATTCTGATTGCCAACGGAATTCCACGTAACTCCTCCATCTTCGGTGCGGCCCAGCTGTACATTCGCCTGGTAAAGCGTGTTGGGATGATGCGGATCGAGGAACAACTCTTGATAGTAGTGTGGGCCCGTTCCGCCGCCGGCGTAATCGCTTTGCTTTGACCAACTGGCACCTGCATTTTCCGACTTCCAAAACCCACCGCTAGGGCCAGCAAGTTCGATGGTTGCGTAAACCACATCTGGATCGGTCGGCGAAATCGCCAATCCAATCTTTCCCATATCCTCTCCCGGTAACCCGTCACTTAGTTCGGTCCAAGTGGCACCACCATCGGTAGATTTATGGATGCCAGATTCGGGGCCACCGTCAATCAAGGCCCACACCGTGCGTTGGCGCTGATGCATCGCTGCATACATCACTTGTGTGTTGCGCGGATCCAAAACGATATCGGTCACTCCGGTGTAATCCCCTGCAGTGAGAATCGCAAACCAGTTCTCACCTCCATCTTCACTCTTATAAAGACCGCGTTCACCACCACCTGACCACAGCGGCCCCTGTGCTGCGACGTAAATCACATCGGAGTTAGTCGGGTCCACCACAATTTTCGCGATATGTTCGCTTTCCTTCAAACCCATATTGCGAAAACTGCCACCACCGTCATCACTGCGGTAAATCCCATCTCCATATCCAACATGACGCCCACCCACAGCTTCTCCACTACCAACCCAAACCGTATTGTGGTTATTCGGATCCAAACTCACACACCCAATCGAGTAACTCCCGTAGTCCTCAAAAATTGGTTCGAAGGTAGTGCCGGCATTGGTGGTCTTCCACAAATTGCCCGAACCTGCCGCGACGTACCAAACATTCGGGTTCACCGGGTCAATCGCAAGATCTGAAATCCGCCCTGACATCAATGCCGGGCCTACTGAGCGAAACTCGAAGGCAGAAAGAAGACCTTCATCCAATTTCGGGGTGTCGCTCTCCTTTGCATCTTCTTGAGCTGGAAAGGGAATCAGTGCAAACAGTGTCAGGAGGAACAGAGACATGAGGTTCCGATTCTAAAGTAGACTATGCAGATGGCAACGCGTGATCCGCAACGGGACGCGAAATCTTCACCGATTACGCTGCTGCGTGCCACCCCGTCCTTCCACGATTTGGCCGCCCGATGGGGCGACCAGACGCATGGTCGTTTGCATTGGGGCGGCCTCTGGGGCTCCTCAAAAGCGCTATTGAGTGCTACTTTCGTTGAGGAGTGGCAACAACCACTCTTGGTTGTGTGCGCCGATGCACAGCAGGCAGCGCTGGCAGTCGACGATCTCAATACCTTTGATTGCGGAGTGATTCCGTTTCCGGCGCGCGAAAGTTCTCTTGGCACCGAGGCCGATGTCCTGCGCGAACGCCACCATGCTCTCACCCTTGCTGCCCGCGACGGCTTCAAGGGCGCCATTGTTGCCCCCCTAGCTGCACTCATGCAAGCAGTGCCTGCAGCCACCAAACCGGGCGAAAAAGATGGGTCTGATTTACTCCAGCTGCATGAAGGGATGTCGCTCGATCCGGAGCAACTTACACGCACACTGGTGGAAGCTGGATTTCAGCGCGTTCCATCCATCACTGAGGCTGGAGAGTTTGCCCGCCGCGGCGACATTCTAGATTTTTACGCCCCTGCCGTCGGCGAGCCATTGCGTTTGGAATTTTTCGATGACGAATTGGAAAGTGTGCGCGTCTTTGATTTAGCCACACAACGAACACGTCATGTATTACGCAAAGTAGAGGTCCCGCTCGCGCAAGACTTGCAAGAAGCTGCAGGCGCCGACGATTTACTCCCACTCGACCGCTTCGACTCGAAAATGCGCGTAGTGATGTGGGAGCCATCCTCGATTGAGGAACGTCGGACGCAACTGCGCTTTTTGGGTCCCCAAGCAGTGAGTGCACTGAATCGATTGCAAGACGGATTGGCTGCGCGCTCGGTGCTAGAACTCGCCACCCTTCCCGGCACCGACGGAACCCTCACCACGCTCAGTGTGGAAGAGTATTGCCAAGGTGTCGCACCTGGAGTTTCAGTATTGGCAGAACGCGCCAAAGATGGCGAGCATGCCACTGTGGTTTGTTCGACCGATGCCGAAGCTGACCGTTTGCGTCAGATTTTGGCCGATAACAGTTTGGCTGATCACACCTTGGATATGAAGGCCGGCGGCTTGGACCGTGGTTTTCGCATTCCGGAAGCGCGGCTGACTGTCATCCATCACCGCGAGTTCATTCCGGGACATGGGTCGCATCGGCCAAAACCGCGGAAACGGCGCGACCACCCAACCGAAGCCATTGAGTCCGTCATGGCCTTGCGCCCCGGCGATTTGGTGGTGCACCTGGTGCATGGACTTGCGCTGTTCCGCGGCTTAGATTCTTCGGGTGCGAAGGCCTCGCAGGATTACATCTTGCTGGAATTCGCGCAGCAAGCCGAGCTGAAAGTTCCAGTGTCGCGGGTGGATTTGGTGGAACGCTTTATTGGTGCTGGCGGGGCAAACCCAGAGCTCGACCGGCTGGGCTCTGGAGCCTTTGAAAGACGGCGCAGTAAAGTCGAAGCTGCTGTCGAAGACTTAGCAGCGGAAATGCTCGACATTCAGGCCAAACGGCAAGCTGTGCCTGGTTTCGCGTTTCCGGAGCCGGGTCCTGAACAGATTGAATTCGAGGCTTCGTTCCCGTGGGAGGACACCCCAGACCAAGCCCAGGGCACGCGCGAAATCCACGCCGACTTAGCACTGCCACGCGCGATGGACCGCTTGCTTTGTGGCGACGTCGGATATGGAAAAACTGAGCTTGCTGCACGTGCTGCCTTTCGCGCCATTCTTGCGGGAAAACAAGTGGCGATTTTAGTGCCGACCACGGTTCTTGCAGAACAACATTGGCGCTCCTTCCAACAACGCTTTGCGGATTGGCCGATTGAGATCGGCTTGCTTTCACGTTTGGTCACGCCGAATAAGCGTCGCGAAACCATTGCCGGCTTGGCGGATGGCACGGTCGACTTAGTGATTGGCACTCACCGCATTCTGTCGAAAGATGTACTGTTCAAAGATTTGGGTTTGGTCATCATCGACGAGGAGCAGCGCTTTGGGGTCCGCCACAAAGAGATGCTGAAAAAGAAACGTGCGCAAGTGGATGTGCTTACCCTCACCGCGACTCCAGTCCCACGTACTTTGCACATGGCGATGGCCGGCATTCGCGACATCACCTCGTTAAGCACCGCACCAGTAGGGCGCCAGGAAGTGCACACCGAGATTCGTTACGACGATGAAACCGCGATGATGACCGAAGTGTTACGTCGCGAATTGGCGCGCGGTGGACAAGCTTTCTTCCTCCACAACCGCGTCAAGTCTTTAGATGTCATGGCCAACCGCCTGCGCAAATTGGTTCCCGAAGCCAACATCGTGACTGGACATGGCCAGATGGAACCAAGGGAATTGGAAAAAGTGATGCTGCAATTCGTTCGCGGCAAAGCAGATATTCTTTGCGCAACCACCATCATTGAAAGCGGGCTAGACATCCCCAATGCCAACACCATTTTCATTGACCAAGCACAGCGCCATGGATTAGCAGACCTGCACCAACTGCGCGGTCGTGTCGGACGTTCGGAACGCCGCGGCTACTGCTACCTCCTTTTGCCGCGCGGAAAACCACTACCGCTGGATGCACGACGTAGGCTTAAGGCGATCGAAGAAATGAAGTACCTCGGTGCCGGGTTTCAGTTGGCGATGCGCGACTTGGAAATCCGCGGCGCCGGCAACCTACTCGGGTCGGAACAGAGCGGTCATATCAATGCGGTGGGTTATGAGACTTATCGCCGCCTGCTGAGTCAGGCCGTCGCCCGCTTAAAAAGGCAAAGTCAGGTCGTCGCCCATGGTGGTATCCAACCGGCTTGCGATTTAGCGCTGGGACTAGATGCTGCACTTGCACCTGAATTTGTTCCCGACGAGGACATCCGCCTGCAGCTTCTGCGCGAATTCGACCGCGTACGAGAACCTGCCCAAATCGACGCCGTACTGGAAGCTGTGCGCGACCGATTTGGACCGCCCCCCGTGGAACTCGTCCGCCTCGCCCGCCTGTTCTTCCTCAAGCACCGGCTCGGCGCCCTCGGCCTAGACGCCATTCAACGCGTAGGCGACCATTTAGTGTGTAGCTTGCGGGAAGCCCGCGTCTTCGAAAAGGCCCTTGCCGGCCAAGACATAGATTTTCGTGTGCTCACGGCGCGGAAAGCCATGTGGATGCTGCCCTCTGCGAGCCTTTCACCCGAAAATGTGCTCGAATTGGTGTATCAGACGGCTATCTCTTGCCGCATCCCCCGAAAAAGGCGACAATCTGCACGCGGAAAGTAACCATGAAGCTCCTCTCACTAATTCTTCTTTGCAACCTCGCTCCCCTGGCCGCAGCCCAGGTGCCGGAGCCGTCGGATGATCTGGTAGACGTCACCTTCGTAGTGCTCAATGATTCCATTCTGACTTCCGCAATGGTCGACAAAGAAGCCGCCCGCTTGCTGGTTCGCGATCCGAGCATGAATCCAGAAGATGCTGGCTCTATTGCACTCGTCTCTGGCGTACGCAATATGCTGTTTCAAGAGCTTTTCACCAAGCTTGGCTTCGATGATTCCCTGCTCGCCCCACGCCTAGACGCCCGCATCGACCAGCTCATCCTGGAAGAAGGCTCGCGCGCCGGGTTTGAGACCAGCTTGATTCGCGATGGTTATTCCAATATCGACGAGTTCCGTCAGGATTTACGCCGCGTCTTCATTGAGAGTACGGTGAAAAGTGTGCTGGGTGGCGTCAGCCCTTCCAAGAGTCAGGGCCTGCTGGTGCTTGCACAGCCGTCTCCAGAGGAAATCCGCAAAGCTTATTTTGCCGATGCCAGCTTCCGCGCGGTAGAGAGTCAACTCGAATGGGCCCAACTGCAATTTTTCAATGAGCGCGGGAAGGCTCCTTCCGAAGACCGCGCCGCAGAGGTCGTGAACCGCCTTGGAGCCGGCCTGATGACGCCTCAGGAGGCGGTCGAGGCAGCTGACCGCGCGCCGGTGCACCATGGCGTGCGCGACACCATGCGCCAGGATCTGGTCGACTTTCTCGAATTTGCTCAACCCGGTGAGGTCATGTCGCTTGGCACCAACACCAACGGGGTGACTCAAATGATTTTGCTCTTGGGCCGCACCGAAGCCAAAGATCTCTCCTTCGAAGATTCGCAACTCACTATTGTGAATAAGCTTACGTTCGAAAAGCGGCAACAAGCTGTAACCGATGCGATCGCGCTTCAGTACCTCGGATCGTACCTTTGGGTGAACCCAGACCTGCCTGGCCTGGAAGATTTCCTGAATCGGATTTACGGGGGCGATATTTCCGCCCCAACATCCGCCGAGCTGTAGAATAATCCCGGCTTTTCGCGAACCGGGACCCGGTATTCGCGTTGGCCCCAATGTCATGACGGAACACCACGCAGACCTAGTCGATTATGAGTACCACCGCCCGTGGGAGCATGAGAACACGTTTAACGACGTGCTCGCTGAGCAGCTCCGCCGCGCGCCGTACATCATTGCATCCATCGTCGTCCACTTTTTGATCGGCCTCGTCGTGGCTGGCATCATGGTGCTCACCGGTGGGGAAGAATCAACTCCTCCACAACTCGTCGCGGCTCCACCACCTCCACCTCCCGAAATTGAAGAAGAGGAGGAGCCAGAAGAGGAAATCATCGAGGACATCGTCGAGGAGCCTGTGATTGTTGAGTCAGAGCTCGAAGAAGTCGTCGAACAGGAAACCCTCGAGGAAACTGGCGACCCCGACATGAACGCAGATGCTGCATTCGATTCCGATGCATGGAACAACGATGTCGGTCTTGGTGGTGGTGCTGGTGGTAAGTACGGCGGTCGTGGTGGCCGTGGTGGCAAAGGCGGCAAAACCAAGCAGGAAGCTGCTGTTTTGGATGCACTCAAGTGGCTCAAGGATCACCAGTCTCCTGGTGGTTTCTGGGACTCCGACGAGTTCATGTACAACGACATCTACGACGGCAAGCCTGAGTCCGATGGCGCAGGTAACCCCGTAAACGACGTCGGCCTCACCGGCCTTTCCTTGCTCGCATTCTTGGGGAACAACCACACCCTGAGCTCCGGCAAGTACAAGGCGGTTGTTTCCAACGGCATCAACTGGCTCAAGGAAGTCCAGTCCGACACCGGCTTGTTCGGCGAAGATGTGGGTAACCCAACCCTGTACAACCACTCCATCGCCACCATGGCTATGGGAGAGGCGTACTACTTCTCCAACAAAACTCCTGTACTGAAGCGCCCTATGAAGAAGGCTGTTTCGGTGATCGTGAACGCGCGCAACAACTACGGTGCATGGCGTTACGACCTGGAGCCAAACGGTGACAATGACTCTTCCATCACTGGATGGATGGTGTTCGCACTGAAGACTGCGGAAGACAGCAAAATCCCTGTCGACCACGCTTGTTTCGAAGGCGCTGAAACTTGGTTCGCTTCGATGGAAGACAAGAACACGGGCCGTGTTGGTTACGCATGGGGCGATGGCGGCGGCGGTCCTGGATCGCAGCCTTCGCGTCCACCACAGTACATCGAGAAGTTCCCGGCCGACAAATCGGAATCACTCACTGCTGTGGCCTTGCTGTCACGTATCTTCATGACTGACACCAAAAAGGTGAAGTCGTGGAAAGATCATGATAACTACGAAATGCTGAAGAAGCAGGCCGACTTGATTGCCAATAAGCTTCCGAAGTGGGACGAAGACGATGGCTCAATCGACATGTACTACTGGTACTACGGAACCTTCGCCATGAACCAGTGGGGCGATACTCACTGGAAGAACTGGAAGAAGGCGATCGAGCTAGCTCTACTTCCGCACCAGCGTCGGGAAGACAAGGAAGACAACTTCTTCGGTTCTTGGGACCCTGCAGGTCCATGGGGCGATGATGGCGGCCGGATTTACTCCACCGCAATCTGTGCTCTTATGCTCGAGGTGTACTACCGTTACGCTCGCGTACTTGGTGCTCGCTAAGAGAACCAACCACAGGACAAAGGTGGATGACTTCGGTCATCCACCTTTCTTTTTTGCACTTTGCTTGAACCAAAATTACTTTTGAACCAAAAAACATTCTGAACGAAGGCAGAGGTCGTGGCGTTGTGCGTCATGCCATGAACGAAATCTCAACCTTCCAAGACGTCCTCGGCGAGCAAATGCGACGCGCCCCTTATGTGATTGCATCGCTCTTCGCCCACTTTGTCATCGCGCTCGTCGTTGCGGGCATCATGATTCTCAGCGACACCGAAGTCACCAAGCCACCGCAGTTAGTCGCGGCACCACCGCCCCCAGCTCCGGAAGTTGAAGATGATCTAGAGGTCATCGAGCCCGAAATCCCCGAAGAGCCGGTCGAGGAACCAGTGGTGATGGAAACCACCGATGTCGCCGAAGTGACCGAGCTCCCCGTAGAACTCGAGGGCGATCCCGATCAGTTGTCAGACTCTCCGTTTGATAGCGAGGCCTTCAATAAGGACATTGGTATTGGCGGTCCTCCCGGAGGTAAATACGGCGGGCGTGGAGGGCCAAAAGGGCATAGTGGCACTCCAAAAACCGAAACCTCGGTGGTGCATGCACTGCAGTGGCTGGTGGATCATCAATCCACTGCAGGCTATTGGGATGCCGATGAGTTCATGTACCAGGATCGCTATCTAAACCAACCAAACAGCACTGGACCGGGCAACCCAGTGAACGATGTCGGGCTAACCGGACTTGCCTTGCTCGCGCTGCAGGGGCATGGCAACACGCAAACTAAGGGCGTACACAAATCCCATGTATCGAGCGGCATCAATTGGCTGCGCGAAGTTCAACAGGATAATGGTTTATTCGGCGAGCCCGTTGGCAACTCCACCTTGTACAACCACGCGATTGCCACCATGGCGATGGGCGAAGCTTATTACTTTTCCAATCGCTCACCAGTGCTGAAGCCAAACATGAAACGTGCTGTCCGCTTAATCCATCATGCGCGCAACAATTATGGCGCCTGGCGCTACGACACGGAACCGGATGGGAGTAACGATACTTCGATTACTGGCTGGATGATTTTTGCATTAAAGACTGCCGAGGAGAACAAACTGCCCGTCGACAAGGCCGCCTATGCTTCCGCCGACACTTGGTTCCAATCGATTGAAGATCGCAACACCGGGCGTACCGGCTACACCTTTGGCGATGGCGGTGCCGGAATTGGCAGTGCGCCTTCACGCCAGGTGGATTACATCGAGCGTTTCCCGGCCGAGAAATCGGAAGCCTTAACTGCAGTCGCTCTGCTCTCGCGTATTTTTATGACCGATGGAAAAGAAGTGCGTCGGTGGAGCGATCATCCGCAGTATGAGTTGATGAAAAAGCAAGCCAACCTGATTGCAGCCAAACCACCGCATTGGGATGAAGACGACGGCAGCATCGACATGTACTACTGGTATTACGGAACTTATGCCATGAACCAATGGGGCGGCACGCATTGGAAGAACTGGAAAAAGGCGATTGAAAAAGCTCTCATTCCGAACCAACGTTTGGAAAACAAGGAGGACAACTTCTATGGCTCTTGGGACCCCGCTGGGCCATGGGGACGTGATGGTGGACGCGTTTACTCCACCGCACTGTGCGCACTCATCTTGGAGGTCTATTACCGCTATTCCAATGTCCTAGGTGCTCGCTAATTGCACATTTGCTATCGTCGGAGAGCGACGCGGCCCCCTTCCGCCTTTCTCTCCGACATTCCCATGCTCAAATTCCTCGCTGCACTTTCCCTCGCGCTACTGCTGAACACCAAGACTGCCGGCGCACAGTTAATCGACGTCGACCAACCAAGCAATACCCAGGTCATTGCGCATTTTTTCCAGGGAGACATCGCGCAATCCTTTGTGCCGAATAAACCCACCAGCGTCGGCGCCGGCTTCTATATGAACGCAGGTTTTGGAGTCGGAGGAACCTTCACCGTGGAACTCTGGGACAATCTGCCCAACCTTACTGGGGCAAACATGTTGGCCACCGGCTCCGTCTCTGCCATTCCAGACACTTGGGCAGAGGTGACCTGGCCATCCGCCCCGCTCATAGTTGGGAATACCTATTACCTCGTTCTGACCTGCACGGATTCCGCGATGGGAGTCGCCGGGGACATCCTCAATCCTTACACCCAAGGCATGGTTTTCGCGAATACTGGCTTCACCCCTTTTCCCACTCTCGATTTCACCTTCCACACCTGGGCCGACGGCATCCCCCTCGCATTGAGCATCACAGGTAGCTGTCCCACTTCCGTCACCATCACCGTGGTTGGTGCAACCCCGAGCGGTTCCATCGCCCTCGCTTATGGCGGAAGCACCGGCACTTTCACCCTACCTCCGGGAACCTGTGGCGGCTTGGTCCTCGGCATGAACAACCCCACCCTTGCCGGCTTCTTCAACGCCGATGCCACCGGCACCCTATCTCTAACCACCCCAATTCCTTCTGGTATTTGCGGTCGGACACTCCAGGCCGTGGACCTCAGCGCTTGCGTAGCCACCAATACGGTCATCCTCTAAGCTTTTCCGCCTCATCCAATCTCAAATCGCGCTATCCTCCCACCCATGAAACTCTCCCTCTCCCTACTAGTGGCAGCCTTGTTGTTGCCAACCTTAGGTAGTTGTGGCGGCGGTGAATCCTCCGACCCTCCTGCCTCCGACGATTCTTCTGCAGCTGCTGTGACTGAAACCACGGCCGACGCAGTGGAGCACGCCCCAGCCGTTGTCGAGGAAGCCGCCAAAACTGAAGATGGCGCAGATGCACTCGGGGCCATGGAAAGCCAAGCTCAAGACGCGGTCGCCGAAGTCAAAGAAGTTGTGATCAACGAAGCTGCTCGCACCCTCTTTGATACCTACTGCGTCACTTGTCACGGCTCCACCGGCCAAGGTGATGGCGTTGCTGCTGCAGGCCTTCCTGTGAAGCCAGCCAGCTTTGGCGATGCTGCATGGCAAGCCTCCGTCACCGATGAGCACCTCGCTCTCGTGATCTCGGAAGGTGGCGCTGCAGCTGGCAAGAGCCCATTGATGGTTGCTGCACCTGGTGCCAAGGACAACCCAGAGTTGCTTCAGGGTCTCGTCGCCATCGTGCGCGCTTTCGGTAACTAATCCTCCCAGTATCCAAAGCTAAAAGGCCTGACCGATAACTCGGTCAGGCCTTTCTGTTTTCTTAGCTTACGCCAGAAAAAAATCGACTTAGCGCAGTGCGTCGACTGCTTTTGCTAAGTGGGACTTTTTACGTGCCGCATTGTTAGTGTGCATCTGGTTCCACTTCACGTTTTTATCAATTAACTTGGTAGCCATGGCGAAGTTTGTCTCGGCCGACTGGAGGTTGCCCTCTTCGACAGAGTCCAAGGTACGCTTGATCCAGGTACGCATTGCGGAACGGCGACCACGATTACGCTCGCGGCGCTTGAGGCTCTTCTTCAACGAAGACTTTGCAGACGGGGTGTTAGGCATTACAGTCGCTTTCCCTAAAACGGGCGGAATATTGTAGTGGGTGTGGTGAATTCTGCAAGCCCCAAAAGGGCTTCAATCCAACAATTCTGGAAGCCGTAATTTACTTCCCTGGAGCATCCTCACCACGAGCTGCGCGGAGGAATGCCTCGGAATCGAGGCCGCTAGTGGAGTCGTCATCGTATTTGTTGTTGCGCAGGGCCTGTTCCGCAGCCAAATTTTTGCGTGCACGCATGGCCTCGGTATCGCGTGGATTGACATCAAGAGCCATTTGGTAAAAGTCCAAGGCTTCATCCACTTCACCTTGAGCAGCAGCCAGGCCACCGGCACGCTTAGCCGCCTCGGCACTTATAGCAGCTAAGCCACCGAAAACGCCTAGAGCTGCGCCGGCATAACCCGCGCGTTCAAGAGCATCCCCCCAGGCAAGACCTTTGGCTGGATTACCGGCATCCTTCATGAAGGAGCGGCGCAAGGAACGGGCCTCTGCATCTGGATTACGGGTTAGCTTGGAAAACTTAGCCGCTAGTCCAGATGGGCTGGATCCAAGTTTACCCAGGAAGCTCGATTTACCTTCCCCGAGCACGATGGATGCGGCAGTGAGCAACTCAGCAGCACGTCGTTCGCCCGGGGCAAAATCCAACACCTGATCGCAGAGTTCGGCGGCAAAATCTGCTTGGCCACGCTCCAAAGCTTGGGCGGCGCGGTCGAGGTGTTTTTTTAAGTTCATGGGGTAGTGTTGAGGTGGGAATACGGACGTGAAACACCCGCTAGGTTATTCTAGGGGAAGACCAGCGATCATGGACATCGTCATTTACCCCGATCCGCGTTTACGCAAGAAGAACGCGCCCGTCACCACCTTCGACGCCACTTTAGCCACCACCGTGCGGGCCATGTTCGACGCCATGTACGACACCTCTGGGGTTGGCTTAGCAGCGCCTCAAGTGGGACTAAATATACGCTTGTTGGTATATAACCCCTCAGGCAAGGCAGAGCAGGAAGATGCGGAAGTGGTGCTGTGCAATCCTAAATTGGTGCACAAATCAAAGGACACGGAATCCGGCGAGGAGGGTTGTTTGTCCTTCCCCGAAGTCAATGGCCAAGTGATTCGCCCACTCCAGGTCAAAATCGAGGCGCAAGACCTGCAGGGCGAGAGCTTCGTACTGGAACTCGAGGATTGGGAGGCGCGGATTTTCCAACACGAACTCGACCACTTAGATGGCATTTTGTTCATCGATCGCATGACCCCTGCCAGCCGCAGCCAAGCCAAGCCCGCGCTCGAGGATCTGGTTTACGACTACAAGCAAAGCCTTGAAAGTACTTAAGGCCTGCGGAGACCTACCTGCTTCCTTCCACAAGAGCGGGTGCGTCGCAACAGTGGGAGTCTTTGATGGCGTGCACCTCGGACATTTCCATGTGCTGCGTGAGGTCGTGGACCGGGCGAAGCAGTCGAATTTGCATTCGGTCATGGTGACCTTCGCCGATCACCCGAAGTCCGTCCTCATTGGCCGCGCTCCCGCCACCGTCACCAGCCTAGATCACCGTCTGCTGCTTTTCCGTCGCGCCGGCATCGACGCCACCTTAGTGCTCCGCTTCACCGCGGAACTACGTGAGCTGTCGGCAGAGGATTTCACCCGCAAGTATCTGCTTGACGGCCTCGGCCTGCGCGAATTAGTCTTCGGCTTCGACTCGAAGTTTGGCAAGGACCGCAGTGGCAATCCCGAGAGTTTGCGTCCACTTTCAGAAGCCCTAGGATTCGCCATCACCGAGGTCCCGCCCCTGCGCCTCAATGGACGCGCCGTCTCTAGCACCTTCATCCGCGAAGCTGTCCAACTTGGTGATTTAGAAAACGCCGCCGCCATGCTCGGACGCCCTGTCAGTGTGCTTGGAACCGTGGTTCCAGGAGATCAGCGCGGGCGGGAACTTGGTTTCCCCACCGCCAACCTCGACCTGCATCATGTGTTGCACCCACCGCGCGGCGTCTATGCCGGCTTAGTACGCATGCCAGGATCCGAGGAGCCCGGGTTACTCCCAGCCGTGATCAACCTCGGCGTTCGCCCCACCTTCGATGGCGGCACGGAGAAGGTCGAAGTTCACCTGATTGATTTTCATGGCGACCTCTATGGTCAAGAGCTCGAAGTTTATTTCCTCCAAGCCATCCGCCCCGAATCATCCTTCGCCAGTGCCGACGCCCTCCGCATCCAAATCCAAGCCGATCTCGCTGACGCTCGCGTCATCCTGGCCCATGTTGAGGAGAATTGGCGCATCCCAGGTGAATTCCTGCCGATAGAAGGCAGTCGTGCAGCGGATCTTCGATAAGGCGCATAGAAAGCCCTGAGTTAGTCAAGGAATCCACCTAGCGGTGAGGGCTCGGAAAGTGTATTCTTCTGCCCACAAAACGGGAGGGTAGCTCAGTTGGTAGAGCAACGGATTGAAAATCCGTGAGTCAGCGGTTCAAGTCCGCTTCTTCCCACCAAAATCAAAAACGGACAGCGAGCAATCGCTGTCCGTTTTTGTTTTGATGCTGAAAAAGAACTCAGTCCTTCTTCGGCTTGGAGCCACCTGCCATCATTGCCGCCAAATCTGGAGCGATGGTCACGCCCGACTTGGTCGCTTGAGCAATCGGCTCTACAGGCTCAGGCTTCGCTTTCGCCGCTGGCTTAGGTTTTGCCACTGCCTTAGGTTTCGGCGCTGCTTCTGGCTTGGCCTTTGGTGCCGCCGCAACCACCTCTTCCGTAGGCTTTGGCTTTGGCTCAGCCTTAGCCCTTGGCTCCGCTGCCGCCTTTGGCTTCGAGGCTGCCCGCGGTTTCGGTTTCGGCTTTTCCTCGGCAACAACTTCTTCAGCTGTTTCCTCGGCGACCTCTTCCTGTTTCGCCTTGCCGCCACGCGACTTCGGCTGACGCCTAGTCCTAGCTTTCGGCTTCGGATCTACCTTCTCGGCAACAGCATCCGCTAAAGCACCAAGCTTCTCAGCCTTAGCTTCCTCAGAAACCTCTTCCGCCTTGGCAGTCTCCTCGTCTTTCGCTTGGCTGTCCTCCGACTTAGCATCGTCCGCGAACGGAGACCCTGCAGAAGAAGAGCGACGACGACGGCGACGACGTGGAGCACGCTCAGCAGCTTCTTCCTTTACCTCTGCACTTGCATCGGCTTCGTCATCTAGCTTGGCGATTGGAATCGGCTCGTTCAGGCTACCCTTCTTCTCACGTGGCGGTGCAGGAGTTTCTTCCCGCATCACCATGCCAAGAATCTTTGGCTTCGGCAACGGCTCTTGCGGTTTCTCGGCCGCGGCTTCTTGAGGAGCAGACCTACGCGGTGCAGGCTTCTTCTCGGTAGAAGTTTCAGCATCAGCGCCTTCGCGGGCTTCTTCGCCTTCGGCAGTGCCTTGAGTGCCACGGTTACGACCACGTCCGCGGCCACCACGACGGCGACGACGACGACGCGGAGCGGCATCACCCTCTTCACCTTTCTCGTCTCCTTCGATGCGACGTTCTGGCTTCTCTTCCTTTTCACCTTCCGCTTCTTCCGAACGCGGACGACGTGCAGAACGTGCAGGGCGCTCACGTCTTGGAGAAGAGTTCTCCTCTTCCAACACTGGAGGCGCTGCGTGACGACGCGAATCGCCGGTCAACTCTTCGCCCAAGAACACGCTGATAAAGTCATCGACCTCGGCCAAGGACAACAGTGTCATGTCGAGCATGTCGGTAGCGCGTTTGCGCGTTGCCGAGTCCGGTGGACGGATCAACAGCAATCCAGCACTAGTGCGCTCGACGCCAAAGATCTTCACCAAGCCGCGGAAACGAGCCGAGTAGTCCTGCCAATTACCGGTCTTGCATTCGAGCCAGAAGAACTTGTCTCCCACGGCTGCCATCAAGTCGGCTTCGAATTCGCGACCATCTTCCAGCATGCCTTTCACATTGGCCAGCAACTGGAATTTGTCTGGTTCCATGGAAGCGCGTAAACGCTTCGCAAGAACCGCGAAGACATAAATCTCGAGCCAACCACCGGTGAGGAACTGACCAATCTGACCATCCTTGGTCGGAATCACGCGCAGTTGCCGCTTCGGGCTTCGGTGGTAGTAGAAATCCTTGAGCATGCCGTGGCGATGCAACAAGGTTCCAAACTGCACCGCAGCGGAACGAGATGCTTGGGAGTAACCGTCGATGTCGATGCGTTGTCCACGTCCGGTGGCGACACAGCGCTTCACCTTTTCGTAGAACTCCGCAAGCAAATCAAAGTGGGTACCCAAGTGACGCGCAAGGTGCTCGAAAGCTTCGTTGCGGTCGAGGTCATCTTGACCCTCGTACACCACAACTTTGCGGGTCTTTAGATATTCGACCAAAAGGCCGGTCGGAGCGTCATCCGGAATCTCACGCGGAACGTTACGGCGCGGAGCATGATCACGACGGTTTCCATTACGTCCACGACCTTGAGAGTCGCGTTCATAACGTTCGTCGCGGTCTCCTCCACCGCTTCGTCCACGTCCACGGCCACCGCGACGAGCGCCGGAGGATTCTCGATCCCCACGCACTACATCACGACCACCGCCACCGAGGTTTTCTCGGAGTGCTTTGATTTCGTTTTTGAGAGCCCGGATTTCGTACGTAAATTCTTCCGCAGAAACTCGGGCTTGCTCCGGGGAGCGCTGACCGCGGTTTGATCCGTCGTCGTCGTGCGCTCCCGAAAAGAGGCGTTGGAACCAGCCCATGTTGCGGGCATTGTCGCGGATTCCCTGAAGAATGGCAAGCCTTGAACCTTCTGCTGCCCTATAAGGTGGAATCATGACCGTCAACCTGACGCCCATCCTTCTCGGCATCTTTGCCGCCTGCTCCCAACAGCATCAGGAACCAGCCGCCGTGGCCTCCGAAATCTTCTCCAATCACCTCGTTGATGAGACCAGTCCTTACCTACTCCAGCACGCGCACAACCCTGTGGACTGGTATCCATGGGGAAATGAGGCTTTGGATCGCGCAAAAGCCGAGGGCAAGCCAATTTTCCTCAGTATTGGCTACTCCGCTTGCCACTGGTGTCACGTGATGGAACACGAGTCCTTCGAGAACGAAAAAATTGCGGCTTTCATGAATGAAAACTTCATTTGCATCAAAGTTGACCGCGAGGAACGCCCCGATTTGGACGCGATTTACATGGCCGCGGTCCAAAAGCTCACCGGATCGGGTGGCTGGCCGATGTCCGTTTGGCTCACTCCAGAGCTGAAACCTTTCTATGGAGGGACCTATTTTCCGGCCGAAGCCAAGTATGGGCGCCCCGGATTCCTCGAGATTCTCACCTTCATCTCCACCTCGTGGAAGGACCGGCGCGAGGAAATCGATCAAGCCGCCGATTCGCTGACCTCGGCCCTAGAGGCGAAGTTTCCAGATGTCGAGGAAGGTGCAGGCCTAGTCAGCGCAGCAGAGTTGAAGCTTAGGCAGCAGCAGTGGGTTGCCGCCATGCGTACTACCTATGACGAGGTCGATGGCGGCTTCGGCCAGGCTCCAAAGTTCCCTCGCGCGGAAGACCTGCGGTTTTTGCTCGCAACAGCCCAACGTTTGGAAGGAACTCTTCCTGGAACTCAGGCAAAGGAGATGGCGCTTTTCACCCTGCGCAAAATGACCGAAGGGGGTATGTACGACCGACTCGCTGGCGGGTTTTCCCGCTACTCGGTGGATGGACAGTGGCTCATCCCCCATTTTGAAAAGATGCTTTATGACCAAGGCACCTTGATTCCGGCATACCTCGATGCCTACCGTTTGAGCGGAGATGAAAGTTACGCCAAGATTGTGCGTCAAAGTTGTGACTACCTTCTACGCGAGATGGTCGATGACGCTGGTGGATTCCACAGCTCCACAGATGCCGACTCCGAAGGCGAAGAAGGCAAGTTTTTTGCGTGGACACCAAGCATGCTGCAGGAAGTTCTCGGCGAGCGCGACGCCAAGTTTGCCGCGTCGATGTACGGAGTGACGGAAAGCGGAAACTTCGAACATGGACTTTCGGTATTGACCGATGCCAAGCCGCCGATGATCGCTGCAACCGAAACCGGCATTCCTCTCGACCAAGCAGAAGCACTTGCCGAAAGCGTGCGCGAGCGCCTATATCAGGCTCGCCTGAAACGCATCCCACCTGGGACCGACGACAAGATCCTTACCGCATGGAATGGGCTCGCCATCGATGCTCTCGCCATGGCTGGACGGCGCTTGAAGGAACCGCGCTACACCGCCGCAGCTGCGCGTGCAGCGGATTTCCTGTTGTCGGAAATGAAGCTAGAAGACGGGCGCTTACTGCGTGCGTGGCGTCACGGCAAAGCGCAACATGCTGCTGTGCTTGAGGACTATGCCTACTTCATCAACGCACTGCTCTCCTTGTTCATGAGCACTGGAAATGAGCGCTGGTTGCTAGAAGCAGAAAGGCTTGGCGACCACATGCTGGAAGACTTTTGGGATGAAGCCTCAGGCATCTTCTTCGACACCGATGGACGCGATGAAAAGCTGCTGCACCGCTTGCAGCAGCCTTGGGATGGCGCTACCCCTGCGCCCAACGCGGTCGCGCTCGAAGCCTTAACCGTATTGCATGCCTTGACGCAGAAGGAGAAGTGGCGCACTCCTGCTCAGCGTGGATTTGCCGCAGTCCTGAAAATGGCTTCGGCTAACCCTCGCAGCTTTGCATCGACCCTGAGGCCTCTCGCTTGGGCGGTAAAAGAACCCGGAGTTGCTGTCGTGATTGGTAGTGGAGACTCTGCATCTCTAAATGCATGGCGTACCGTACTTGCCAGCTCTGCCTACGCCGACGTGATTCCAGTCTTGCGCCCGGCCGCCGACATCAACAGCTCCATCGACCTATTCGCTGCCCGCGGCACCATCGATGGCAAACCCACGCTTTACTTATGTGAAGGCCAGTCTTGTCAGCTTCCGCGCACGGAGCCGGTAGAATAGGCTCCCATGATTGCCGAGGAAACGACCACGCTGACACGCGCCGAAGTGGCTGAGCTTTACCGCCGCCCGCTGCTAGAACTCGTGTTTGAAGCGGCGCGCATGCACCGTGCGCATTTTGATCCACGGGAAGTGCAGTGTTCGACTTTGTTGTCGATCAAAACTGGCGCTTGCCCCGAAGACTGCAGTTACTGTTCGCAGTCAGCGCATAACGATTCCGGATTGGAGCGTGAGTCCTTGATGGATCCAGAAGATGTAGTCGTGGCTGCCGAGCGCGCCAAAAATGGTGGCGCCGATCGTTTCTGCATGGGCGCTGCATGGCGCAACATTAAGAACAATCAGGATTTTGAAAACGTGCTAGAGATGGTGGGCAAAGTGAAAGACCTCGGTCTGGAAACTTGCGGCACCTTTGGCATGCTCGATGTGGAACAAGCCAAGCGCCTGAAGTCGGCGGGCCTGGATTACTACAACCACAACTTAGATACTTCTCCAGAGTATTACGGTGAGGTCATCACCACCCGCACCTACGACGACCGCCTTGAAACCTTGGCCAATGTGCGCGAATCCGGCATGAAAGTTTGCTGCGGTGGCATCTTGGGTATGGGTGAAAGCGAGGAAGATCGCATCGGTTTGTTGCATCAACTCGCGATTCAAAGCCCACCTCCAGAGTCTGTCCCCATCAACACCTTGGTTCCAATTGAAGGTACGCCGCTTGGCGACACGCCTCCTCTCGCATGGGATCAATTGGTGCGCGCGGTTGCGGTTGCGCGCATTCTGATGCCAGAATCCATGGTGCGTTTGTCTGCCGGCCGTAGTGCTATGTCAGAAGAAGCGCAAGCCATGTGCTTCATGGCAGGCGCAAACTCCATCTTCCTTGGTGACCAACTCCTGACCACGCCAAATCGTGGCAAAGATGCCGATGTCGCGCTATTCGATCGCCTAGGCCTCCATGGCATTCGTGAGTGTGCGCCGTCGGTCGTGGTCGAAGTTTAGGATTTAATCCTGGACCGCTCCATGCAAGACCAGCTCCGCGCCGAGGCCGATACTTGGCGGGAAGCTGGCTTAGAGCGTAAGTTGGTTTTCCCCGATGCTAGCATTGTAGATTTCACCTCCAGTGATTATCTCGGCCTGGCTCGGGATGAACGCGTCATCCGGGCTGCCAAAGACGCAGCTGACGCATATGGAGTCGGCACTCCCGCAGCGCGTTTACTGCATGGAAACTACCCCGTGCACGAGCAGGTCGAAGTCGAGGCGGCAAGATGGATGGGCAGTGAAGCTGCATTGTTATTCCCGACAGGGTGGCAAGCCAATCTTGCCTTACTCACCACCTTTGCAAACCGCCTCGATGTGCTGTTTTGCGATTCCCTGAATCATGCATCCCTCATCGACGCCTCGCGCCTCAGCCGCGCCCGCGTTGAAGTTTTTGCACACAACGAACTTGCCGCTTTAGATGCCGCGCTTCTGCTGCACCCGGCTGCCCGACGTAGAATTGTGGTGGTAGAAGATGTGTACTCCATGGATGGAGACCGTGCGCCGCTGCATGCTCTCTTACAATTATGCGAGAAGCACGATGCCTACCTAATCTTGGATATGGCACATGCCGCTGGCCTGTATGCGGTGGAAGGAGAAATGCACCCACGTTTGCTCGCGCGCATGTTCACTGGCGGGAAAGCGCTAGGCGTTGCAGGCGGCATGGTTTGCGCATCACGTTTGGTGGTGGAAACTCTAATCAATCACGGACGCAGTTTTATCTTCACCACTGCAGTCCCTCCCATGATTGCGGCGGGATTACGTCGTGCGATGCAGATTGTTCAGGCAGAACCAGAGCATGCGCAAACAGTTTTTGCCCGTGCCGGTTTACTACGCGAGTTACTTGCACAAGCAGGCATGCACTGTCCTGGGGAATCACCGATTGTCCCAGTCATGGTTGGCGATGCCCACCGCGCCATGGAGGTTGCACAAAAGGTGCGCGACGCTGGATTCGAAGTCCGCGCGGTACGCCCACCGACGGTCGCGCAAGGAAGCAGCCGCTTACGCATCGTGGTGCATGCCGCACATAGCGAACAAGAGATCCACGGTTTGGCAGCAGCGGTCACTTCCGCTATGCAACGGGAGGAGCGCAGATCTTTACTTGAAGATACCCCTAAGGCGAACTGTGCAACACCACTAGTCGTTTGCGGCACCGATACCGATGTTGGCAAAACGGTGGTTTCTGCATTATTGATACGTGCTGCTTTACGCCAAAACCATGCCACTCAATACCTCAAACCGATTCAAACCGGTTTAGTTTCCGACACCGACATGGTGCAGAAACTGTCCGGCATCGATGCTGCACAGTTAGCGAAACCATTAGTGCACTTCCCCCTTCCCGCCTCCGTCGACCAGGCGGCCGACGATGCCGGTAAGGAAGTCGTGATGGAACAAGTGCTACGCGACGCACAAAAACTTTTTACAGCGTCGCCTGATAGCACATGGATTCTCGAAGGAGCGGGAGGACTACGGGTACCGTGGAATTCGAAACAAGATCAAGCCGATTTCCTCCAAGCGCTCGATGCTCCTGTGGTCTTAGTTGCACGCAGTGGCCTGGGAACTTTAAACCACACGCTGCTTACCGTGGAAGCACTTGCCGCGCGCCACATTTCCCTTCGCGCACTTTTCCTCGTCGGTCAACCGCATCCGCAGAACCGCGCAAGCCTAGAACAGCGCTTACCCAACCTCCCCATCTTTGAGGTGCCTTGGTTTAAAGATTTACAAACCGAGCACTTGGATTTTTGGCTCGACGGCGAGCCGCAGCTGCATCAATTGCTACAAGAGTTGTTTTGAGCAACCTCCCCCAACGCGATCAAAAAGTTTGTTGGCATCCTTACACCCAACATCAGCTAGACCCGGAACCTTTAGCCGTCGTTGCTGCTAAGGATGCAACCTTGACCCTTGCCGACGGCACCGAAGTCATCGATGCGATTTCTTCCTGGTGGGCAAACCTTCACGGCCACGCCCGCCCAGAGATCACCGCTGCGATGGCGGAGCAGGCGGTGAAACTGGACCACATCATGTTTGCGGGGTTCACCCATGAACCGGCGGTGCGGTTGGCCGAAGAACTAGTCGACATGACGCCCGACGGATTGTCCCGTGTGTTCTACTCCGACAACGGCTCCACTGCGGTTGAAGTTGGATTAAAAGCTGTGTATCAAACTTGGGTACGACGCGGTCAACCATCACGCACCGTGTTCCTCGCCTTGGATGGCGGCTATCACGGAGACACCTTCGGCGCGATGTCGGTTGGCGAGCCAGAACCCTTCTTTGAAGAGTTCTCGCCCTTCCTGTTCCATGTAGTGCGAGTAGCGCCAAACATCGCAGCAGTGGAAGCGGCATTGGCTGACCTGGAAGGACGTGTTGCCGGTTTCATTTTGGAACCGCTGGTACAAGGCGCCGCCGGCATGAAGATGCATAGCGTCGATTTCCTCAAGGATCTTCGCACTCAGTGCACGCAAAACGAAATCTTCCTCATCGCCGACGAAGTCATGACAGGATTCGGCCGCACCGGACATCGCTTCGCCTGCAATGCCGCGGACATCGCTCCCGATGTGATGTGTCTTGCCAAAGGACTCACCGGCGGCATCTTTCCCTTATCCGCAACCTTGGTGACCGAGGAAATCTACAGCGCATTCTTATCCGATGAACGCGCGAAAGCATTCTTCCACGGACATACCTTTACTGGTAACCCGATTGGATGTGCGGTTGGATTAGCGTCGATGGAGATTCTACGGCGGGAGAATACGCCGGCGATGTTGCAGTGCATCGGCGACCGCTTGTTTGCGCAACTGCAAAATCTGGAGCAGCAAGACGGCGTACTGGAAGTCCGGCAATGCGGAGGCATCGTCGCCATTGAGCTGCAAACCGAAGATGAAGGCTATCTTGCAGGACTCGGTGAAACTTTGCGTGCTGGATGCCGTGCGCAAAAAAACGTCCTCCTGCGCCCACTCGGCAACATCATGTACGCCATGCCGCCTTCATGCACCACGGATGAAGAAGTGGATCAGATTGCAGTTGCGCTGCGGGAAGTGGTGGTCGGCGCTCTCAACTTCGCCGACAACGAATAGCTCCATTGCCCCGCGGCATCGCTAAAATCCTCACCGCATGCCGCTCCTCACCCTCACCGATGTCGCCAAAACCTACGACGAAAAGCGCCCGCTTTTCACCGGGATTAGCCTGACGGTGACGTCGAAGGACAAGATTGGGCTGATTGGCCCAAACGGCGCCGGCAAGTCGACCTTGCTCAAAATGTTGGCTGGGATTGAAACCCTCGATGCCGGCAAGCGTGTCGCGCGAAAGGACCTGCGCATTGGATATTTGGAGCAGGAGCCGCACTTTCCTCCCGACATCACGATTGAAGATGCGGTGCGTTTGGGTTTAGCCGGGCGCAACGAGGTGCTCGCCGAGCTGGATGAACTCTACACCGAGTTTGCCGATCCCGAGCTCACCGAAAAGCGCATGACCACTTTGTCGCGGCGCCAGGAAGAGCTTCAGCACCGCTTAGACGCCATGGGCGGACATGATGTCGAGCACCGTATTGCGGCTGCAATTGATGGCGTTGGGCTAACGGATTCAAGCGCACTTTGCGGCACACTTTCGGGTGGTGAATCCCGGCGTGTGGCCTTGGCGCGATTGTTGGTCGACTCACCGGATCTACTACTACTCGATGAGCCGACCAACCACTTAGATGCCTTCGTCATCGCGTGGCTGGAAAAGCAGCTATCCGCGCTGAAGATTCCACTCATATTGGTCACCCACGATCGTTTCCTGCTCGACCGCGTGGTTGACCGCATTGTGGAAGTGGACCGCGGCAAGGCGCATTCTTATCCCGGCAACTATCACACCTACCTAGAACGTCGTGCCGAGCGTTTGGAAAGCGAAACCAAGTCTGAGAAAACTCGACTGGCGCTGCTGAAACGAGAGACTGCATGGATGCGCGCCGGAGTGCTTGCGCGCGCGACCAAAGCGAAGGCGCGTATCGAGCGTTATGAGGATTTGGCTGGTGCTGACAAACTGGTTGGCCCCGCCGAACTGGAAATGGAAATTCCAGCAGGCCCGCGCCTCGGCACCAAGGTGCTGGAAATGGAAGGAGTTGGCTTTGCTTACGGCGAACGCTCGATTTTGAAGAGCTTGGATTTCAAAATGGAAAACGGCATGCGTTTGGGTGTCGTCGGGCCGAATGGCGTGGGCAAAACGACTTTGCTGCGTATTTTGCTGGGACAGCTGCCGCCGGACACTGGGAAAATCAGCGTGGGCGAGACCGTCGTCTTTGGCACCATTGAGCAAAAGCGCGAGGAGTTAGACCCCGAAGCCACCGTAGTGGAAGAAGTGGCGGGCAAGGCCGATCACGTGGCCGTCGGCGAGCGCAAGATTCACGTGGCTGGGTTCCTCGATAGCTTCCTCTTCCCGGGCAATAAGAAGATGGTCAAGGTGGGGTCGCTTTCCGGCGGCGAACGCGGCCGGGTCTTGCTGGCGAAACTACTGCTGCAAGACTGCAACGTGCTGATTCTCGACGAGCCGACCAACGACCTCGACTTGATGACTCTGCGCGCACTCGAAGAAGCACTTTGCGCGTTTAAGGGGTGTGTACTTTTAGTCAGTCACGATCGCTGGTTCCTCGATCGCGTGGCGACTCACGTGCTACACCTCGACGGTCTCGGCGGCGCTTTCCTGCACACCGGCGATGTCAGCTCCCTTATGGAACGCTGGTCGCCACCCACCGCCGCAAGCGTTTCGAAGAAGTCGGTGCAAAGTAAGCCGCAGGAACTCGGCAAGGTTGGCGCTGCCAGCAGTGGTCAACCAGCGAAGCTCAGCTTCAAGGAACGCAAGGAACTTGAAGGTTTGGTGGTGAAGATTGAGGAAGTGGAAAGCGCCATGGCCACCATCGACACCAAACTTCTGGCTCCCGAAACTTACCAAGAAGCGCCCGATGTCGCCGCCGAGTTGCAACGCGAACGGTCCGCACTTGAGTCCACGCTTGAGGTGGATATGGAGCGCTGGGAAGCTCTCGCTGCGCGGGAAAATGTTTAATTTCGCTTAGGAAGTTGGACCATAAAAAGCACGCGCTCCAAGACGGAGCGCATGCAGAAGGCCTTCAATCCTTATTGTGGGCAGAGTTCTGGGCCGTGGGCGCGCCAAAAGCCAGTAATTGGAACGACCAATTGCGAGGGGCTAATATTCGAAACGAACAAGGAAACGTTTTTGTGTGAAGCCAGTGGCTCAAGCTCAAGCAATCCCGAAACGGTCATGGGGCCACCAGTCCCATTAAAATCTATTTTCAGCACAGCACTTGCGCCTAGATCCGGGCAAGAAACGCTCAACTGGTAGGGTTGATTGAGAACCGTGTCTTCAATCTGGAAAACAATGTGAAACTGAGAGAAATTAGTGTCCGCGGGGAAAAGGAATGACCTGGAGATGACACCACCACTTCCAGCCCCTGCGGGCAACGCAAGCCCATTTGAGATAATTGCCACGTTGCCGTTTTCAATAGTCCAATTGCCTATATCTACTGGTGTTTCTTCAGGAAGAATCTCCATCAGGGCGATTGCCCCATTCTCAGTAGTTCCTTCGGCTGAGCCAAGTTGCCTATTCCAAGAACGAACACGTAATTCGAAATCTGTGGAACCTGGGATTTCAAAACCGTCCACATTCGTAGTGGTATCAAGAGGTAACCGCATTGGTAATACGTCGAAATAGTAATCCCCCACTGGTATCACAATGAGTCCTGTGTCGTCAATCCCTGGCTTGAACACATGATCCATAGCAATGGGTTTGTAGGCCGTTGTTCCAACTTTCCGTATAGAAAGCTCCGCGGCGGCAATTCCCAGAGGCTGCAAACCACCACCTTGTGATATCAAATGCGCATTCACTACGATTGGATCCATTCCGTCCATTTCATTCATTGCTGACGAAACACCAACCTCGCTAACGTACCACCCACTAAGAGTTCCAAGGCCTCCCGCTGGCGGAGTATGAGTCAAAGTTGTTGTAGTCAGAGTGGCTGTGCCTTGAGTCAGGGCAACATAGAAGACCTCCTTATGCCCGCAAGGCCAAACGACCTTTACAAAGACGTCATCAGCCGAGCCCGTTGTGGTTGGATGGAGGCCGAGGCCAAACTCCAATGGCAAACTATGCGTTGTGGCGCCATTCGCACCACCTATCCGAAACTCTCTGTACTGAGTGCTTTGGACCACACCATCCAGTTTCGCTTTCACGATTAATTTAGCGCCCACTGGAATCTTAGTGCAATTCACGCAAGAATTTCCGCCATCAAGCTTCACAACCAAACAGGAGTTCACTTGGGCGGTATTTCCCAAACCATGAAATACCTGAAGGCTGGTATTGGAGGTATTAGAATCTCCTCCAGGAATCACAACCAAATCTAAATAGCCATCTTGATCATAATCCCCCGCGATGATGTTGGTGGTTAATTCACGACGAATGACATTCCCTTGGACATAGGCATTTGTGAACTGGGCAGTCCCGCCTGATCCATTAACTGTGTGATCTTCAGAAGGATTATAGTCAATCATTTGCGGGCCATTGGTCCCTGCATAGAAATCTATGAGATCCTGGCCCACACGAGTGTTCTCAAACATTCGATCCCATAACGCCTCTTGGAGCACCGGGGGGGGAAGTATTGTTAACAACAGGAAGCGTACCCGGGAAAATTGCATCCAAGTAAAGGTTTGTCCCCCCTGTCCCAAAGTCATCGTCAATCGGTGCAAGGTTAGCACTGGCTCCACAGTAAAGGTCTTCGTCTCCGTCCATGTCGAAATCGCCAAAGGTTGCACCCCAACCAAACCACATGGGCACCGTGAAGTCTCCATGTAAATCCATGGCACCTCCCCCGTAAACCGAAGTGGTGCCAGTTCCAGACGGCACAAACGAAATGTCTGTTTGCTCCATCCCAGTTTCTGCCCTGACCGTCTCATTTTTGAAAAACATACCCCCCATGCTGATATCTGTGGCAGTCGTCACTTCAAATCGGTCTTCCAATTCTTTGCCGTGGTAGGAGACATCGTTCAAGAAGAAATCCATGTCGCCATCCATGTCATAGTCGGCAACGGCAATGCCCATTGGAGCGCTGGTCTCGAAATCGCCCGCAGGCAATTTCTCCATGATGTCCCAGGTTCGGTTCCAGAAACCAAGCCACTTATAGACTCCTGGAGAAACCTCTCGAACTCCACGATTAATATAAATCATGTCGCTGTCTAGGAATGAGAAGGAATCAAAGAATGGTAAGCCTCCAGGATTATGCAAGGGGCCTTGGAAAGGGCTGGCACCAAATCCTTTGTTGGTCAGGATTAAATCAGGCCAATTATCATTATTCACATCTGTGAAGACGGCTGCATTGGTAGCAGAAAACCGCTTCTCGGGCTTAAAACAGGGAAGGATGTAGGAGTTGGGGCAATTGCACCGTCCCTGCAACCCAAAAATAGGTAGATAGTCCTCCCAAGCAATCAAATCTGTTGGGGAGTCACCGGACCCCAGCGATGGGAAAGCACTCGGGTAATTCCTGCGATCATAAGAAACTTCTGCGTATTGGGGTACGTTTGCCGAAGCTTGGCTTACACTCACAAATTGCCCTAAGGAGGTTTCCTGCACGTCTAAGGTCCGGGGCACGTTTCCCGTGTTCAAATAGATTGCATTCATTTGCCCATTGCGAAACCCAAAAGCCTTGCCGGACTTGTGGTGCGAACCAATAAACAAATCCAACTTACCATCGCGGTTCATGTCAGCAACGGCTGCCACAGAAGAGAACGTAGGGAAAATTGTTTTGTTATCGACAGCTTGGCCGTTAACTACAGCTCCGCTTTGTAAGTCCACATAATACGGCGAAACCGAGGAAGGCTCTTGGCTGTATTGAATCCCGTAACCATCTTTGGGTGACGGGGTAGGGTCCAAATCATTGTGTTCAACTAAGCCAAATGAAAAACTACCTGGGTCAAAAACCAATCCTTGATTCTCGACGTCGGCCTTGGTTTCCGTGAAATTTATGAACAGTAGATTGCGCATCGGTTCATCGACAGGCCCTCCACTACCGGGAACCACGCCTTCAAAAGGGTCCATGTTGACCTGACCAGTACCCAGCTGCGAAGAAAAATAGGTGCCGCCACAAACGACTAGGAGGTCTAACTTGCCGTCGTTGTTGAAGTCCGCCGCTTGGATTCCTTGCACTTCATGGCCTCTGGAGCCGGGGAAGGGGGTGTCGGCAAGGCCATTGCCCTGTGGTCCTTTTGCAAGAGGTGTGTTGTCAAAAAACCTGTCGGTTGGGTCGGTGGCGAAATTGGGACCCGGCAAATTCGCGAGAATGACGAAGCCGCCCTCGGTTTGAAACTCTGGAGCATCATTTGCTCGCTGAGCCGGAAGCACTAATTCCGGGTAGCCGTCACCGTTCAGGTCGACAAAGGAACCGCCGAGAGTGTGCGCGTCAAAAGTAAGGCTGGTGTAGTAACTCTCGGTGACTCTTCCAGTCGTCCGACGCAATTCAACATCAGAAGTTGCATCCTCAAAAGAAAACTCAGCTTGTTGGGGAGAGAAGGCGCCCAACGCGCCTAAAAGAAACGAAGTAAAAATCATTCTTTCCTAAT
>JASFYO010000014.1:0-27435 GCA_045047305.1 Planctomycetota bacterium | reverse complement strand
CACCGGCGCCGCCACCGCCACCGCCCTCTTCGCGCCCGCCACCGACGAACTCCCAGTTGTCGACAATGACTTCCAACTTGGAACGTTTCGCCTGAGTCTCTTTATCAATCCATTTACCTTGGCGCAATTTGCCTTCAACCAATACCGGCTTCCCTTTGCGTAAAAAACGCCCAAAGGCTTCGGCTCGTTTTCCGAAAATAACGATGTCAATAAAACTAACATCTTCTTTCCAGCCACCTGCCCCATCGGGCATACGTTCGTTGACGGCCAAGCCGACTTTGGCGATATAAGTTCCGTTTTGGGCCTGACGGACCTCGGGGTCGCGGGCCAGATGGCCCATGAGGATGACGCGGTTGAAGGATGCCATGATTTTGCGCTTTCGCGGGTTCTATGCGGGATTCGGCCGGGGATTGGCCCTTTCTCTAAGAACAGGTTATTGTAGGACATGCCTCGAAACAACCCTGAAACGGATGAAGAGAAAATGTCGCATAATCAAGAGCGACGCCGCCACCCCCGAACAAGCATTCAGGACCTCCCAATCACTCTAGACGGTGATACAGCCCTGCGCGTGCGCGATTTGTCCCAATCAGGAGCTTGCTTTTTCTCTGAAACTCCTCTGCGGATGATGACCCATGTCCGCTTTTCTTTCGATTTCCCACTCCGTAACGGCACCATGGCGCATGCCGAAGGAGAAGGCGTGGTAGTGCGCTGTGAACGCATTTCGCCAGCATTAGGCCATTACGAGGTGGCGCTGTTCTTCCAAGACCTATATCCAGGGTCGGATCGCGCGATTCGCGATTACCTAGACCTCGTCGCGTAACGACGTCTTCTCGAGCAGGATCCCCCGCTCCACTCCCCCCAAATCTTTGCGCGTTTCGAGATGCCGGAATCCGGCCTTCTCAGCCAAAGCGCGCACTTCTGGTTCGCGGCCAGCCCCCACCTCAAATAGCAGCGCCCCTGCCGGTAGAAGGCAGTGCATAGCCTGTTCGATCAGGATGTCGTAAGGTTCCATAGCACGATTGCCTGGCGCAAAAAGGGCGAGATGGGGTTCGAACTCCTTGACACCATCCCCCAGTTCTTCACCATCTACGATGTAGGGTGGATTGCTGATAATCAAATCAACGCTTTGTTTTTGGATTGGCACCAGCCAAGACGCTTGAATCAAACTACAGCGTTTCTCTAAACCGAATCCTTTGCGATTTGCCTCCGCAACTTGAAGTGCATCACGGCTAAAGTCAACCCCGACCCCACTCCAAGACGGGTGATCGAGGAGTATGGTGTGCAATAAGCACCCCGACCCAGTGCCTACATCCACCAAGGTTCCTGCGCCACGAGATGCCATCCACTCCATGCCCAGTTCTATGACGCATTCACTATCAGCGCGCGGCACTAAAACTCTGGAATCAACCAGGAATTCACGTCCATAAAACCCAGCCTTGTTCTCCAAATAGGCCAGCGGTTCTCCAGCGACGTAACGTTGTAACCAGTCGGAGAATTTGAGTCTATCTTCTGGCGCAACCGAAACATCTTTCGCAGAGAGAAGTTCAAGGCGCTGTAGGCCTAAACATCTGGCTAGCAAAGTTTGGCTTTCCCAAACCGGATCTTCGGCGCCCTTGGCCTTTAATTGACGAAGAGCGACGTCAAGCAGATCCTGCCGACGCGGCCCTTCGAAAGAAAACGCACTCACTTTTTGGCGCTTTTCTTATCTTCAACCTTAGCCTTATCGTCCTTGGTATCAGGTGTTGCTGGCGCGTCACCACGCTTTGCCGCACGCGCCGCCTTCCGCGAAGCGATTTCGGCCTCCTTCTTTTCCTGATTAGCCTTCAGGCCTTTCTTAGCACCTTGGACGAGCTCGAAGGTGGCCAAAGAACCTCCTGCGAGTGCCATGATTGGTCCAAGCAAGAAAAGCATCGGGAGCGTATCTTCGCCTGGCCATGCGTTGACCAAGGCTTCCATATTGCCCCCAAGAAATACTCGTGCCACTCCAAGCAGGCCGAGGAAAATTGCTTCCAACGGAGCGAGGAATAGAACCAATCCGAGCATGCCAGCAGTAATGGCAGGCATAGCCCATAACTTCCACATCCCAACCCAAGATGACCACATGCCAAGCAGGCAGAAAAGGAAGGTTAGGCCACCAAGGATGGTATTCATACCGGTAGCACCTTCGCCATCGGCCCATGCCAATGGCAAACTAAGAATAATGAGCAGATAAGCCAAAAGCGACTTAGAGAACTGACCATCAACTGGAACATCAGGACCGGCGGGTGGCAACTTGGCATCAGTTTTCTTAGCCATGCTTGGGGCGGCAAGCGAGAGAACGCCGCCGACAATGCACAAAATCCCACCAATGATTCCGGAGCCGTCGCCTAAGCCGAAACTAACTCCACCAGCAGCAATCGCTAGCACCGCTCCAAATGGCTTCAACGGAGTGTTAGTTGGTTGGGTGCGCGCCATGCCAGAACTCAGTAGCTGCCAAATCACTACTGCTGCAGCCAACGCTGGGATCGCGGCGTATTCGGGAGCGCCATAGTGCATAAATAGGCCGGCTAGAGCGACCAGAAGCCCAACGCTCCCACTCGACACGCTCTTACGTAGCGGCATGGGCGCACCACCGGGCCGCGCTCCACCTTGCCGCGAGGCAGCTATGGGCTTGGGACCTTCTTCTAGAACCTCAAACTTGGTTCCCAGGGGCTTAATTTCCTTTTCCTTATTCTTCATCGGACAGTACGGGACAGAAAGGGCAGAACGGACGCCTGGCAAGGCAAGTTCAAAGATTCGCTAGCTTCTCTTCGCGGTCGGCGGCAAGCAAGCTCTCGAAGATGGGGTCGAGTAATCCTTCCGAAATCTTCTCTAAAGAGAAGCTTTGACCTAAACGGTGGTCGGTTACACGGTTTTGCGGATAGTTGTAGGTGCGGATGCGCATGCTGCGGTCCCCGGTTCCCACTTGTGTCCGACGCATTTCCGAACGTTCTTCCGCTCGTTTGATGCGTTCGATTTCGTAAAGCTTGGCGCGAAGTAGGTCCAGCGCTTTGGCCTTGTTGCGCAACTGCGACTTATCCTCCTGGCACTTCACCTGAAGCCCAGTAGGCAAGTGAATGACGCGAATGGCCGAACTGGTTTTGTTCACGTGCTGGCCACCAGGACCGGAAGATCGCATGGCCGTGATTTCAAGCTCCTCTTCGTCTAGCTGGAAATCGATTGCTTCCACTTCCGGCATCACTGCGACGGTCGCTGCAGAAGTATGAATACGCCCCTGAGTCTCAGTAGCTGGGACACGTTGGACTCTGTGACCGCCGGACTCATAGCGCATGAGGCGGAATGCGCCATCTCCAGTGAACTTGAAAACAATCTCTTTAAAGCCACCCATTTCAGATTCTGAGACGTCCATCAGTTCCACTTGCCAGCCTTTCATGGCAGCAAATTTTTGATAGATATTGGCAATATCACGAGCGAACAAAGCCGCTTCATCACCGCCAGCTCCAGCACGAATCTCAATCAGTGCAGGCTTATCGGCATCGGGATCATCTTCCAGAACTAAGTCGAGAATTTGTTGTTCCACGACTTCGAAGCGTGCTTCCATCTCCGGAAGCTCTTCTTCCGCGAGCTCTTTCATCTCGGCATCTTTGCCGTTGGTGAATTCCCGCATCTCTTCGATCTCGTCGGCAAGAGCGGTATATTCACGCCATGGCCCCAAGGTCTTTTGCAAGGAACCAAGTTCACGCAAGAGCCCTGGATAGTCTGGCTTGCCGACTCTCTCCGGATCGGAGACAGCGGTTTCAAGTTCTTTATGCCGGGATTCGAGTTGGTCGACTCGCCCGCGAAGGACATCGACCAAACTCATATCTGCAATTCCGCTTGATGGGAATCAGACAGGGCTCAGCTCTTGTTGCCGTAACGCTTCTGGAAGCGATCCACGCGACCAGCGGTGTCAACAAACTTCTGCTTACCCGTGTAAAACGGGTGACACGCCGAGCAAATTTCCACGTGCACTTCCTTACTGGTGCTACGTGTCTCGAACTCGTTGCCGCAACCGCACTTCACGTGACAGGCGACGTAATCAGGGTGAATGCCTTCCTTCATCTTTAACCGCCTTTTTCTGGAGACTCCTCCAGGAAAAGGGCCGCATATTCTAACGTCGGAAGGCTTGCTTAGGAAGCCCTGCCGCACGAAACAGGCCCAAAACTGTGATTTCCGCCAAACCGACCACGGAATCCAACTCTCCCTCCCTTAAACATGCATAGGAGCTGGCCCAACCCTGAATGGCATAGGCCCCCGCTTTGTCCACCCATTCAACACCTTCTAGATAACTCTCTAACTCTAAGTCCGGAATGGGATAGAAACCGACCAGCGCCCGCTCAGCACGAACCCAGGATTCCCCTGAGGGAGAGATTAAACACCCTCCTGTCCATACTTCATGGTCCCCAATGCTTTGCAGTAAGTGGAGCATATTCCGTGCATCTTCCTTACCTTTGGGCTTGGATAAAAAACGCCCCTGTGCATAAACCAAGGTGTCTGCTGCTAAAACCCAACGGTGGGGTTTGATTTTAGCCACTTGCTTCGCTTTAAAAACGGCATGGCCACGCACCCGTGCAGCAGGAAGATCCGACACGATGGGACCATCTCCGCCTGCCGTCTGAATCTCGAAATTGATTCCGAGGCGAAGAAGCAGGTCCCCGCGGCGTGGCGAGCCGCTCCCCAGAACTAAAGTTTCCTCGGGGACCTGCATGCTTGGTATTTCTACTTCTTTTTAGAAGTTGTTTTCTTCGCGACTTTCTTTTTCGCGACCTTCTTTTTAGTCACTTTCTTTTTTGCTGCGACCTTCTTCTTTGCGCCAAACCCAGTATTTAGCAAGGGGAAATCTACGCCAATCCCCTTCAGTAGTTGACTTGCGTCTTCATCTGACATGGACTTGCGCTTTTTGAACAGCTCTTCAATCGCCGCTGCTTTTAAGCAATTCTTGGGCTTATTTACGGGCAATTGATAAGCCAGCAAAGACAACGAAAGGAAACCTGGATACATCAATGCGCCAGCGGTATGCGGCGCCATGATTTCTCGAATCAAGGACTCTTTGGGATTCGCAGGGGCCCAGCCTAAGCGGCCGAACATGCGCTTCATCGCAGGGCTCACTGGAAGGCCTTCATAATCTTCATCCTCTTCATCGAGAGAATCAAGGTCGAGTACGAATCGAGCATGCTCTGGAGTCACTTCCAGGGATTCCAGCAAAGTTTCGCGACGCTCACTAGAAGCATCGTAAAGCCAATCCAAATCCAGATGGTTCTGCAATCCAAAGACTCGGCGCAAATACTGCTGTGTTAGGTCTGCACGGTTCTGTGCATCGCCAACGCCATGTGCTAAAAGCGCATCTTGGACTTCGAACAAGCGTGCAACGCGCGCTTCGTTCCAATTCACGAAGTGCTCTTGAAAAGCACGAATGCATTTTGCCGCGACCGTGTACGAACCAGAACCCTGCAGCACTAAGGCAAGCAGACGCTCTAGAGCAGACATGCCTTCTGGACGTGCAGGTATATGAAATACCCGCGAATCCAAACGAAGCATGAACTCAGCCAGATCGGCGGGCTTGGGGCTAGCCGCCATATTCAGGCACCCCGTTAGGCTTCGGCTGGCGCTTCTGCACCGGAGTCGGCCGCAACAGGCTCAGCTGTTTCGCCCATCTCACCGCGGCGCACAGCTGCGATATCGATGCCACTTTCTTTGATAAAAGTAAGCACGGTATCGGAAGGCTCAGCACCAACGGAAAGCCAGTGCTTCGCGCGCTCAACATTGAGCACGAAATGCTTGCCTTTCTCAGGGTTTACCGGGTCGTAATGACCAAGTTCCTCAATTGCACGACCATCACGGCGAGTCTGCCGATCCATCACACAAATGCGGTAAAAGGGCCGGTTACGGCGACCTATTCTCTTCAAACGCAAGACGACTGCCATCTAAGCTACTTGGGATTCGATTTCTTAAGACTGGTTGTATCCAGGCATGTTTGGCAGCTTGCCAGAAGATCCGAGCTGTTTCAGCATGCGCTTTTTAGAGCGCCCACCGGACATCATCTTCTTCATGGCCTTCATCTGCTTCTGCATCTGCTGGAACGATTTGTACAGGCGATTGACATCCGACACTTCAACTCCCGAACCTCGGGCGATGCGCCGGCGTCTCTTGCCATCGAGAATCTCCGGATGGAGACGCTCTGCTGGAGTCATGGACAAGATAATCGCTTCCATGCGATTAAACTGTTTGTCGTCCACCGACTCCAAAAGGCCGGACATTTTACCCATTCCGGGCATCATGCCCATCAACTTCTTCATAGAACCCATTTTTTTCACCATTCGGAACTGATCTAGGAGGTCTTGCATGGTTAGCTTGCCCTCCATCATCCGCTGGTAATCGATGGCTCCCTGCTCCTCGTCGAAGGCCTCCTGGGCCTTCTCCACGAGTCCAACCACATCGCCCATGTCGAGAATGCGGCCTGCAAGGCGTTCTGCGTCGAATTCCTCTAAATCGCCAGGTTTTTCACCGACGCCGAGGAAAGAAATAGGTTTTCCGGTGACCTGACGCACCGAAAGGGCAGCACCACCACGGGTGTCACCATCGATTTTGGTCAGGATGACGCCATGCACCTCAAGGGAATTCGAGAAGCTTTGCGCCGACTCCACGGCATCTTGGCCGGTCATGGAGTCTAGAACTAGATAAGTCGCATCGGGCTTAACCGCGTTGCTGACTGCCTGGATTTCTCCCATGAGGTCTTCATCGATGTGAAGACGACCTGCGGAGTCGACAATGAGGGCATCGTAGCCGCCTTTCTTGGCCGCTTTTAGCGCGTTCTTTGCCACGCTGACCGGACTGACTCCCTTATCACTAGGATTCTCCGAGTAAACGTCGATATCGAGCTGCTTCCCCAGAGTGACCAACTGGTCCACCGCACCTGGACGTTGCAGGTCACAAGCTGCGAGCAGAACTTTGCGGTTCTGGCGCTTGCCCATCCATAGGCCCAATTTGGAGGCGGTGGTGGTCTTACCAGCACCCTGCAGGCCTGCGAGTAGCAGAACCATAGGGTGTCCAGGATTCTTCGGCAGCGCCGATTCGTCCGACGCCATGAGATTGACCAGTTCCTTATGGAACGCACCAATCACCTGCTGCGAGCCGGTAATCCCCTTTAACTTGCCTTCTTCGAGCAAGGTATCGCCAACCTTCTTAGTGAAGTCCTTGGCAACCTTGAAGTGCACGTCGGCCTCAAGCAGGGCACGACGCACCTCACGTAAACCGTCTTCAATGTCGGCTGCAGTGAGCTTGCTGGAACCGCGCAGGCGGTCAGCAACCTTGTTAAATGCTTGTGTGAGATTCTCGAGCATGACGCGTCGGGGAACCGAACATTCTAGCGCGAACGCACGGCTGAAGGAAGCCAGATTTATGGTTGCTCTAAGGGCCTATGCCTTTTCGTCATCGGGCCGCCGCACGACCTCTCCGCCAAGCTGCTGCAACTTCTTCTCAAGTGCTACATAACCGCGATCCAAGTGGTACACCCGACGCACCGTAGTGGTGCCTTCCGCAACCAAACCGGCAAGGACTAAACAAGCGCTTGCACGCAAATCCGATGCTAATACTGGAGCGGCCATGAGAGCAATGCCCCCCTCCACCTGGACCGTATCACCCAATCGCTGCATTTGAGCCCCCAAGCGTTGCAACTCTGGAACATGCATAAAACGTTCCGGGTAAATACGCTCACGCATACTTCCAACACCAGACATCTGTGTGGCCAAGGCTAACCATTGCGCTTGTAGGTCAGTGGGGAATCCAGGAAATGTTCCGGTCTCAAGCTGAATATTACGCAAGCGGATGCCGCGGGCGTCGACCTGGATCCAGTCTTCACCTTGGGTAGGTGTCAGGCCAGTTCGCTCCAGTGCAATCGTTAGGCTGCGGAGTTCCTGTGGCCGACATCGATTCACCCGCACCACTCCGGCGGTAATCGCGCCGGCAATCAAGAGTGTCCCTGCTTCGATGCGGTCGGCGGGTAATTGCCACGGCACGGCATTGAGAGATGGAACACCTTGAATACGCAGACTCTCAGTGCCTTCTCCTTCAATGCGCGCACCACAGGCGCGCAGATAACGCGCCACCTCAACCACCTCTGGCTCCATGGCAGCGCTATGAATCACGCTCTCGCCTCTTGCCAGAACTGCGGCGGACATCACGTTGATGGTGCCTAGAACGGTGGAGCCAAAGGCCGAACGCAGGTCAATCGATGCACCCTGCAAGCCTGAAGACGGGGCTGTTGCCACCAAACACCCATTTTCTTGCTTCACCGTAGCGCCTAAGGCGCGCATGCCGCGCACATGCAAATCCACCGGTCGTAATCCAAATACACAACCGCCTGGCAAAGGCACTCGGGCTTGCCCGCGCCGGGCCAGCAAAGGGCCCAAGACACAAATAGACGCCCGCATGCGCCGCACAATGTCATAGGACGCCTCGGTTTTGGTGGCGTCGGCCGCATAAATTTGGAGCTGATCTCCCTCTCGCTGGATGTCCATCCCGAGTTCCGCCAGCAACAGGACCATGGTATCGATGTCACGTAAATCCGGGACTGGTGAGAAGGTAGCCGGCCCCTCCATCAGCAAGCTTGCCGCCATCAGTGGCAAGCTTGCATTCTTAGATCCAGAAGCATTTACGCTCCCTTCTAGGCGTCGTCCGCCGCGCACTTCGAAACAATCCATTGGGGGTGGATTCTGCCAGCAACAACGCTGCTTTTCCAGCTTTCAACATGGATTGACGAAAGACGGGCCGAGAACCTACAATACGCGGCCATTCGTCCCTTCGGACATTGGTAAAACGAGATCTAAGAATGAGCCAAGTGGAAGCTCCCCAGGCCCCTGCCGCCGACCCTGCAGCCTTTTTCGCTGCACCTCCAAGCACCCCCTTTGATTTGGTCCAAGCGCACAAGCGCTTTATGGCCAATGCAGATTCGACTGATAAGTTCGAATCTGCAGTACGCGAAGCACGTGCTGGTGGCAACAACACCATGGCCGCTCTCGGTTCTTGGGTGGTTGGCGATTACGCCAAAGCACTCGAGGCTGTAGAAGGCGACGGTGAACTCGCGGTGTTCATTACCGGAATGAGTCAATACGAGCTGGGTCAATATGACTCCGCAGTTGCGACCCTGACTGGTTGTGAGCAATCCGGTGACACCGCGCTTGCTGCAGCAACTTTGCATGCCTACCTCGGCGCCAACGATAGCGATGGCTTCCAAAAGGCGCATGGTGCAGCCAAGTTAGATGCGCCTGATGCGCTCTACTTCGCCGCCCGCGTGCTCGAGCTAGAGCGCGAATACGAAGCTGCGATGGCCAAGTTGGAAGAAGTCATCGAGCTTGATCCAGAACACTTTGCTGCGCGCTTCCGTCTCGCCTATCGTGCCGATTTGTTCGGTGATGATGAAGCGGCCATTCGCATGTACGAGAGCTTCTTGCTCACGCGTCCAATCCCGGTTTCTGTTCTAGTCAACCTTGGGGTGCTTTACGAAGACCGCAACGACTTTGAACGCGCCTGCGGTTGCTTTGGTGCAGTGCTGCGTCGTGATCCAAACAATGCCCTGGCACGTTTGTTCTTCACCGACTCACATGATTCGCTAGACATGTTCTACGATGAGAACCTTGAGCTGAAAGAAGACCAGCTGATGAAGGTTCTGCGCACTCCTATCTCCGATTTCGAGCTTTCGGTGCGTGCGCGCAACTGTCTGAGCAACATGGACATCAAGTCGCTCGGCGATTTGGTTTCGCACTCGGAGCCTGAACTGCTTGAGTTCAAAAACTTTGGCGAGACTTCGCTGAACGAAATAAAGCGCGTGTTGACCCAGAAGGGTCTCCGTCTCGGCATGCGGCGCGAGGACGGCAGTTTCATCATTCCTGAAGAATTCGATGCCGCCCGTTCGGTGGACCTCGAATCCGAACTGGCATGGCTTGGCCCTCTTAGCGAAGAAATGCGTGAGGCCTTAGAGTTGCAAATCTCCACCCTGAACTTGTCGGTGCGTTGCCACCGCGCTTTAGTGGAACGTTTGAATCTCCAACGCGTTGGCGACATCCTGCTTTACTCCGAGGAAGACTTACTCGGCATGCCGAACTTCGGCATTACCTCGCTCAACGAGTTGCAGAACAAGCTGGTTGATTTCGGCTTGCGTCTGCGCAGTGGGCGCGGCGAAGAGTACAACGGGGAGTAACTCTCGGTGTACGAATACTTGCACGGCCGCGTCGAGGAAATCCGCCTCGGCGCGGCCGTGCTCGATGTACGGGGAGTCGGTTTTTGTCTCATGGTTTCAAAACCGTGTGCACAAAGCCTCAAGCTTGGTGAAGAAACCAAAATGCTGGTGCACCTGGCAGTCAGTGAAACCAATCAAGTGTTGTTTGGATTTCAAAGCGCCGCCGAACGCGCTTTGTTCCGTCGCCTGCTTCAAGTCAACGGTATTGGTCCGACTTCAGCTCTAGGCTTATTAAGTTCTCTCCCACCAGAAGAAATGGTTCGCGCCATCCTTGATGGGGATCAAAAACGCCTAACCGCAATGAAGGGGGTCGGCAAAAAAACCGCCGAACGCTTAATCGTGGAATTGCGCGATCACCTCAGTGACTTGATGCCCTCGGCTCCTCTGTTTGACGGAACCCCCACCAGCCCCAGCGAATCTACTGTTCCAAACGACTTGGAACGAGTCCTGCTGGAACTAGGCACACCTCCGAGTGCTGCCCGTGATGGCGCCAAATCTGCTGTTGCAACCCTCGGCGCCGATGCCGACTTCCAAGAATTACTTCGTCACGCTCTGACACCAAAATCATGAATGCTCGCGTTGCCCTTTTGATGGGATCCGATTCGGATTACCCACGCCTCGAAACTGTTGTAAAAACTTTGCGCGACTTTGGCGAAGAACCGATTGTCCGCGTTTTGAGTGCACACCGCACGCCAGATGAAGCCGCAGCCTTTGCGATTGGAGCTAAGAAAGCTGGCATTCAAGTCGTGCTTTGTGCCGCAGGTGGCGCCGCACACCTCGCTGGAGTGATTGCAGCCCACACCACCCTGCCGGTCATCGGCATTCCGATGGACAATCCTCCGCTGGGCGGATTAGACGCGCTGCTGGCCACCGTGCAGATGCCTGGTGGCGTCCCAGTGACCGCGGTTGCGGTTGGCGGCGGTGGCCCTATGAACGCAGCGCTTTCTGCATTGCGCATCATGGCTTTGTCGGACGCAAACCTTGCCGAGCAAATGGAACAGTTCCGCATCACCCAACATGACAAGGTTCTGGCTAAAGATGCAGCACTGCAGGAAAAACTGAACTCCTGAACGCTCCCGACTTAGGCTTTTCCACTTTGGAGTGGGCGGACGATGGCCTGCGTTTACTCGACCAGACGCAGCTGCCGGAAGTGGTGGAGTATGTCACCTTACACACCATCGCAGAGGTGGTCGATTCCCTGAAGCGCTTGGTCGTGCGTGGCGCTCCAGCCATTGGATGCGCTGCAGCATACGCTATGACCCTGGAGTTGGCGCAGCATGATTCAGCCGCAGATTGGTTGGTGCAGCTTGAGAAAAACGCCACCGAGTTGGCAGCGGCTCGCCCTACTGCTGTGAATCTGTCGGTCGGTGTAGAAATGCAGTTGCAGCTCGGACGCCAACTAGCTCAGGCTGGGAATGGCGATGCATCGGCATGGACCAAGCAGTTATTGCAAACCGCCGAGACTTTTCACCTAGCGGATCAGAAATCCTGTTTGGCTCTGAGCGAGCACGCGCAAGGCCTGTTATTTGACGGCGTACGGGTACTCACGCACTGCAATGCTGGCGCCCTCGCCACGGGTGGTATTGGAACCGCCTTGGGGCCGCTGCATTTAGCCCATGCCCGCGGCGTAAAACTCAAAGTTTATGCCGATGAAACTCGGCCTCTGCGTCAGGGGACGCGCCTAACCGCTTGGGAATTGGCCATCCATGGGATAGAAGTGCATACCCTTCCAGACTCAGCAGCAGCAACCTTATTGGCGCAAGGCATGGTGGATTTGGTTTTTGTTGGTTCCGATCGCATTGCAGCCAACGGTGATGTCGCAAATAAAATTGGCACCTACCCCCTCGCGGTTTTAGCGCGACATCATGGAGTGCCGTTTTTCGTTTTAGCACCGAGCACAACAATTGATGCCACCTGCTCATCCGGCAGCCATATCCCAATCGAACAACGGCCCGCCTCGGAGCTTTATGATGTCGCCGCACAACCCAATGGAGTCGGCGTTTTTAATCCGGCCTTCGATATCACCCCGGCAGCACTCATCAGTGCCATCATTACCGAACAAGGCGTGTTTGAAGCGCACGGGGTTTATTCAGAACGGTGGTTAAAATATGTCGAAAGCCTAAATCAGGAATAGTTCTCTGGATCTTATCAACAGAAGCTTTCCTATACCGTTGGGGTTTTCTCCGGGCTTCTAAGCAGCCAACATTCGCATTGGTCGCATTCACCTACAGGGAACCGTACTTTTAGCCGCCGCTAGTACAACTTACAGGACAAATGTGGGTAAAAGACCTCATGGGCACCTCAATTTGCTCAACCTTGATGAGTTTGGCGTTAACTCGTTTGCACGACAGCGCAGCAGAACGAACACTGTAGAACAGATTTCTTAATCCCGAGCAATAGGGACATCAGGAAAACAACCACGAGCGGGCCCGTAACGAGGAAGCCCATAAGCGGTGGAATACCCGTAACTCCAAGGAGAGTAGCAACGGCAATAACCAACAGGAATATTGCAATGCAGGAGACTGTGGAACAGAAGCTCCCGAATGTGCCCAAGCGGTACAACCTAGCCGAGTGTTACCTTGGCAATCGTACAAAGATTTGGAGTCAGGCCAGTTTGCAACGCATCCCATGCTGACAATGAATACAGGGACAGTTTCAATCTGAATTACCTTAGCCCTTGAGTTCCGGGTAAATTGGAAAGCTACGGCACAGGGTACGCACTTCTGCACGGATATCCGCAAGTACAGCATCATCTCCAACTGCCCGTAGAGCTTGATCAATCCAAGCCGCCAAGGACTCCATTTCCGTGACCCCAAAGCCCCGACTGGTGACTGCAGGAGTCCCAATACGAATACCAGAAGTGTGCATCGGTTTTTCAGGGTCAAACGGAATCAAATTCATGTTCACGGTGATACCCGCAGAATGCAAAGTATCTTCCGCAACCGCACCAGTGATACCAGGGCCTTGCGGCCCCCGCAGATCCACCAACATTAAATGGTTATCGGTACCACCGCTAACCAAACGATAACCGCGAGAAACTAAACCCTCGGCCAAAGCGGTCGCGTTGTCTAAAACCTGTTGCTGATAATCCTTGAACTCCGGCTGCAGAGCTTCGCCAAAAGCGATCGCCTTAGCCGCTACTACATGCATGAGTGGTCCGCCCTGCACGCCAGGGAACACCGCAGAATTGATCTGCTTGATCCATTCTTTGGTGGCCACAATCGCACCACCCCGAGGACCGCGCAAAGTCTTATGCGTAGTCATGGTGCAAACATCTGCGTGCGGCACTGGTGATGGATGCAAACCGGCCGCCACCAATCCAGCGATGTGAGCCATGTCGACCATGAACTTCGCGCCCACTTCTTTAGCAATCGTCCCCATACGCTCAAAATCGATAAAGCGCGGATAAGCGCTGGCACCTGCCAACAATAAAGCTGGCTTCATCCGTAAGGCATGCTCGCGCAAGGCATCGTAATCAATTCGTTCCGATGCTTCGGTGACACCATAGTGTTCAAAATTGTAGTAAACGCCAGAAGCGTTTTTGGGATGTCCGTGAGTGAGGTGGCCACCGTGGTTCAAATCCATGGCCAGAACCTTGTCACCTGGTTGAATGAGTGCCAAAAATGCCGCTTGATTCGCTTGGGAACCACTGCTGCACTGCACATTGGCGCCATAAGCTTGAAAAAGTTCCTTCAAACGATCTTTGGCGAGGTCCTCGACGACGTCGACCACTTCGCAACCACCGTAATACCTACGCCCGGGATAACCTTCCGCATATTTATTGGTGAGAGTCGAGCCCATGGCCTCCATGACCGCCAACGAGGTTTGATTCTCACTCGCAATGAGCTCGATACCATCCTCTTGACGCTCCCATTCGCCCATGAGGCAAGCATAGACCTTGGGGTCTGCGGTGGCGTGAGGATAAGGAGAGGATGAAACGGTGGATTCTGATGCCATGACGGAGGGTTCGGTGACTGCCCGAGTGCGGTAGGATAATCTCCCCATGCGCTTTCTCCCATGCCTTGCCATTGCCAGTTTCCTTTTTCTGGGAGGACCGGCCTGTAGTCCATCCGATCCAGCCGTCGAAACCACCAGTGCCGAAGCTCCGCTAAGCCTAGAACCTGCCTTTCTCGACTTGGGTTCCGTGACCTTTGGCGAGCGCTCGAGCGGGGTTTGGCGGATGAAAAACATCACCGGCGCTCCCTTGATGATTAGCCGTATTGGCCCCTTTTCCTGCCAATGTGTACAGGCGGAGTTAGAGCTGCCTAGTCGCAGCGGAACTATGGCGCATCGCCGCCTAGATGGGAAACGCCTCAATCTGACTTTGGCCGAAGATGAGGAAATGGTAATTCACTTCACCCTGGACACCTCTCGGTATCGCATTCCAGCCTCGCGAAAAATCGGATCCGTGCCGGTAGTTTTCCCAAAATATAGCGGCATGATTTTGCAGTGGGCTGCGGATATTTGGAACCCCTTCTCGGTGGAGCCGTGGAATGTGGAGCTAGGCGATATTGGGGTACGGCAAGGAGCAAGTGGAACTGCTTTGGTGGTTTCGCATGATACGCAAGAATTTGGCATTGAAGACGATTTCGTAACCAATGAAGGTTGGAGCATTCAAAGCCAAGAAATCTCCGTTGCCGGTGCAGGCAAAACGTATCAACTCACCTTTACCGCCCCCGACGTTTTGCCCGAAGGTTCTTTTCAAAAACATTTCGTTGTGCATACCAATTTGTCTGGAGCACCTCCCATCAAGGTAGCCGTCACCGGGTACGCCCGCCCGGACCTTTCATTCAGTCCTTCCCGCCTGGTTTTCGATCCATCGCGCGACCGCCTGGAGGCAAAAATCACCGTAACTCACCGCGCCAAAGTTGGAGACCTAAGTGGATTGTCTTTCGACACTTGGCTTGAAGCTGATATCGAAGTCGTTGAAGTCTACGACGTAAACCCAAAAAAACGTATCTTCACCTTACGCTACACCGGAAGCGCAACCGAAATGGGAGCTGCCTTCAAACTTGCACTTCCGACTGGGGATAAAGACACACCCGTTTTGCAAGTGCCTATTAGTATCATGCCGTCGCGCAATAATTCTTAAGCGCCAGACTAAAATCATTCCATGCCTGCTCCCTTTAGCGTCATTCGATTCCTACTTAGAACTACCGGTCTTTTGGTGCTAACCGGTTACGTCCTTTCCTGCAGCAAAGACAACTCGAGTGAAGGATTGGCGCAGGTGGAGCGGCCCGGAGAGCCGATGAACATTGTGTTGATTAGCATCGATTCGGTCCGACGCGATCATTTAAGTGTTTATGGCCATCGCCCGCAATATGCACCTGAATTAAAGGTGAGCCCCAACTTGGAAGCGCTTGCAGCAGATGGCGTGGTTTTTGACGATGCTTGGACTACAAGCTCTTGGACTCTTCCAACCCATATGAGCCTGATGACCGGCCTAACCGGGCGTCGGCATGGTGTGGAAACCGATCGTTTTAAGCTGGATCCATTGCGCACCACGCTAGCCGAGAATTTGCAAAATGCAGGATGGAATACCGCTGGCTACTTCTCCGGTCCGTATCTGGACCCAAAATTTGGCTTCGGACGAGGATTTGATGATTATCAATCAGGCATGATTACCGCTGAAGATTTCACTCTGATGCTGGAGGAAGAGCGTTTGCGTCGGGTGCAACAGGGCAAAGAACCGATGACGCCGGAGTTCATTCACCGCATGCGTGATCGCATGTCGCACTACGACATCACCTCCCCGCGCATCAACCAACTTGGGAAAGCGTTTCTTGCGCAACAAAAGGCGGATGAACCCTTCTTCCTTTTCCTTCATTACTTTGATGCCCATTATGACTATGACCCTGGGCGCATGGAAGAAGGCCTCAACATCCGCTTCGATCCTGGATTCGACAACCGTGGGGAAAAAGGTGTATTGGGATTAAACTGGTATTTCGATCCCAAAGTATTGGATTTAAAGGCTCCTTTCACCCGTCGGATCAGCGAACGCGATTTGTCCCACGTAATTGCGCTTTACGATGCTGAAATCAATTGGGTTGATCGCCACATCGGCGACATCATCGACACCCTAAAAGCCCAAGGCCAATGGGAAAATACCATTCTGATGGTGGTGGCTGACCATGGCGATGAGTTCTTTGAACACAGAGGAATTGGACATCGTTCCACTCTCTTTGCAGAACAATGCCGTATTCCAATGATCTTGCGGGTGCCAGGGGAAACACCAGCAGGACGCCGCGTTCCGGCAATCAGCCGCATCTATGATGTCGCACCCACCTTACTGGATTTCGCGGGTGCTCCCGCCCTACAGGAAGCCGAAGGAGCAAGCTTGCGCGAGACTATCCAAGGGCGAGGTGAACCACGTTTCGCATTGCAACGGATTTTTAGTGGCGGGTATCGCACCAGCCGGGGTGGGATTAATGTGCGCGATGGATGGCGCTCCAGTCGGTACACCGTGGTGCGCGAATTTGGATACGACCAAGAAAACACCACCGACGAGGCTATTGCGGTAAAGGCCAAGCGGCGTAAAAACCAAGGCGATGCCTACTTGGTTTTTGACCGTTTGCAGGACCCGAAAGAGCTGAAACCATTGAGCCCATCCGATCCACGCTATGCAGAAGCGGTGAATGCTTTTTGTCGCGACTTCCGCGCTTCGGAAATCGAGGCGCGAAAACTAAAAATATCGCCACTGGAGGAGCGCTTAGGCCCCATCTATAGCGCGGAAGAGCAAACTATGCTCAATGAAATGGGCTACGCGGACTCGGTGGAAGAGAAGGCCGAATCATTAGACCGCCCGCTTGCACCTTTCCCGGAACCATGCCTACAGTAGTTATCCTGCGGTAACTTGGACGAACTTACGCTTGCCAACTTGAAGCAAGACACTGGTACCGGGGTTTTCTAGAACCACTTGAAAATTCACATCCTTGATAACTGCTTGGTCCAACTTGACCCCGCCGCCTTCAATTGAACGCCTAGCTTCTGATGTGGATTGCGCGAGCCCAACCATTTTCATGAAAGCCGGTATGGCATAAGAACCACTGGCAATCGTCCGCTCAGGGACTTCAGAGGGAATTTCCTTCTTCTGGAAGCGGCGCACAAATTCTGCCGCAGCTTGGTCAGCTGCTTCTTTATTATGTAGTTCCGTAACCACCGCACGGGCTAAACAATCCTTGGCCGCGCGCGGATGACCGTCGAGCATGGTTTGGATATCGACGCTGGACATGCGGGTGGCTAATTCGAACCACGATTTCATGCCCTCATCCGACAGTGACATCACTTTGCCGAACATATCGTCGGCGGACGCATTGAGGCCCACGTGGTTGCCATAGGATTTCGACATCTTACGGCCATCGGTGCCAAGCAATAATGGGGTTGTGATGCAAACCTGTGGACGTTGTCCCTCACGTTCCTGCATTTGACGCCCCATGTGCAAATTAAACAGCTGATCGTTTCCTCCAAGTTCAACGTCGGCCTCAACCCTTACCGAGTCCAAGCCTTGCATCAAGGGGTACATCATTTCATGTAGATGCACTGGAAGGTTTGCCTTCATCCGTTTTTGGAAATCGTCGCGCTCAAGCAATCGCGCTGCCGTCGACTTTGCGGCTAACTGCAAACAGTCGAAGAAATCCATTTGTCCGAACCACTCTGTATTGCGACGCACTTCACATGTGCCCTCCGACAAATCCAATAACTTACCGATCTGCACTAGGTAAGTTTTCGCATTAATCTCCACCTGCTCTGGAGTTAAGGGCGGACGCTGGTCATTGCGGCCAGTTGGATCGCCTAAGCGAGCGGTTGCGTCGCCAAGAATCAGAATAGGCAAATGCCCATGCTCCTGGAACAGACGCAAAAGACGAATCGGTACCGCATGACCGAGGTGGACATCCGGGAAGGTTGGGTCAATACCGAATTTCACCCGCAACGGCTTTTTTTCCGCTACCGATTTCTCAAGCATTTTGACGAGTTGCTCCTCGCCCACGATGTCGCTGCAATAGCGACGTATTTCCTGAATCAAACTCATGGTGGTTCCGCTTAACGGTTAGCAGCCATTTTGCGTCTGTCGTCCCACCTGCGCCAGTCCCCTGGGAGACTTCCTATGTGCTCTCCAGTTAGCCACTGCAGCGCTTGGGTGATGGTGAGGACACGACCAGGAGTTGGGGCTAGGCGCAAGCTATCCAAAAGTAACTGCACCGCATCTTGTCGATCCCTTCCCTTTAGCAACGCCACACATACCAACACATGCCGATCAACCTCTTCAGAAGACATCAGCAGTACCCGCTTTAGATTCACCATAGGTGCATCCTGCAAGGACTCCCAGCCAGGCGGGAGCACAAGGAAGCGGGCTGCTTGAAAATTAATTTCATGAAGGGGCAAAAGACGATCTTCGAAGGCGGCTCCATTAAACCGCAGGCGTGCATCGACCTCGACTAGCCACACCGATCCCTGGTTTCCAGGAACCTTCAACGGCAACTCCGTGTATTCCATAAATTCTTGATCAGGGCGCAAGGAAATCTCCTGCCCAATTCGAAAGAAACGGTGCCGTTGCACCCGATCATGACTGCCAATAGCCAACCACCGCTCTACAGTCCAATCCAACTCCAGGATATAGCCACTGGGTGATGGAATGAGTTCGACGGAATCACCTAATGGGTTTCTCAACCGGAACCTAACCGGCAGGACTTCACCAAAAGTACGAATGCCTTCAGGCACCATGACCAGGGCATCATTTTCTAGCACATCGGTTAAATAGCGCGCACGCAACTGCGCAATTCCGAGCTCAGCAGCCTGCTCTAAGACAGCATCGTCATAACCGATTTCAGGTGCCGCTTCTAGTTCAAGAAGTTGACTCTCAGGCTTGCTTCCAGACCAGAGTTGTTCTTGGGTAATGACATGCCCATGACTATCTTCCGCCGCTAGAACTCGCGCGCCCGGATCGGCAAAGGGGTCGCCCGAAAAAACTATTGAATTTGCGGCTTCCAGGCCTTGGCTCCTTTCCGAATCTGGAACCACTTCCTTACCACTTTGGTTTTCTTCTTCCCCAGCGAGGCTGTCAGCAAGAAAAGCCAGGTCTTCGCTGATAGGAACTGCCGCGACATCGTCGTGAATGACTTCTGCAGGTGGAGCAACTGGCAATTCATCCACCGCCTCGACTGTGGCAGAGGTACAGCCCACAACCAAAGGCAATAGGCATAAAAGGGACAGACCGCCCCCACAACTGAGTGCGGGAACGGTCTTGAAGATTTGGCGCATAGATCGCCTATCCGACTACTCGCCGGCGGTTTCCTTTGGCTCTTCCGAAGTTTCTGCTTCTGCAGCCGGTGCCTCTCCGGCAGCTGCTTCCACAGGAACCTCTGCAGGAACCTCAACTGGTGCTGGTGAAACAACAGCGGCTGGCTCCACTTTGATGTCAGCTCCATCTGCAGAGTCTTCCTCTGCTGGAGCCTCTTCCGCAGCTTCGCCCTCTGCAGCGGCTGCCTTAGCAGCAGCCCGAGCAGCCTTCTTAGCTGCCTTCGCAGCTTGCGCTTCTTCCCAGTTCTTCTTCACTTCGGCGTTCTCTTCGAACTCAGAGTGAATGTAGCTGAGACCAATGCGCTCTTCACCACAGTCGACGCGAATCACACGCACCTCGAGCTTCATGCCAGGAAGGCAGTTCTTCTCAGGAGACTCTTGCCACTCTTGTGGAAGGGTGCTGTAGTGCATGAATGCTTCCAGGTCCTCTTCGAGTTTCACGAAGCAGCCCGCAGAGATGTGCTTGCTGACGGTACCGGAGAGCATGTCGCCCACGTGGTAGTTGGAAGGGATGTAATCTTCCCAAGGGTTCTTGGTGAGTTGCTTTTGACCCAAGGAGATGCGTTGCTTCTCCCGATCGACTGCAAGAACTACGCATTGAATGCGATCGCCCTTGTGTGCCACTTCGGACGGATGCTGAACCTTGCGGGTCCAGTGGAAGTCCGAGTTGTGCAACAAACCATCGATGCCTTCTTCGATCTCGACGAATGCACCGTAGGAAGCCAAGTTCTTGACGGTTGCCTCGATCACAGTACCTGGAGCATAGTGCTCGGCGATACGGTCCCAAGGGTTTCCTTCGACTTCGCGTACCGACAGGGACATCTCCTTCTTCTCGAAGTCGATGGCCTTGACAAAGATTTGAATCTCGTCGCCTTTCTCGAATTCACCTTCTGGGTTCGGGCTCTTCTGAGTCCAAGAAAGTTCAGTGACGTGCACCAAACCTTCCACTCCAGGCTCAAGCTCAACAAACAAACCGTAAGGCACGATGTTGGCAATACGGCCGGTGTGGGTGGTTCCCACAGGGAAACGAGTATCGAGGCCTTCCCAAGGATCCTTGGTCAAAGCCTTCAGCGACAGAGCCACGCGGTTGCGCTCGCGGTCGATCGAAAGGATGAAGACATCCAGCTGATCGCCAATGCGAACCATTTCGCGTGGGTGCTTGATGCGACCGTAAGACATATCGGTGACGTGGAGCAAACCGTCCATGCCGCCGAGGTCCACGAATGCACCAAAGTCTGCGATGTTCTTGACTTCGCCTTTGCGTACCTGGCCTTCCTCGATTTCCTCGAGCAATGCACTGCGCTTCTCCATCCGCTCTTCTTCCAGAAGCTGACGACGGGAGATGACGATATTACGCCGCTCTTCGTCGATTTTGACGACTTTCGCGCGAATGGTGATACCGATGAAATCGGTAGGGTTGCTGACGCGACGGATGTCGATCTGCGAGGCTGGCATGAATACTTCCACGCCGTCGACAGCGACCAAAAGGCCACCTTTGATCATCTTGGTGCTGAGACCTTCGATGATGTCGCCTGGCTCGTAGACGCCAACGATCTTTGCCCATGCGCGCTCACGGTCAGCTTCCCGCTTGGAAACTACTGGAACGCTAGTGTGGCGATCGTCGCCACGGTAGAACACTTCGATTTCAGATCCAACTTCAGGAAGCTCGCCGTCAAACTCAGCGATGGCGATAGGAGCTTCGGCTTTGCCGCCGATGTCAACTAGAACGAAACCGTTCTCGTCGTCAATCTTGAGCACGCGGGCTGGAACGATTTGATCGCGGTCAACCGAACCTGCGTTCGGGTCGATGAGATCAGCAAATGCAGTGGATTCGGTATCGCCAAGGATATTGGCAATTTGGCTATCGAGTTCATCATCTTGAAGATCGAAACGCCGGATGAGGTCTTTGGAGACCATGATGTTAAGTTACGGGTGTGCCGGAAAAGTGAGCTCAGGCGAAAGCCACCTGGGTGCGACTATTCTTGTAGTTGCAATGCCCAGGCAAGAAGGCATCCGACGGCCTCCTCGAGCGATTTGTTGTCATTGTCGAGAATGCGACTCTGCACGGTTGGGTGCGGAGCAGCGTCTCCCCGAAGTGCATCATGCGCATCGCGTGCTGCGAGCGCTGCCTGTACTTCGGGAAGTGTGATTGCAATTCCGTTCGCCTGCATTTGCAGGAAACGCCTTTCCGCGCGCACTTTCAGTCCAGCTTGCACAAAGACTTTCAAGGCGGCGTCGGGAAAGATGATGGTTCCTGCATCGCGGCCATCTGCGACCAAGCCCTCTGCATGTGAGGAGCAGGCCATAGCACGCATACGCAGGTTCAAGGCAGATCGAACTGCGAGGTGATCGGCAACATGAGAAACATGCTTATCGATCTCGGGGGTGCGCAAACAATCCTTGCAGGCTTCGCCATCGATGTAGATTTGGCCTTGGGAATCACAATGAATCTCGATTTCAGAGAGCGTGGCTAATACCGAAGCTTCTTTCGAAGTGTCTGCTTCAGCGCGGAGCGTTGCCCATGTCAGGGCGCGGTACCAAGCACCCGAATCCAAAAAGGACCAATTGAGTGCCAATGCCAACTCCTTAGCCAAAGTGCTTTTCCCCGAACCTGAATTACCGTCAACAGTAATCACCAGTCCACTCGGAAAATGCGGTTCTTTGCCCATGAAGCCGAGAAATTCTAACCGATTAACTGCCGACGTCAAGCTTTTCTGCCACCCATCGTGGAGCAGTTCCAGGCTCCCAGGCGGGTAAGACTTCTAGTACACGATTTTGACCTAATTCATGGGTTGCTGCTGCGTGCAAATGGCCGATCCAAGCATGCTGAACTCCCTCTTGGGCCATGACCTCGTCAACTTTGGGCAAGGTGAGCATCATCGAGTCCAGCGGCTTTCGGGCAACTTCCTGCACGCTGTAGTTGCGAAGACGTTTTGACAGCCGCCTGCGCACAAAAAGCGGCAATGCACGCAGAAATGGCCGCATACCAGTGCGGCGGAGCATGCGGCGCAAGCGTTGGTAAGGAAGGTCTCCTAAGCAGAAAGCGTCGCCATGAGTGAGGAGGAGTTTCCCCGGGACGGTGGTGCAGAGAAGGGAATCTGCCACGGTAAACCCGATGTGGTGGCCGTCGGAGCGATTGAGCAGGACATCGCGATTGCCGCGGAGCAGGTAAATATCACAGCCGGAGCGACGCAGAGCCTCGAAAGCTTGATGCAGAGGGGCGAAAGTCGGGTGGACAATGCTTTCACGGCCAAGATAGCTTTCGAACAGGTCGCCGAGGATGACCAGGGCATCGCAACGACCAACCAGCGGGATCAAGGAGGTGGCAAATGCATAAATTTCTTCATAAGCACTGGGCTCAAGGTGCAAGTCAGTAAAGACCGCAATCCGTTTGGCGTCGAGGAGCAAAGGCGGCTCCCCTGCCAAATATGGCGCCAGTGGAGTATTCATGAAACAGAACCCCGATCTTCTTCCAGACCAAGCTCCTTCATTTTCTGCCAAAGCACTTTGCGTGAGATCCCAAGAATCTCAGCTGCACGGATTTTTTTGCCCTCGGTGGCGACTAAAGCCTCACGAATCACTTTCTTCTCCGCATTCGCCACGGTTTCCCTTAATCCAATCATCTCACCATTGCTGCTCGGTTCTGACATGCCGCCACCAGGAATGAAATGCTCATAACGCAAAATCCGGGCACGTCCGGCTAAAGCCAAAGCGCGGCGCAGAGCATTCTCCAATTCGCGTACATTTCCGCGCCAAGGGTGCCGCACGAGCTTGCGCAGTGCATCGGGACTGACACGGTGACGTCGTTCTGGATCCCACCGCGCGAGCAGTTCGCCAAGCAATGGCGCAATATCCTCACTGCGTTCGCGCAAGGGTGGCAAATGCAATGGAACTACATTTAAACGAAAAAACAGGTCCTCGCGGAAACGTCCGGCCGCAACCTCGTCTTGCAATGGGACCTTACTTGCGGCCAAAACGCGGGCAGTGAATGGCTGCGGAGATTGGCTTCCAAGTTGGGTGAACTCGCGTTCTTGTAAAACGCGTAACAACTTTGCCTGGGCCTCGAGGGGGACGTCATCGACATCATCCAAAAACAAGGTTCCAGTGCCAGCCTCAGCCAATAAGCCCGTGCGGTCTTCATCGGCACCGGTGAAGGAACCCTTGCGGAAACCGAACAACTCCCCTTCCATGAGGCCAGCAGGGATCGCGGAGCAAGACACTGGCACAAATGGTTGCTCGGCCCCCGTACCAAGCGCGTGTAATGCACGAGCCACACGTTCCTTGCCAGTTCCACTTTCCCCCACAATCAAAACGGTGACTTCTTCAGGAGCCACCTTTTGAATGCGCTGGTTCATGTTTTCAATCGCGACACTCCCACCCGTTAAACGCGAAGCATCTTCTCCAGATTTTTCACGCAAACGCCTTACTTCTGCTTGCAAGGCGCGCGTCCTGGAGACGCGCTGCACCTGGCTCAATAAGGCATCCATAGGGAACGGCTTCTGCAAATAGCTCACCGCACCTGCGCGCATAGCCTCCACAGCCTGGTCCACCGAAGCGTAACCAGTCATAACCAGAACCTCGCACGGTGGGTCTTGTTGCCGCGCGCGCTTTTGAACCGCGATACCATCAGCGCCTGGCAAACGGACATCGGTGACCACTAAATCACAGCGGTGTTCTTCCAGCCAAGACAAAGCAGAGGCTCCATCATGCAAAGTCACCACACGATGTCCAGCTCTGGTCATTGCGTCGGCCAAGGGCACGGCAAGCGTGCGTTCGTCCTCTACCAGGAGGATATCCATAACTAGATTCTACGCCCTTCGCTCTAAAGACCGAAGCCCCGCAAGCAACATGCGGTGTGCCAGACGAGCACAGGCGAAATCGCTGGCATGTTGATTGCTTTGCGGAGACAGCTCCACCAACTCCGCCCCGACCAAGACGCGGTGGTCGGCATCCAAGCGCAACAGAATTTCTGACACCGTAAACCAGTCCAACCCACCTGGTTCTGGGGTCCCGGTGCATGGAACAATCGACGGATCTAGGCCGTCGATATCCCAGGACAGCCAAATCGGGCCTTCTGGAAGGTCCTGCAAGACGAGGCGGACGCGATCCATGGGTGCTAATGGCAAAAGTTCCCGTGCGGTGACGCAGGTTGCAGTATTTTGAGTGGGGTAGAAATCGCGTTCCTCCGGAGAAATGGCGCGAATCCCAAAAGCATGAATCTTGGCTCCCAATTCATGCACACGCCGCATCACGCAGCCATGGCCGTATTGAGTACCAGCATAAGAATCGCGTAAATCTAAATGCGCATCAAGGTGAAGGATGACCAAATCGGGATAACGTTTCAGTGCCGCACGAATGGGACCGAGGCTGATGGAGTGTTCCCCGCCCAAAATCATGGGAAAACGCCCGGCATCCAATTGGTCGCCAACCAGATTCTCCAGCACATCGGCCAAAGCATTTGGGGCTTGATAGGAAACGACCGGCGCCAAAGTGCGCACTCCAAAGCGTTGCGCCTCATCTTGCAGCCATTCATCGTAAAATTCCACCTGACGGCTAGCGTCCAAAATGGCTTCAGGGCCGCCAACCGTGCCGGCTTTGTAGGTCGTGGTGGCCTCGTAAGGGACCGGTATCACCACTCCTTTTGCATCGGAGCCACAGGCGGCGGCTTCCAAGCCAAGAAAGGCGCCAGGATTAGGAACGCTATTCATAGTCGTAACCGAGGAGGTTTAGGAGGTAAACTAGACACATGCGCCTGGAATATACCCAGAACCTGAAACTAGAACAGCGACTTTCTCAGTCGCCGCAGATGATTCAGGCCATGCAAATCCTGCAACTCACTGCTCCTGAGTTGCTGGACAGGATTGCGGCTGAGCTTGAGGATAATCCATTTCTCGAAACCAATGAAAGTGCGGACAACTTAGAAGACAAAGAACGCGAGGAGCAAACTAACGACAATTCTACTGAAGTTGGTGAAGCCGAACACGAACCAGACCCTGTCGACATCGAGAGCATCGGTAACTTATTGGAGGCCGCACCAGTCTCTCGAGGCACTGCGAGCCGCGAGGACCAAGATTACGACATGGTGCAACATGTCGCGGCTCCTGATGTACATACAGAGGATTCCGTATTAGCCGAACTGCGGATGCGTGAAGAAGGTGCCGAGATCATTCAAAACGCAGAATTGATTTTCCATTTTCTCGATCCACGCGGTTTCCTCCCCGATGGCCTAGAAGAGGTTGCGGAAGTCACGCATAAACCAATCCAAGCTTTGAGTCTTGCTCTAGATGCGATTCGTGAAGTGGCTCACCCCGCTATTGGCGCTAGAGACTTAGCGCATTGTTTCTTACTTCAACTCGATGCCCTTGAACTTCTAGAAACTTTCGGCGAGGACCATTACATCGCGCGGAAAATTCTGGTGGATTACTTTGATGACTTGTTGGCCAATCGCATTCCCCAAATCGCGAAGGCAGAAGACTTGAGCCTGGAAGATGTGCGCCATGCGATTGAAATCCTTGCCCTCTTTGACTCGCGTCCGATGGGCGATTTTGAAGCGGACTATAATCGTGTCATTCATCCTGATGTCCTTGTCACCGAAGATGGAAACGGCGGTTTTGAAGTTCGTCTTGTACGCGACGGTATGCCAGAGGTCCGCCTTACTCGCAGCGCGCAAGAAGCTCTCGATCAAGCCAAAGGCGATAAACGCCTGCATGCCTTCTTGATGAAGAAAATCGAAAAGGCGCGGTGGTTTTTAGATGCGGTGAATCAACGTCGGCAGACTTTAACGCGCATATCGGAAGAGTTGGTGGATCGCCAGCGGGATTTCCTCGCCCATGGGCCAGAGCGTTTGGCTCCACTTAAAATGCAAGAAATTGCCGACGTAGTGGGCGTACATATCAGCACTGTTTCACGTGCGATTCGTGGTAAGTATGCGCAAACTCCACAGGGAATTTTGGCGCTCAAAAGCTTTTTCTCGGGAGGGCAATCCACCTCCAAGGGGGGTGCACGCTCGCGCGTGGCCATCCAGGAACGAATTAAAGAAATTGTCGGCGCAGAGGATAAGGCTCACCCCCTCTCCGACGAAGAGATTGTCGGCATCCTGCGCGAACGCGATGGAACCAAGGTGGCTCGCCGCACCGTGACTAAGTATCGCCAAGCGATGGAGATTCCATCCAGCACGATGCGACGGTCTTATGGCTAGGTGGAGATGCTGCTAGAATATGCATCTTCCATTCGGAAGCCGCTGTCATGCCAACCATCAAAGCTAACCAAGTCCGCAAGGGCAATGTACTCGTTCTCGATGGCTCCCTCTGGGTCGTCACCGATTATGAATTCCGCAAGCCCGGAAAGGGCGGATCCTTCAACCAGATCAAGTGCAAGCACCATCAAACGGGGCAGCAGAAAGCAATGCGCATGACTTCGGATGAGACTTTAGAACGCGCTCATTTGGACCGCCGTAAAGCCACCTTCTCCTACATGGAAGGCGAGTCTTATGTTTTTATGGACGATGAGAACTTCGAACAGTATTTCCTTGGCGCTGAACTGGTGTCAGAGTCGATGAAATATGTCCGCGAGAATCAATCGATTTCGCTGACCTTCTTTGAAGGCACTGCGATTTCCATCGACCTACCATCGGCTGTAATCCTCATCGTAAAGGAAGCTGAAATGTCGGCTAAAGGAGACACCGTAACCTCTGACAAGAAAGGCGCTGTTTGCGAAACCGGTTTGGAAGTGCGTGTTCCGGGTTACATTACTGCCGGCGAATACATCAAGGTGAACACCGAAACTGGCGATTTCCTCTCGCGCGCCAAAGAAGAAGACCTCGGCTAAAAAGCCGAGGTCTTGTCGAGCCAGAGGCTGAGCGCAAACTCAGCCTCTGGCTTTTTTAT
>JASFYO010000013.1:0-6842 GCA_045047305.1 Planctomycetota bacterium | reverse complement strand
CATCACGCCCGCGGTCACGATCTTGGCCCCCGCGATCATCGCGATTGCGATCATTTCCGCCACGGTAACCACCACGATCGTCGCGGCCTTGGTTACTACCCCAGGCAGAACTCCGATCTCGGTTATCGCCGCGATCCCCGCTGCGATGCTCACGGTTATCGCCGCCCCGATCGTCGCGCTTCCAAGAAGGGCGCTCATCACGACTGTTGTTCCACGCCGGACGCCGAGATCCTTCATCACTTCTGTTGTCACGGTAACCACCGCGATTTCCACCGCCGTAGCCGCCACGATCTTCGCGCTCTCGCGGCCATGAAGGCCGACGTTGACCACGCTCATCGCCACGATCACGGGGGCTGAAGTTATCGCGGCCGCGCTCCTGCTGACTTCCTGGACTACGGTATCCCGATTCCCGGCCACGCTCACTCCAGTGACGGCGATCGTGGATATCGGCACCTACAGGAACCACACCCTTATCGTTCGGCCAATCCAATGGATGACGCGCAACCCACATACGAAGTTGTACGTAATCTTTTTCCGTTGGCATGCACAAACGCTTGATGACCAAGGTTGCGTAGTGCCCGCGTGGAAGCGAGAAACGTACGCGCATCTTGCGCCGACGACGATAAATCTCGTCGTCCTCCGCCGGTGCAGCGCGCAAAAATTCAGGCTCCACCAAGAATGGACGGTCTTCCGCTTGCGGGCGGAACCCAGCAATGTCCAAAGCGAGAAAGGACTCCATGCTGACGCCTTCGCCGCGGAACACCTTCTGGTAAAGCTTTTCCACTTCTGGGTCTAGCTCCACACCAGGGCCAAGCAGTGGCAACTTGAATGCGCGCAAACGTGCAACCTTCTCTTCATCCAGGTTGCGGTAACACTGCAAGCTTCCAGCATCGCATGGCAACCATGCCACATGACTTTCGCCTGCGACTTCTTGCACTAACAGTCCGGCAGCTTTATTCCACAGATAAGACTGGTAAGCGAATAAATGGATCGTACGCTCCCGGGTGGCAATGCCACGCTCCATCGCACCGAGGAAATCCTCCGGGTTTTCATTCAAGTGCTCGAACACGGTGGCGCCACGTCGGGCCCGGCAATAGCTCGCTAGCTCCGACCAATTGCCCCAACGATCTTGAATCCCATTTTTGAACTTCTCAACCGGCTCAGCGCCATAACGGGATGGTGCAGCGAGCATCGCGCGCAAAGCCATTTCGGGCTGCCCTTTCAACAGATGCCGCACGATAAAGCCTTGGCCGTGACGCAAACACCCGAAACGCTGGTCGTCGAAGTAATTGGGGACGCCAATCGTCTTCATCTCCGCCATGTTGACGCGAATGCGCCGCATGTCATCGGCCTCTAAATCGCGAATCACGATTTCGAAACTGTTGCCATTGCTGTCCTTCGAATCGATAGCACGACTTGCACGCCCGATGGGGCGAATGGTCAATGCCTTGTCGCGGAAAGTTACGGGTTTACCACCTGCGACCGTCATGATCTGACTGGTCACGCCATCCTTGTCTTTCAGGCCAGCATAAGCAACGGCCGTGCGCTCAACCCCCGCGCCTTTGGCGAGCAGGTCGGCAGCTTCGAAAGTGGTCAGGCCTCGTTTGGTAATCCGGTAAACGGCAAACGAACCTTCGGCAAGCAAACGGTTGTCATCGAACAGTTCGGTGACGCGAAAATCATTCTGTGTGCGTTTCAGACGCATGTCTATCCCTCTCATTATGCGGTGGTGAATGTTGTCCGTAGAGCAACATCCGTAGGGGCCGACATTCTACCCGATAAAGGCAGACTTGGGTGCAGCTACTTTTAGCGCGGAGCTTGATATGGGCGCCAACGCCGCATCTTGTCCAGGGCGATGCGGAAGTCCTTTGGATAATCCGCAGAAATCTCGATCTCCTCGCTGCCGCCAAATGGCACCATACGAACCGCCTTAGCATGCAAAGTCAGACGGCTCATCAGCGGGCGCTCTTCCTGCCCCTTCTTCGGACGGTAACCACTCTTGATGTGCGACAACAATAATCCTTCTGCGCCGCCATAGCGCGGGTCCACCACCAGAGGATGTCCTACCGACGCCATGTGCACTCGGATTTGATGAGTACGGCCGGTTCGCGGCTGCGCTTCAATCAAGGAGTAACCGCGAAAGCGTTCAAGCGGCTTGTACTCCGTCAACGACGGCTTGCCGTGATCGTAAATGCGCATCACGCCGCCACGAGCACGGTCCGGCGCAATCGGCGAGTCCACCACGCCAGCCTCGCTCACCTCTCCGATGACCAAAGCGTGATAGGTCTTCTCAATCATGCGCGAAGAAAACAACTCGCGGTAATAGCGTTCGGCGTCCAAGGACAAGGCGTAGAGCATCACTCCTGAGGTACCTAAATCCAAACGGTGCAAACCGCGCGGACGTTGCTCCATCGGGCCCTCCACCTGCCGACGTTCCGCCCAATCCAAAAGCGCACCACCTAAGTGCAGCGGATGCTCTCCCCAACGGCTTGGCTCAACAGGAATCCCCGCTGGTTTGTTCACCGCGACGAGATGCTCATCTTCATAGAGCACATCTAGGGAAAGTTGATGGGTGGCAATTTCCTTCAAGGTGGACATATCCACCTCAACCATGACAATCTGGCCATCGCGCAACCTGTCCGAGGGAAGCGCCTTCATGCCATCGACCAAGATGTCGTTGCTGCGCACTAAATCGCGCAGACGTCCCTTAGCAATGCGTGGCCAGTGGGCGGCAAGGAATTCATCGAGAGTGATCCCGATCCATTTGGACTCAACAGCGAGAACTTTCACTAGGAACTACTTTCGGCGGTCAGCGGAACCGGAAGACCGTCGGCTCCGGTTTCCAGTGCTAGCAAATGCGGGAGATTGCGGAAGCGCCCGCGATAATCGAGGCCGTACCCAACGAGAAAGAGGTCGTCGAGGAATTGCACGGCGTGGGCATCGGCCTGAATCGGCACTGCGCGACGCACAGGCTTGTCAATGAGCACGGCGATGGTCACTTTTGCGGCACCCATCTCTTCCAGCAGATAACGACGTGCTTCAGTTAGGGTACGGCCAGTATCAAGGATGTCGTCGAGCAGTAGGCAGTGCTTGCCTTCCACATTTTCCGGATTCGGCGTCCAATCCGGCTTCGCGGCCTTTTCTGGAAACATCGAATTGCCGTAGGTTTGAATGCGGATGAAGTCCATCACCAAGCCTGCGGGAAGGCGGCGCACCAGGTCGGCGGCAAAAATCATCGCCCCACCCAGCACCGGGATGGCGGTGACTTCGGGGCCCTCCAAAAGTGGGATGAGACGCTCAGCTAGGCCGTCGAGAGCTGCGGAAAGCTCCTCCTTGCCCAAAACGGTCCGGTGTCGGTACCTCTGCATTCGGATATTCTACGACAGCCCCCAGAATTGCGGATGTTAGAACGGATTTACACCAGCCGGAGGTCATATTCCACGGTGGTCGGCCGATACTATCTGAGTTCGGGCTCCCCCCCCTTCGGCTGTTAGGTTGATTCAAGTCAAAACTGAAAATCCATACGTTCTCGTGGTTGAGGACGATCCCGACCAAAGCGCTCTTCTGGAAAGAGGCTTAGGTCAACGCGGCTTCCGTGTCGCATCCGTCCGCGATGCTCGCAGCGCCCTGCACCGCCTGACCTTGGAGCGCTTCGATGCCGTAGTTTCCGACCTCGGCCTGCCCGGAATGCGCGGCGACGAGTTGCTACGTTTGATTCGCAATGTAGATCAGCTTCTGCCATTCATCATGCTCACCGGCGAAAACGATGTCACCACTGCGGTGAAATCGGTCCGTGATGGCGCGGATGAATACTTAATGAAGCCAGCTTCCGTTGCGAGCGTGATTCAGCACATCTTGAGCGCCATGGAGCGCCGCACGCAAAGCAATGAAGATGTGCGTCGTTTACGCGATGCCGACCTCGCAGAACTGAAGGCCTTCCTCACCGGCGTACAAGCATTGGTTAACTCTCTGGAGACCAAGGATCAGTACACCCGCGACCACTCGAAAAAGGTCGCCCAAATTGCTCTGATGATGGCCAAGGAAATTCCTGGCATGACCAACCGTCAGCTGCGCGAAATCCGCATCGGCGCTTGGCTCCATGACATCGGCAAGATTGGCATTCCACTCACCATTTTGCACAAAGATGGTCCACTGAATAATGAAGAATGGGACGAGGTCAAGAAGCACACCATTTACGGTGCGCGCATTCTCGAGCCTCTGAGCAAGCACTACCCGGAAGTGCAACGCATTGTTCGTCATGAGCATGAACGCTGGGACGGCAAGGGTTATCCTGATGGCATCTCTGGGACCGACATTCCGCTCGGTTCGAGACTTATCATGATTGCCGACACTTACGACGCAATCTGTTCCACTCGCCCCTATCGTGCAGCCTTGACGCGAGAGGATGCCCTAAAAGTCATTCAAGATGGTGCTGGAACGCAGTTCGACCCGAGTCTCGTGCCGGTCTTTGAGAAGACCTACCTCGAGTTCCCGTGCGCCACTTAACTGCCGTTTTCGCCCTCCTTTTACTAGTTTCAGCTGTCTCGCTGAAACACCCGTCGGCCATGTCGCATCTCTTAGTGCGCTTTTCCGACGAGATGGTTACGGTGGACTTGCGCATGCAAGCGCTGACGCTCAGTGAAGTCCCGCGTTGGTCACTGGACAGTGATGGATCAGGCGGGCTTTCCAATTTTGAGCTTGAAGCCAATTGGGATCGCGTAGCTACCTTGCTCGAAGAAACCATCTGGTTCGAATTTGATGGCCAGGTAGTACATCCCTCCTTTGCCATCGCCGAATACGAAGGTGGTGCCAGAGAAAATGCCGATGGCAGCTTTGATTTTACTTACGTTTTGGCTCGCGCCACCCTGCCCCGGCCTGCTTCGTTAGCCGCTGCAAAAATCCACAGCGATCTATTCCTAGAGGACGGTAATCCGCGCCACACTATGCACATTACAGTGTCGGGACTAGAAGGTGCCGATCGCCTCTATTTGCTCCGCGGAGAAGAGCGTGATTACGAGATTCACGTTCCGCAGAGAGGCGAAGTTTTTACTCAGTACATCCACCTTGGCTGGGAACATGTGCTGATTGGTTTTGACCACCTCGCCTTCCTTGCCGCACTCCTGTTTGGAGTTGCCACATGGAAACGCCTACTCAGTGCTGTCACCGCCTTTACTCTGGCCCACTCCATAACTTTGGCGTTAGCGGCGCTTGGCATTTTCACTTTGCCTGCAAGTTTGGTGGAGCCTGGCATCGCCTTCAGCGTGCTCGCCGTCCTCATCCTCCACCTTCGACGCCCGCCGAACGAATCCCACCCCTGGATTCCGGCCTTTGCCTTTGGCCTGCTCCACGGATTTGGCTTTGCCGGGGTTTTAGGTGAAATCGGCATTCCACCAGGAGCACGCAGCCTCGCTTTACTTGGCTTCAATCTTGGCGTGGAAGGTGGTCAGCTAACCTTCGTGCTGCCAGTCGTACTTGTTGGGTTTCTACTCAAACGCTCATTCGGCCCATTGCTTTTTGCTCGCTTACGCGATTGGCTGGCACTCCCGACTTTGGCTTTCGCCATGTACCTCGTGGGCGACGCCAGCCTCAACTATTTATTCGGCAGTTTTACCGAATTAACGGGTCGGCTCATCCTGCTGGCGGTCGGCATTGGCACCGCACTGTTGCTGAGCTATTTTCCCGCGAAACGCACTGAATCGGTCAGGCATCAACGAACCCTGGTCCTGCAAGCCGCGATGTTGCTGGTGTTCTTTAATGCTGGCCAGCTTCTGCAAAGCTAAACCGAGCTTTGCTCCAGCCCGGCAGCGACTCCACCATCGAAATCGATGGCCTCAGCCGCAAGTAGGGCAATTTTCAGGTCGGTGCCTCCAGTAAATCCGCCCAGCTGACCGCCAGACGCCAAAACACGGTGTCATGGCACCACCAATGGGATGGGATTTCGGCCCATCGCTGTTCCGACAGCACGACTAGCCCCCGGCGATCCAGCTGCAGCCGCGACCTCGCCATAGCTCATGGTCTTCCCCGATGGCAACTTGGCCACTGCGGCATAAACCTTTTGTGCGAAATCCGTCTTGCCGGGATTCGCCCAAGCGCCTGGGAAATTCCCGGCGCATCCTGTCAAATAGTCCCTTAACCACCGCTTGACCGCAGCCAAGGTGGGAGCAGCACTCGGCCGCTTGCCATGTTCACCTGACGTTGCGCCTAGAACCGAATCGGCGCGCAGGGAAATGGTGGCGAGGGTGCCATCGTCCAGGAAGGTGAACTGCACTTGACCGACAATCTCGGTCGGAATCACCATTGCGTAGACGTGCGCCATGCGGCCAGGATAACCTATTCGGAGTGGAACGCACGGAAGCCCGCATTACCCGCCTGATTTTGGTGGACGGTCATGAGCAGCAATATATGCAGCTCAGCGAGGCCGGTGCTGGGCCGAATAAGCGCTCGTTGACCATGGTGATAGGGCGCAATGCTGCGGTGGAAATCACCCAGTGTTTGAAGGAGGAGAAGTCGCAACGGCCGATGACTCATCAACTGACCCACACCTTGATTGAAAAGCTAGCCGGGCGAGTCAAGGAAACCGTGATTCACGAATTGGATCAAGGCACCTATTTTGCGGAGTTGCGCGTCGAGCACGATGGCGAAATCTTCGGTATCGACTGTCGCCCTTCCGATGCCATCGCGTTATCCTTACGCGGGTCAGCGCCGATTTACATCACAGAAAAAGTCTGGAATCAAGCTTCGACGGGCTCTTAGGCCCTCGCTAGATTCCGCGCGGAGAGGTGCCAGAGTGGCCGAATGGACTGGTTTTGAAAACCAGCGTCCTTCACCGGACCGTGGGTTCA
>JASFYO010000012.1:0-15316 GCA_045047305.1 Planctomycetota bacterium | reverse complement strand
GCACCTTTGTGAAGTTCTATGACGTTAAATGGCAGACCTCGAGCCTAAGGTCTATAGTTGGTGACCGATGTTGCGCCTCGTCGGCCGAATAACCGCATCCCATGTGCCCACGAACCTCCTGTAAAGAAAGAATTTGATATGAATGAAATCATCTGCCCCCACTGCCAAAAGGCATTCAAAGTTGACGAAGCCGGATATGCAGACATCCTGAAACAGGTTCGCGATAGCGAGTTCGATCAGCAATTGCATGACCGACTTGAATTGGCCGAGAAGGAAAAGCAATCTGCGGTGGAACTTGCCGAGAACAAGGCGGGTAGCGATATGCAGAAGGTTGCTGCAGCCAAGGATGCTGAAATCCAAGCATTGCAAGCAAAGCTAGATGCCGGTGAGGTCGCGCGGCAACTTGCTGTGACCGAGGCATTGAGCGCAGTAGAGAAAGAACGCGACGCGCTTACTCATGAACTGGAGCAGGCGGAGCAAGATAAACAAGCGGCTTCGAAGTTAGTTGCGGCCGAGCTCGTTGCGCAAGAGGTTGCGCAGAAACTTGCCATGAGCGAGGCCGTCGGCAAGGTCGAGAAGGAACGCGACGCATGGAAGAGTGGGCTTGAAAAAGCAGAACTTGAAAAAGAGCTCGCCGAGAAGTCACTCAAGGATAAGTACGAGACTCAAATCAAGGATCGTGACGACGCGATTGAGCGCCTTCGCGAAATGAAGGCTCGGCTGTCGACCAAGATGGTGGGGGAAACCCTCGAAATACACTGCGAGACGGAGTTTAATCGGATTCGAGCAACCGCGTTTCCACGGGCCTATTTTGAGAAGGACAACGATGCAAGGACGGGTAGCAAGGGCGACTACATTTTCCGCGATTCGGATGAAGCAGGTACCGAGATCGTTTCAGTCATGTTTGAAATGAAGAACGAAAGCGATACCACCGCAACGAAGAAGAAGAACGAAGACTTTTTGAAAGAGCTCGACAAGGATCGAAACGAGAAGGGGTGCGAGTACGCGGTGTTAGTTTCTTTGCTCGAACCTGACAGTGAGCTCTACAACTCTGGGATTGTGGACGTGTCCCATCGCTTTCCCAAGATGTATATCATTCGGCCGCAGTTCTTTATTCCAATCATTACGCTGCTGCGTAATGCGGCTATGAAGTCACTGGAATACAAGACCGAGCTTGCGCTGGTGAAGGCGCAGAATGTGGACATTACAACCTTCGAAAGTGACCTGGATAAGTTTAAAACCGCATTCGGCAAGAACTACGAGCTGGCCTCAAGGAAATTCCAAAAAGCAATCGATGAGATTGATAAGTCCATCGATCATCTGCAGAAGACCAAGGAGGCCTTGCTAGGAACGGACCGCCAACTTCGTCTTGCAAACGACAAAGCGCAAGACGTAACGATTAAGAAGCTCACACGGCGTAATCCTACGATGGCGGCTAAGTTTGAGGAGTTGGATCCTCAAGAGTCGTTGGATGCTGAATGAGGCATGGCCTCGCAAGACACCCCCATGCAAACCCCCAAGCCCCGATACCTAACAAAATCACGCTTCAAGCTGGCCAATGAATGTCCAGCCAAGTTGTTCTACACCGCGAAGAAGGAGGTCTATCTAGACAAGAGCTTCGACGATGAATTCCTCGCCGCACTTGCTGAAGGTGGATTCCAGGTGGGGGAGCTGGCCAAGGCTATGTATCCGCAGGGTCACGATATCGAGGAGCTCGATTACGAAATATCCTTGCGCAAGACTGCCGCATTGCTGGAACAGGAAAACGTCGTCCTATTCGAACCTGCGTTTTTGTTCGAAGGTCTGTTCGTGCGCGTCGATGTGTTGATTAAGCAGGGTAACTCGATTCAACTACTGGAAGTGAAGGCGAAATCGTGCAGTGGATCCAGTGAAGATCAGTTCTTCAACGCGAAAGGTACTGCTCTGACTGGAAAGTGGCGGCCATACGTGGAGGATGCAATCTTTCAGCATCATGTACTTTCCGGCGCGCATCCGGAATGGAAGGTGCAACCTTTCCTCATGCTCATCAACAAGCAGGCCACTTGCCCGAGCGATGGCTTGCACCAAAAGTTTTTGCTTCAGCGTGATGCATCGGGGCGTTCCGAATGCGTCATCACTGCGCCCTTGAACCAAGCGGAATCGGAAAGCGGTTTGCTGGTCGCCGTGCCTTTGGAGCGCAGTCTTGAAGTCGTGCACGAGCAATGTCGTTACGGCCCTGGAGATGCTTGGGGTTTTCACGATTGGATTGCGCATCTCGCGCAGAAGTATGAGAACGATGAACGCATTTGGGCGGCTCCAACGTCGGCTTGCGCTAGTTGTCAGTTTCAGGCTGCACCCGAGGAACTGGCCGATGGCAAGAAGTCGGGGTTTCGTGAATGTTGGCGGAAGGCATTTGATTTAACCAGTGCGGATTTTGATAAGCCAACCATTCTGGAAGTTTGGAACTGCCGCAGTAAAAACAAATGGCTTGAGGAACGGCGTCCTTTCCTTGCAGATTTAGGTGCCGAGGACTTTGATAACCCATCCTCGCTCGGCGGTCCCATGGAAACCAAGCAACGTCAGTGGTTGCAGGTGCGGAAAAGCCAAGACCAGGAGGCCACGCATGAACTGCGCAGCGAACTCCGGGCTGAAATGGAGAGTTGGAAGTACCCGCTCCACTTCATCGATTTCGAAACCATGTCGCCGGCCATCCCCATGCACCAGGGCTGTCATCCTTATGAAGTGCTTGCCTTTCAGTTTTCGCATCATGTGGTGCAGGAGGATGGCACGGTGGAGCACGTAGGGCAGTACATCGAGCACCAACGCGGCGCCTTTCCAAACTTTGACTTTGTGCGCGCGCTAAAGCAAGACTTGGAACAGGACGATGGCACCATTTTCCGCTACGCTCCGCACGAGAACACGGTGCTATGTGGAATCCGTCGGCAGCTTCTGCGGCAGCGCAAGGAGCATGCAGATGCCGAAGAACTCATGGCCTTTATCGAGTCCATCACCCACCCAACTAAATCCGACGGCGATGCGTGGAGTGCTGGTCCACGCGATATGGTGGACTTGCTGGTAATGGTCAAGAAGTACTACTTCGATCCGCGCATGGGGGGATCGAACTCTATTAAGCAAGTATTGCCGGCCGTGTTGAACAGCTCGGTTTTTCTGCAGCAGAAGTATCAGAATCCCGTCCACAGCTTAAACTTCAACGATCAGGTGTGGCTGAAGCAAGAGCACGGTGAGTATTGGGATCCCTACAAGCTGCTGCCCACCATGTTTGAAGGCTTTAGCGCCAAGGATCGCGCTCTGCTTTTGAGTCAGGACGGCAATGCGGAAGGCGGCAGTGCTCTCAACAACGGTGGCGCCGCCATGACCGCCTTCATGCGTATGCAGTTCACGGAGATGAATGAAAAGGAGCGCGAACACCTACGCGCCATGCTCCTGATGTACTGCGAGCTCGATACACTTGCCATGGTGATGATTTTCGAGGCTTGGCGTGAGTGGCTTGCCCCTGTTCTCACTCCCACAAAGAAACTCCATACATAATCATGGCATCGTCCTATTCCATCATCTGTAGTCACTGCTCCTTCCGCGCCGGCGGTTGGGATGAAGGCAAACCCTATAACCTCGATGAAAAGGGTAAGAAGGTTTATGGCTATCACCCCAGCTCGGAACCCTATTCGTGCCTGTACAGCATTCACCGCTATACGTGCTTGAGTTGCGCCCGCCGCATACGAAACGACACCCGCGAAGCCACTCTGAACTGCCCACGCTGCGATAGTGAGGATCTCTGCCCCGACGCTCAGCTTTTTGGCAAGCCTTGTCCTAAATGTAAGAAGGGGACCTTAGGACGCGACCCTGATGCTATGCAATGTATTAGTTAAGGGGGCAAATGTCCTAAACAGCCACGCTTGGGGCGATGCATATGTTTGTAATCGAACCAAATTGAGCGTGTCGCCGACAAGGCACTTCGTCTACGTAGTTGAGCCACCGATTTGGCTCCCCGAAGATTGTGAGTGACAGTGAAAATCAAGACTACGGGCGCTTCTTGCATGTGATCAAGAGGAGCATTCGTTCGCATCAGCTAGAGGCGATGCGCGCGGTGAATCGCGAGTTGGTGGCGTTGTATTGGGAGATTGGAAAAGCGCTTCAGAAGAAGCAAGAACGGCTTGGTTGGGGCAAGGCTGTGGTGGAGACTCTGGCGAAGGATTTGCAGGCGGAATTCCCCGGGAGGAACGGGTTCTCTGCGCGTAACTTGTGGGCAATGAAGGATTTATATAAGACCTATATGGAGATTCCAAAACTGCAACCACTGGTTGCAGAAATCGGATGGAGTAAGAATCTAGCCATCATGTGGCGGTGCAAGACTGCCTTGGAGCGCGAGTTTTATCTTCGCGCAGCTGCCAGGAATGGCTGGACAAAAGCAGTCCTGAAACACCAGCTCGACAACAAAACCTACGAGAAATACCTGCTCAGTCAAAGCAGCTTTGAGAAAGTGCTGCCGGAGGACCTTCAAGCCCAAGCTCTCTTGGCGGTCAAGGACCACTACACCATTGAGTTTTTGGAGTTAGCCGAGCAACACTCCGAGCGCGAGTTGGAACGGGCCTTGGTCGGAAGCCTGCGCAGTTTCCTCACCGAACTAGGCGGAGATTTCGCCTTTGTCGGCAGTCAGTACCACCTTGAGGTGGGAGGGCAGGAGTATTACATTGACCTCCTACTCTTCCATCGGAGATTACGCTGCCTTGTAGCTGTGGAGTTGAAGATTGGCGATTTTAAGCCCGAGCACAAAGGGAAGATGGAGTTTTACTTGGAAGCACTCGATACGCAAGAGAGGCTTGACGGCGAAAATCCTCCCATCGGCATCATTGTTTGTCGTAACAAAAACAAAACCATTGTGGAGTATGCGCTCCGAACCGCGGGCCGAGCCATTGGGGTGGCAAGTTATTCCGTAGTGCCGCAGCTCCCGGAGGATTATCGTGACCAGTTGCCAAGCCCCGAAGCCATTGCGGCACGGTTGGAGAGTTTAGATTATGGGCAGTCTTGAAGTCGTAGTCGCTGATGGCTCACAGCCAAAAGGCATTCAAAGTTAATGAAACCGAATATGCAGCCATCACCTGATGTACTGCGAGCTCGATACACTCGCCATGGTGATGATTTTCGAGGCTTGGCGTGAGTGGCTTGCCCCCGGATTCACACTAGGAGAAGCTGGTGTTAGCGCTAGGAGCGTGCCATCGCCCTTGCCTCTTTTTGCACGCGTTCCTTTAGCCATTTGGGTGCCAACACTTTGGCTTGCGACCCCCAACCTAAGACCCAGGAAAGGGCTTCTTTGTCGCCGTCGACCGGCATAGCTAGGGTTAGACCTCCGTCTTTATGCTCCAAGATGGTTTGCTCAGGATGCCATGTGCGCTCCCGAATCCATTCCGAGGAAGCCGGGGTAAAACGTACGCGAATCTTGATTCGCTTTCCCTCCTGGGCAAAGAACCGGGCAAAGGATTTACGCGCAACATGGTTGGAGTCGGATAGATTTGGGGAGAAACACTTACGTAAGGATTCCGCACTCTTCACCCGCGATAAAGCATAGGTTCTGGTTTCGTTTGCACCTTCACGACGTGCAAGTAAATACCAGTCACCCATACGGCAGGCAAGGTGCAACGGCTCCACTACGCGCATGACTGGATGACTATATCCGGCAGCCTGATAGTGTAGGCGCACAACATGATGGTTGCGCAAGACTCCAACCAACGTGCGCCAAATACTGGTGCTGATGGTGCGTGGGTGACCACCGTGGAAAGAAATTTTGTCTGCAATAAGATTCGGGTCGAGGTCGATGGGTTCCTTTAGGACATCTTCCAATTTATGAAAGAGTTGGTGGAGCCCTTTGGCGATGGGAGTGCCATGAAACTGGCCGGCCATACCTGCTGCCACCACGAGATGAAACAACTCCGATTCTGTGAGTTGTACCGGGCGAAGTTGCCACTCGCTCTCAGTGAGCAAATAGGTGCGCCGGGAAGAGTCAAACTCGATTGGGGCATGATAGTCATCGCGGAGAACCTCTAAATCACGGTGGATCGTGCGTACGCTAACTTCTAGGTCGACAGCAAGACTATCCGCCGTTATTTTCCCACCTTGCTGCAGAAGGCTAACGATGGCCTTCCAACGGGCATATTGCGTGCGAGTTCCAGACATATTCTTATTGTATGACATGATATGGCAGAGTTAGATGTCATACTGCGAAATATGGAGAAGATTTAAAGCATGCAACGTCCGATAGAGCATTGTTACTGGGTTATCCCCGGAAAACTTCTGGCTGGAGAATATCCAGGCGCAGTAGATCCAATTGCTGCGCAAGAAAAAGTGAAAACGCTAATCAAAGCGGGCGTGGGTGCATTCATAGATTTAACCGAACCGCGTGATGGCTTAATGCCGTACGCAGAATGGGTTGCTCCCGCCACATATCAGCGCTTTGGAATACGCGATGTATCCATTCCAGATTCGCCACCAACCATGCTAGCTATTTTGGATTGCATAGAGGAGCACCTCGCTTCTGGACGTATGGTATATGTGCATTGCTGGGGTGGTGTCGGACGCACTGGTGTGGTTGTGGGCTGCTGGTTGACGCGCCATGGTTTTCATGGAGAAGAAGCTGTGGAGCGTCTTGCGGATTTGTGGAAACAGTGCCCGAAGTCGGTTCGCCGGAAGTCTCCAGAAACGATGCAGCAAGTGGATTACATTCGATCTTGGCGGGAAGAATCGCCTCCTCTAAATCGCGCGCAGGAGTAATCATGGATATTTGCTCTCTCATGGAAGGTGTTGCCGCTGGCGACGCGCTCGGCGTGACTTCTGAGTTCCAATCGCTGGAAGAGGTGCGCATTACTTATCAGCTGAATCATTGCAGTGGATGGCCGTTTGCAGCGATTGGCGGCGGACCTTTCGGATTTCGCGCGAGACGCCCTACCGATGATGCCGAAATGGCTCTTGCCATAGTCAAGGCTTGGTGTGAAACAGGGGAAGCCGAGAACAAGGCATCGACCTATTTTTGTGGCGCACGGATTGCCGCTAATTTCGTGGCTTGGTTGAATTCTAAACCGCGTGATATTGGGCATGCCACGCGTTCGACTCTCAGTGCTGTACGTGCTGGCACAGCGTGGTATCGGGGTGGTCGCAATTTTTGGCTTAATCGTGGTCATGCTTGGAGTAATGGTTCTCTTATGCGAAATGGCGTGGTCGCAGGCATGGGCAAGAATGATTACGAGGTCTTTCGCCACACCTTGCATCATGGATTGATCACTCATTGGGCTCCCTTGCCGGCGATTTGTTGCGCAGCGCAGAGCTGGTTAATCCGGAACGGCGAGGAGTTGTTTGAGGGAGAGGAGGGCCAACAAGTTTTGCCATCTTCGTGGGTAACTCAATTCCGCAGGGAATGGGATTTTTGGCTTTGCACAGATGATGACGCCGTGGTGAAGGAGTGGCGCGATGAAACTTGGGAGGAGCATTCAGAAGCTTGGAGCGTTTTTGAGGCCGCTGACTTCCATCCGGATTCCTTCCGTCCTTTTGCCCCGATTGAGCATATGGGCTTTTGTTTGACCACGCTACAGATCGGTGTTTGGGCCATGCAGTGGGCGTACCGAGAGACTCCCTACCCAACGCAGTGGTTGCCAGAGGCCTTCCCAACCGATCCATTCCTTAAGACTGGCGCGGAAGTGTTGAGTTGGGTGGCCATGATTGGTCGTGATTCCGACACTTATGGTGCCACTGCCGGGCCAATGATTGCAGCCGTGCAAAGTTTGCGCCGTGATCTGGTCGAAACCTTATTTGCGGTCGAGGAAATGCCCTTAGAAATTCCTGAGCCAAGGTGTTACTCCTCCACAGCGTCCATGATTCCCGGGCGCTGGCCTGAGCCATGGAATGAACTTTTTGGAATCAAGAAGTATGTCCTCAAAGAGGGAGAGGCTCTTGCAAAGCATGTTGCGTTGATGGATATTTGCGAGCCACACAAACTGTCGGCCCTTGAGGATGGCGCCCCTCTGAAGGCTTTGGCCCATGTCACCGAGGATTATGTCCTGGTTGCGCAGGTCGCCTATAGTTGGGACGGACCACATGATTTGCGCTTGGATTTTATTCCATATTCCACCCGCAGAGCTCAGGACGCTACTCCGGAATGGCTCCGAGAAAGTTTGACTGCCGCTGAAAAACTTCGCGCGGCCTCCTTTTTTCAATGCACCCAATGCGGCGAGACTTTCGCACCAGAGCACGGCTTCGGTGACTTTTGCCACGGCTGCATGGCGCGCAGTGGAATTCGTTTTTAATTTTCAGACTAGGCGGATGGATAGGTATCAGAATCTGTTTCCATCTTCTAAGAGAACCCAATTACGAAGGTGAAAGATTTAAGGTTAAGCCTTACTCTTCCCACGCCAGAACTTGCCCGTTTTCACGCAAAACAAACTCCTGCTCCGCAAGGATCACTGCTTGCGCATTGTAGGCATAGAAGGTGAATCGCCCAGCAGCCATGGGTGGAAGTTCTATGGGATTGTGTCCGGGGCCGACTGCCGCTTGATTCTTCCAAAGCGATTCAAAGCCAGAGTGACTGGTCCAAAGAATCTTGGTTGCATCGTCGGGAAGATGCATTTGGATTCCATCAAGACGTTGCGGCAGGGTGATGGTTTTACCACTGGAATCGCGCACCAGGCAAGGTAGATAACCATTGGCGGAAACCACCAGAGCTTGGGTTAGGTTTTGCGGGAGGGTGACTCTTCCATTCTTGTCCGATGGAAAGGTAGAAGAATCATCCAAGACTTGCACCGTAGGCCATGGGAGGGCATCGCCGTTTTCATTGCGCACCGTAATCTCACGGCCACGAATCTTGCCTGGAATGGTGAGCGTTTGGTCGTTTTGCAGGGCAACAAGGTCGAAACGAAAGATCTGGCCAGAGGGTGATGCAATTTGCAAACTCCACGGAGCGGTGGAATCGCTTTGCACCTTTAGGGTTCCCGAGGCATCAAGGGTTGGCCGACGGGTGAGTGGATGCCCATTGAGCTCGAGCCGGATCAGCAAGTGTTGCCATGGTTGTCCAAGCTCATCTATAAAATGAATGTTGGAGGTGCGCATCGTGGTGGATGGCAAGGTGAATTCTCCAGGGCCTGCGGCAATCGGCATGGCCTGAGCCATGATTTCTCCATCAAGAATTTGCGCTACACCTAACCACGCAGACTCTGATTGAGCTGAAATAGATGCTTGGCCATGGCTGCCAATCGCTGCGTGAGTAGAAGCTGGAAGCGATGCAAGGATTGCAAAGGAGTTAAAGGCCCAGTGACTCGCGCAGCTTAGTTTGACGCGCTTATTTTCGCTGGTGACAAGATCAAGCGTGATTTGCTGCTCTAGTTGCTTTGCCGTGACGTCAATATTCTCAATCAACGTGGATCCTTGTATTCCATGAGTTTGCGCGGTATCGCAAAGCAGGTAATACTTGCCAAGTGGAATATCGTAAAAGAAAAAGGCACCGTCCACATCGGTGGTCCAAGATTGCGAGTTGTATCCGTTGGTCGAAGTGAGTCTTACATTTGCCCATTGCACGGGGACTCCATGGGAATCCTGGACGATGCCTTCGATGTAGCCAGAGGGCAGTGGCTCAATCGGGCCGAGGTCCACCTCTTGCTGGTCTAACGAAATGAGTGGAATCTCACGGGAAGTTTCTGGCCAAAGAACAACCAGCGCATAGTTGCCTTGCGAAAGTGGAATCGAAATCGGACCACTGATTTCATCCTTCGCAAACACCACGATCCCATCTTGATTAGAGAGGGTCACGCTTGCTGGAATGTTTGCGGGAAGCGCAAAGCGCAGGGTACATGGTGCGCGGTCCACGATGACTGGACCCTCCGAGCCGGGAGCAAGCACGATCGGTTGATGGATTTTCCGCCCATCGGATAGTTGAATCTCTAAATCTGCGCTGCCCGATGCAAGCAAGGTGGTTTGGGCCAACTCTGGACTCCACCAGGAAGCACCCCAGGACTGACTAGATTTTCCGCTCCAACGAACGGCCTCTAGGGTGGCATCGGCAAGAATCTCTTGTGGGATTTCGATGGCGCTAATCTTCGCCAAATTGGGGACCGTGATTGCAGTGGTTTCGCCGACCACAAAGGGTTGATTTAGCCGTAAGTAAAGTTCTTTTCCCAGGCGCAAGTTCAGCAGCCAAGTTTCGTTTTTACGAAAATCTGGAGGCAAGCTTACTTGGCCAGCATCGTCCGAGTCATATCCATACATGGAACTCCGCTTCCCCTCGGCGACCAACTTCAAGCGCGCATTTGGAAGCGGCATTCCCCACGGATCTGTCAGTTGGATGAATCCACCAACGCCCTGCTCCATGGCAAAGTCGAGTTCGATAACCTCGCCAGGTTTTGGTGCAAAAATGGTTTTAGTTTGATTGGCAAAACCGTTTCCTTGCGCCTCGATTTGATAAGCCGGGTAGCCCGATGGAATCCCCGTGATTTGATACTTGCCTTCTTCTTTCGCGCGGCCCGATTCGAGTAACCAATATTGATCTCCCTGACGGATGGAAACTTTCATCTGCACTTCTGTTTGCGGCGCTTTGCCAGCAACGGAAACGATTCCTTTCAGCATAAATGCGTTAGGGCAGCGAATCTCCACCGATGTCCCAGCTTCTACCGTTTGCACCACCGTGGCCCAGAGATCTCCTGGACGGACAAAGATTTCAGTGGACCATTCGGGGAAAGTGGAGGTTAAGACAGCAAGGCCATTGGCATCGGTGTTCACGCTTTCCTGGAAAAAGCGAGTGCGGAAACGGTCAAGGAGAGGGGAGTTTTCGTTTTGATTGAAGATGCCGGTCCAGCGATACCACACTTCTGCATCTTGGATAGGTTGCCCGTCTTGAGTCAATACGGTGACGGAAATCGATTTTGCTTTGATTAAGGCAAGTTCAAAGTTTTTGCCTGGAGGCAGCGGTTCCCATTTCTCTAGATGGGGAGTGAAGCCAGGCGCAACCACCACTAAGAAATCGGCTTGATTGCCTGCGGCGGTAAGATTAAAAATCCCATCGGCCAGGTTCACCATGCCCTCTTGCACCATGGAGTCGAAATAGATGGCTGACCCAAGTCGGGCGAGGGAGGAGAAGTAAGTGAGAAAACTTTCGTCAACCTTGATGAATTCCACGCGCCCAGCCACAGGATTTCCTTGCGCGTCGGTGACGCGTAACTGATTGCTAAAATCTCCGCGTTGGATGACCGCCGGGGCTGCGTTTTGTTCCTCCGAAGATGGGGAATCAGAGCTTTCAGCTTGGCCTATCTCCCGATCAAGCGCAGTCTGTTCCTGCTTCTCTGCATCGGCTGCCAAGTGCTGCAGAGTGCCATCTCCGTCTAAGCCAACAACGGTAGGCTCGCTGCTCTGCTTCAAGGCAAACCAAGCAACTCCAACGACAAGCAGCACCAACAGCGCCGGGATCGCTTTTCCATGCATGCCAGATCCTGGAATCAAGGAGTCGGACGTTGCGAGGAGGAAACGCTGGTCTTTGCTCCTCTGCGTCCGCGAATATCATGCTTCGGCTGGTCGCCGTCACCGCCGCTGAGTCTTAGAACTCCGTCGACTCCACCGCCTCCAATGGGTGGGTCGCCATGGTCGACAACTACGTTCCCCCCTGGGATTGACCGTTGAGTATTCGAAGCCATCGCTTTATTCGTCAATAAAGTAATAGCAAGGATGGTTGTCGCCAGGAAAAGGAAAATCTTGATTAGACTAAGCTTCATTCAAGTTCTCCGCTCTTTGGAGCTGCACTATTTCTTTGCAGGATTTTGAGCAAGCCCTTCGCCACACCACTCCAAGGATTAAGCTTCAACGCTTCCAGCAGCATCGGTTTTGCATTGCGCAATCCTTCCACCGTAATCAAGTCCAGCCCCGCCAGGTTGGCGAGTGCGAGGGCAACATCTTTACGCTCGGTCGCCTTATTGAACAGGCGCATGTACGCCATGCGGGCTTCTTCAGGATTTCCGCTTCGAAGGCTGGAAACGCCGGCTAGACCTTCCACATACGCATCTTTCCCATGCCACTCACGGGCAAGAGACAAAATCTCTCGTGGGGTCGGCGCCACGATTTCGGAGCCTTCAAAGGGATTGTAGAGATGACGCAGCGCACCAAGAACCTTTTGCAGTTGCTCGTCTCCAGGCATGCCGCCAAGACGTTGAACAATCACGTCGAGTTCTTTTAGAAGCAAATCCGGGCGTTTCGGGAGAACCCACGAGGGCAAAATCAATTCGAAGTTGCCAGCATCGGTTCGTTGCTGTTCCTGAATCGCGGCAGCACGGAATAGCCAGCGCCCAAGTGGTTCCTGTGAGGTTTGCTTAGAGTCTCGCGACAAAACGATGTTCGGGCAAGCGAGACCATCGTGATCTTCGGCAGGCAAAAAGCGGTGCCATTCCACTGGCATGGAATTGGCCGGCACTCCAGAGGAAACCGACTCCCAAAGCACAACCCATTCGGCATCTGGAGCCAAGGATTCTGTAAACGCCCGAGGCGCTAGGTTTGAAAGCGGGAGAGATTGAAGCACACGAATTCGTGCTGACCGGGGCAAAAGATTAAAGCGTCGGCGGAATCCACCCCAGGGAGCGTTTGGCACCTGAAGCGGAACGGCGGCTTCTTCAGCTTCGGTCTTGAAATGTCGCAAGATAAGCGACTCTACCCAAATCGAAAAACCATTCGATGACTCTGGTAACTTTGGAAGTTCGGAGAGCGCTTGCTGAAATGCCGGGAGAGCTGCGCTGAGGTCGGTTAGAAGTGAGTGGCGTCGACCTAAAGATGTAAGCGCTCCTTCCAACCATGGCTGTCCTGCCGCGAAAAGCTGCACCAGACCTAGAGGGCCATCTGCCATCCCATGAGATTTCCAGGACCCAAAACATTGCTTTAGGTTAAGCCATGCATGGGGAGTGGTCAGGTTGGGTGGCTGTGGTGGGGGGGAGGGGCTCATAAAGGGCTTGAACAGGAAGAATCAAGACTACTCTGGGCGCCTTGGCCAGTCAAGCGGAGGTTCTTGCCAAAAGGAGTGAAGCGGGATGGATCATGCTCGACCCCATCGAGGGCGTGGACGAGTTTCTAGTGCCTTAGGGAGTCGTCGTGTTTTGCTGTAGCAGCCAGAGGGCTAACGCATCGCGATGCCGCCGCGAGAGTTCTTTGTAGTCGGGCATGTCGAACCAATACTCGTCGTCTAAAGCAACGAGGCGCGGATCGGACTGGATGAAGTTGTCGGGCGCTGCAAGAAAACTAGCAAGGTCCGTTGGGTTCCAATGGGAGGCTACATCCTTCAAAGAGGGCCCCATGAAGCGGCCTTCAAAATCATCGCCATGACAATCGGCACAGTTTGCGATGGCGTAGATTTCTTGCCCCGTGGCATTGGCGGTAGGCTTGCTCATGGCGCATGCAGCGAGCAAAGGCACCACCAAAAACAGTGTGTAGCGTCGATTGTGCATGGTCTGAATATAGCACAAACGGCTTCGCTACACTTTTTCCATGCGTTTGGGGCTTGCTCTTCTTCTCTGCCTTTCTGTGATCAAGGCACCCTTGGCGCATGATTTGCAGTTGGTGCACCAAGGTCGAAGCCAGTGGATTATCGTAACGGCAGAGCATCCTGCCGCGCTGGAACAAGCGGCTGCGGAAAGGCTACAAAACTTTATGCAGCAAATCAGTGGGGCCAAACTGCCGATTAAAACGGAAACCGCAGCGCACCATGTTGGCAAACGCATTCTCGTAGGTAACACCCTTGCGGCTGAACAGGCTCATCTTTTTTATCCGGAGCTTGGGCAAGACGGCTTCACCATTCAGTTTGCTCGAAAGGACCTCCTTGTGTTTGGGGGGAGCCCTCAAGCAACCGATTATGCCGTAACCAGTTTGCTCGAACATTTTGGTTGTCGCATGTGGGCACCGGATGCCCTCTACATTCCAAAAAACAAAAACATCTCCCTGGATTCCGATTTCTCGCTCTCTGAAGTCCCGCCAACGCCTTGGCGTAGCGTGCATTATGCAGTGGCCGCCGATGCCGCCTACCGACGCTGGCATAAGTTGGATTGGGTTGCTGCGGAAATTAATCAAACCCGCTCTCCTTATTGGGTGCACTCCGTATTGTCCTTGGTGCCGCCCGCCACCTACTTCGAGCAACACCCCGCATACTTCGCTTTGGTCGATGGAGAGCGTCGGCCTTCGCAACTGTGTTTGGCAAACCCAGAAGTGTTGCAAATCACCAAGCAACGGATTCATGCGCTCTTAGAGGAGCATCCCAGTATTCAATCCATTTCGGTAAGTCAGGCCGACAATCAAGAATATTGTCAGTGCGAGCAAGAGCAGGCGCAAATGGCGGCGGAAGGTAGTCCGATGGGGCCCATGCTAGCTTTTGTGAACGCGGTGGCGCGCGAATTCCCAGAGCTCACGATTTCCACTTTGGCTTATCAATACACCCGCAAACCACCTTTGCATCTGCGTCCAGAGCCGAATGTGAGCATCATGCTGTGTACGCTTGAAGAAGACCGTAGTCAACCCATTGCGGACAATCCAAACAGCACTTTTGCGGCAGATTTTTCCCGCTGGAGCGAACTTTGCGACAAGATTTTTTTGTGGGATTACGAAGTCCAGTTTACAAATTTGTTAGCGCCGTTTCCAAATTTTTGGGTGTTGCAACCCAATGTGCAGTGGTTTGTGAGTCATCCTCTGCATAGTTTGTTTTTGCAAGGGAACGGTGTGCATACGGAATTTTCTGAGTTGCGGTGCTACTTGCTTGCAAAATTGGCGTGGAATCCTAATCTCGATTTTGAAGCCACCATGGACGAGTTTCTGCTTGGTTTTTATGGTTTGGCAGCTCCCGATTTACGCGCCTATTTAGATTTGATGCAGCAAGAACTCCAAGCCTCCGGTCAGCCGTTGAGGATTTTTGGAGCCCCTGCGGAGGCGCGGGAGACTTGGCTGCGTCCCGCGGTGCTGGAACAAGCTGAAAAACTGTTTGCGCATGCCAAAATCGCGGTGAAGGGGAATCCAGTGTGGGAGCAAAGGTTGCGTTTCGCGCATGCTCCAGTGCTTTTTGCGCGTTTGGAATGTGCCCGCGCCCGCGGTGCTTTGGCGGATGGGATTTGGCAACCGTTAGAAAATGGTAAGTGGGAAATCGTGCCTGGTTTGGAGCAAACCTTAGACGACTTCCTCACTCTTGCTACGGAGGCGGAGCAAAAGGTGTTGCGCGAATGGGGCCGCAGCTTAGAGCAGTATCGTGCCGAATGGGCGCGCTTGTTCGATCCCTCTATGCCCGATCACCGCGCTTTTCGTTGTGCCATAGTTTCCACTCCATCTCCCGTGC
>JASFYO010000011.1:0-16722 GCA_045047305.1 Planctomycetota bacterium | reverse complement strand
CCTTGGGTTTTGAATCACATGCGCGCGGGTAAAGAAGTTTTCTTAGCAGAGATCGAAAAGGCCGGTTTTGAGTTCGTGGAAGAGGCCGAGATCGATGGATTGAAGGAGAACTACTTGTTGCTGTTCCGCCGCCCATGAGCGACGAGGCGGATTGATTGCTTGCTTTGGCGCATTGTCCTATGCCGCCATGGCAAAACGCTTCCCCGCCTCGGGTGGGGATTACATACCGAGCCTGCCGGCGTTCCAATTTATCTGCTCATGCAGCGACGCCGAGCAGTGGATTAGCCCTGGGCGATATCCACTAAGGTCCAATTGCTGTCGAAAAACAAGCGCACAAATTGTGGTTGGTTTGCGACGTCGGCCCAATTGAGGGAAGGGCTGAAATGAGTTCCGCTGGGAACGGAAATGAAGAAGCCCCAGGCGTCTTGCTCATCCCAGGTCCAGGTCAGCACCATCTCTGTTTCATCTTGGCTTCGCTCTACCGAGGTGGGGGGGCCTAGGCGGTCGAGGCATAAGGTTAAATCTGCGTGGTCCTCGGCCAATGCTTTGAGCTCGTGCAACGGCGGGGCGCTGTCCACCCGCCGATGGGTGCGATTAAAGCCGGCGCAACTCCATAGAGGGAGTAGTGCCAGGGCCAGTGTGGCGAGGAGCAGCCTTGCGCGCAGGCCTGAATTACGAGCCACTGAGGTGATACTCCGCCGTGGCAGCGTTTAGGTTGTCTCCGTAATGGCTAAGAATGCCGTTTTCGTCAAAGAACACCCAGCAACGATCGAATTGAGTGTCTTCACCATAAGCGCCAAAAATTAGGAGCCACATGCCCATTTGCTTGGTGTTCTGCGATTGATACAGCCAGGCAGACTTGTTTCCTAGCTCTACCACTTTATTCGGGGCCCCTAGGAGCATCATCACATCGGCATCGGTGGACTTGCCAGCCTGCAGTTGGGAGATGGCTTGAGGATCTAGGTCCTCGTCGACGGTGACTTGGCCCATAAAGCAGGAGCCGAGACCTAGAAGCAGCAGAGGAGCGAGAAAACGAGCCATGAGAGGAGGATAGCGTCGCCCTTAGCCCCAATAAGGAGGAACGGATTCCTATGCACGTCGTCCTAGGTTGTGGAATACACTTCGGTGTCCATGCGCCCTCTCCACATCCTCCTTTTTTTGGCATTGTCCGGGACCACGACCGCGGCCTTTTTTGCCTTCACTGTTCCTAACGAGGTTCAGCAACCAGGCACTCAAGCCTTGGAGGTCCTTGCTATCGAGACTTCCGACAATTGTGTTGGTTGTCACGGCTATTTCGATTTGAATACCGAGCCGTATCGAATTTGGAATGGGTCGATGATGTCGCAAGCGGGCCGCGATCCTTTGTTCTGGGCCAGTGTTGCGATTGCAGAGCAGGATTTCGATGGCGCCGGCGACCTTTGCATTCGTTGCCACTCGCCTTCGGGGTGGCTGGAGGATCGTTCCACCCCAACCGACGGCTCCGGTTTAGATCCGGCTTTGGATGGCGATGGCGTGGAGTGCATGCTGTGTCACCGTTTGACCAACCCGGATGAGAGTGAACACCTCGGAGTGCAGAACCCTCCTTTTATTGCGAACACTGGCGGCCCGAACCCCGAAGCCTATTTGGGTAGTGGTCAGTACGTGCTAGCCGATGGCATTGACCGCTACGGACCTTACGGCAGCATTTTTGCTCCGCACCCAACCGTAAAGTCTAACTTTCACCGCAGTTCCGAGATGTGTGCCACTTGCCACGACGTGAGTAATCCGATTGTGGGAGATCTTGCGCATAACAACGGAAGCGAGGTTCCATTGCTCCCTGGAACTTTTAGTGGCGTTTTGGGTGACCCCTTAACCACCAAGGCAGCCTTTAATAATAAGCCGCATGGATACGGCGTGGTGGAACGTACTTCTTCTGAGCATGCATCGGGGGCGCTGATTGATTTTCCGGTGAAGAATTTCTTGACCCTACCTGTGGAGCTGCAGACCGGTATCTTGCGTGAAATTTACGATGCCTCCCTGGTCGCTTTGCAGGGTGGCGATTACGAAGACGGCACCGCGCGCACCTACTCTTGCCAGAGTTGCCACATGCGTCCCGTGGCAGGTAAAGGTAGCTCGTATCCAAGCGCTCCTTATCGTCTAGATGTGCCTACTCACGACTTAACTGGGGGTAACACGGTGATGGGCGACATGATTATCGATATGGATAGTCGTGATCAACTCATTATTGGTGGCGGCTTGAACAGCAAAGACCGCAATGCCATCGGTTGGGCGCAGGATCGTGCACGCAGCATGTTGGCAAGTGCGGCATCCTTGGAAGTGGTTGGTAACACGGTCAAAGTGTTCAACCTCACTGGCCACAAGCTGTTCACCGGTTACCCGGAAGGCCGACGTATGTGGCTGAATATCAAGTGGTACAACACTGCGAACCAACTTGTGCGTGAAGATGGCGAATACGGCAACATTGCTGTGACGATTGGAACTCGCGCTGGTCTGGTGCAATCTTTGACGAATTTGAACGATCCGAATACTCGGATATATCAAGTGGAGCCTGGTATGACTCAGGAGTGGGCGACTCAATTAATCGCAATTGGATCCGATCCAAACAGCCCGCTGATGTTTGATCGCATCGACGGCTCAGTGATTGAAACTCTGGGCGGATTGGCGGCCAAGCCTTCAGGTTCTACCGCGCACTCCTTCCACTTTGCGTTGAACAACAAGGTGCTGGCGGATAACCGCATTCCGCCTTACCGCATGAGTTATGACTCGGCCTATGTGCGTAACTGCTTGCCGGTGCCTTCTACTTTATACGGCAACCCGGGCGTTGGTGGAGAGTACCAACACTGGGATGAGTTTGTGATGACCCCTCCTGCCGGCGCAGCTCGTGCAGAAATCTCCCTGCTCTACCAAACGGTCTCCTGGGAGTACCTGCAGTTCCTGTTTTTGGCCAACGACGGCTCCGTGCCGTTTCTTAAGGACACCGGATTGGACCTAATCAAATCGTGGTACCGCACTGGACAGGCTCCGCCAGAAGTCATGGCTACCGCTACCTGGTAAGGCCTTTTGGGGTAGTTTCGGTGGTTACGCGAAGCACCTGTAAACTGTGCCGCGGAACATCGCGAGACTACCCATGAGTACCCAGGAAAGCCCGACGGATTTTGTCCGCAGTATCATCAAGGAGGATTTAGCCTCCGGTAAACACACGTCCATTGTCACGCGCTTCCCGCCAGAGCCAAATGGTTATCTGCACGTCGGGCATGCGAAGGCAATCTGCCTCGACTTTGGAGTGGCTGAGGAGTTTGGTGGGGTCTGCCATTTGCGTTTTGATGACACTAATCCGTCGAAGGAAGAGCAACATTATGCCGATGCCATCCAGGAGGACATCCGGTGGTTAGGTTTTGATTGGGGTGAGCATCTTTACCACGCCTCGGATTACTTTGGTCAGTTGTACGACTGGGCTTGTCATCTGATTCAATCAGGACACGCTTACGTTGATGAGCAAACGGCAGAAGAGATTCGCGCCAATCGTGGTGACTTGAATCACCCAGGCAGCGATAGCCCATACCGTGATCGCCCTGCTGCAGAGAGCTTGGACTTGTTTCAACGGATGCGCGCTGGTGAGTTTGAAGATGGGTCGAAAGTCTTACGTGCCAAGATCGATATGGCGCACCCGAACCTCAACCTGCGCGATGCCGTGTTGTACCGAGTGCAAAAGAAGAGTCATCCACGTACTGGCGATACATGGTGCATTTACCCGATGTACGATTTCGCACACGGGCAGTCAGATGCGATTGAAAAAGTCACACATAGTTTGTGCACCTTAGAGTTTGAGAATCATCGTCCACTTTATGAGTGGTTCTTGGACCATTTGCCGATTCCAGCCCGTCCACGGCAGTATGAGTTTTCGCGCTTAAACTTAAGCTACACCATTACTAGTAAGCGTAAGCTCAAGACCTTGGTCGATGGCGGTCATGTCGCAAGTTGGGATGACCCACGTATGCCGACGATTCGTGGCATGCGCCGGCGCGGGATCACCGCGACCGCCATTCGCGAGTTTTGTAAGCAAGTTGGGATTACTCGCACCGAAGGCACGGTCGATTTTTCACTCCTGCAATCGATCTTGCGCGATGAGCTGAACGATGTAGCGCCGCGTCGGATGGCGGTATTGGATCCGATCAAAGTGGTGGTGGAAAACTATCCGGAAGGCAAAGTCGAAATGGTGGATGCGAAGAACCATCCAGGCGAGGAAGCAATGGGCACGCGCGAAGTTCCGTTTGGTCGTGAGTTGTGGATCGAACGTGAAGATTTCCGTGAGGAAGCGCCACGTAAATACTTCCGCTTGAAGCCCGGCGCCGAGGTGCGCTTTAAGTATGCCTACTACCTCACTTGTACTGGTTTCGATAAGGATGCAGACGGCAACGTCACTGAAATTCGCTGCACCTATGATCCGGAATCGCGTGGTGGCAACACCGAAGATGAGCGCAAGGTGAAGGGCACCATTCATTGGGTGCACGCCGACACTGCGGTGCACGCCGAGGTGCGTTTGTACGATCACCTTTTCCAAGAGGCCAAGCCCGAGGCGACTGCTGACTTCCTTGAAAATCTCAATCCGGATTCGCTGAAGAAGGTGAGGGCGGTGTTGGAGCCTAGTCTTTCCGATCTCGCGCTGGGAGAGTCGGTGCAGTTTGAGCGCAACGGTTATTTCTGCTTGGATGCGGATTCCTCGGCAGAGCACTTGGTGTTCAACCGCAGCGTGGCTTTGCGTGATAGTTGGGCCAAGCTGGAGAAGAAATTGAAGGCGCAGATCAGCTGAATCGGCAGCATAATGTGCCGATAAATACCGGTCGACGGTATGATTCCTGTTCTCCAGGGATTCGAAACCTCCCCCAGATACCCATGAAAACCGCTTTCATTACCGGCATTACCGGCCAAGATGGCTCCTACCTAGCGGAGCACCTCCTGAAACAAGGCTATAAGGTTGTGGGCATGATGCGCCGCTCTGCCACGCCTTCTACCGAGCGTTTTTCCGCGGTTGAGGATCAAGTCGAAATCGGCCATGGTGACCTGCTCGACCAGTCTTCCCTGATGCGCCTGCTCGATGAGCACAAGCCAGACGAGATTTACAATCTGGCTGCACAAAGCTTTGTGCACTCTTCCTTTCACGAGCCAATCCATACCGGCGACGTCACTGGCCTCGGTGTGATCCGTATGTTGGAAGCTGTACGCTTGGTGTGCCCCAAGGCTCGCTTTTATCAAGCATCTTCCAGTGAGATGTTTGGTGAAGTTCATGAGACTCCACAGCGCGAAACTACTCCGTTTCACCCACGCTCTCCCTATGGAGTCGCGAAGGTTTACGGCCACTGGGCTACAGTGAACTACCGCGAAAGCTACGATATGTACGCCTGCTCGGGTATTTTGTTTAACCACGAGTCGCCACGTCGCGGTTTGGAGTTTGTCACCAGGAAAATCAGCGATCACGTCGCAGCGATTGTGTTTGGCGAAAAGGATCAGTTGGCACTGGGCAACTTGGATGCACGTCGCGACTGGGGATTCGCTGGGGATTACATCCGCGCCATGCATTTGATGCTGCAGGCTGACACTCCAGAGGATTACGTCATCTCGACCGGCACCACCGAATCGGTGCGTGAGTTTTGCCGAATCGCATTTGGGCGCGTTGGTTTGAACTACGAAGATTATGTAGTCGTTGACCCACGATTCTTCCGTCCCGCAGAGGTGGATCTGCTCCTTGGCGATGCCAGTAAGGCGAAGGAGAAGCTCGGTTGGGAGCCCAAGGTGGACTTCCGTGGCTTAGTTGAAATGATGGTCGATGCCGACCTTCAGCGTCGTCTCGACATGTTTAAAGAACCAACTCGCGGTTCTTTGCCCGACACCTTTAAGGTTTCCTGATGACCAGCATTTGGCTGACTGGAGCGGACGGATTCGTCGGCGGCTGGTTGCGTGATGCCCTGGAGCAAAAGGAGAAACGGTGGACCGCGCTCGGTTTACAGCCTCTCGATGCTTCCGCCTACGGTTCTTTCGCCAAGTTAGATCTGGTGGAATGGGCCAATGGTCCCTCCGCAGCAGCTTTGGCTGCATGGGATTCTCTGCCTGAACCAGAAGGCTTGGTGCACTTAGCTGCACTTTCTTCGCCGCCCGCCTGTGAGGCAAATCCTGAGCTGGCGCAAGCCATCAACGTGGATGGCCCACACTGGATGTACCAAGAGTTTTTGAAGCGGTGGCCGGATTGCCCGATTGTGCATGTGTCTTCAGGGCATGTGTATCGCCCGGCTTCGCAGCCTCTGTCGGAAGACCAACAACTAGAGCCAATCAATGTTTATGGCGCTACCAAGTTGGATGGCGAAGCCATGGCCATGCAGTTGCGTGACAAGGGACACCGCATCACGGTGGTTCGCCCCTTTAATCACACTGGAGCCGGGCAACTCCCTGCCTTTGCATTGCCAAGTTTCGCAATGCGGCTTGCTGGATTAGAAGCCAAGGGTGGGGGAAGTCTCGCCGTCGGCCGCCTTGATGCCGTGCGTGACTTCCTTCATGTGCGCGATGTCGTAAACACTTATCTCGCTTTGTTGAAGCATGCTGGCAAAGTCGATTTGCTTAACATTTGTTCTGGAAAAGGAGTTGTGATTGGTGACTTGCTGGATGGCTTGGTCACCCGCTTCCAAGGTGACATCAAAGTGCAGCAAGAAGATGCGCGCCTTCGCGGAGCCGCAGATGCCAACATGTTGGTCGGCGATAACCGCCGTCTGCATGATTTACTCGGCTACGCGCCCACTTTGGATGTAGATGCATTGTTGGATGAACTTGCTATCGATGCCCGCGCTCGAGTGGCGGCGGGAGAAAGTCTCGAAAATGCATAGTCGATGAAAGTCGTCATCGCACATGATTTCCTTCGCCATGGCGGTGCTGACAAGGTATTGGAACACATGCATGCAATGTGGCCCGATGCCACGATTCACACACTTCTGGCGGAAGAGTTACCTCAGTACGCGGGCATGGACATTCGCTCGTCGTGGTTACAAGGTAAAGTGCCACCGGAAAAATATCGTTGGCCGCTACCATTGTTTCAAGGCATCGTTGATCGCCTGCCGCGAAAAATCGATTGGGAAGGGGTGGACTTGCTTATCTCTTCTTCCGTCTCCTTCATGAAGAACTTGAAGGCGCCGGAAGGCATCCCACATCTTTGTTACATCTATCGGCCGGCGATGTTTGCTTACGACCGCGAGGACATGTTCCTTTCGGGGTATCCGGCAATTTTGCGCCCTGCTCTGAAGATGGTGACCACTCGCTTTCGACGCTGGGACCAAAAGCATAAAAACAATCCAGATCTCTACGTTTCCATTTCGGATTACGTGGCCGGTATGGTTCAAAGTGCTTATGGCAAAGAATCCAAAGTGGTATACCCACCGGTAGATTTGGAACCATATCGCAAAGCGGCAGAAGGCGTGGAACCTGGCGACTACTACTTCACAGCTTTGCGTCTGGAAGGTTACAAACGCGTGGATCTGTTGGTCGATGCCTGCAACCGCCTCAAACTCAATTTAAAGATTGCCGGACGCGGCCCAATGTTCGAGGCCTTACGCGAACAAGCAGGGCCAACCGTGGAGCTTCTTGGATTCGTTTCCGATGAAGAAATGCTTTCCCTCGTGGCCGGATGTCGCGCATTCGTTTTCCCAGCAGAGGAAGATTTTGGCATTTCCCCGGTCGAAGCTTTAGCCGCTGGCCGTCCGGTGGTGGCGCTTGGCAAGGGCGGTACTGCAGAAACGGTTGTGGACGGTGTCACGGGAGTGCACTTCCAAGAACAAAGCGTTGAAGCCGTAATGAGCGCGATCAAACGTGCGGAAGCCATCGTTTGGGATGCATCGAAGATTCAGAAGTCGGCGCAACGGTTCTCTGAAAAGGCCTTCCGTGATGGTCTGCGCGCACTTGCAGAAGAATTAGTTCCGCGCGGTTAGATTATGACTTAGGGAGTTCAACTCTCTGATGTCCTCATGAAACTCTTTCTCGCAGCTGCAGCAGCCCTTGGTCTAGGCATCGTCGCCCAGGATCCGTTCGAAAACGCCACAGCTACCACTGAATTGGTCGACGGCAACGTTTATATGCTCACTGGTTATGGCGGGAACATTGGCTTTAGTATCGGAGACGACGGCGTGCTTATGATTGATAGTCAGTTTGGCCCGATGGAGCCGAAGATTCGTGCTGCTTTAGCCGAACTCAGTGATGAGAAACCGAAGTACCTGGTGAACACTCATTGGCACGGCGACCACACTGGCGGCAATGCTCGATTCAGCACCGATGCGATTCTAATAGCACATGACAATGTGCGTTTGCGTCTGATGCAAGGCGGTCGTGGGAAAGGTCCTGCTGTTGCGGAAGCACTTCCCGACCTCACCTTCAACGATGAGCTATCTATCTACTTCAATGGCGAGCAAGTACAGCTATTGCATATGCCATCAGGGCATACCGACGGCGACTGTGTGGTGATTTTTCACCAATCTAAAGTGGTCCACATGGGCGACCACTTCTTCTCCGGCATGTTCCCCTTCATTGATCCACAGAGTGGGGGAAGCCTCAAAGGTTATCTCAGCAACATCGGGGTCGTTTTGGATAATACCCCGAAGGACTGGAAAATCATTCCAGGGCACGGGCCACTTTCAAGCTACCAAGACTTGGTTGATTTTCGCGACATGATCCAACAAACATCTTCCATTGTTCAGCAGCGGATTGCTTCTGGTCAGAGTCGTGAACAAGTGGTGGAGGCCGGACTTCCGCAAGAGTGGGACTCTTGGTCCTGGAGCTTCATCCCAACCGAACGTTGGTTGGAGACTTTGTACGACGAACTTGCGACGCACTAGTGAACGAAGGAAGCCTTGCGCTCGATGCTCTTCCCACTGGGCGCAGGGAACTCCTCTAATAGTTGCGGCAAGAACAACTTCATATATTTGGTGAGATCTCGACTGGTTTCTACTAAGTCGATACTGCCTTGCCATAAGATTTCACCATTTTGCCCCCGCATTTCTAAGTCTAAGTGATGCGCGAAGGCCGGAATGGAGCGACTTGGCACACGATAGGGGTAAGAATCGATGCTGCCTGGAACATACACCTGGGTCGGATGGCGATTGCCATCGGTGCCACGCATGTAGGCCGTATGGTAATAGCCTCGGCTTATGCGCGGTCCCATTTCATAATAAGACGGTGTTTCGATGGTGGTTGGGTCAGACTTCGTGCGCAGGGTGATAAAAAATTTGGGGTTTACGGCTTCCACCAAACCTTGCTGCTCGAGCAGCTCTTGCACGGTTTTGAATAGTTGCTGGTTGCGTAAGGCATGAGTCTCGTCTTCCGTCGGAGCATAGGCAAAAGAATTCATTCCCTGAAGCGGAGCATCTGCGTTGGCAAAAGCCATGACGTCGGCGCGGACACTCGGTGCAGCACAAGAAATCACGGATGCCAGGGCAAGGAGGAAGCCAGCCATCTTGATGGAGGAAACTCTCACGCGCATGATTCCTGATTCCAAGCAGGCATTTGGGCGAGCATTTCCTTGGCGGCAACTTCAGCTTCTGCGCGTTCCATTTTTTGCATGCCCATGAAGTAGCCTTGAATCGTTCCTTCTAAAACCTCGGCGAAGGGCTTCAGCTTGCCGTCGTCGGTCAGGCAATAGTGGCAATACATGTCTCCAGGCTTTGCTTCGACCAGCGGCATGCCGCAGCTCTGGCATTTGTCCATCGTCACTGGGCTGTAGAAAACCAAACGATATCCAGTTGGATCTATGATTCCGAAGTCACGTAATCCATAGAACTGCGTTTTTGGATCGGTTGCGGGAGAGCCGCCACGTCGGATGACTTCGCCGTGGAAGGCATCGACATCTTTGACCGCGAGATAAAACATGGTGCCTACGCCAGGTTTATGGTTTTGCCATTCTTCGGCCACGGAGCCAAACCAAGCCAACTCCTTGTCGTTTCCACTGCACATGGCTTCCACTTTTCCGGGTTCCATCGGGCAGCCCAACATGACGCTCTGGCCGTTCAAATCCAGGTTCGCCCACATGGGGTTATCGCCTTCAGGCCAAGATTCTTTGACCTCGAAGCCGCAGATATCAACGTAAAAAGCAATCGCAGCTTTCATGTCGGAGGCGGTCAGCATGATGCTGTTCGGGGATTGGGAAGAGTTGCTCATGTCTGCAGATTAGCACGCTTTGCGAGCCAAAAGGTCTGCAAGATTCCGCCGATGGAGAAGACCGTGAGTGCGGCGTAGATACCAGTGAATGCGCCCCACCAAACACTGACCTGTAAACCAGTTAAGGCGACGATGACATAAAGCGCCACCGCTTCGGTGATGCCGCGGGTGAGTTTGCTATGCACCAATTGACCTTGGAATAAACTTTGGAAAGCTTGATAGGCAGGCATGAACATGGCGAATAGTAGTGCCGTTGCGCAAACTGCTTTGAGGTCTGGCTCTAAATGGTAAAGGTCTCCAAGAATCAAATCGCAGAGAGGTGTTGCCGCAATCAAAATTAATACACCGGAGGTGCTCAGCGCAATGCTCAGCGCGAACTTAGTTAGCGCTTGCTTTGCGCCTGGCTGATCCCATTGCGCAACCACCACTTCGTTGAATGCAAAGCCGGTACTACGCGTAAGGAAAACAATTGCATGAACGACCTGCCACGCTGGTAAAGAGAGCTCTGCATTTGGCATGCGGCTCATCGCAGCGGATCCGGCGGGGCCGATGAAGAGCGTAAGCAAAGGGGTCATAGCTAGTGGGATATAGAAGTGCAGGAAGCTTTTTCGCGTGATGCGTTCTTGCGAGGTATCGGTTTGTGGCATTTGCTCGCGCAGAATCGGGCCAACTGCCCAACGTGCAAAAATGGCTTCCGCCACAACGCCAGCTGCAATCGCAGTGGTGCCGACAATAATCCCCGAGAATGAGCCCGTGGCGCGCATCAAGGTCAAGGTAGTCAGCAACACGAGTAAACGTAAACCAGTGCCCATCATGACCAAGCGTGCTTTGCCAAAGCGAATCATCACCCCTTGCAGAAAACGCCGATATGCAATTGCGGCAGTCCATGGAGTTAGGATCTGTAAGCCCAGCCGTCCAGGTGCGAGAATATCTTCCGGTACACCTATGATTTTTCCTGCGATTAAATCGTAAAGAGGCGTGAAGGCAACCAAGATATGCAACAAAGTGAGCGCAGCTGCTGCGGCGTACATAAATCTGCGCACCTTGCGGTAGGAATCCCAATCGCGGCACAGCGCAGTCGATGCCGCCAGCAGCATGATGATGGGGCCTTCCACCACCAAGGCAATCGGGAATGCGATACTTCCGAATGCCGCAAGGTTGATCTTTTGTTCTGCCATGGATGCGATGAACCATGTGAACAAAGGTCCTTCGGCACCCATAAGCGCCCAGCTGGCCGCCAGTGGAAACCACTGACGAAAAACCTTAGGTACGGTTAGCAAGAACGGCTGCTGGAAGGGCTCGTTGCGAGAATGGAATCTGCGGCAGCGAGTATCGAGTCGAAGAGGCTGTCCAAATCTTCTTCACTAACATCTGGGTTGGAAGTGACTAGGCGGACGACATTTTCTCCAAACACATTGCCATATCCAATCCAAGCGATTCCAGAATCATGCAGGTAATCGCAGATAGCAGGGCTGGCCACGCCCTTCACCGTAAAGCAGACTGTCGTTGATGCTGGTTCAATGGTTAGCTCTAACTGCTCTTCCCTCTGAATTCTTGCCACGGCATAACGCGCTAACCCGAGTTGCTTCTCAATGCGCGCCGCCCAGCCTTGATCGCCGAGTTGCTGCCATGCCGCCCAAAGCTTGAACGTGTCATTGCGACGTCCACACTGTACCGACCGAGTACCTGGATTCAGACGTTCGTCATCAGCCTGGAATAGGTAGTCTGCAGCTTCATTCAGGTTTTGATGCATCACTTGCGCATCTTTCGTCAGCAGCATGGAGCACATCAAGGGCACACCCATAGATTTATGCGCATCCCAAGTGAGTGAATCTGCAAGCTCGACGCCATCTAGTTTCTTACGTGCATCTGGATGCAGCAATAAGGTGCCGCCAAAGGCTCCATCCACGTGTAGCCAAACCCCAAATTCCTGCGCAATCTCTGCGATGGCTCGAATGGGATCAAACTCACCCATGACGGTGGTGCCAGCCGTGGCAATGATGGCACATGGCACTGCGCCCTCTGCCAAATCACGAGCTACGGTTGCGCGCAAATCTTTCGGGCACATTTTGCCCTTTGCATCCACCGCAATTTTACGCACGTTATTGCGTCCAGTGCCGAGCACCCCAGCATTTTTGCTGATGGAGTAATGGCCTTCACTTGAAACGTAGTAAGTAAGACGTCTTCCGTCTGCGCCTTCATCGCGCAGCTGCGGTACTGCTTGATTACGTCCCATCAACATGGCAATGAGGTTTGCAATCGAGCCGCCTGGCACGCTGATGCCATCGCCGTTTTCATAGCCTGCAAATTTGCACATGCGCGATGCGACTTCTTGCTCGGCTAAGATCATCGGGCCGGCAGCTTTGAAGGTGTACATCGACACATTCAACATACCGGCTAACCAATCGGCTGCGGTTGCAATCGGGAGCCGACCAGCGAACAGCTGATTAAAGAATCGCGGGCTGCTGGTTTGTGGTGTGGCGAGCATCAGCTCGCGCATGTTCTGGTAAACCTGCTCGGGCGGGCGCCCTTCGGGGTTTAAGCCTAAATCCAGTTTGGCGCGATATTCCTGCGCCGTCCTTCTACTGAAGGGGTCCGAGGAATCCTCGGCGTCTAAAAGTTCTTCCGCAAGACGGACGGTGTTGTGGAAGGCTGATTCCATGATTGGGCGGATTCTACCATAATCGATTCAATTTTTGACATCGCACGTTCGGCCAAAGCAGTAATGGTCAGGGAGGGATTGACCCCTGGATTGGCGGAAATAGCTGATCCGTCAATGATTAGGCAATCCGGATATCCATGAATCCTGTGCTCGGTCGATGGAATCCTTAACACCGCTTCTGTGACCAGGCTCCCGGCAACGCCATCTAACAACGTAGCGGTTCGCGCCAAAATCTTTGCACGCGGGAAATGAGGCGGCGGAAGAAGCCTGAACCTCGTGGATAACGCACTGGCTCGAGGTGGGAATAATCATCCGTCTGCAGAATCGAAACGATTGCGATTCCTTTCGATAAGTCTAAGTCCTTTTGCATGGTGGTGACGCCAAGCAGGGCTTCGGAGTTGGTGCGAACGGAAGTGCCTAGGTGAGAAGACAGCTGCGGCAGCCGAGCCTGGGTGCCCACAACCACCGTTTGGGAGGCTAATTGGAGCGCGGGAAATCCTTCGGTGCAAAGCGTTTGCCTTTTTCCAGCATGAGCACTCGGTATCCCTTTTGGCTGAATCGCAGGCCTGAGACGGCACCACCAAAGCCGGAGCCAATCACAATCTAACCCCAGGTTTCTGGCATGAATAGGAGTGTAGTCAGGGGCAGGAATTTGCGAGATGAAAAATTTAAGAGCGAATTATCTTCATTTGCTGTCAGGTGCCGATAATCTGCCCTTTCCCCGTTTCGGAACCCTCATTCATGTGGCACAACTCAAAATTTTCTAGGCTCGCTCCTCTGGCTGTCATCGTTGCAACTCTGCTCGGAAGCTCCTCCGTGCAGGCGCAAGAACAAGAACAAGAAGAAAGCCGCTGGTCCTTCAGTGGCGATGCTCGCTTTCGGTTGGAGTTCAATGACAATGCACCCGGAACCTCAGATCGGCACCGCCAGCGCCTGCGTTTTCGTTTTGGCGGCAACTTCATCATCAGTGATGAGTTAACGGTGGGTGCTCGCCTTACCACGGGTAATTCCGATGACCCACGTAGCCCACACGTGGACTTGGGCAATGGCTTTCAAAGCTTCCAATTAAGCCTTGATCGCCTGTTTGTGCAGTACAAACCATTGGATGTTCCAGGTTTAACGGTTGTCGGTGGTAAGTTTGGCAATCCGATTTATCGCAACCCGGTTTACGGGGAACTGGTCTGGGATGCAGATATCCAACCGGAAGGTATTGCCGCAGTTTTCACTCAGAACGACGGCACTTTTTTTGATGCAGTTGGCTTTCAAGTTGCGCAGCTGGCGGTGCTTGAGCAAAGTGCATCGGAAGAATCTTGGGCCACTTTGATTGGCGCTAACTTCTCCAAGAAGACGGGGGAAGGGCAAAGGCTTGATGGTGGTATCAGCTACAGTTTTTTTGGCGATCTCACTCCAGGAGGAAGTGCGGTTCTGACCGCTGATTTGCGCGGCAATGCTTTGACTGGAGCGGAGTTGACTTCCGATTTCGGCATCCTTGATGCGGTACTTGCCTATCACCTCGGTGGCTTTGTCATCTCTGCAGAAGCGATTAATAACATCCGCGCCGCAGATTCGGTTGGCGATAGCGGGATGGCGATAGGCGCTGCAATGAATACCAACGTTGGTAAGTTCTACTATCAGTTTTCCAGTATCGAGCAGGATGCCGTGCTCACCCTTATTAGCCAAGACGACATGCTTTCCACGACTAACTTCGACAATCACATGTTGGGTTGGAAGAAAACCTTGACCGAGCGCACTGCACTCCATATTTGGGTGATGGCTTCGGAGCCCAATGAGTTGCTGCCAGGCTCGGTCGACGAAACCGTCTATCGTTTCCGGATTGATCTCAACTTGGACCTGTAAGGTTAGCGAGGTTTACCACTCGCGCACCTGGATGGCGCTCGAGCGGCATTTTCATTCCCTGCTAGCATAGGGGGATGCTCTTGTCCCTTCTTGCAGCCCCTCTCCTCTTTCCTGCACAAAGTCCATACGATCCGGATCCGGAGCAACTTGCCGATCGCTGGATTGTGGTTTACAACACCAATTGGCCCGATGCCGACGGCAACGGCATCAATGATTCGGAAGAGGTGGCTGCTCACTGGGCGAAACGTCGGGGTGCGCCGGTGGAGAACATTTTGGGCATTGATTTCTCTCACGGAACCTTGGATTACTATGCAGGGCAATCCGGATGGGAGGATTTTTGGGATGAAATGATTCTTCCACTACGCGCCAAAGTGGTCGATGATGTCAACACCCACGTTCTTGGGTTTTTGTTTGTCTACGGTGTCCCCATGCGCGTGATACCTCCAGGATTCTCTACCCGTGGATTGGATACCACATTGATTCACCTCTGGGACCTTGGCACTCGTTCTACGCCCCTTTACGCCACTTATGGGCATGCAGATTTTTACTTTGATTCTTCTCCCACCATTGGAGTGGAACCAGGGCGATTTGATCCAGATACGGATCGCTATGGCTTGCATCGTACTTACTTAGTGTCGCGTATTGATGGGCTCACGAAGGAACATGCCATGGAAATGGTGGATAGTGCGCTTTATGGCGATGTCTACCTCTCTAATCAACCTGGCCATTACACTGGAACAGCCTATTGCGATACGCGTTATGGCGCGTACACGGCCAATGATTTAGCGAACTATCCTTTCAATCACTTTACTTATGCGAATGCGGATAAGGACATGGCCTATGGTCGTGATTGGATGCAGCAAGCTGGTTTTGACTTGCGTTGGGAGCCTTACGCAACTGAGATTGGAGAACCCAATGCGAAGTGGGAAGACGGCACCTCAGCTCTCACCGCACCGAGCGCCATGCTTTATGAAGGCTGGTATAACTTCAACATCTATCATGATGTTTTCACTTGGATGGTTGGCTCGATGGCTTGTGACTTGAACTCGAATTCGGTTTCGCGTTTACGTCAGGAGAATCCAGGCACTTTTCTCTCGGAGTCTTTGCATCAGGGATTAACTTGCGGAACCGGCGTGATTGCCGAGCCATACTTGAATGGGCATCCCTACCCTGAAGTCTTCGCCTACTACATGGCAAATGGATACCCATTTGCTGAGGCCGCGCGCATTAGTGATTCCAAAGTGCGCTGGACAAATCTCTATTTGGGTGATCCGCTGTACCAGCCATTCCGTGCGGGCAAACTGGCACAGTTGGATATCGATGCTCCACCACCGAGCAAGATGCTGAATGCGAACGCAACTTTGGCAGCAGGGGAGTGGGAACTCAGCACCTATCTTGACACCCTGGGCAACATGCCTGACCTTGGCACACTCACAGTGGAATACGGAGAGGACCTGAGCTTTGGTCATCAAGCCGTGGGAGACGACAATCGCGCACGTCTTTTTCACCACACCACTTTGACCGGTCTTGGTGCGGATCGCATCATCTACTACCGAGCTGACTACACCGATCCGGTTGGCAATATCGGCGCGGGCGATATCTACGTCTTGCACACTGGGCTTGAAACCGCAGACGTCATCGCAACTCTAAGTTCCGATAGTCTCAATGTTGCAGTAGGCGTGCCCTTTACTCTAGAGCTAGCTATCGGTGCCAGCGATGGCCTTGCCGCACTTTCAAGCTACAGCGTAAATCTCACCGCCGCACATCTTGGTCTGACTAACGCCGACATCCTCCCACGCTTCTCCGGACCTCATGCGAGCGTCTTCCGCAGTGCAGATGAAACGGTACGCGTGGTGCAGTTGCTAGTCCCTGGAACCTTGTCCGCGGGCACCTACACCTTCGACGTGCAGGCAAATTCGAGCCTAGGCAGCGCGGCCGACAGTGTGACGGTGGTGATTTCCTAAGCGAGTCTGCCTTACTGCTGGACTCAAAAAGAAACCCGCACTCCAGCGCTGGAG
>JASFYO010000010.1:0-83590 GCA_045047305.1 Planctomycetota bacterium | reverse complement strand
CCACGCAGCCGCAAATATGCACCGCTTAAATGCAAAGCACTGGCGAGTAAGATGACCAGCATGATAGGGCCTGCTGTCACTAAAATGAGATTGGCATCCCAATGTAATGCCCGGTAAGCAGCCCGGATTAAGGAGGCGCCCAAGAGTGCCGGTAAGGCGGAAAGCAGCGCCAGAGGCAGGGATCGCAGTAATAGCCAAACGCCAAGTATGGCAATTAAGGCTAGCATGGGGGCGAATACTTTTTGCACCTGCTTCGATTCGCTGTCCAGCGCAGCGGAGACTAATGGATGTCCCGCAATGTATAGATCCAAACCTTGCGTACGGCTTTCTACACGTAAATTCTGCAAAGCGGAGGCCAACAAGCTGCGTTGTGTTTGGTCAACGCCTGGATCCAGCTGCAATAAGTAATCAAAGTGCAGAGGGGATAAACCAATGAGGTCGAGAGTTTGCGTTAAGGGTCTTTGCTGTGCTTCCATCCAAGCATCTTCAGCTCCAGGATGAGAAGCGCCTGGTAAGCGGAATGGGTCGAGAACCTGAATGACTGAAGGTAGGGCGGCAAGCCGCGGGCCCAAGGTGCGTGCCGCGAGCATCCCGGCAGCGTCCTCCTTGGAAGATGGTTTTAGCCGCACCATAATGACTTCATCACCACCAAACCGCTGTTGCAGAATTTGGTACTGCTCCAATCCTTCTCGCCCACGCAACCAAATACCAACGCGATTATCCGTGGACCAGCCATCGGCATAGCGGGCTAAGCCAATCAGGCAGCCAAGTAGCACTACCAAGAGGATCCATGCGCGGTATTTCATGACTTCATATTGCGCTTTGATTGCACGCGGACTCCTGCGGCAGTTGCAGCAAGGCGCTTGGCCAATCCTGGAGTGTGATGAAGAAATGCAACTGCTCCACGGGTCACGCGTTCATGTGTTGAGGCAAAGTGAAGCAACTTCGCCAACTTCTGCCGTGGTCCACGTTCCGCGCGGGCTTGGCGACGAAAACTGTGCGCTACTTTGGCTTGAGAAGCGCCTCGCTGGATTTGCAGGACAGCGTCTGCAGCTTGAAATCCTGTGCGCAGAGCGACAGCCAAACCGGTTCCCAAAATGGGGTCGGCCACGCCTCCGGCATCGCCAATCAGGAAAGCTCTGCCGTCGGTGACATGCTGCGGATAACGATGCTGCAGCGGTACACATGCAGCGCTGGTGGTCATCGTGCCAAGCCGTTCTTGAACCGCAGGGTGCCGATCAAGCGCCCAGGAGAATAGGTCCTCGGCGCCATGCACCCCGGGCGGTGGATTCTCAATCATGAGCGCAGCATTGACGATGCCACCAGGGAGCGGAGTCATGTAAAAATCTACTCCCTGTCCCATATGGATCTCTACCCGATCCAAGCCGCGCACGTCTTGGTGTCGGGTGCGGAGCCCAAGGCGTGGGCCTAGCAGTTCGGATGGGCCGCGCATCCAGCGTGCCGTTTGACCGCCGGCGCCATCGCCAACGATTAACCATTTTGCGTGGAATACGGTCCCCTCCGCTGAGGTGATTTGAAATGCTCCCGAAAGACGTTCCACTTTTGCTTTTTGCCCTACCCGCGTAAATCCCACTGTGGAATCTAGTCGTTCGCGCATTAGAGAATCTAGTACCGGGCGAGAATAAGCACGACCGGACATTGGAAAGTCAATCGCTAAAGGTTGCGCTCCAGGTACAAAATAGCGGATGCCTGGGAAAGGGCGACAGACTTCGAGCTGGTGCGGAACTCCCATGGCGTCTAATACATCTAAGGCACCTGGCATGATGCCTTCGCCACAGGGCTTTTCGATGGGGCCTAGTTTCGGCTCAAACAGCAGGGTGCTTAACCCAGAGTTTGCCGTCTTCCACGCGCATGCCATTCCGGCTGGCCCGCCGCCAATGATGGCGACGTCGAATTGGTGCGGGGTGGATGGAATAGTCACAGGATTTACATTTCTTTGGCGCTAACGATGGCACCTTCATCATCCACCGTGACCAGCAGGACTCCATGCAGGCCTTGTCGCAGGCTGGCAGCAGTGGTGCCTACACGATCAAGTAGGATCGGACCACCGTCTTCCAGGGCTGCTTCTAGGACCTCATCGGCTAGGCCGGTAAAACTCAACTCGTTCAACTCCGCACATTGAATCAGGGTATTGGTGGTTTCTGATTGTTGGGCTAGCGAGGAGCGAATGGCCAGCAGGTTTTCAATTTCGATGGCATCGCCTACCAAAAAGGAGGCGGGCAGTCCTTCCACTAAATCTAGAACCGCGCCTTCCTCGCCAAAGGCGTCAAGGGCGGGGCCAAAATCGGCGGTTGGAAGGGGCTCCGAGCTGGAGCAGGCTGCCAAAAGAGGCCATCCGAGGAGCAAGATTGTGATGTAGGAGCGCATCTGCATGGAATGCGCATCTGGCTTGGCTTTTCCATCAACAAAATGGATTTTATTGTGGTGGAAAGGGATTAATGCGCTGAAATCCGCGAGCCCTGGTGATTTTTGCGTCTTAACAGTTCCTGTTCAATCAAAGAATGTACCTTTTGACGTCCTGGCCAAGGTTTCGGCGCCAGATACTCCTCTTCTGGAGCCTCTGCCACCAAACGATGAATGATGACCTCCGGAGGCAGCATTTCCAGCGCATCGGCCACCATCTGCACATATTCCTCCGCGGGCAGTAGCTCTAAGTTCCCGTCCATCCACATCTTGGCGAGTTTGGTTTTACGCAACACCATCATCTGATGAAATTTGATGCCCTCGCAACCCGCTTTGGCGATTTCCTCCACCTGGCGCAACAAGCCATCCGCTTTCTCTTCGGGCAAACCAGCAATGCAATGCGCGATGCGATGCAATCCTCGCTCTCCAGCACGCTCACATGCGATGTGGAAGTTCTCCAAGGTGTCGTGGCGGCGAATGACTTGCTGCACGTGGTCGTCGGCAGTCTCTAAGCCAAGTTCGATCCACACCTCATCGAAATATTCCTTCTGCGCGGCCAATAAATCGGCAGCTTCTTCACTGAAGCAATCCGGCCGCGTGCCAATCGCCAGAATCGGTGCGACGTCGGCCCATTCCTTCATTTGCTCCAGAGCCTCGGCGAGGGGAGTCAGGTCTGGATAGGTGTTGGAGTAGGACTGGAAGTAGATAATCGCCGCTTGTCCTTCCGGATTCACCTTACGCGCCCGCGCCAGGCCGGATTCCCACTGCGTGGTCAGAGTTTCCTCGCGTTTGGCCGCTCCAGTGCCGCTTCCGGACAAATCGCAATAGATGCATCCTCCGTAACCGGTGTTGCCGTCGCGGTTAGGACAAGTGAGCCCCAAATCCAGCATCACACGCCTTAAGCGCCGCCCGTAGCGGTGCTTTAAACTACGCCCAAGCGTGTGGACCGGTGCCTGCTTGCTAATCATGACCCCTCATCATACCCGTGACTGAAGTTCATCCCGTACCTGTAGTGATTGGTACTGCTGGACACATTGACCATGGCAAATCTGCCTTGGTGGAAGCTCTGTGTGGCACCCACCCGGACCGCTGGCAGGAGGAAAAAGACCGCGGCATCACCATCGACCTCGGTTATGCGCAGTATGCCTATCCAGATGGCCTAGAGCTTGGCTTTGTCGATGTCCCCGGCCATGAGAAGTTGGTGCGCAAAATGGTGGCCGGAGCGACTGGCATGGGCGCTGCTCTTTTGGTCGTGGCTTGTGACGATGGCGTCATGCTGCAGACTCGCGAGCACTTTGAGGTGCTCACCTTGCTCGGCGTCGACTGCGGCATGATTGCACTGACCAAATCAGACCTCGCCGATGAAGACACCTTGATGTTGGTGGAGGAGGAAGTGCTTGAGTTGATTGCAGGCAGTGCCTGGGAGGGCGCCAAAATTCTTCCAGTGAGTGCGCACACCGGCGATGGCATCGAGGATCTGCGGGCAGCATTGCGTGAGTTAGCTCTGAGTGCCAAGGAAGTATCCGATCCACGTTTAGCCTTCCGTTTACCCATTCAACGCAGCTTCGGTATCGACGGTGCTGGAACCATTGCCACTGGGGTTTGTGCTGCGGGCAAGATTGAAGCCGGTCAGGACTTAGTGGTGTTGCCAGCCGAGAAACGCAGTCGTGTGCGCCGCGTGCAAGTGCACGGACGGCAAGCGCAAGTCGGTGAGGCTGGATTGCGCACCGCTTTGAACCTGCCAGATTTAGACAAAGCCGATTGCGAGCGCGGTTCCGTTTTAGTGGCTCCAGAAGCCGCCCGCTGCGGGACTCTACTCCGCATGTCGGTCAAGCGTTTACCCGATGCACCAAAGTTAAAGCATGATTCGGAAGTGCAGTTGCTGGCAGGCACTGCGGCCTTAGATGCAAAAATCTACTTTGCGGCGAATCAGGAAACGGAAGAGTTGTTCGTCGATATCGTATGTGAACATCCGATTGCGCTGGTTCCAGGGCAACGCTGTTTGCTGCGTCGTCCGTCCCCGGCAAAGAATATCGGGGTGGCGCGTTTTCTTGGTTACGGCAAGTTCCGTTTGCGCAAAAAGGATACTGAGGAACGCGATTACTGCATCAAAGTACGTGCAGCTTTAGATGACCCCGAAGCCATGTTAGTGCTGCAACTAGAGCGTGGCGATGGTGCGCCAAAGAAGGCGTCGGAGTTGGCGCCGGAGCTTGGCTGGACGGTTTCTGCAACCACCAAGTTGCTGGATGAGTTAGCCGAGGCGAAAAAGGTGCAGAAGGTTGGTACTGCACTTTATGTGGCAGCTGGAAGTGCCCAGGCGATGATGGGAGAAATCCAAGGTGTGATCGAGAACTTCCGTGGCAAGAACCCCGGCCGCCTGATGATTCCGATTCAACGCTTCCGCGATCGCCTTGGCAAGAAAGGCTGGAAAGTGGTGGAGAAGATGCCGGATTCCCAATTGGAAATGATTGGGCTGCAACGCCGCCGCGGTGAGCAGTGGGTGATGACCGAGGCCAGTGCTTCCGAGGAAGTGGTCGCGGCGGCCGTCAAAATTCGAACGGTATTGAAGTCCGGAGGCCTAGTGCCCATGGACTGGAAAGATGTCGTCGCGCAGAGCGGACTGCCTGCCGATCTAGTCGATGCCTGCCGTGGCTATTTGCTCGATAGCGGGCAAGCGGTGCAGCCAAGTCAGGGTCTCATTTTCGACTTTGATTCGGTCGATGCATTCCGACTAGCGGTGGTTGGGCAGCTGCAAGGCGGAGGTATGGATATCCCCGCCCTACGCGATCAGTTTGGGACCACGCGTAAATACGTGATGCCATTGCTGGAGTTTCTCGACGACTGCGGTGTGACCGAACGCGTCGGCCCAAACCGCCTTCTGCAAAATGCAGAAGCTAGTTTGAGGTAAGCAGCCAGTGCGCTAAGCGCTCTCGTTCCTGCAGGTTCAAGTTGTCGAAGCTGGGCATGGAAGAGCTGAACTGATTGTCGAGCTCTTGTAGACGTTGATCCTTTGCGATCCAGTCCTTTGGATTTGCAAGGTAACTTGCGAGTAGTGGGCTTTGCCAGTGCTCACTTAGCTTCTGCAAGTTTGGCCCAGAGCCGGTGCCAGAGCGGTCTTCACCGTGGCAGCTAATACAACCTGACACGGCAAAGATTTCAGCGCCAGAAGCCCCTGGCTCGGGCTGGCCACGCATAGTGCAGGCCACGAGTCCGAGGAGAACCAACATCGGGAAGAGGATTTTCACCCTAGTATCTTAACCTCCGTACCTGTAACTCTTGCTTCTCATTGACGCGAGAACATAGATCTTGGTAAGGAAAGGGCGAATTACCGGATCGAGTCGAGCTCGCTTAGCTCCAAGCGTGGAACTGACTATCGCGGGCGCGCAACAGGTTTCCGAGGGTCATGGCTGCGTTAATTAGGCCCACATGCGTGTAAGCCTGCGGGAAATTGCCAAGGAGGCGTTGAGCCTTGACACAATAGTCCTCGCTGAACAATCCAAGTTTATTGGATTGGCTGCGAATGATTTCAAACATTTCTACGGCTTCGTCCAGGCGCCCGGCCAGAGCAAGAGCTTCAATCCACCAAAAACTGCAAATGGTGAAAGTGCTGGTGGTGGGGGTGCCAAAGTCATCTTCGTGCACATAACGCATCACTCCGCCTTCACGGACCAAGCGTTCTTTGTAGGCATCTAGAGTGGAGAGAAAGCGCGGATCGGTTGCTGCAATGAAGCCGATGGACGGCAACAGTAGAAGTGCAGCATCGGCGTGTGGGCAATCCACTGCTTGTTGGAACATGCCGAGTTCTTGGTTGTAGGATTCGGCAAGCAAGCGGTCGCGCATACTTGCAGCGACTAAACGCCAAGCATCGGCTTGTTCCTGATGGTCGAAGTGTTCGGCAATGTCGGCACCTGCATCGACGGCAGCCCAACACATGGCACGCGAAAAAGTATGCAGCATTGGTTTTCCGCGGTACTCCCAAATGCCCATGTCTTCCTTGTCGAAGCCATCAATCGCTTCATCTACCATACGCGCCACTAGTGGGTACCATTGGCTGGGATCGCGCAAGTCAGAGCGTTGATCAATCAGCATCGATCGAATGCAAAGCACGACTTCACCCATGAGGTCGGCTTGATACTGTGCAGCCGCTGCATTGCCGATACGTACTGGGCTGGTGCTTTCGAAACCCTCCAGGTGAGAGAGTTCTGATTCTGGAAGTTCGCGTTCGCCTCCAATCCCATACAAAGGTTGCAATGGACCGGATTCGACTACATCGAGCAAGAACCGAAGGAATTGGCGCCCCTCGCCAAAGTGGGCCAGGCGTCGCAGGGCTTCTACGGTGAAAACGGAATCGCGCAGCCAGCAAAAACGGTAATCCCAACAGCGCGGTTCGCCGAGCATTTCTGGAATGCTAGTGGTGGCGGCAGCAATGATGGCACCGGTCGGCTCATAGGCGTGAAGCTTGAGGCATAGGGCCGAGCGGATGACGTCGGCATCGGCAAAGCCTGGAATCGAAGTATTGCTTGCCCATAAACGCCAGCCAGCAATGGTGAGGTCAAGGCTGCGGTGGATGTCATCGATATGCTGGGGTTCACCAGGAAGACCGTAATCTAACTTGAAAAATCTTGGTGCATCCAAAGTGAATTCTTGCCCGGACAACACGTAGTCGACTGGCAAGTTGGTTTGCAAAGACCAACGTTGTCCATTGGATTCGAAGTTTAGCCCGGAACCATCGGGGAATAACTTTGGTTTGGTGCGTCCATAATCCGGGCGTGGATCGAAGTTCACTTTGATTCGGGGGCGTCCACTGAGCGGACGCAGCAAACGTACGTGGCACAATGGAGTTCTATGCCGCAAACCATCTGGTATGCGTGGCATAAAATCGAACAGCTCCCAGCTACCACTTTCACTGTGGAAAACATGGCGTAGCACATTGGTGTTACGCACATACTTCAGTTCGCCCTCTTGCAGGATGCCGTCGGTTAAGAATTGCCAAGTACCACCTTCCTGTTCATCTAGGATCCGCGCAAAAAGCGAAGGCGAGTCGAAGCGGGGCATGCAGCTCCAATCCACGCTACTGTCGGGGTGGACAAGCGCCAAAACTCGGCCGTTGCCGATGATGCCGTGATCAAGATGCATGAAAAACTGTGTTTAACTATCGGCGTCTAAGGGCTTCAGGCTTGAAGAGGCCAGCTCGGCAAGCAAAGCACGGCAATCAGCGGGGGAATCGAGGCGCCAATGTGCTGCAGAAGGGCGATTGCCAATCAGTAAGCTCCAATCGGCCGGCCCGAGCTCGCGGAACATGCTTTCATCGGTGTGGTCGTCGCCCGCGGCAAGGACAAATCCAGGAGGAGTACCTTCCGCGAGAATGGTACGTAGAGCTTGACCTTTGCTCACTCCGGCTGGCCTTACCTCCAAAACTCGAGCCCCACGCATGACTTGGACACCTTGATCCATGAACATTTCTGCGAGGTGCTGGAATAACTCTTTGGCTTGCCATGCGCCGAGGATTGGATCGGCTTCACGGTAATGCCAAGCAATGCCCACGGCCTTTTCCTCGATGCGGCTGCCGGGTACACGTGCAGTGAACTCTTGAAGGATGGAGCGCGCTTCTTCCTTCCACAACTGACGTCCGACTTCGAAGAGCGGTAGAAACTTTTTCGCACCTGGTGGACGGATGAAGGCGCCATGTTCAGCAACCAAACCGACTCCTGTATCCCCGACCCATTCGGCAAGCAGATCGGCGGAGCGCCCGGATACCACCCAAGGGTTCACGTTGGGATTGTCAGCGAATTTCTTTAATGTATTGAGAATGGCAGGGGTTGGTTTTGCGTCGAGTGGTGCTGCGGTGAATTCGCGCAAGGTGCCATCGTAGTCGAGAAAGACCGCATTGCCTTGCACAAGGCCCTCTTGCCAAGTACGGAGTAATTCTTGCTGCGCTTGCGCGGCCAGAACTTGCGGTGCCGGACTGGAGCGATGCGAAGTGTGGATGGCATCTAAGCAGTTGCGCGCCCAACCTTCCACATTCAAAGATGCGACGCGTTTGCGCATGGGTGCCATGCGTTGTGTTTGTTCTTCCAGTGGCATGTTGAGCGCGCGGGTGAGTTGGCGCACCATGTCGGAAGTATCAAAGGGATTCACGCGTAGAGCCTCACCAAGTTCCCACGAAGCACCTGTGGATTCGCCGAGCAGTAGTACTCCATCATCGTTGTGGCGAGAAGCGACATATTCTTTGGCAACCAGGTTTAGGCCGTCGCGGAGGGGAGTGACAAGGGCGACGTCGGCGCTGCGGTAAAGGGCGCGTAATTGCGCAGGAGGTACCGATTGGTAGAGATAATGCAGTGGTTGTAAACCAGGGCGGCCGAATTCGCTGTTGATGGATCCGGCGAGGCGGTCGACCTCGTCTTTCAGTTGCGCATAATCGCTGACATCGGCGCGTGATGGAACTGCAACCTGCACCATCATGACTCGATCGACTCGTGATGGGTCCTCGCGCAAGAACTCGCGGAAGGCAATCATGCGTTCAGGGATGCCTTTAGTGTAATCTAAACGCTCCACCCCAAGAATCATGCGACGCCCATCACCCGTTTTCTTTAGGTAATTCTGAAAGTCTCTGATTTCACGTTCCTGCTTGGGGTCGCCGGGTTCCCACAGATTGGAGTCGATGGCAAGCGGTTGCGCTAATAATTTGACTTCGCGTCCTTCAGTGAGGATACGAGTAATCTGTGTTTCGATGCCTAGCACATGCGCGACCGAGGAACGGAAGTGACGCACATAGCCCATGGTGTGAAAAGCAATCAGGTCCGCGCCTAAAACGCCTTGCAGCAGTTCTTCACGTTTTGGGAAAATGCGAAAGACTTCAGATGAGGGGAACGGAATGTGCAAGAAAAATCCAATGTGCAAGTCCGGGCGTGCCTCGCGCAACATGCGTGGCAATAACATGAGGTGGAAATCTTGCACAAACACAGTGTCGTGATCGCCGACCTGAGCCAAAACGGCATCGGCAAAGCGTTGGTTGATGGCTACATATTGTTTCCAATCTTCCTCTGCATAATGCATGCGTTCATTGAAGTAGTGGAATAGTGGCCAGATACTTTGATTCGATAGGTTCTGGTAGTAGCCCCGATGCTCTTCTTCACTGAGACCAACCCCAACAAGATTTTCCTTAGCCAAGGCTTCCTGCATTTCATCGGTGAGGGTGCCATCGTCCGTAGCCATGCCCGGCCAACCAATCCAAGCGCCTCCACTTTCCTTATGTAATCCGGCCAAGCCAGTGGCTAACCCACCAGCCGACATTTGCACATGCAGCCCATCTGGCCGCTTTTCCATGGTGATGGGCAGGCGATTACTGACCAGAAAAAGGCGTCCGTGTGACGTGTGATTAGATGACATGTGTGGGCTAGCTGAGTGGCGCTGACGGATTCTAGCCATTTGCTATAGGATGGAGATAGCTGAGCTCCCAGAAGTCGGCCCTATTTCGACAATTCATGGGAAAAGCTAAAGTCGTTCTGGCCGTAGTGGTTTGGATTTCCCTGTGCGCCCTGTTTTTCCGATGGTTCAGAGAATCAGGCCCGGATGCGCCTGCTTTGTAGGTGGTGGCGCACATGCATTGGAGCGCGTGAAAAGGATGGTGTTATTTTCTCATGCAAGCAGCCATGCCTCTCATCATTGCCGAGTTCTAGGCATTGACAGGAGTTGGAGTTGCCTAAGCGGGCGATTTCGCTCCAACGGAGTAATCCGGTTTGATAAAGTTCCCCGATGCAAGTCGAGGGCTTGAACGCAGCGCAAGCAACCAATCCGATGACCCCCAATTGGACCCAAATCAGTACCGCCCTTTACGGCGTGGCGCTTGGTTCACTCGCATTCTCTAAAGCAGTGGTTGGAATCGCTGGCGGACTGGCCCTTTTGTGTTTTCTACCTATTGGATTGAAGCAGTTACGCCTGTTCCACACTTCCTTTCTGTGGGCAGCCCTGGCTTTTTTGGCGGCCCTCTTCTTTTCAGCATGGATGGCGCCGGAATCGGCCGACCCGATGGCCAAAATCGATGGCATGTGGCCCCTTGCATTTCTGTGCGCTGTGCCAGCAAGCGCGCGCACAGCTAAAAACCCCGAAGTATTCCTGCAGGCCTTTCTGGTCTTGGTGGGCCTTGGTGGTTTGTGGTCGGTTTTGATGGCGGTGGGGGTGCTGCCACCTCACCCTGAATATCCGGACCTAAACATTGGCCCAACTCACATCATGGCCTTCTCGGTTGCCATGACCACTGGCCTCCCACTGGCCTTCTATGCCTGTTTGCGCGATCCGCGTCGCCGTATTCTGTGGTGCGGCATTGCTCTGTTGGTGCTGTTCGGTTTGGTGTCCACTACGCAACGAGCCAATGTAGTGATTGGGTGTTTCCTCGCGGCAATAACACCTCTTTTCTATTATAAAGTGAATCGCCGCACGCTGGCGGTAGTCGCGGTTTTGGTGGCGGTGATTCCAGTCATTGCGATTCTTGGGGGTGGCAAACTTGCGCTGTTGCTTGATTTTGACCCCAATCACTTGGATGTCAGTAATACCAACCGATTGGCCCATTGGATTGTGGCATGGGATGCATTCAAGAGTGCACCTTGGTTCGGCCATGGATTGGGGAGCTATTCGCAACTTGCACTGAACCATCCAGAGCAAGGCGAGTTCTTAAGGAAATACATCGAACAAGGCCAATTCGCAGCACACAACTACCCTCTCCATGTTCTTGCTACGCAGGGCATTTTTGGATTATTGGTGACGGCATGGTTTGCGTTCAGCATATTGTGGTTTTTTCTGCGCAGTCTCAAAGACTCTCCACATGGTGCTTATTTAGGCATCATGGCGTGGCTCATTTTGGCCGGTACGAGTGTCACTGACACGCCTATTTATCAGTCCATTCGCTTGGCAGCCTTCACCATTCTTACCGGCTATGCCTATGGCCTCATAAAACGCACAACGTGACCACGAAATCTGATTACGATTTCTACCAAGGAGGCATCCATCGTTATTTGCGTGCCTACATTCAAAAGCTTGGTGATCTTAAGGGCAAACGGGTGCTTGATATCCCCTGCGGTACGGGTCGTGCAAGTTATGACTTCTTGCAACAAGGTGCCGATGTCCTCCCCTTAGATCTCTTCCCTAAATTTATGCGGGTGGAAGGGCTGCAAGCGCAATATGCAGACCTGTCTGAGACTCTGCCGGTGGCGGATCAAACCATGGACTACATCATTTGTGAGGAAGGCATTGAGCATGCTCCGAATCAAATTCAAGTGATGCAAGAATTTAACCGCGTGTTAAAGCCAGGCGGGACCCTGCTCTTAACCACCCCGAATTACTCGCATATTCGCTGCCGTATTTCGCGTTTTCTCTTTGACTTCGATTATTGGAAACGAGTTCCGCCAACGGAAATCGATAGCATCTGGTTTGCTGATGAAGGCTCATCCAAGATGTATTACGGACACCTATTTCTGCTCGATGTGCAGTCCTTACAATCCTTTTCTACCTTATCTGGATTCACGGTGGAGCAACGCGTGCGTACCAAAATTAGCGCGACATCTTTGCTGCTTGGAGTTTTGCTGTACCCGCTGATAGCCTTCATGAGTTTGCTTTCGTGGTCGATTTACCGCCGACGTAACCAGCATATCGAACAGGCAACCAAGGATCGGATTTTATTCGATCGGGTGAAGCTAAACCTTTCCGTGGAAACCCTGTTCTGCAAACAAATTTTTTGGGTGCTGAAACGGGATCGCGATTTAGAAGGTGTGGCCGAGCACTTGCGTCAGCTTCAGCGTTGGACGCCTGATTAGAGCAAGGCTAACTGGCGTTCGGCTTCCCGCACGCGTTCTGGTGTGCTGATTTCGCACCATGTGCCATCATGTAAGATAGCCCGTGCGTGACCAGGATTGGATTTTAGGGCAGGTAGTAATCCATGGCGTATGGAGCACAGGGTGCCATCGGGGGCGCTTGCTCGGGATGCCTTTAGGTGTGGCAACCACTCCGCCGATGGTTTGCAGATGCCAGTGAAGACTGCCGCGATATGCCCGTCTGGTGGCGTTTGGTTTTGGCGACATAAACCCTGAATACGATGCTCGGCATCAAAACTCAAACCGCCAAAAGTAGACAAACAACTGGCCGGGTGCAAGACCAGGCTGCTGGGCGGAGCTTGCACTAGGGAAGCGAATTTGAAGTCGGTGAACATTTTGGCGTTCACCATGAGATCAGGAAGATCAGCACATCTGTTCATGATTTCCAGTAAGGTGCCACCGGTACCGAGTAGAGCGGTTTCTTCCAGGAAATGCAAGTGTACTCCTGGCGCTACAAAACGTTCTGCCTGCTCCCGCACTTGCTCCCCCTTAAAGTGAAGGTTGATCCAGATGTCGGAGTACTGTGTGCCAAGTGCATGGAGTAAAAAGCGCAGCGGTGTGGTGTCGCCAATCGGGACATTCGCTTTGGCGTAACAATCGCGGATGCCTTCTAGGCGTGTAGCTTTACCAGCTGCCAGAATAAGTGCCGTGGCCACTATTGAATCGCTTTGCGGATGGTGGGGGAGAATCCAGTCATATCGAGCAAAGCTAAGGCCATGCCGCGCGCGCGTTCCTCTGCCTCGGCGTAATCGTTGCGCCCTTGGAGCAACAGATTGCCGAAGGTGCCAAGCGCTTTTAGCACTCGCTGTAGAGCGGAGAAATGAAAACGTTCTTGCGCTTCCTCGGCGCCGAGTTGAAAGCAAGCACCGAGCAAGCTTGCTTCGGTACGCAAGCGGCTAAATACTTTGTCGGATAAATCGATATAGGAGTCGGTGTAGAGGGAGGCTAGATCGTAGAACAGGGGGCCACGGCGCAAATCCTGATGATCAATCCATACCGGCTCGCCATCATCTGGCAGCAAGAAATTACGGCAATGGAAATCACGATGTTGCAGACAAGTTGGGCCTTGTGCTGCAAGGTGCGCAAGTTCCGCGCAATCCAAGGCAAAGGCTTCGGGCAAGTCTTTGCGTTCGCGGAATCCTTCGACGTAACGCTCTACAAACATGTGCAACTCACGCTGAAAAAGGGCTTCGTCCAGGGCCAACTTTGCATTGGGATGTTTTTTCGGCAGCGGTTCGAATGCAAAGGGCTGCCAAGCTTCAAGGATGGCGTTGTAGTGCTCTAATCCTGGATCATCGCTTAGGTGACGGTCACCCAAATCTTCAATCAAGTAGGCACCTTCACAGGTCGGGCCTAGTTGTGGAACCCGCACCCCGCGATGTCGCAAAAATTGTGTGGTGGCCAAGGGCGCGATGTCGGGGGAGGTGACGAGCAGCCACTTCTTTACCGCGCTTTGCGCTTCGTCCAAGCCTGGTATTTGCACTTCCTCTTGAGGCCGAAAGTAGCGTCTAGCACTGGCTTCGGGAGTCAATTGTTGTAACTCGACAATGCCTCCAAGCAGAAGCTGGGATGGGGATTGGGTGGTTTCAGTGTTCATGCGGAAGGGTGATTTTCCTTCAAAAATCGCTGGCGGAAATCCGCCACTTGCCCCAAGCTGCGTTGCAAAGTGGTAGCGCAATCCTCCTCGCCACGGGAGTAGTCGCGCATTTCTAAAGCTGCGAGGCCATCAAAACCGGCGTGGTGGAGGACTTGGAGCACCTCGGTCCAAGGAATGGTGCCTTGGCCTGGAGCTAAATGCGAATCATTGCAGCCGTCGTTGTCGTGCACATGTAAATGGTGCAAGCGGGGTAGGGCAGCTTTCAACTCCGCAACGACATCGCCTTCGACATGTGCGTGGCCCAAATCTACGCACAAGCCGACTTCCTGCTCGGGGTCGACCTCATCGAGTAACTGCATTAGACGATGCACACGGGTGCCGTCGGAAATGATGTTCTCCAACAACAACTTCACGCCAGCCTTGCGCGCGATGGGTACCAGTTCCGCCACGGCTTCTCGAGCCCAGCCATCGGTGTGGTCATTCCATGCATCCTTTTGCCACCCAAGATGAAGCACGCCACATTCAGCCCCTAAGGCTCCGGCTGCCATCAAGCCTTCGGCGGAACCGGCAAGAGCGGTGCGGCGGGCGTCGGCAGTGTTGGCGATTAAAGACCAGCGTGCGTTCTCTTCCACCAATTCTGGGACCGATGGATAGAAGGGAAGGTGCACGCTTCCTGCTGACAATCCATAGTCCTCCAGCCGCGAACGGAAGGAACTAAGCCCTTCCGCGCTGCGCCAAGGCACGTGGGGTTCGGCCAGCCAGACTTCCAGTTTCGGGTAACCGCCCCCCGACAAGGCCTCTAAAGCCTTGCTGCCCAACTCGTCATAGACGAGAAGATGGGTAGAGAGCGTGAACTCCATCGCTCCGTGTATCCTAGTACCCCATGCTGGCCACTGCACTCCTGCTCGCTGCCCCAATGTTCCTCCAGACCGATGAAACGGTTAAGGAGTTCAAACGCTTTTACCGCAAGGAGAAGGATCCATTCAATAAAGCGGAGCTGATTTACTCTCTGGAGGGGATCGATGACCCAAGTGTGCCGAAGGTCCTACTCAAGATTTTGAAGGATAAGGAGCCGCTCTGTGCACAGGCTGCTTTGAGCGTGATTACGCAGTTGCCCTCTTCCAAGTCGAGAATTCCTCTGAAGGAGGTACTCCTCGAGGCCAAGCAGAGTGACTACTTCGCTCCAATTTTGCGCGCTGTTGCCGACGGTCGTTGGACCGAATTCTCTGGAGTCGTCCGTCCCTACCTTTTAGATAGTGATGACAGCGTGCGCCTGTGGGCGGTCACGGCTGTCGGCACCATCCACGATGCTGATTCTTTGCCACAGGTAGGCCTCATGGTGGTGGAAGATGATCACACCCTGGTGCGCGCTGCTGCGGTTCAGGCCTTGGTGCTTTTGGGGCGCGGACGCGAAGCCGAAGCCGGCCCGCCTTTGGTGGCCGCCTTGGATGATAAAAGTACTTCGGTGAGCACAGCAGCCTGCATTGGCTTGCGCACTATTCGCACCAAGGAAGCGATTGGACCTCTGATTCGGCTGTTAGAAGAGGGTGAGGGCCGCATTGTGGAGTTGCTATGGCCTACTTTGGTTGAGATCACAGACCAACCATTTAATGACGATCCAGGGATTTGGCGTGGTTGGTGGACTCAGGTGGAAGCGACATACACCATCCCAACCGATGCGGAAATCGCTACCCGTCGTGAAGCTCGAGCGAAAGCGAATGCGCAGTATTTTACTCCCAAGGCCGAAGCCGATTTCATGGGTGTGAAAACTAGTAGTCGCCAGATCGTTTTTGTGATTGACGTTTCGGGGTCGATGGAGGAGGAAATCATCAATCGCGATTCCTTCCGCGAGCGTGGATTTACTCAGTTTTCTAAGTTAGCTATCGTCAAAGAAGAGCTTTCGCGCTCGATCGATCAGCTTGGCGAGCATGTGGTGTTTAACATCTATAGTTTTGCCAGCAAAGTACATCCATGGCGCAAAAAGCCAGTACCAGCCAATGCTTTGAACAAGAAAAGTGCAATCGCATGGATTCGCAAGTTGAAGCCCATTGGTGGCGGCCAGGCATCGGCCATGGCGTCGGCGGGATTGCGCGGCTCCTCCAAGATGGAGGATGGTCGCACCAACACCTATGCCGGCCTTTTAGCTGGTTTGGGTGTAAGTCCCGACCCCAAAAAGCGAGGTCCTATGACCGAAGTGGCAGGTAAAGACCCCGAAAAGGTGGCAGATACCATGTTTTTCCTCTCGGACGGTAAGCCGACGGTAGGGGAGTTGGTCGACACCCAGGACATTGAAAATGCCATTCGAGAAATCAACCGATTCCGCGGCGTTGTCATCCATACCATCGCCATTGGTGACTTCCCCAGCAGTTTTATCCAGGATTTAGCCAAGGATAATGGCGGGGTTTTCGTGGATTTGGGCAGTTAAGCAGCTCAAAACAATAAAAAACCTTGGGGAAAACCTTCCTGGGGCTGGTAACGGAAGGAAAGAGTCTTCTATACTTGACCTGGGTCCGATAGCAGCCAGAGTACGCCGCCCACTGAAGGGCGAAGCGAAACCTGGCAAAACGCTATACCGAGGGATGCTGGGCAGGGAGTATTTCTCCCTTGCATCAAACCCTTACCCGTTTGGATCCGACGGTCGTATTTCACGGCCATTCTTTGGAGTCCCAATGACTGAAGAACAAAGCCAACAGCCGGCAAAGCGTAGGCGTCGTCGAAGGCGTCGTAATCCCATCCAAGATCCAGGATCATCCGTAGCTGCGGAGAAGCCTGATTGTGGAGAAAATGGTGCTGCCTCCGGCGAGTCCTCCGGAAATACACAACGTCGCCGTCGTCGTCAACGCCCAGATAGGGCACCACGTGAAGCTGGCCAAGCTCCGCGTGGACGCAATGAACAGAAGGGTGGTGGCGGAAGAGGAGCGCGCGCACGTTCTCAAGCTGAGCCTCGTGGTGGTGAGCTCGAAGAGGTCTCCGGTATCTTGGATTTACGCAAAGACGGTACTGGCTTTTTACGTCAGCTAGTCAATGACCTCGCCGAAAAACCAAGCGATCCGATGATTCCACAGCCAATGGTACAGCGGAATGGTTTGAAAAACGGTTCCCTGATTGTGGGTAAGGGCATGAAGGGCCGCGGTCATCAAAGCGCGCGCGTCACTTCGATTGAAACGGTGGACGGCTTCACCGTGGACGAACTACGCAAGCAGCGTGGGTTTAAGAACCTCACTGTGATTGACCCTGACTTTCATTTTGAGTTGGGAGGCTTTGAGCAAGAGAACCAACTCTCCATGCGTATTTTGGATTTGCTGTGCCCGATTGGGCGCGGCCAACGTGGTTTGCTGGTTGCGCCTCCGCGTACTGGAAAGACCACTTTGATGATGGCTGTGGCAAATGCCATGGAAGCGCTTTATCCAGATGTTCACTTGATTGTGTTGCTGGTCGATGAGCGTCCCGAAGAAGCCACTTATTGGCGCCGTTCGATCAAGAATGGTGAGGTCTTCGTAAGCACGATGGACCAATCACCGAAGAATCATGCACGGTTGTCGGAACTGGTGCAGTTTCGTGCTGAACGCTTAGTGGAAACGGGCAAGGAAGTCATGATCTTGCTGGATTCGATTACCCGTATGACTCGGGCCTTCAACAATACGATGGGGGGCGGCAAAGACTCGCGCACCATGTCTGGTGGTTTGGATGCACGGGTGTTTCAGCGCCCGAAGCACTTTTTTGGCGCAGCGCGAAACACCGAGGATGGCGGTTCGCTGACGATCCTAGCGACTGCATTGGTCGACACTGGCTCGCGCATGGATCAAGTCATCTATGAGGAGTTTAAGGGCACCGGCAATATGGAGCTGACCCTTGATCGCCGATTGGCTGATCGTCGCATCTACCCAGCGGTTTCGATTGAGCAAACGGCAACGCGAAAAGAAGAACGTTTGTTGTCGCGCACGACTCTGCGCAAAATCAACATTCTGCGCCGTGTTTTGAGCCGTATGCGCTCCCGCGAAGCAATGGAAATGCTGATTGATCGTTTGGCTCGATATCCATCGAACCAGGAGTTCCTTGCCGCGTTTTCCATGGACGATGTCGCCTAAGGAAAACGCTTCTGCCGTAGTGCGCGTCACTGGTCTGGAGAAATCCTACGGTCCAGTGAAGGCCCTGCGTGGTATAGACTTTGAAGTCCCAGCTGGCTCCATTCTTGGATTCCTAGGGCCCAATGGGGCGGGCAAGACAACCGCGATCAAAGTGATCACTGGATACTTGGTTGCCGACGCCGGCAAGGTGGAAGTATGTGGATTCGATGTGGCCAAGGAGCCTTTGGAGGTAAAGAAGCGCTTTGGTTACCTGCCAGAGAATAATCCGCTTTATCTAGATATGCGGGTTGCCGATTTCTTGCAGTTCACCGCGAGTGCCTTTGGTTTAACCGCTGGAGCAGCTCAGCAAGCCATTGAGCGTGCGGTGTTGCAGACTGGATTGCAAGAGGTGTATCGCAGGGGCATCGGACAGTGCTCCAAGGGTTTTCGGCAGCGGGTGGGTTTGGCGCAGGCGTTGTTGCATGACCCGCAGCTTCTTATTTTGGATGAGCCGACCAATGGTTTGGATCCGTTGCAGGTGGTGGAGATGCGCAACCTCATCCGGGAACTGGGTAAAACTAAAACCATCATCATTACCAGTCATGTTTTACCAGAGATTGAAGCCCTTGCCGATCGCGTAGTTTTAATCCATAAGGGGCGCAAAGTTGCTGATGGACCGCTCGCAGGCATTGCATGTAATGGTCAAGGATCGTGCATTGCACGGGTGACTTTTCGTTGCGCGAGTTGTGATTTAGAAGGACTTTTGGAGCAGGCCGACGCCGTGTTGCTGGAGGAACGTCCAAGTCCATTTTCAGATACCGCGATTTGTAGCGCCCTGATTGAGGTAGACGGCTGCGAAGGCCTTTCCCGCGTTGCCCAAGCAGCGGCGGATCGCGGTGTCGATTTAATTGAACTTGCCCCGCAAAGCGGAACCCTGGAATCCTTATTCCAAAACTTACCAGTTGAGGCGGAATAATGAGGAGTCTCCTGATTGCCAAGCGCGAGTTTTTCTCCACGTTTGATGTGCCCACTGGATACGTCATCCTTGGACTTTTTCCTGGATTGGCGGCGGTTCTGTTCTTTTTGACTGGACCATTCTTTGCCCTAGATGAAGCCAGCCTGCGTCCTTTCTTTTCCACTATGCCGTGGTTGTTAGTGATGCTTGCACCAGCCATTACCATGCGGCTTTGGGCGGAGGAACGTCGCTCTGGGACGGAAGAGCTTTTGCTTACCTATCCCTTTCGTTTACGCGACTTAGTGCTTGGAAAGTTCTTGGGGGCTTGGGCGGTTCTCGCATTAGCTTTAGCCTTCACCTTGGGTGTGCCGATCACTGCCGAAGTCCTCGGCGATTTAGATTGGGGCCCTGTGATAGGTGGTTATCTGAGCGTCCTGCTCCTTGGCGGTGCAAGTTTGGCGATTGGCCTATTTCTATCCTCCATTACTGATAATCAAATCGTGGCCTATTTGCTTGGCGCGACGGTGCTGATGGGATTCAATCTAATTGGAATTGCATCTATGGCTGAGGCCATGCCAGAGGGGTTAGCCCGCTTGTTCTTAATGCTGGATTTCGGCAATCATTTTCATGCGATAACCCGCGGCGTTCTGGACTTTGGCCATGTGAGTTTCTATCTCGGCATCATTGTGTTTTTCTTATGCGCCAATGGTGTGGTGCTCGAGCGGAGGCGTGTGCGGTGAGAGAATCACGCCAGTCTTCGCTTTCCCTGTGGTTGGTACTTTTGTTGCTGGTGCCTGTGGTGGGCTTGTTGCAAATTCGGCCGGTACGCATCGATCTGACTCAAGATGGGGAGTATTCCTTGGCTCCAGTGACCATCCATCTGTTGCATGAGCTTGAGGACCGCTTGCAGGTCAAGCTATATTTCAACCGCGACATTGAGGGAGCGGAGGCCTTGCTACCGCAACGTCTCTTAATGACCGATTTGTTGGATGAAATCGCAAGTGTTGGTGGCGCATACGTCGAGGTGGAAACTGTAGATCCGACCTCTGACCTTGCAGCCATGCGCGACGCCGAACATGTGGGGGTGGAGCCATTGCAGCTGACCGGTCAGGGCCTCGCAGGGGTTCGGGTGCAATTGCAATACCAGGGCTTGGAACTGCGCTATCAAGACCGCAGTGAGGTAATCCCATTTGTCACAGCATCGGAGTTTGAGTTCGCGTTTACCGTGCGCCTAGCTTCGTTGTTACGTCCTACGCGGCCAGTGATTGGATTTGTTTCGGATGAGCCGCCGCTGCCTCGCCCGATGCCAGGTGTGGCACGACAAATCCCGGCAGCGCGGATCTTTGAGCAATTCCGTCGTCGCATTGGCGCGCGCTATGCCGTGCGTGATTTAGACTTGGATTACGAGGGAGAAATCCCCCAGGACCTGGTCGCATTAGTGGTTGCACGGCCGCGCAATTTGGCGCAAAACAAGCTGGAGTTCATCGACCGCTATCTTGCTGAAGGTGGCAAGGTCGTGGTGTTGCAAGACTCTGAAGTAGTGGATCCCTCGACCTTAGATTCGGACCCATTACAGACCGGTTTAGAGTCTTGGTTGGCGGGATTCGGTATCACTACGGATGCCCGCCTTATCTATGACTTAAACGGAATCATGGTGCCTGCCGGTGTGCAAACGCTAAAGACTTCCACTGGCAATAAGGTAGTGCCACTGCATGAGATGTATGGCCTAGGCCTGAAACTCGAGGGCGCTAGCTTGGCGCAGGATCATGTGGCGACCGCGGACCTTTCGGTAGTTCTAGCCCTGTGGGCGCACCCAATCGGATTTGCGGATCTTTCCCCTGGCTTGGAGGCCGATGTGCTTTTGCGGAGTAGTCCGCGATCTTGGCTGCTTCCGGCAGAGACTGATCTGGCGATGAATCTGAGCAACATCAGGGCCATGGATAAAAGCGCACGTGCAAGTGGTAACGCTACTTCGTATCCACTTGCGATTGCCGTGGAAGGGGTTTTCTCTCCTGAATTTGCGCATGCTGATTTGGTGCCGGCGCCAGGCGTTTTGGTTGTCCTTGGCGACGCCGATCTATTTCACAACACGACCTTCGCCTCTGGGGCCCAGGGTAATGCGGATTTCGCTGCCAACCTTATGGATTGGGTAGCGCAAGATTCTGCCCTAATTGCTTTACGCTCGCGCGGCAAACGTGCACGTCCCTTGACGGACTTTGGGGAAGAATATGTCGCTGCTCATGGTGGCTGGGACCAGGAAATTGAAGCTTTAGAGATTCTGCACCGAGATTCCACGCGGCATCAGCGCTCGATGCATCGCTGGATTGCCTGGATCAATGTTTTAGCCCCAGTACTTTTAGTTCTGATTTTCGCTGCCTTGCATTTCTTCTACCACCGGAGGCAGGCTCAAATGTCATTCCAAAAAGAGAGAGCCTCCTCATGAGCGGGCGTAATTGGAAACTCTTCATCGCGGCGGCGCTAGCTTGGTCGCTTTACCTCGGCCTGACTCGTCCATGGCAGGGGGATGCGCATGCGCGTACCGCAGCACAAATCGGCGCACTTTATCCGCAGCTTCCGGAGCAAATCGATAGCATCGCACGCATTATTATCACGGATGGCGAGCAGCGTGCCACACTTAGTTTAGTGAGCCGCGAGAACCGCACTATTGGTCGTGGATGGATGGTTGAGGAAAAGAACTTCCCGCTGGACTATGCCCGTTTTACGCAAATGCTGGATAACTTGGCGAGCATCCAAACATCCGATGTAGTGTCGGTGAACCCCGAGAAACATGGTGTGTATGGAGTGGCGGAGGGCCAGGGCCGCCGGGTTCAGATTTACTCAGATGATAACCGCCTCTTGGTCGATTGGATCGCAGGTTCCATGCGTCAGCAAGACATTCAGGGAGGTGATCGTGCAGTGCTTGAGTTTTATATGCGCGATGCTCGTAGTGACCGCGTATATCTCAGTGGCGACGCCATACTCCCTGCTGTTGACCCCGTGGGCTGGTGTGAAGTGCAGCCACTGAAAGGCATCGGCATGGATCGCGTGAGCTGGATCGAACGCAAGGACTTTCAGACTGGCGAGAGCTGGCGTGTGGAGCGCCGAGCAGCAGAGGCTGGCGGCGAGGTCGGTGCAAGCAGCGCATGGTTCATGACCGAACCGTCGGAGCAGCCCGCTTTAGGCTATGCTGGGGATTCCATGGCCACCTCCATCGTGGGGTTAAAGTTTGCCGACATCATTGGTGTTGCAAGTCAAGATGGCACCGATGAAGCTCGCTTTGGTTTTCCCAAAGATCAGTTTGCAGTAGGCATTGAAGGCGACGTGTTTCGCTTCGAGCTGGGTAACCCGACCAAAAATGGTCAACGTTTCTTGCGGGTGAAGGATTTGCCCTATATCTTCACCCTTTCTGATTTTGAGGTGAGCCAACTTCGGCAGCCTGTGGAGCGCATGCTCCAAGATGATTGAACATCATGGATTCGACGTTTTTTAGCCTGTTCTTCCTCGCCGGTTTAGTTGCGGTCATTTTCTTTTTCCTTACCGGAGCCTTGGTCGGGTTGAGTTTGTTTGCTGCACCTTCTGGCAAAGAAAAACTGATGCGTGCGCAGAGTGTCGCCTTGACCTTGGTCACCGTATTCATGCTGTGGTTGGGTTGGACTTTGTGGGGTGATTTACAGCTTCTGCATGGTGCCGTGGAGCCAAGCAAGACCCTGCTTGCTGAGTGGGCGCGGGAACTGATGAGCATGGTTCTTCTCGGTATTGCCGTAGTCTTTGGCAGTCTCATCACATGTTTTGGTTGGGTGCGTGCGGGATTCGCTGGCAACGGCATCCGTTCCGTGGTTTGGGCCCTCATCGGGGTGCGCATAACCATCAGTTCCCTCACTTTAGTGAACTTGGTTTCTAATGCGTCTGGCGAAGGAGATCAGATGATTCCCAACGGTGAACTGGCTTCAGTCGCTAATCCAATTCTGGAAAACGTTCAGGGCGACATGGCCTCATGGGCGTGGATTGTGGTGACCGTTTTTACGCTCAGCGTGGTTGCCTCCGTGTTCTTTCGCAAGAACTAACGGCTTCCACAGCAGTGCGGGTTTAAGTCTTCGGCCAGAGCGTGCGCCAATCGGAAGTCGGTTGCGTAACCTTACCCTGAGCAGCAAGCTGTTGTGCGGCTTGCTTGGAGAGCTTGACTTCGCGCAAAGTGGCCTCGGACAAGGCTTGGCCTGCAGCTTCGACAATCGCATCGGCGTGCATGTTGTGGTAGGCAAAAACTTCTTGCGGACGCCCGGACTTGGAGAATCTTTTCACTCCAAGGGATACCTGCTTTACGCCCACAATGGAGCCCGCGTTATCCAATATGCCAGGCTCGCCGTCGACCACCGATACGATGGGGATGCTTCGTGCTGCGAGTAACAAGACGTCGGCCGCGTCGAGGACTTCCCCGGCAGTACCTACTAGGTGTACTGCGCCATTGACGCCAAGCTTGTTGAGTTGCGCGAAGGAGTCGCGTTCTGCGAAACGTCCGAGCAAGAGTTCGGGGGAGGTGCAGATGAGCACGTCGGCGCAAATGCCACGCTCGCGAAGTAGCTCACTAGCAGCCATGGCCTCCACTCCCATGGCACCGATAGCAAGGATGGTGACTACGTTATCACCTGGCTGGTAGTCCTCCTCTCCGGAGCGCTGGATAAGCCAGTAACCGCCGGCGAGTACATCTTGGCGCACAGCTTCCAGGATGGCATCCTTGTTACGCCCTTGATGTTGCTCTTGCGCTTGCAGGTGCTTCATCATTTCCTTCTGCTTCACACCCATGGTGACCGCACGCACCACCACGCCCTCGCGGTCGAGGTTATTACTGGAGCAATGTCGGGCCATGGCGTCGGCCAGAATCCACTCCATTTCTTTGGCAAAGAATGGCTCCCAAGTGACCATGCTTGGCATCTGGATATCGCTTTTCCAAGAATGCTGTGCGCCTTCTGGAGAAAGTGCAACCCCAGAAGGAGTGCCGATGAGCAAGAAGGAACTGCGCCAGTAAACGTTGTAATACAGTTGGTCGAGTGCGCGTTTGATGAAGAAGTCATAGACCGTCATCATCGGCATCAGTGGCACGCCGAAATAGGCTCCAGCTTTGCCAAAGGACCCAGCCGCACTCATGCTGGCGGCTTCGGCGATTTCAAAACGGATGTGCCGGGTCCAAGGATTGTGGCTGGAGTGTAAATGCGGACGTCCACGCTCATTCCATTCCAACTCGGCTTCCCAATCGCGATCTTCGACGACACCATAAATCTTTCCATCCATAGCGGGATTGATGTTGGTGCTGGTGCCGACGTCCGGGGACATGGTCAGCATTAAATCGGCTGCCGCTTGCCAAGCTTTCTCGTTGTCATTTAGCTCTTTGCCTACATCCTGCCCTGCCGCTTCGAGCTCATCGCGGGTGCCAATGCGCACCAATTTGCCTGCAACTTGTCCCCACATCCATTGGGTATGCACAATCGGCATCATCGACAGGTTGACTCCAAAGTCGGTGGGGAGGGGGCCTGCAGCTTGCAGTCGAGCCTCCACTTGCTCACGATTGGCCTGCATGCGCGCCTCTTCCGTGGCGACAGCAGCGCGCATTAAATCTCCACGCGCTTGCAGCATCTTGACCACTTCGGAATCCGTATCCCATTGGCCGAGGCGCGCGTATGGGTGCTCCATGTCGGTGCCTTGAGCTTGCATCATGCGCCCAACTTCCGCCTCGTTGGGAACCGAGGAGTGGTTGCCAGGTTGAGCATAACTATCCAAGCCTAATCCTTTGATAGTATGTGCCAACACCATGGTCGGTTTTTTCGACTGACGTGCCGCAGCATAAGCTTCCAGGATTAAAACCATGTCGTGCCCGCCGAGGTCGGCGAACAAAGCGAGTAAATCCTCATCGCTTAGGTCTGCAATCGCTTTGACCGCTTTAGCATCGATGCGTTTGATGGACTCGCGAATCAAGTCGGCATCGCGCTTCCACAAAAGGCCTTGCAGTTCGTAATCGGTTAATCCCTTCTCAAACACGGCGCGCAGAGCTTTGCCACCCGGGCCTGTAAATGCGGACTGACGCAGGCGTCCGTGGGCGAGTTCCAGGACTTCCCAGCCGTTGGCTTGCATGGTGCGACGAATACGGTCTGCATCGGTGCCATCGAAGACTTGATTGTTGGTGATCCGGGTGCCGTCCAAGCTTTGGCGGTTGTAATCCAGAATCCAAGTCACGTTGTTGAGCTCGCGTTCGGCAAAATCAGTAATCGCTTCCATCAACGAGCCTTCGCGGAATTCGGAGTCGCCAAGTAAAGACCAAAAATGGATATCCCGTTTTTCTTCGACGCCGTGATCGACTAAGTAATCCCATGCCAAGGCTAGATATCCAGAGTTGACCGGTGGAATGCCGACGGTGCCACTGGGCAGGATGCGCCAGGCATCAGGGTCGCTGGCAGCATGGTAAGACTGAAATACCGGTTCGCCATGCTGCGAAAACTTACGCAGGCGATGCATGGCACCTTCCATGGTTTCTTCGTCCATCCAGCTACCGTCGGCATTGCGAAAGAAGCCCATTTGATAGTGCAGCGCATGATCTAGTGGCGCCAGGTGAGGCTTGGCGCACCAGAAGTCTTGCGGTGCACGCGCCACCATATGCATTGCCGTGGCCAGGTGCAGACTGCTAGCGCAGGCTGCGGGATGTCCTCCAACCTTCGGGTCCGTTGCCAGATGATCTGGGCGATGATTCGCCTCCCAAATCATATGTGCCATTTGCGCAAGGGCGCGGTCGGCAATCAGGTTGAGGGCATCGATCTGCGAGAGGCTGAGGCCGAATGGCAGTTTCACGGCGTTTGCGGTCAGGGTCATGGTAGGTCTTTCAGGGCGAGCTGAAAGCGCCAGTATAACGCACATTTCCTCGTGGCATGGGGCTAGCATCGCACCCAGCCGCCGCGCTACAATGGCTTATGGACCTGCCACTTGCACTCACCTTTGATGACGTCCTTCTGATTCCTCAGGAGTCGGATGTCCTTCCAACGGAGGTCAATACAGTCACCCGGTTCTCGCGCAACGTGCGCTTGGAGATTCCGATTGCCTCGGCTGCGATGGACACTGTAACTGAGTCGCGTTTGGCGATTGCCTTGGCGCAACAGGGCGGAATCGGCATCATTCACCGCAACTTGTCGATTGAAGATCAAGTGCGCGAAGTGGATATCGTTAAGCGGAGTGCCCATGGTGTGATTCATGACCCGCTGACTTTGGAGCCCGATGACACTGTGGGGGACGCCCGGCGCTTGATGTCGGAGAACAATATTTCAGGTCTGCCGGTGGTTGATAATGGTCGGGTCGTTGGAATTCTCACGCGGCGTGACCTCAAATATCAAGGTGGCGATGACCAAAAAGCTAGCGAAGTGATGTCGCGTGATTTGGTTACCGCGCCGCCCGATACCAATCTCGCCACAGCCAAATCCATTCTTTACAAAGCTAAGGTAGAGAAGTTGATTCTTGCCGACAAGGAAGGCAGGTTGGCGGGCCTCATCACCATGCGTGATATCCGCTTGTCGAGCGAGTTCCCGGATGCCGCCAAAGACAAAAACGGTTGCCTCATCACCGGTGCTGCCGTAGGAGTGCGTGATTACGAACGCGCAGAAGCATTGGTTGCTGCGGGTGTAGATGTTCTGACCGTTGACACCGCACATGGGCACAGCATGAACGTGATGGAGACGGTGCGTGAATTGAAGAAGCGCGATTGGGTCGACGTCGTCGCTGGCAATATTGCTACCGCCGAAGCTGCAGAAGCCCTCATTGATGCTGGTGCAGATGGGATTAAGGTTGGTATCGGACCTGGAAGTATCTGCACTACGCGGGTGGTTGCAGGGGTAGGCATCCCACAATTCACAGCGGTGTATCAAGTCAGCCAAGTCTGTTCCGCGGAAGATGTACCTGTCATCGCAGATGGCGGCATACGTCACTCCGGAGATGGCGTTAAAGCTCTAGGAGCTGGCGCTGAATGCCTGATGCTCGGCTCCTTGTTTGCCGGCGTGAACGAATCTCCTGGTGAGACCTTTCTTTATCAAGGGCGCAGCTTCAAAGCTGTTCGCGGTATGGGTTCTCTCGCAGCGATGGTTGAAGGTGGTAAAGCTCGTTACGGACAAGCGAGTGTCGATGAACAACAGAAATTAGTCCCCGAAGGCATCGAAGGCATGGTCCCGCACCGCGGGGCTTTGGCTCCCTTCGTTTATCAGTTTGTCGGCGGTATCCGGGCGGGCCTAGGCTACCTCGGTTCCGAAGACCTCGGTATTTTTCGCTCCCGCGCACGCTTTGTACGCATTACCGGAGCGGGGCGGCAAGAGAATCATCCTCACGACGTCCGCGTCACCAAAGAAGCGCCAAACTACTGGCAAGCGAACTAAGTAATTCCTGAACCGTGCACGAACGCATCCTCATTGTCGATTTCGGATCTCAATACACCCAGCTCATTGCACGACGTGTGCGTGAACATCAGGTGTTCTCTGAAGTCGTTCCGCCACACAAAGCTCTCGCAGCATCGAAGGCTGAAGGACTCAAAGGCATCATTCTTTCGGGTGGTCCTGGTAGTGCCTATGCAGAAGGCGCACCCACTTTGCCCGCCGAGATTCTGGAACATGGTGTTCCAGTCTTAGGAATTTGTTACGGCATGCAATGGATGTGTGAGGTGCTCGGCGGCGCCGTTATTCCCGGTACTTCGCGTGAGTATGGATTCACTCCGATGAAAGTGGATACACCAGGGAAACTCTTTGCTGGAGTCGCTTCCGACACTGTGGTGTGGATGAGTCATGGAGATCGCGTAGAGAAATTGCCGGACGGTTTCGAAAATCTGGCGCACAGCGCTGATTGTCCTGAAGGGGCAATCGGAGATACCTCCCGCGATTACTATGCGGTGCAGTTCCACCCCGAAGTCGGGCACACTCAAGAAGGAGAGCGCATGTTGCGTAACTTCTTGAAGGATATTTGTGGATGTGTCGGTGACTGGACGCCTGGCGATTTAGCAACTGAGTTGATTGATCGCGTGCGCCAACAAGTCGGCGATGATGGTGAGATTGTGCTTGGGCTTTCTGGAGGCGTCGATAGTTCGGTGGTCGGTGCTTTGTGCCAAAAGGCTATCGGTAACCGTTGCCATGCAATTTTCGTCGATAACGGCTTGCTGCGTGCGGGCGAACGCCAAATGGTGGAGAAGGCATTCGAAGATCACTTTGAGTTAGACCTGACGGTGATTGATGCTGAAGAACGTTTCCTTAGCAAGCTTGCTGGGGTTACTGACCCAGAGACTAAGCGTAAGGTCATTGGTTATGAGTTCGTGGAGATCTTCCGCGAGCAAGCCAAGCGCTTCAAGAATGCCAAATTCTTGGGCCAAGGCACCCTTTATCCCGATGTCATTGAATCCGTTGCTGCGCATGGTGGCGCAACCGAGGTCATCAAGTCGCATCACAACGTAGGTGGACTTCCCGACGACCTCGACATGGACTTGGTGGAACCGCTCCGCCTGTTGTTCAAAGATGAAGTCCGAGAACTTGGGCGTATTCTGGGACTGCCAGAAGAGATGGTTGCGCGTCAGCCGTTTCCGGGGCCAGGGCTTGCGGTGCGTTGTGTCGGCGACTGTACTCCAGAACGCATTCACCTCCTACGTGAAGCCGACCGCGTGGTACGCGAAGAGTTTGAAGCTCGCGAGGAGCACTTGGGCGTTTGGCAATACTTTGCTGTGCTTACTGGCGCGCGCTCTGTCGGAGTGATGGGTGATAAGCGCACCTATGAAGAGGCTTGTGCTATCCGTGCCGTGCAATCGAATGACGGTATGACTGCGGATTGGGTTTACCCTTCACGCGAATGCTTGCAGGCGATTTCTAATCGCATCATCAACAACTCACCAGGTATCAACCGTGTGGTTTTGGATATTACTTCTAAGCCTCCCGGGACCATTGAGTGGGAGTAGGTCGCTAGAGGGGTAGAGTGAAATAGAAGGTGCTGCCGGTACCGATTTCGCTCTCTACCCACACGCGCCCGCCGTGGCGTTGGACTAAGTCGGCGACAATGGCAAGTCCCAGCCCACGCCCTGCAGACTCGCGATTGCGCGAGGAGTCTGCGCGGGTGAAACGTTCGAAAATCGTGGGGATTTGTTGCGCTGGAATGCCTTCGCCATTGTCCTGAACAGAAACTTGCAGGAAGGACTCTCCGTTTGCGTCGCTAGTGACTTGCGCATCGACTTGAACGTTTCCATGGATGTCACTGTGGCGCACCGCATTACTTAGTAAGTTTCCGAGAACTTGCATCACGCGCACGCGGTCGGCTTGCACGGGTGGGAAGGAAGGTCCGTCAAGAAATTCCAATTGGATATTCTTCTCTGCGGCACGAGGTTGCCAACGTTGCACCGTTTCGTGGCAGCAGGCCTGGACGTCACATGGTTCAAGGCGTAATTCTAGGGCGCCGCGGTCGGAGTCGGCGAGAATGCGGACATCGTTGGCTAAGCGTTTCAGGACTTCCAATTCCACCCCAATCCGTTCTGCGCATTCTTTTGCGGATTGCATCCCGGCATCGAGCCCTGCAAGTTCCAGCTGAATCACGCTGAGGGGAGTATTTAATTCATGCGCTAAATCAGCAACGAGGCGTTTGCGGAGTTCCCGTTGCTCCTCCAGAGATTCCAGCATGTGGTTAAAGGAAGCACTCATTCTGCCAACCTCATCTTCGCTGCCAACCGGGAGGCGTCCGTCGGAGTCGCCCTTGGCAAGGCGCGCAGACGCATCGGTGAGGGCTTGGATGGGAGCTAAGAGGCGTCGGCCAAGCCACCAGGAAAGGAGGAGCGCGGCGCCTAGGAGGAGCAAGGCGCTAGTTGTCAGGGAGCGCTTCACTCTCTGTAAGAAGAAGTTAGCTTCTGCGCGGTAGTGGCCAGGGCCAGCGGCGACAATGATTTCGCACAGCTCAGACCCATCGCGCCAATCGTAAATGGCCGTGGCCGCGTCGAACAGTGGTTCTGGAACCTGAACCCCTAAAGAACCGCCGCTAGAGTCAAAAAGGACCTTGCCATTGGGGTCGACGGCAAGGATTTGCGCATCATCCACCAGAGTGTCCAAGAACCAATTGAGGCGTTCAGGGAGGGCATTTTCATAGGCGTCGATTTGAAGTGCTTGTTCGGCCGGGCCATCGTAGAGGAAGGTATGTACCTCAAAAAGAATGCCTCCTAATTCATCGACTGCGTCGGCTTCCGCATAACCCTCTTGTTCCAGGGCGTTCATCTCATAGCGCATGATGATGGCGAGCAAAGACTCGGTGGAGAAATCAGTTTCATCACAGATTTCTTCCATCGATTGCAGCGCAAGTCTTGCGACTAAATCGCTTTCCTTCATGCGCAGCGAATTGGCCGCAAGAGCTGTCCAATCACCCCATTTGGGGCCATCTAAGTCCTCGGTGGAATAGGGTCGGAAGTCGGGCACATCGCCAGCAAAGAAATCCTGTAATGCTGGGCCAGGGCGGTCTTGGTTCTCAGAACGATTGAGCCAAGACTCCAAATACACACCTAAGTCATAGGCTTGGTCTCGAGCTTCGGCGCGCGCAAAGCGAGAGAAGTTGCCGCGGACTGCGTCCCCAACTAAAGCACCACCTAGGATTAAGGTGAGCAAGACGACGGCAACACTTGCCATGAACACTCGAGTGCGTAGCCCTGAACGCATGAACTTATTCAACCAAATCGGAGAAGCGATAGCCAACTCCATGCACAGTTTCAATCAATTGTGGCTGTGAGGAATTCGATTCGACTCGTTCGCGAAGGCGTCTGATTTGAACATCGACAGCGCGATCGGATCCCTGGAAGTCGCGGTCGAACGCCGCTTGCACTAGATCGCGGCGGGGGAAGACTTGACCTGGCCTTTTCATGAGGGTGGCAAGGATGTCGAATTGTAGTCGGGTCAACTCCACCGATGTATTCCGTACACAGCAGGAACGGGCATCCAGATTTAGAACCACATTTTCGCTTATCAGTTGCTCGCAACTTTCGTCACGCACACGGCGCAGAATAGCCTCGGCACGTGCGACCAACTCTTCTGGATGAAATGGCTTGCACTGATAATCATCGGCGCCATGGCGCAGGCCTTCGATACGTTGATGATCATCTCCAAGGGCAGTGAGCAAAATAATCGGTACTGCAGAAACCATGCGTACACGGCGCAGAACCTCCAACCCGTCGATATCTGGCAACATACGATCTAGAATCACTAGGTCCGGTGCCTCATGAAGGATGCGTTCAAGGCCAAGAGCGCCGTTGTGGACACTGTCGGCCTCGAAACCGGCACGGGTAAAGAAGGAGGTGACCCAATGCGCAATGCGCGGTTCATCCTCAACCACCAAGATGCGGTTCTTCTTCACCCGAGTCATCATAGAGTCATTTAGAAATGTTCGCGCTCGCTTTCAGCATCATCCTCGAGGTTGTCTTCCTTGAGCCAGTCATTGAATTCTACAATTCTTTCTTCAAGCTCCGGATCTTCGATTTTGATTCCTTCGACGCGCAACATAAGCATGATGTCACCGCCAGCGTCAATCTTTTCCCATAATTCCTCAGTGTCAAGATCCAATAGGTCAGCCACGGTTTCGGCCATTTCGTCCGCCCACAAATCCTCAGCCACAACATCGAGGAGGTCGGATTGCGCCAGCATCTCGTCTAAGGATTCTTCGCTCCAGTCGGACCATTCCTTGGCTTCGTCCTCTTCGATATCTTCTAACATCAACATAACTTCGATGGTGTCGTCGAGATAATCTAAAGCGGAGTCCGAGATCTCACCGAGATCCACTTCCATTTCTTTGGCAATCGTTTCCAAACTTACACCATCGTACATCCATTCCGTGAGCTCCAGAATGTCGAGATCCATGACCTCACTGGCGCCGTCCAGAATCCAAACAATATCCTCTAAACCAAATGGGTCTTCGGTGTAGTACAGCCAAGCGTTGTCGGTGGCAGCTTCCTCGCGCCACTCTTCCGCGTCTTGGCGATTGATTTCCTCATCAAGGAGTTCCTCAAGAATTTCGCTTTCCTCAAAGCTCACCGCGATATCCAATAAATCGATGGGGTCTAGTCCGTGAGCACGGGCGACGTCAGCCATGGAAAGTCCGTGGGCAAGAGCATCGAACAATTCCTCTTCAGTGATTCCAATGGCATCGGATGCGAGGGACAGGCCATCCATCATCCACATGAGTTCCTCATCTTCTTCTGCGTGTAATTGAGGTTTGTGGTCAGTGGTGGAGTTGCTGGTGAGTGCAGCCTGGGGTGTTGCGCTGGCCTCCTGCGCCATGGCATGGGTTGCAGAGAGTAAAAAGAGGCCTAAAACTAGGCTTAACAGAGGGTAGAGTGGATTTTTCATGGTAATCACGTGGTTGGTCGAGTGCGGGAGCCGCCATTGACTCTTGCATCATCGGCTAGGGATGTTTCAGGAATGTTGCGCTTGCAAAGTTTTTCTGGAATTGGAGCCGAGACTCGCCGCCGGTACTATGCCTTTGTGCTGCGTACGCCTCTCCGCCAGGTTCTCACCAACGCCGACCCAACCATGCTAGGTTTGGGCGCCTGCTGCTTGATTTTCGCTGGAGGATTTTTCTTTTCAGCCTTTGGCCGCGATCGCGCGCGGTTCCGCAGCTCGCTGATTCTTGGCACCATGATTACTTCGTTGGAGCCCCTGCGTGGAGTGCTGCAATCCAAGGTCCGCGGTCAAGTTGGTGCCTGTTTTCTCGCGATGGCGGGCATCCTGATTGGCGCGGCGGTGACATTAGATGTCGAGCTACCCAAACTCATGCTCCCGGGTGGTGCCATTGGCTTAGTCGTTTTGTCTGCGGTTCTGTTGTTTTTGCAGGGGAAATATACGGAGAATGCTATGCGGCGTTATTTGCAGGCTCACTTGCGTGAGTTTCATTTTTCTTTTGAAGACAATCTTGCTCTCACTCGTGAAATAGGGGAGTTGTTTGGTATTCCAGGTGCAACGGAAGACACGGTGGAGAGTTATGTGCGCCGTTTGCGCGATCGCTTGGGATTAAAGGAAGCTCCATCGAAGTTGTTTGGGCGTCGCGCGCCGCATTTTCCGGCGTAACCTTTTTTCATCAAGTCGTCTACCAAGGTGTGGACGATTCTAGCCGACGCCTTCCTGCTCCCTGGGTGCGCTGGTTGTGGAAATGTAGATACGAGTGTGGGCTTGAGTGCCCTGGGGGTCATGCTTTGCTCTTGTTGTAAACAGGATTGGCCACCAGCATTCGGGGTTCTGGATTTACCCAACTTGCAGCGTCTTGCCCTTTGGCCCTATGCCGGAACGGTGCGGCGCTTAATCGTGCAGGCGAAAGATCAGCCGCATGGTGCCCATGCCTGGGCTTTACGGCGTGCCGCGATACATCAGCTTGTGCGCCTGGGGGATGCGCCGCATCTCGCTGCAGCAGGAGAAGCGCGGTGGTGTGTGCCGCCGCCTTCCAAGCAGCGGCGCCGTGCCGATTGGTACTTGCCCCAGTTTCTCTGCAAACCTTTAGCTTCCTCACTTGGCGCCAACTCTCAAAGGCTTTTGGTGCGGCGACAAACTCGTGGCAATCAAGCCGAATTGAGTGGCACAGAACGCCGTGCGAATCTGCAGGGAGTGTTTGATTGGCGTGGCGGCAAGGTGCCCGTTTCGGTCATGTTATTGGATGATGTATCCACTACAGGGGCTACCTTGCAGGAGGCCGCTCGAGCCTTACGCAGCGCAGGAGTACGTGAGGTCCGTGCTTTGTGCTTGGCAGTTGTGGAGTGAGTAGAATCGTAGATGATGCGCATATACCTCAACCTCTTTGGTGGTGTTGCCGGCGATATGTTGATTGCCGGCTTGTTGGATGCCGGTGCACCCCCTGAATCATTGCAGGCTATACTCGGAGCCTTACCCGCTGAGGAAGTGCAAGCTTCCTGGGAGAAGCAGGTTCGGCGTGGTATTTCTGGGCACTACTTTTCCGTGCAAATTACGGAAGGACATAGACATCGACACCTCGCCGATGTCCTTCCAATCCTGCAGCAGTTACCGCTCACGCAACGTGCGCATCGGTGGGCAGTTGCAGCCTTCCAAGCGCTTGCTGAGGCCGAGGGCAAGGCGCACAACTGCTCTGCGCAAGAAGTGCACTTCCACGAAGTCGGGGCCATGGACGCTATCTTGGATATTTCCGGAGCCTGTGCATTAATGGATGCGCTAGATCCCTCCGAGATCTTCTGCTCGCCCATTCCGGTCGGTCATGGAACCGTGCACTGTGCCCACGGCGCGATGCCAATCCCCGCACCCGCAACGCGCTATCTTTTAGAAGGATATCCCAGCTGTGGTTTTGATTTAGAAGGAGAATGTGCAACCCCAACCGGAGTCGCTTTACTCCGCGCCTGGGAGGTAGATTGCTCCACCCGCGGTGCAGCGGTTTGCGCAGGCGTCGGTTATGGATTAGGTACTCGTGACCCAGAGGATTACCCCAATGTTCTGCGCGTGGAGTTAGAGACTGCCGCTTTGGAGCAAGAATGTGTGGTGGAATTGCGCAGTTTGGTGGATGACCAATCAGGGGAAATCGTGGGGCATGCCTTGGAGGACCTTCGTTCGTTAGGAGCCAAGGAGGCTTATGTTCTACCGGCTGCAACCAAGAAGGGGCGCCCAGCATTTGAAGTCATCGTGCAAGTTGATGCTGTGCAACAAAGCAAAATGGAACAACGCATGTTTCGCCTGCTTGGAACCTTAGGTATTCGTGCGACTGTTTTGCAGCGTTCGCGTCAGCTACGTGGGGTAGAGGAGAAGGAAGGCTTGCCATGGAAGTGCGCCGCAGCCGTGGAGGGAGAGGCGATGCAAAATCTTAAACCAGAGTTCGAAAGCTTGGTGCAACGTGCTGCCTCCGAGGGGAAAACTCCCCGAGAATTCCTGTTGGAGTGGACCTCGGATTCATGAGTGAGGTCGTGGGGCGTTTGGCGCCAAGTCCAACCGGTGTACTGCATTTAGGCAATGCACGCAGTTTCTTGTTGGCGTGGTTATCGGTGCGTTCGCAGGATGGACGACTCTTGATGCGCATCGAAGATCTAGATGGGCCGCGGATTCGAGCAGGTGCAGAGCTGGAATGCTTAGCTGATTTAGAGTGGCTAGGCTTGGATTGGGATGGACCGATTGTGCGGCAGAGTGAGCGTCAGGAATCCTATGCTGAGGCTCTGCGCAAGCTTTTGCAGCGAGGACTAGCTTATGCCTGCACCTGCTCACGCAAGGAAGTGGAGTTAGCTGCATCGGCGCCGCATAGCGGAGAAGAAGGCCCGATTTACCCTGGGACTTGCCGCGATAAAAACCTTTCCGCTGAGACCGAGAATGCCGCTTTCCGTTTTTTGGTGACCGACGGAAACATGAGCTTCCAGGATGGGTTTCGCGGCACATGCAAGATGCATGTGCAACAAGAACTTGGCGACTTCGTTATTTTTAAACGTGATGGGCAAGCGGCTTATCAACTAGCGGTGGTGGTGGATGACGTCGCCATGGGGGTCACAGAGGTCTTGCGCGGAGATGATTTGCTGAGCTCTGCCGCGCGTCAGATTCAGCTAGGAGCGGCATTGGGGTATTCCATGCCTACCTTTACCCATCTACCCCTGGTCGTGGGGGAGGATGGGCGGCGCCTAGCCAAACGACACGGTGATACCAGTTTGCGCGCCTTTCGCGCCCAAGGTGTTGCGTCCGCGGCCATTCTTGGTTGGCTCGCTTGGAGTTGCGGCCTGCAAATGGATGCGACTCCTTGTCAAGCCGAAGACTTAATCCCGCATTTTCAGCTCAAGAAATTACCGCAGCAACAGGTGGTTTGGCGTGGAGACCTTAAGGCGCCAATGTTGTGGCGCGGATAAGTCCGCCTATTCCAAATGCGGTGCTGTATGGACGCCCATAATCGTTCATGAAGAAGTCGATCATGGCTCCGTCTTGGCTTTGGGTTTTGGCAATTGCATGCACCAAGGGAGGGAGAAGTTGATCCCAAGCCTTCGGCCCCAACCTTTGTAGTACATAACCCGCGTAATAATGGCCAAAGTGGTAGAAGTATCCTGAGTTATAGTGGAAAGCTTCATGCGGATAAGGACGTCCGCGGGCGATGTCTAGGTAGTGATGTTCGCGGAACAATAAACTTAGCCCTTCTTGGAGATCCGCTTCGGTGATTGGTGTTTCATAACCTGCATCCTTGGCGCGTGCTAAAGCAAGATTACACACCTGGATACGGGATAGAGAACCACGCACTCGGTCAATGCCAGTGCCCGCATCCCAGGCTGAAATTGGGTTGACGTCGTAGGTGTAGGAGCCATCTGGAAGCCGGCAATGGACGATGGCGCGAATGCCAGCCGTAAGTCGCTTCTCCTCAATTTCCCAACCGAGCGCCTTGGCATCGAGGATCGCAAGGACTGCAACTCCCGTCATAAACGAGGTGCCCCAGCTCGGACGCGCTGCCCCGGTATCCATAGCGTAGTAGGCCCAACCGCCATTCGGAGCTTGGTAGTCCCAAATCTGCTGAAGGAATTCTTTGCCTTTTACCGCAATCGCAATGTGTCGTGTTCCTTGACCTAAACGCTGGTCCTGAGCGGCCTTGACCATGGCCGCCAATCCATACACATAACCCCAAGTGTTGTCGCTATCCCATCCGTTTGGACGCTTTAGTTTGCTCCCACTGGTGATGTAGTCGATACCATGATCCACGGCAGCGCGTGCATTGGCATCTTCGGGTAGGTCGATGAGAGCCATCACTGCTAGACCGGTGGTGGCAATCTGCCAAGAACGATGGGTTTCCGGATTACTCCAGTATCGATCGTAAATCATTGGCGTCTGTGGTCCGCCCCAAGAGCCATTGGCGTTTTGTGTTTCGATGAGAAAACCGGCGCCGTCTACAATTACTTTTCTGGCTGTGACGATGGCTTCATTGGTCGCTGGTGCCAGGGTTACCGCTTGCGCCAGAGTCAAGATGATGGCAATCAATCTCCCGACTCCACCGATTCGGATTCCAGTTTCTTGATGCTTTTCTCTAAGTCAGAAATGGTATTTTCCATCTCCTTCAGCGCCAAAGTTTGCGCGAGAAACATGAGGTTCAATTCTGCCGTTGCTACGATCTCGGCATTTTTTTTCTCAGCGAGTTCTCGAGGGAGACCATATTGAATCCAGTTTGCGTGCTCCTTGGTAGCAAGTTCTAAAGCTTTGCGCTGACGTTCGATTCCACGATTCCCGCGTTCCATGACAATCTGTGCTGTGGAATCAGCAAGGTTATTTCTGTCGTACATCATGCCAAGTTGGCGTAATTCCTCCTCGGCATCCGCTAACTCATCCTTGGAATATTGCAAATCCAGTTCCGCTTGCTGTACCGATGCTTCCCTCGCATAGACGTTGTACTCTTGCAAGTCAGAAACTGCATCGCTATGTGCGATTTCGGTTTGAAGCCGTGTAAGTTCTTGCTCGCTAAGTAAGTTTTCCATGCGTAACCGCGCAACCGACAAATCGCGCTTGAGGGTGGCAATCTCAACAGAAAGATCTTGGCCTGCAGAAGAATCGGATGATTCTGGTTCTTGCGCGGAAACATTGGCTGAGAAATCCGGAAGGCAGGCAAAGCTAAGGCCTAGCACGAGGATGGTAAGGAGAGTAAAACGCATACCCCGACACTATCCGCAGCTTGCCCATGAGAAAACCCCACAGCAGAAGCTGCGGGGTTTATCCAAGAAGGCTGGGAGCTTAGTCGTTGTAGGGGTCGTTGGCGTTTTCGTTCATCGCCCAGCTATAGAACTCATAGAAACCATTATCACGCTCAATTGAGCTTGTGCGTGAGCGGTTGGTACGCTTGGTAACATTGCCGAAGGATGACTGCTTGCCCCAATTCCATGGAGTAAAGACGTGGTACCAGGTGTCACGGTGGGCAGGCCCAATTTCTTCACTTGCAAGGAAGTACTTATCGAAGGCAACGCCACTTCCATGCATACCGCGTGGGCGTGGATTGAAATGACTGGTATCGACATCTGGATTGATACCAAGCTCCGTAGAAGAAGGGCTACTGGAGCAAGAACCTAGGCCTAGGCCGAGGAGTACGAGAAGTGCGGTCAGAGTGCGGGACATGTTCGGGTTCCGGGTAGGAAACGGGACGGCATAAGGTTAGGAGGGGCGGGAAGTCTCGTCAATCGCCGGGAGGCGTTATCCTTGCATCTGATTATGAGCGCCGAGCCCTTCCGTAACGCCCGTGGTACCCGCGATTTGCTGCCTCAGGACCTAGTTCTTGTGCGGCATTTGGAGCGTGTAGCGCAAAAGGTGGCGTCGGCTGCCTCATATCGCGAAATTCGCACCCCCTTATTTGAGGAAACCCGCCTTTTTCAGCGTTCTTTGGGCGAAACCTCAGATGTGGTGGCTAAGGAGATGTTCAGCGTGCCCAAACGAGGCGCTCCTGGAGCTGAGCTGAATTTGGCCGACGGCTACACATTTCGCCCCGAGAATACCGCCAGCATTGCTCGGGCCTATATTCAAGGTGGATTCGCCAAGAGCGCGCCGCTGCAAAAGTGGTTCTATATTGGTCCCATGTTCCGCTATGAACGCCCGCAGAAAGGGCGTGAGCGTCAGTTCACCCAGTTTGGAGTCGAGGCCTTTGGCCCGCAAAGCCCAACATTGGATGCCGAGGTGGTCGGCATCGCGCTGCAATTTTTCCGCGCGCTAGGGTTCGATGAGCAGCTTGAGGTGCGGGTGAATTCGATGGGCGATGCGCAAGATCGCGCTGTTTGGAGTGACCAATTGCGCGCATTTTTCGCCGACCAATTTATGGGCGAAACTAGCGACCGCTGCAATGATTGCGTAACCCGTTATGCGCGCAATGTCTTCCGCCTATTGGATTGCAAGGTGCCACGTTGTGTCGAACGGAACGCCGGTGCTCCAGATTTATTTTCGGTGATGGGCGCCGAAGCTAAGCAGCACCATGAGGACTTTGGCAATTCTTTGCGTGCGATTGGCTTTGAGCCAGTGGAAGACCGCAGCATTGTGCGTGGCTTGGATTACTATTCGCGTACCGTATTTGAGGTGCATTATCCTCCGCTTGGAGCACGTTCGGCCTTATGCGGTGGTGGACGCTACGACGGTTTAGTCGAGGAAATGGGCGGTAAGCCGACTCCAGGTGTTGGATTCTCGGTTGGCTTTACGCCAACCGAACTGGCGTTGAAAGAGCTCGGATTGCCGCACGCCAAAGATTTACTCGATTTGGAAACCGATTTGTTACCACAGGTTTATGCCATCGGCATCGCTGAGGAAGACCGTTTGGAATTATTCCGAATCGTGACGGATTTGCGCCAGGCTGGGATTCGGGTAGAAATGGATCACCGTGGTAAATCACCTAAGGCGCAGTTTAAGGAAGCCTCGAAGAGTGGCGCAGGATTTGCCCTGGTGCTTGGTGCGGATGAACGCGAGGCACATCAAATCGTGATGAAGGATTTGGTGGCAAAGCACGAGCGCAAAGTGGAGCAGGATGCGGTGCTCGCCGTACTGCAAGAAGCCCTCGGAGTGTAAGCATGTTGATTGTCTTCGGCGGCTCTTTTGACCCTGTGCACGACGGTCACATTGCGATGGCCGATGCTGCGCAGAAGGTGTTGCAGCCGCAGAAGATCTTGTGGATTCCTTCTCGTCAGGCTCCACATAAGCCCGATTACCCTCCGGCCGATGCCTCCCAACGCGTTGCCTTTTTACATGCAGTGGTGGATGAACGCCCTGGTGAGGAAGTCTGCACCATGGAGCTGGAGCGCGAAGGGTTGTCCTACACCGTAGATACTTTGCGCGAGTTGGAGGCGCAGTATCCAGGCGTCGACCTTTACTTCCTGCTCGGTGGCGACTCTTTGTCTCATCTGTCCACTTGGCGCGATTTGGCAGAACTTTTCCAGCGCGTGCAATTCTTATTTGTACCGCGAATTGGTTGGGGGGTGGAAAAACTAGCTCCTTTTACGCATGCTTTGCCTACGCCCTTGGCCGAGTTTTTTCGTGCCCAGTTTCTCCCCATGAAAGAAGTGCCGGCTAGCTCTACCGAAGTACGCGCTGCCTTGAATCAAGGCTTAGTGCCGCCTTGTCTGCCTCAGCCGGTGGTCGCCTTGATGCGTGAATTCGGGCTACTGGGCCCGGTTTAGCCATTCCGGAAGGAGCCTGCAGGCACCCGTCGGTTTGCTGCTTGGACTACCAAAGTTGGATATCCGCAGCGGCACGTAGCGAGGTCAGTACTTCTTCCCGCTCCTGCCAAGTTGGAGCGGCGGTCATGACTTTTTCGATGAGGGCAGAACGCACCTGCTCAAACTTGGTCACCTGACGAGAAATCAGTTTGACTACGTGAAATCCAGCACCGGATTCAATCACTTTGGAAAACTCTCCCGGCTCTAGGCTAGCCACTGCTTGGGTGAATTCTGGTCCATAAAGGCCCGGGCGATAACTCGGCAACAGACCATCCGACCGCAGGGAAACTTGGTCGTGTGAATATTCGGCAACCATGGTTTTGAAATCCGCACCTGCAACCAGCTTGTCGTGGCATTCACCTGCAAGGCGTTCAGCATCAATTTTCATCTTGGCATTGTCAATGCTGCGCGCATCGGCTCCTGCTTTGATGAGGTTGGCGCGGAGGAAGTGAGGCATGACCAGGATATGGCTCACTTCAACCTTGACTCCGCCAGCTCCGTATTGAGCCTCGAAGGCTTTGTTCAGGCGCACATCGGTGGGGACCCGGGTTTGGCGCACCAATGCATCCAAAGTGAGTTCTTGCACAATTTCAAGCCGCGTATTCGATTCAAATAGTTCGATGCTGAGTCCACCATCGCTTAGAGAAATCAGAAACTGCTCTTCGCTGCGCCCTTGGTGGGCTTGGAGCAAACGTTCCTCGAAAATGGTCTGCTGCGCCTCGGCGGAGATCTGAATGCCGTAGAGCTTGCCGGCAGCGAGGACCAGGCGCTGATCAATCAACTGATGTAGCGGGCGTTTGCCAAAACTCTGATATAGGAAATGCTCATATTCCGCCTGCAAAATGGGCTCGCCGTCGACGATGGCGGCGACATCGGCCGGCAACGGGGGCTTGGGCTTCTCGTCTTGGGCGAAAATTGGGCTTGTGAGGGCCGAAATAAGGCAAAAAAGTAAAGATGGGCGAGTTAGTTTCATGACGGGTTGCGACAAGTAGACAGGGGAACGAGAATACTGCCCATCTGACTTCGGCGGAAGCCCTGGTTAGTGAAACCCCTTGATTGCTTTCATCTCCGATCTGCACTCCAACCAAGAAGCGTTGGAGACGGCACTCCATGACATTGAGTCATTGGGTGTCGATACTATCGTCTGCCTAGGCGATGTCATTGGCTACGGCGCTGCGCCGTATGAGGTTTGTCGCTTGGTGCAAGAGCACTGCAGTGTTTGTCTCCAGGGTAATCACGATGCCGCCTTGCTTGATGACCAAGATGCCATCGGTTTCAACGAACGCGCCCTGCGTGCGATTGATTGGACCCGGCAAAAACTCGATCCGGAAAAAGAAGAGCATTGGCCGATCTGGGATTGGTTGGGTTCTCTAGTGCCGTCGATGGAATTGTCGCCCAATGGCTACGAGTCGATGCAAATCGTGCACGCTTCTCCGCGCGAACCACTTGCGGAATACCTCATGCCAACCTTGGCCGGGAACAGTGAGCGCGTGGTGGCCAACTTCAAGGCGGCGCATCATCGTTTGACTTTTTACGGACATACCCACCATCCTGGTTGGTTTGAGGAAGGCCAAGAATTTGAAAAGGCGGTAGGCCACGACGCCACCCTAAAACTTAAAGCGGATAAGCGCTACTTAGTCAATGTTGGCTCGGTGGGGCAGCCCCGCGATGGAGACCCACGTTTGTGCTACACCCTTTTTGATGGGGAAAGCCTGCGTTGGCGTCGCCTTGAATACGATCACCAAAAAGCTGCCACGCGGATTCAAGAAGCTGGGCTTCCTGACACCTTGGCGGCACGTCTGATTGTTGGCCGTTAGGTCAATCACGAAATCAACATAGCTTTCCACCATGGGAAAACGCATCTTAACCATTGCACTTTGGGGACTCGTCGCGGTCTTCATCATGCAGCAGTGTGTTCCGGACAAGACTCCGGAACAAACCAAACAGCAAGCCAAATGGCTTGAGAGCTTCGAAGTGCCTGCGCCAGCGGAATACCCGTTGGTGTTGGAGAACGAGTTCATCCGCTCCGAATGGAGTGCTACCGGCGCTTCTTGCGGCCGGGTCTTGCTGAAGCAATTCACCAAAGATCTACATGAAGGCGAGGTCACTGACCAAGACTGGTTGGTGGTTTACGATGCCCACTGGGTCGAAGAAAAACCTGGTGTCGGATTGAATGATTATCGCCGTCGCGATGCATTCCGCCTGCTTGAGTCCTCAGATTTCTTGATTCCTTCGAACCAGGAAACTGGGGTGAAGAAGAACTTGGATTCGGTTACTTGGGATGTGGACTTCGATGCTGAGCATAATGCCATGACTTTCACTTGGGAGAGTCCCGCGGCGGTTACCGTCATCAAAAAAATGCGCCTCGATCCAGGGGTTTATCACTTTGATGCGGAAGTCACGGTCATTCCGCATGACCAAGTTTCGATTGGTCGCGACGTCACGTTTGAGTTGTCTACTGGAGGGGGTATTCGCATGACTGCGGATAAATTTTACCCCAACCCATACGTTGGCGTTGGTTTGCGCGAGTATGGCCAACTGGATGAAGTCGACTTCATGCTTCCGAATGGGAAGCCTCGGGAAAACCGCGCGGTAGCTCAGCGCTGGACAGCAACTGGGATTCCTTTCGTGGTAGAAGGATCGAAGTACTTCCTTTCTGGCATCGAGGCGCTTGGAGATCGCGGTTTCGATGGTGCTGTGGCGGAGGTCCTGTTTGATGACCTCCAATTCAGTAACGACATGGAGAACGCCAATGGCGAACCTGTCGTCACCAACCCTGCGTCGGAGTATTGGGGCCGCGCTTCGGTTGCAGGCGGATTCACCATGCACCTTTCGGCGGCGGATACGGCAGAGCGTCAACAGTTCCGCTGGTATTTCGGTCCAAAGGATACGCGCATCATGACAGAAAGCCTTTACGGTGAAATGTCAGAAGTCATCCATTACGCAGATTACGGACGCTCCTTTTTCTACCGTATGTTTGGCACCGCTTATATCGCGCCGATCATTTTGTGGATTATGTCCTTCTTCCATACCCTAGTCGGGAATTGGGGGTTGGCTATTATTCTGTTGACTATTGTCGTGAAGGCTGCAGTGTTCCCGATTATGCGTCATAGCCAGGTCAAAATGGCGGCTTATCAAGCCAAGATGGCCAAGGTGAAGCCGCAACTGGAAGTCATTAATAAGAAGTACGCTAATGATTCGCAAAAGAAGAATGCGGAGACCATGAAGATGTACCAGAAGCACAAGCTTTCTCCGCCGATTGGAGGCTGCTTGCCGATGTTCCTGCAGATGCCCATCTTTGTCGGTCTGTTTCAAGCCTTGCGCAGTTCCATTCTGATTCGGCAGGAACCATTCTTCTTTTGGATTGATGACTTAGCTAAGCCCGATGCTCTCATCCAGTTTTCCGGCCCGGTGCTTGGTTTCTGGCCTTTCAGTAACATCACTACCTTCAACATCTTGCCTTTGATCATGGTGGTGTTGTGGGTCACGCACCAACGCTCCATGCCTAAGCCAGCGGATAAGCAGCAAGCACAAATGCAGAAAATGATGGCCTTCATGCCGGTTATGTTCGGCCTCATTTTGTACAACTACGCAGCTGGCCTGTCGTTGTACATGATTACCAGTTCAGCCATCGGCATCTTTGAGCAGCAGGTCATCCGTAAGCGCTGGCCGGTTCCTGGCTCCCCACAGGCTGTAGCCCTGGCTGAAAGGGCCGGTGCTAAATCCTGAGCTAGATGTCATTGTTGCGCCGGCTACTCCACGTGGTCCGGCGCCGAGGGCAGTCCTTCGCTTAAGCGGCATTGGCCTTCTTGAGCAGGCAAACCACTATTTGCCGGCGGATGTAAATGTGCTCTCTGGAAAGCGTGGAGTGTTTTTTTCTCCGTGTGAAGTGCTACCCGGTGTTTCCGTCGACTTGCAGATTCTTTGTTTCGAGGGGCCGGCATCGGCCACGGGGGAGGATGTCATAGAAATTCATCTGCCTGGCTCCATGCCTATCCTCGATGCTTTGATGGAGCAGCTCCAAGCCCGCGGTGCCCGCTTAGCGGAACCTGGTGAGTTCACCCGACGTGCTTTCCTGCGTGGGCGCCTTGATTTGACCCAAGCCGAAGCGGTGCTCGAGTTAGTCCAATCTCGTTCCCAGGGTGGCGCACTATCTGCAGCACGTTTACTTGGTGGGAGCCTTGCCGCACCGCTCACGGAATGCCGCGATGTTTTGCTTTCCGCCTTAGTCGAGTTGGAAGCCGGCCTGGATTTTGAAGAAGGCGACAGCCAAGATTTGGAGCCAGGGGAAGTCGGGCATTTCCTAGTCCAAGCGCTGGATGTTTTACGCCAAGGGCTTGCTGCAGAGGAGAATCGGCAATTGCGCCATGGTGGACAATTTCGCGTTGGTTTGTTTGGGCCACCCAATGCGGGCAAGAGCAGTTTGTTCCAAACACTCAGTGGTAAGCCAAGTTTGATTAGTCAGCAGGCCGGTACCACCCGAGACCGACGGGAAGCCAACTGGCGAATTCCACAACTCGAAATTCCTATCACCCTGGTCGACTTTCCTGGTTTTGGCGGCGAGGCGGTGGATGTGCATGACGCCTCCGCACGTAAGTTGGCGCAGCAAGAAGATGCTGCTCTGGATCTTGTGTGGTTTTGTCTTCCAAACAATGAGGAGCCTTCGACTTTACCTGTGGCACTTCCTGAAGCTCCAGTCGTAATCCTGTGGTCTCAAGCGGACCGCGCGCTTGGATCGGCTTCGATGGAGTTAAAGCAAAAGCTTCAAGGCTTGCTTGGTGAAGTGCCCGAAGTGGAAATAAGCTCCAAAACTGGCGATGGCGTGGAGCGGCTCGAGTCCGTCACCTTTGAGGCATTTCAGCAATCGGAAGATGCTCATTTACAGGCCGCGCGACATTCCGCCAGGCATCAACAGGCGCTTCGTGAGGCCATTTTAAGCATCCAGCAGGGGCAAGAATGGGATGCGGGTGGCGGTCATCAGGACCTAGTGGCCGAGGACATCCGCAGCGCTCTGGCCAGTCTCGCAGAATTGGTGGGCGAGGCTACCCCTGAGGACGTCCTGGACCGCTTGTTCGCTGATTTTTGCATAGGAAAATAGGAAGTTGTAAAATAAAAGGGTCTCAAGCCCCTCTATGCCTAGAACACCACTAGGTGTTGTGGTAAAAAGGGTTCTGTAACCCGAGCTCTACCACGGGTTGTCCGATGCGCTGTCCTTATTGCCAAGCAGATCATGACCGAGTCATTGACTCGCGTTCCGCCGCTGATGGGTTCTCCATTCGCCGTCGCCGGGAATGCATGGATTGCAGTCGCCGCTTCACAACCTACGAGCGGATGGAGGAAACTCCGTTGCGCGTGGTGAAGAAGGATGGCTCGCGCGTTCCATTTGATCGTGGCCAGATTCTGAAAGGGATCCTGAAGGCGTGTGAGAAGCGTCCAGTATCGATGGAGGAGTTGGAGAAGATTACTGCTGGAATTGAACGCCGCCTGACCGAGATGTTCGACCGCGAAGTCGGCAGCAAATACATCGGGCAACTAGTCATGGAAGAGTTGAAAAAGCTCGACCAAGTGGCCTATGTTCGTTTTGCCTCGGTCTATCGGGAATTTAAAGACGTTGAACAGTTTGTCACGGAACTAAAACCATTCCTCGAAGGTGGAAGTGGCCAAAAACGCTGATATCCGCCGTGTCGTGAAACGTGATGGCAGCGAACAAAGTTTCGACCGTCACCGCTTAAGCGAATCGATTGCAAACGCGCTTGCTGCTGGAGGAGATCACTCCTTGCTTGCCGAGCAGTTTGTAGAAACTGTTTGGGTACGCGCATCGAACCCAATGGGTCGCATTGAAAGCGAACGTCTGGCTGAAGAGGTGGTTGCTGTCCTGCGGCTTTACGAATGTACTCAGGCGGCCGATGCCTATGCCTGGTACCGCATGGAAGAATCAGAGATTAAGGCTGGTTTGCGGGTGTTTACGCCTTCAGGCAAGGATGCCGTCTCGAACCTCTGGGATCGCGCGCGTGTCGCACGCTCCCTTATGCGTGATCTGTATTTGGAGAGCAGTGTTGCACGCAGCGTTGCCAGGCGCGTTGAACGTCGCCTCGTAGCGATTGGTAGCAAACATTTAACTGGGCGGTTGGTCAGTGCGTTAACCGAAAATGAATGCCGCACCATGGGGCTGCGCGGTGGCCCGATGCATGCAGAAAGCCTGGGGATTGAACGTCGCCAGTTGCGTGCGTGGCTCGGGGGTGAATGTATGCCTTCTGAAGTTGGCGCTCCCGGTTTGCCGAGTTTAGGTCCGCAGGGCCAAGATGCGCGTCCACTGCTAGGCAGTGAATTGTTGGCTCGGTTTGCCTTGGAGGAAGTCCTTTCCGCAGCGCAGCTTGAAGCTTGGCGCGCAGGACGTTTCGACCTGCTTGCTCTAGGAGATTGGATGCGTCCATTGCGGTTATGGTTGCATCCAGAGCCGGAAGAATCCGAAACCGCCTTCTGGAAACGAGTGGCAGAAGCCCGTTTGCGCGCGCATGAGGTACAGGTGTTTTGGCCAGCTTCCCGTGCGCATGGAAGTTTGTCGGTGAATGCGCCGCAATGGCTTACTGGCCCCGGGATGCATTTACGTTTCGCCACATCCTCCCTAGAGCTGGCGCAGAAATGGGCAGAGGCTGGGGTTTGGCATCGTATTCCGGCGCATCCGTTATTGCATGCTGAGCGCAAAACGGCTCTCGCACTGGTGGCGCTAGGGAAAACTTCGGTGCAGTGGCAACCACCAACCCGTTATCCTTTGGCTGCAGAGTTGAGTGAGCGTCGCTTGAATCAGGGTGCTGCGATAGACCTCATCCAAGCCGCCGTGGAGGCTGGGCCTTTGCAGGTGGATGACTTTTTGGCGCAGACTCAAGAATCTTTGGATTTGACTTGTGGCACCCTCGCTGCAATTTGTGATCGTGCCAAAGCAGGCGAACATCCACGAGTTCATCTGACTCCCTCTGGCTTGCCCAAAGCACTCGACATCCTTTTTCCAGATTCTGCCTTACGCAGTGTCCGTTCCAGACGTCTTATTTTGGCATTGCGTGACCGCTTTGAACGCGCCACCAAAAAGGCTGGCTTGCGTTTGGAATATACCTGTCCTCCGCATGCTCGTGCAGCCGGATTCCGTCTGGCAGAGCGCAGTGGGATTTTTGGACCTAAAGAACATACTTGTGGCTGGATGCCCGGGGCATCGTCGGATGACATGTTGTCCATGGCTCTAGACACCGCCCCATGGCTGGAACTTCCGGCCGCTGCTTTACTCGAGAGTCATCTCATCGTCCGTCTCTCGAACCCTCCAGACCGGCGCCCATCTGCTGCGCGTGAATCCTAATTTTTCATGTACCTGAAACGAATCGAACTGGAAGGCTTTAAGTCCTTCGCCGACCGCACCGTCATCCCTGTTGAGCGTGGTTTAACTGGTATTGTCGGCCCCAATGGTTGCGGCAAGTCCAATGTGGTAGATGCCCTGCTTTGGGTCATGGGAGAGCGCTCTGCCAAAGCATTGCGCGCCGATGCTATGGACGACGTCATCTTCAAAGGTGCTGAAGGTCGAGCAGCGGCACCATACGCAATGGTGGAGGTCATTCTGGGAGATCCAGAAGGCAAAATTGTGGAACCTGGTGGAGAACTTGCGGTTGGGCGCCGCTTGTTTGCAGGAGGCGATGCAGAGTATCTGCTTCACGGCCGCAAAGTGCGGCGCAAGGATGTGCGCGAAGTGCTTTTAGATACCGGCCTTGGCGTGCAAGGCTACATGGTGTTGGCGCAAGGCAAAATCGACGCCGTACTTGCTGCGAACCCAGATGAACGCCGCAGCGTGTTTGAAGAAGCAGCTGGTATTTCGCGCTACAAGGCACGCAAGCATGAAGCGAAATTGAAGCTTAAGCGGGTCGATCAAGATTTGTCGCGCGTCGAAGACGTACTCGAGGAAGTTTCTCGGGCTGTGCGTTCTTTGCGTTTGCAGGCTGGTAAAGCCAAACGCTTTGTCGAGATGCGCGACCGCCATCGTGAACTGCGCGTGCGTTTCGCCTTGAGCGATAACGCGGCTTGGTCGCAACAAGACCAAGAGCTGCGTGCGAAAGAAGCGGAGCTGGAAAACCAGGTTGAAGGATTGCGTGTTGAGCGCGACCAAGTCCAGGCGAAGTTAGCGGAGTTGGAAAAGGAAGAGTCAACCTTGCGTGAGCGTCATGACGCATTGCGCTCCGAGGCAGGTGAGATTAAAGAGAAGGCCGCCGGTTTAGAAGAGCGGGTGCACGGTTTAGAAACACGTGCCAGTGAAGGCGAAACACGGATCCAGCGTGACCGCCTGCGTTTGACTTCGCTTACCAGTGAGAAACAAGAGGATGCCGATGCAGCCTCAGGCCTATTGCAAGAGCAGACCCGTCTCACTGAAGGTCTGGAGAAGACCGCAGCGGTTTTGAAAGAAGCCGAAGCCGCTTTCGCAGAAGCTCGTGAGGCACGTCGCACTCAGCGGGATCGAATGGAGGGGTTGCGTCGCACGGTACTAGATGCCTTGCAAGAGCGCACGCGATGGAATAACCAAGTTGCAAATGCCGCGAAACGGCGTAGTGAGGCCGAAGGCGGTCAGTCGGCGTTAAAGCGTCGTCGGGTGGAGATTTCTGCAGAGAGCGCTTCTTCCGAAAAGGAGTTTGGCGAACTCGGCCTGACTTTGAATGGTCTTGAAACCGCAGCCAAGAAGGCGCAAGAAGCAGGCAGTACTACCGCAGAGGAAGTCTCGCGGCTCAAGGATGAGCGCAGCGGCTATGCCAAAGTTGCACATGAAGCACGCCAACGCCGCGCCTCAGCTTCCGCACGTCTGGAAGCCTTCCAAGCCATCGACGAAGAAATGCCAGGAGTCCCCGACTATCTGCGCAAATTCTTAGAGGCGAAACACGAAGGCGTCGGAAGTTGGATTCTGGAGGATGTTCAGATTGAGCAACCATGGGACCGTTTATTGGAAAACTTGCTTGGCCGTTTACAGCATGCGATTTGGTTAGACGACCGCAGTGCTGCCAAGAATTTGGCCGATGGCATGTATGACTTTTTCTTCCCGTTGCAAGGGCAAGCGGAAACCCCAATAGAGATCGGTGGAACCCGTTCCTTACGTTCTTTATTGACCGGCAATGAAGCCGCATGCGATGCCTTGTGCGCCCGCTTGGGTGCGGTTTACTGTGTCGACGAAAGCGCCGATGCCGAAGCTCTTGCAGCGAAGCATCCACAAGCACTATTCCTCAGTGCGAACGGCGCCATTCAGGGCCGAGGCTACCTACGTTGCGGAGTGCTCGCCGAGGACTCCACTGGTCGTCTTGCACGTCGGAATGAGCGCGACTTGGCCGCAAGCACTTTGAAAGAAGCTCAAATCGAGTTTGATGGTGCTTTTGCCCTTGAAGAAGCAGTAGCAAAGTCACTTGTGAGCGCAGAGATTGCAGCACGGGAAGCGGATGTGGTTTTGCGCAAAGCAGTCGCAGTGCGTGAGGATTGCCGCGCACGCTTCCAAGGAGTAGAACGTCGTGCGAAAGGCTTGGCCGAAGAGCTGGCAGCAATGGACCAGGAAGCCAAACAGTTGGCGGAGGTCGTCGAAACTACCACCAAGGCAGAGGAGGAGGCCGCAGAACGCCGCGATGCCGTGGAGGCAAATCGGGTGCGTTGCAATGAAGAATTGGAAGAGCTACAGAGTGTTGCAGATGAAAAGGACGCAGCCTTTGAAAGCGCATCGCAATCCCAACAAGAAGCTCGAGTTGGGCATTCTGGTTTGGAAACCGAGTTTAAGCATTGGCGCCAGCGTCATGCAGAACTTTTGACTCGCACCGAGAAGCAAACCCGCGAGCACGGTAGCCTTAAATCAGAAATCACCGACTTGGAAAAGGGTTGTGTGGCCTTGCGCGAAGAAGCGGAGAAGGCGCGTGTCGAACGTTCCACTTTGTTAGAGCGTCGCGCAGAAATCGCAGAGCGTGTGGATGATGCTGCAACGCAATTGCAACGTGCTACGGAAGTTTTGCATGGTGCAAGAGCGCGCAACGCAGATGGAAGTGGACACATGGAGCGCTTGCTTGAGCAGCGTCAAGCACTGGCCTTGGATGTGCAAAAGGTGCAAATGCAGTTGGATGAGCTGATTCGTGGTGTGGTGGAGGAGTTTGGGCAGCCGCTCGAAGACCTGGCACGCAGCCTAGAGATTGATTCTTCCATTCCACTTCCAGAAGATGCCGATGCCTATGCTTGGCGCCAGGAATTGCATCAGCTGAAGAAGAAAATCGAGAGCATTGGATCGGTGAATCTCGATGCCGTTCAGGAATTAGAAGATCGTCAAGAGCGTGAATCCTTTCTCATCCGTGAGCGTGATGACCTCGTTGGAGCTAAAACCAACTTAGAGGACACCCTCGAGGAACTCGATATCAAGTGTCGGGAGCGCTTTGTGGAGACGTTCAATAAGGTGCAAGGGGAGTTCGAGCACATCTTCCGCCGCTTATTCCGTGGCGGTAAAGCTTCGATTCAACTCGAGGCCGATGTCGATCCGCTCGATGCAGGTATTGAAATCACGGTGCGCCCTCCTGGCAAGGAATTGCGTTCGATCAACCTTCTGTCGGGTGGTGAACGCACCTTGACCGCTCTTGCACTGCTACTTGCGGTTTTCCAATCGCGCCCGTCGCCATTCTGTCTCTTAGACGAAGTCGATGCCGCCCTGGACGATGCCAACGTAGAGCGCTTCGTAGACGTGCTGGGCGACTTCACGGGGACTACGCAGTTCTTGGTCGTGACCCACAACCGCATCACCATGTCGCGTTGTGAACGCCTCTTTGGTGTCACCATGCGTAAACGTGGCGTCTCCATGGTAGTGAGCGTGCAACTCGATCAAGTGGCAGGTGAAGGAGAGCTTGATCTTTCCAACGCCGAGGCCGTGGACCCAGCGCGTGCTCGTTTGGATCAAGGCGCTGCGGCTGATCGCGAGGTCGTGGTCGAGAAGGAAATGGAGACCAACTCTTAGGTCTCCAAGACTTTTTACCCTTCGCTGTCCGCGGCCGTTTCTGGAACATAAACCACCTCTCCTGAGGGGAGGCGGTAAGCCGTGCCGAGTTTCTGTCCACCGTCTCCCGCCAGACTGCTGCCGGTAGGTTGGAGTTTCTCAAGGTGTTCGCCTTTCTTGATAATCATTTCCATGCTGTCGGTTCCTGGATTCTTGACCAAAACCATATCTTGGTTGCCAAGTAATTCAGGCAATCCAAGATAGGTAATGAGGGACACCATAAAACCTAAGGAGAACACGATGCCAATATCGAATAGATTGGCAAATCCGGTAAGCGGATCTTCCTCCTGGGTGATTAACTCGCGCTTGCTTCTCATGCTCCGCGCCTTTGGAAGAGGAATTCTAGATCGCCTAGGTCTTGTGCATACCAGTTGCGTTGCACCGAATGGATGACATAGCTTAATCCGCCCACAAAAAGCCCGAGAACGGTGGAGGTGAAAGCGATGACCAATTGGCTAGATAAAGTGTTTACATCTCCGCTAGATAGTGCGGTTAAACCCGGTCCCAGTGGAATGAGTGTGCCAGCCAGTCCAAGCATGGGGCCCAGGCGTACCAACATATTAGGCCGCGATAAATCCTTTTGCACCCGTAGTTGATAATCGTCTAGGATTTTATCGAGGTCTGGGTTGGGAGAGGAAAAGGTTGCTTGCACTCTGCGCCAACGGAGGGCCTGTTCCAATTCCGCCAAGGGGACTTGGCGCTGTGTGTCCTCCATTAAATTCTGCACTAATGTGGCGTTTGCTTGGCGCCATTTCCTGCGTTGCAAAAATTCTCCGCATAAGCCACCAAGCATGGTTAAGGTCGCTGCAATCCCGAGGAAAAGCAAGATGATGACGGGCCACAAGAGGGCTTGCGATAGCAGAGGGAGGAGTTCCAGCATTAACTCTTACGGTATCTACGGGTGAAGCCTACAAGGAACACCACAATAGCTCCAGCTCCAGCGATGAGCGGGAAGAGCCAATCCCTTGCGCCAGAAGTTTGGGCGGGTTGGGCCTTGGGCTCTTCCGTGGGCGCTTTTGCAAGCTGCATGCCCTTGACACGGTTTTCGCCATTCGAGGCTTCACTCTCTTGAATGGAAGCTTGATAGGCATCAAGGAGTTCTAACTCGCCAGCAGCATTGAGAAACCTTTGGACGGCTTCTTGGAGGTGTTTATTCCCGCCATCGACAATGCCTCCTGACAATCGATAATCAGCAACGGATTGTGCATAGTCTTTTGCGATCTGCTGCAGACGTTCTTCGCTGGCCTCCCAATATTCTTTACGGTTGGCCTCAAGCATGGTCGCAGCGATTTCTTGGAAGGCATGCGGATTTTGATCTTGAAACCAGGTTTCAAGGTCAAGTTGATAACGATCTTGGAGGTAGACCTCGTCGATGCCATCCCACATGGCTTGCCCAACCGAGCCATCACGTACCGTTTCCCAGCCAAAACTGTTCTTGACCAATTCGGCCATTTGCCCGGCTCCAGCATAGCCGTTTTCCTTCATCCCTTTGACCCATTTGGCATTCAGGAGGGTGGCATGGAATTCTTCGCGCATGACCGAATCAAATTCACGTAACTTGGCGTTTTCGCGTACGTCGTTAATGAGCAATTCGGGTTGTGTGCCATTCACCGAGGTTAGCGCAAGGCTAAGTCCACCGGCATATTCGTAAACATGATGATTCGATAGTGGACTCATCATATTCGACGCCCAATTCCGTAGCACTAAATCAGAACCGGCTATGGCATGGCGGTAAAGGCCCTCCACTTTTTCACCCCAAATTCCTTCGGTATAGACATGCGACATCGTGTCCATGTAAACACTGGCAATTTCTTCATTGGAATCCCAGGAACCAGATTTCGGAACCATGTATAGAATGCGCGTTCCATATTCGCCAGGCTTTTGCCCAAATACGCGGGCAGCGGATAAACGCTTGGCTTGTATCGGCGCGAAACCTTCACCAAGGAGCACTTGCTCCCGTTTTAGGGTTGCTATGCGCACCTCGTTTTCTGGCTCGTCTAGAGCGGCAACCATACGTGCGGCCTGATCAAACAAGCGCACACGGGAAGGGAAGTTGTCGCGCATCGCGCCACTAATGGCAATGAATACGTCGACCCGTGGGCGGCCCAATTCTTCGTGCGGAATCACCTCAACTTCTGCGGCTAGACCGTTTTCATCCCAAATAGGCCGCACTCCCATGAGGTAGAGGATTTCAGCCTCCATAACGCCATAGTCGCGCATGGTTTCAAAGGCGTTGAGATCGAAGGCAACCTTTTTGAGAGGGCCGCGTTCGAGCAATTTGTCACCCAGTTCGACCCCGATTGCCCAAGCCGTAGGGGTGGGGATTTCCTCTGGGTTTAGGGCGTAAAGATTGCGCCCCGTGGGGACCGCAGAGGGATTACGCAGTGGGTCATTGCCCGGACCGGGTGGCACAAAGGAACCATCGAGTGCGTGCAGGACATTAAGAATTTCATCATCGGTGTCGGAGAGACGTTGCTGGTAGATTTGCGCCTTTCCTTGCCAACTCTCCGCAGGAAATTCCTCATTCGAGTCTATGGCATGGCGTACGGCATCTTCGGCTTCTTCGCGACTCGCATAATCCTGCCGGAAACCGGTCCCCAGCATGGTTGTGGCCATGGCGATGAGGCGATCTCTTTGCGCTGGCTGGCCAAGAATGTGAAGGTGCATGGGGGCCACGCGCTCACGAATATTTTCAACTTCCTCTAGGAGTTCGCGCGCGGATTCAGCCGTGAAATCTTCCGCATGGTCAGGGACGGGAAGACCATTCTTAGCTGCAGTTTCTAGGATGCTGTCGCGGTAGCGATTGCGCACCATGCCATCTTCCATGTCGCCAAATTTTTGCAGATCTCCCTGCAAAAGGAGGAGCTCGGGCGACAGGCCAGAGGCTTCATAAGCAGGAACCTGGTGATCGACAAGGACCGCATAGGCGCGACGTTTGGCTAATGTAGCTTCCGCAACATTGTCCAAAATCCAGGGAGTGATATTGGGAAGACGACCCAAAATGCGGTCACCAAAATCGGTGGGGCCCAAGCCGGAGCCACGCAGGGGAAGAAGCAATTCGGAACCGTGGGTGCCAAAGTGAATGAGAGCGTCGACTTTGGCGTCGTTTTGCAGCCACGCATAGGTGGCCAGGTACTGATGGGGTGGAGGAATATCGCGTGCATGCAGGAGTTTAGGGTCATTCTCAGGCCCTCTTGCCGGCTGCGGAAGTAAAACGACTCCACCCAGATCTATGCGTGGGATAATAAAATAGTCCTTTTGGTTTTCACGCCACGCCATTTGCACGCCAGGCGGGGAGCCATGAGCGGTAAGGACTTCTTCTTGGGTTTTGGCGGGTAGCTTTTGGAACCATTTGCGGTAGGAAGCCATCGGCCAAAGGATTGGATCACCTTCTTCGACCAGCTTCTTTTTGTCGCCATCTGCCCAAACGCCCACGTTGCGTCCCCTTTGGCGCATCCACTGGAGGAGTTCCTCGGCGTTCTTAGGCATCGGGTCCACCTTGTATCCAGCATCGCGCATGGCGAGAAGGAAACGGTAAAGGCTTTCTGGTCCATCGAGGAATGCGCCACTGGGACTGCCACGGGTTAAGTCGCCGCCGCCTAGAGATTTGTGATAATAAATAACCGCAATGCGTTTTTTTTGATTGGACTTACTGCGTAAAGCGAGCCATGCAAGAACGCGGTCGACCATGTGAGCAATGCGTTCCTTTTCCGGTTGATGGATTCGGTATCCACTAAGGTGTGCTTCGATTCCACCTACGATTTGGGGATCTGCAATGCCATAGACCTCTTGGCTAATGAGATGCAAACCGACATCGCCCGGTTCCAGGCCAAGGGGCGATGCACGCCATTCTTCAAGGGTGGATCGAAGCATGGAAATGACTTTCATTTGCGGAATGTCAAGTTCCTTAGCTCCGGCGAGCAACATGGGGGATGCGTGGCCATCGTCTAATAACACTTGCGGTTTCCATTGCCGCAGCATGTCCATAAAAGTTTTCTGGTCGGCAGAGAACATGACCGCAACTTGAAGGCCACGCGATTCAAGTTCTTCCACCATAGCCTTGTGCACTTTAATATCTTCTAGTAATACAAAGCTTCGTTGCGTGGCAAGGGTGATGTGAGGGCCTTGCGGGGCATTCGGGCGGCTCTTTTGCCACGCGAGGAAGGATTCCGCAGTCGTGAATAAATCGCTCGCAGCAGGATGCCAAATTCCGCTCTCTGGGATGACTGCTGGTGGGAGTGGTTTTTGGCCGTCGTTTAGATAGGCGAAGCCCAGGTAGCTAAACATGCGCCGATAGTTTTCACTGCCACCATTCCTCCAATAAGATTGCAAGGTGGCGTCGCGCGACAATAAGGACTTGCTCTCTAAACCTTTTTGCGAATCGCGTTGGTCTAAGGCAAGAATCGGTATTTGCGGCCTTGCGCGGCGTAGCTCCCTTAAGGCTTGAGTCAGTGCAGAGGCTTCTTCGGGGCGCAAATTGAGCACCAAGATGAGATCTGCCTTGGCGAGAGATTCGACATTGAGCTGTCCTAAGTCGTGGTCGTTATGGAATTCGACCTTGAAACCTGCCTTCGGGCCCACTCGATCCAATAAAGGTTGGGCACGGTCCCAGACTCCGAGAAAAACAGCATGGTGCTGGCTTTCGTCAGAGGTGGTTAATGGAGAATCTGGTTCCTGTGCCGCCAAGGTAGAGGCGAGCAATCCGAAAAAAAATGCGGGTAGGAACAACCCAAGTACCCTACCCGCAAAATCCATCTTTCTCATTAGAGAAGGATATCCACGGCCGCCACGAAGTTAATCCCCGGTGCGTCGATCCGGGAGTCTTTTACGCGGTAAAGGCGGTCGCCGAGGTTTTCGACAACGAGTGTCAAGGAAACTCGCTGGTTGAGTTGGACTCCACCCCTCAAGGTGAAGACGGAGAAGCCTGGAACCCGGGGGCCCGGAGCCAGAAGGCCGGAACCTCTGTCCTGCGGGTCATTTTTGAAGGCCGGATCGCCAGCACGGGAAGCCGCAATGTCGTCAAAGCTATCGACCATCCAGGATTCAAAACTAACCCAAGTGGTTCGTTCCCGTGGATTGCGGGAGTTTTCCCAACGCACACCGAGTAGTGCATTGGTCGGGAAGAGACGGTCAGGCGGGCCATCGGTAGCTTGATTCTTGCCGTCAATCCAAGAGGCATTTCCGTAGACCGAAACCACACCATGGCTCAACAAGGAGCGGGTCCAGCGAGTCGGGAGGTATTGGGTGCCTTGGAGTTCAACACCCTGGACCGTAACCTTGTCGGTGGAGTTCCTTTTCACATAAACTTCTTCGCCCGGATCCAGTGTTCCGTTTCCATCGAGGTCAATGAAGGAGTCGCCATTAAAAGTGCCTGGCTCCGAAACGATGGCATTGTCGAGTTCGGTGTAAAAGCCAGTCGCGCTCCATGCAGAGTCATGAGACTGTCCACGCATGCCAAGTTCGTAACTCCAGGCTGACTCAGGATCGACCTTGGGGGATGGAACGTTAAAGCCATTGGTGAAGGGGCCAAAGCTGAATAGGTCGCTCTTATTGGGCGCGCGAAATGCTCGGCTTAAGTTGGTGAAAACTGCTAAGTCATCGTTGAGGAACCAGCTAAGACCAATACCTCCGGTTAGTGCAGTATTCGTATTCTCAAGCGCGAGATCAGAAAGAGAAAGTTCACCATTGCTGATGGCATCTTGCACTAGGGTGTCAAGTTCATTGAGTGGGAGGTTGTCAAACTTCAAGCGCGTGCGGTCGACTCGGACACCAACGTCGATACGAACTGTATCAGTGACGTACATCTCGGTGAGGGCGAAGGCTGCCACGTCCGACCAAGAGGCTTCGGGGTCGCGTGTACCGCCTTGTGGATTACTCTTCTGAACGTCGTCAGCAATCGCGGAAAGGCCGTAAACCAGACGAGAACCACCATTGCCTAAGGCGTTTTCGAGTTGGAGATCGAGCCCCATGGATGTGTCTAGAGAGAGTGAATCACGGGTTGGATCATCGTTTAGTTTTTCCTGTCGATGGTAATACGCAGTCATCGTGGCCTGATCGGTGAAGGCCAAATCAGTGGCACGATAACGTAGGCCATAGAGGTTCCGTTTGTTACTTGTGACTCGTGTCGGCTTGTCGTAGCGAGTGCCATCTGGGCGGTCATAGCTTTGCGCGAAAATCTGTAAGTCTTGTTTGTCACTCAAGCGATATCCACCTTCGATGTCAAAGTTGGTCTCATGCCAAGAGCTGGGGTCTTGAAGGCCACCTCCGCGCCCGGAAGTTACGTCTGCAATACTGCGACGTGTTGCGCCTAAAAAAGCGTAAGCGTCCTGGCCAGCAATATAAGCCTCGGTGCGGGCGGAGGCTTCATGGTCGGCGCTTGCAAACCGAGTATGGAAGCGTCCACCGGTTGAAATGCCACCATCGGTGTAGAGAGGTTTTTCATTGGTGACCACGTTGATGACACCACCAATCGCATCGGAACCGTAAAGGACCGAGCCGGGGCCGCGTAGAACCTCAATCCGGTCAATGTCGAGGGCGTCGACCGTGCCCAAGAAACCGTTTGGGCCGTTGAAAAGACTGGCCGTGTTGCGACGGATGCCATCGAACATATAGATAACGCGTTTGCCCATAAAACCGCGAATAATGGGGGCTCCACCAGAATGCCCAGTACGTTGGATCCAGATTCCAGGCTGCTGGCGTAAGGCTTCTGCTGCAGTCCGTGGTGTGCGCTCCTTTATGTCCTGTGCGTCAATGATGTTGACCGAACGAGGGACCTCAAAAAGATCCTCTGCAAGCCTAGTTGCAATGACAACAATTTCCTTGGCGGAATAGAGTGAAGGCTTTTGTTGCGTTTCCGAAGTTTGCACCTCGGTGGATTCCGCTTCCTGAGGAGCTGGCTCTTGTGGGAAGAAGAGAGGCGAAAGCAGTGCGGTTAGGAGGAGCATGTCTAAGGTTTGGGGACCTGATTAGCACTATGAAACGGATCTCACTCAAGTTTGGTTCAGAGAATTTATATTTTTTTTGACTTCTGCGCTTGTGCCAAATCCTATCTTTTTGTGAAGTTTATGTGAGGATAAAGAGTGTTCGTTTCAGCGCGTTAGTTGGTCAACTCGGATCAGGTTTACGCGACGATTAGAAAGCCAACTTAATAGGAAGAATGCAAAGGCCTGTTCAGACGGTCTTGAAGTAGCTTGGAGCTGATGACAGTTCCTGCGAAGCGTCCCAAGATTCCTCGTACAGAGAAAATTCCTAGGATTTCCCAGTCGAGTTCGAGACCTTGGTCATGGAGGAGATTCAAGTATTTGCTAAATCCAGAGGAGGTCTTTAGCGTAATGCTGAACAAGCTAGTTCCAACTGCGCGGCGCATAGCAAGTCTGCCAAGCAAAACTAAAGCTGAGATAATTAGGAATCCATCACCGACTCCAATAAATCCAGTGATGACACCTATCACCAGGCCCTCTAGCATTATTTTAATAGCGGAGCGCCTGAAACGCATTTCTGTACTCCCTTGTGGGGTCGATTCCGCTTTGCTCCACCGGCCCTCAAGGGGCATGAAACAAGCCATTTGTCTCCTTGTTAGGAATACGGAGATTTGGGTAACGCCAGGAGATTTGGGCAACGCCAAGATTGTTGCCGGATCCTAGTGCCGGCATCATCCCCAGGGCATCTCACTGCGCATTAAGAGTTGAGCTGAGCTAAGGATTCATCAGCTCCGTCGACGGCGGCTAATCCCGCGGATGAAACTCCCGCTCCACAAGTGGCAGGGCAGCAAGTAGCAAACGTCCAATCCGGCCAAGCGATTTGGCACTTACGTGTTTCATGTTGTCTTCCCGCGTATGCCAATAAGAATTGCCAGGCCCAAAGTTGAAGTCAATTAGATTAACGGAAGGGACATTGCGCCTGCGAAAGTGAATATGGTCATCTTGAATGTCCCGTTGGCCAACAAACAGATTGGGATCGTCCAAAGCGCCAGCAGTCAATTCCATAATCCGCTTTAGCTTAGGGTCGGAAGATTTCTCCTTGATCACCCCAAGTTTGGAATCGCCAATCATGTCAATCAGAATGAGTGCTGAAATGGCACGGATGCTTTCATCTTCAAACATTCGTTGCGCGAGATTTTGACTCCCAAAGGTCGAGTTGGTGAAGTCATCCCACGGAATAGGGGGGAAGCGCTCTTCGCCGTCAAACCAAGCAAGCACTATTGTCTGACCATTGTGTTTCCCTTCGCCGGCTAGCTGGCGTGCGAGTTCTAATAGCACCACCGTAGAGCTGCCTCCATCATTGGCGCCCATAAAGCCAGGGTAGTCGTAAGTATCGTAATGACTGCAAATCCAAACCTCGCCTGCAGTTGTCCCTTCGCGTCGGGCTAAAACATTCACCCCGGATATCTCACTTTTGCGCCGCGCGCCTACAGGTGGTTGAGCTTTGAAATAGTCTAGGCTCACATCCCAACCGTTGAGTTTCGCTAAATTTTCTTGTAGCCAGGTTGTCGTTCGTTCCAATCCCTTGGTTCCAATCCTGCGCGGACCAATTGCTTCACAAAGAAAGCGAAGGTCTGTGAAAGCACGTTCCTCATCAAAGGCTGGGGCATGTCCCTGGGCTAAATCGATCTCAATTTGGCTCCGAGGGCTTACATGGCTTTCCCTGCAGGCGGTTAGGAGAAGGCTACAGCTAAGCAACGCGGCGGCGTGAAGGATTTGAGAGGAAAGGCGCATGACTAAGGTCCAGGGTTCTGGGCCTCCATCATAACTCTCGATTCTCTACAATCCCTAGATGCAGTCTGAGGACCCCGTAAATCAACGCGACAAGATCCCTACGGCCGAATTCACTGGTCTAGCCATTGGCCTCGGCATTGTGGTCGGCCTCGGTATGTCGCTGGCGAATGTGTATCTTGGACTGTTCGCGGGCATGACCGTCAGCGCTTCGATTCCGGCCGCTGTCATCTCCATGGGATTGCTCAAGGGAGTCTTCAAGCGTGGCACGATTCACGAGAACAACATCGTGCAAACCATCGCTTCGGCAGGGGAGTCCTTAGCGGCGGGAATCATCTTTACCATGCCGGCTTTGGTGATTGCTGGGGTGTGGAGCGACTTCGATTTCTGGACCACAACCCTGATTTCGATGACCGGCGGCATGTTGGGTGTGCTGTTTATGATCCCATTGCGCCGTCCCATGATTGTGGAGGACAAAGATCTCATTTACCCAGAAGGTGTCGCGTGTTCGAAAGTGTTGCGCGCGGGTGAAGAGGGTGGCAGTGGCATGAAGATAGTGTTCGCCGCTCTGGGTGTCGGAACCTTCATTCAAATCCTGACTAACGGTCTGCGTTTATTGACTGCTGACCTTTCTGGTGCTTGGACTATTTTCGGCGCACGTGTGTTCGGAGGCTTCACCGCGTCGCCAGCCTTAATTGCGGTGGGATACATCGTCGGCCTCAATATTTCGTTGCTGGTCTTTGTCGGTGGCGCGATTTCTTGGTTGATTGCAGCACCCTATTTAACTGCGACTTCCGATTACGGAGTGGCTCTCGATGCGCCCGAATTGTTTGGTTTGGTCAAGGCCGACGTCCGCTTCCTTGGGGTTGGCGCCATGATTGTGGGCGGACTTTGGTCGATTATCCAAATCCGTAAAGGCATTGCGCAGGGAGTGCGTGAAACCTTTGGTGGTTACCGTGCGGCCATGGAAGATGCCGCGCCACCGCCGCGCACCGATCAGGATATGAGCCGCAAATGGTTGCTGTTCCTGATTGCCGCCACCTGCATGGTGGTGCTATTCCTTTATTACCGCGTCACCGGGCACATGGGCCTGGCTGCGCTAGCGACTCCACTGATGGTGGTGTGTAGCTTCTTCTTTGTCGCTGTCGCTAGTTACATTGTTGGGCTGGTTGGCAGTTCGAATAGCCCGGTCAGCGGCATGACCATTTGTTCGGTGCTCCTGACTTCGGGTGTCATTTTCCTCTTCGGCTATAGCGGGGAGACTGCGATTCTTGCCACCATGGCTGTGGCCGGTGTGGTGTGTTGTGCAACTTGCACTTCTGGCGATGTTTGCCAAGATCTGAAAACTGGTCAGCTCATTGGAGCCACGCCTTATCGCCAACAATGGGCGGAAGTTATTGGCGTAATTACTGCCAGCTTCGTCATGGCACCAGTTCTTGGACTCTTACATAACGCTTACGGCATTGGCACCGATGTGCACCTCCCGCCAGCATTGCAAGGCCATGCACTCGAAGCGCCGCAAGCGCAGCTTTTCGCCTCCCTTATGCAAGGCTTCTTTGGTGAGGCCGATTTGCCATGGGGCATCATCGCTGCAGGCGCTACAGCCGGCCTCATCATCATTGTTATCGATCAGTTGTTCCTGATGCCCAAACGGTCGAAGTTCCGCCTCTTCGTGATGCCAGTTGCGGTCGGCATGTACTTGCCGCTCGGTCTCAGTATGGCCATTCTTGTCGGCGGCTTGTTGGCCTGGTTCTCCGGTCGCGCGCATGCCAATCCGGAAAGTCGCGGACGTGGGCACGAGAAGGGGGTACTCTTAGCCTCCGGGTTGATTGCTGGTGAAGCAATTGCCGGCGTTCTCATTGCCATCCCTAAGGCAGCCCAGGTCGATTTACCTGACCTAGAAGGCGCATTTACGCCATTTTTGACAGCTTTTGCCATGACAGGAGTTGCCATCATGATGTACCGCGCCAGTGTCTCTCAGAAGTAAACCGTGAAACTCTCCGTCGTAATCCCCATCTTTAACGAGGAAGAAACGCTGCTCGATATCATCGAGCGGGTGCGTGCTACCCCGTTTGAAAAGGAAATCATTTTGGTCGACGATTGTTCCCAAGATGGCACTCGCGCCATTTTGAAGGACCTCGAGGGCGATGAAGATCTTTCCATTCATTACCACTCGGTAAACCAAGGTAAAGGTGCAGCCCTGCGTACCGGCTTCAAGCACGTCACCGGCGATGTGGTGCTGGTGCAAGATGCCGACCTGGAATACGATCCCGGTGAATACTCAATTCTCCTGGAGCCGATTAAGAAAGGCTTGGCAGATGTGGTTTATGGTTCCCGTTTCAAAGGATCGCGCATGTCGCGGGTGCACTTGTTCTGGCACCAAATGGCGAACAACTTTCTCACTTTAGCGTCGAACATGTTCACTAACTTGAACCTCACCGACATGGAGACTTGTTACAAAGTGTTCAAGGCAGAGGTTTTGGAGGGCATTGAAACCAAGTCTAATCGTTTTGGATTTGAGCCTGAAATTACTGCAAAGATTGCCCGTAAGCGTTTGAATGGGAAACGCGTGCGTATATACGAGGTACCGATTAGTTACTACGGGCGTGATTATGCCGAGGGTAAAAAGATCGGATGGAAAGATGGTGTGGCTGCTTTGTGGCACATCGTGCGTTACAACGTTTTTAGCTAGGCTTTATGCCAACTGCTATACATCAGCAGGTTCGTGAGTGCCAAGTGGGTGCTTTCGAGCGCGCGATTTGCAAGTTATCGTCTGGGTGGGTCATCCTTGGCGATCCTCAAATTGTTCCGGGCTATTGCCTGTTGTTGCCAGACCCAGTGGTGCCGCACCTCAATGCACTTGATCGAGACGCGCGTGAGTGCTTCCTCTACGAAATGACAGCTGTGGGTGATGCCATTTTGGAGCTTACTATGGCGTTGCGCATCAATTATGAAATGCTTGGTAACATCGAACCCGCACTTCATGCGCACTTGTTTCCGCGGTATACGACTGAGGCCGAAGAGGTGCGCACGGAACCCATTTGGTTGCATGATTGGGATGCTGCAGAACAGTTCGATTCACAGCGGCATACGGCATTCATGATTTCTTTAAAAGAAAAACTGGAGCAGGCTGGGTTTTGCGTCCAGACTTAGTTTGCCATTTTGCAAATGGGGCTCCAATGTCCCTTGGTAGCGCATTGGGCTCTGGCTTGATTGATGCCGAAGACCGCACCCTTGATGAGTAGGACCGATGCTCCGAGTGCGCGGTTTCTAAGGCTTGTTCGAATTGGATAGGCAGGTGGAATGCCACCACGGTGCTGTCGCCTTGGGCGCAGCAAGAATGAATAAAAGTAGCGGCGTGAGGAAATGCATGAGGACGCCTTTACAAGAGATACTTCGGTAGTTCCTCCGCTATGGGTTAATCTCTCAAGGACGTAACCCGCTTGGAAGTCCAAGTCCGGAATACCACTGGGATCATGGTTGTCTTTTACTTTCGCATACACAAGGTATAAATAACGGCCATGACTGCGCCTGGCGAGGCTTGGCTCCCCAACGGGGCCAATGACGTGGTCCAGCGAAGGATGGGAGCATCGGGTAGGGAGGAGCCGGTTGCCGCGACATCCGCCGGCTGCCCTGGGCAGTCCAAATAAAACGATGTCACTAAAGTAAACGCGCCGTACCAAACGAATAAAATTCTCCGTCCGCCGAAACGGAGATCCCGTCTTCATAGCCAGCTGTATTCACAAGCCCTTCAACAGCCATAGGCTGGCCCCAATGCGGGTGTACAGCACCTAAGACAAGCGGAGTCCTGTGGAAGCTTGCTTCTGCAAAACGAACCGTCAAGGGGTGTTCCCCAGTTCCTGCTGGGGTTAGTACAAAAGAGTATGCACCGCTACCAAGTTCTGTAATCGGGCTAATGGGGCCACGCTGGTTTTGAATGTGATTACGATTTGCAACTCCTGCCAGCGGGACCCCATCTTCTTCAATAGCAAAGTAGCGTACTGAATGCCGCCACCCCAAGTTTGGAAAAATGGCGTAATGGGGAGCTAGGCGAAAATAAATACTGCGCATTCATGAGACTTAAGAATGCCGGGTAAATGCCGCTCCGCTGTTGGAATTACATGGGCAGCTTACGCGCTAAGGGGCCTCGCGCAGGTGCAACGTGCAATTGAACATCCTTGAGTCCACGCTGCAGTAGGGCTGCGTGTGCATTCTCTAGGGCCATCTTCTGGGTGTTATTCTTTAACGATAGATGTGCCAACACCAGGCGCTGCAAAGTCTTTGGTGCGGATGAAGCCAAGATTTCAAAAGTTTGCGCATTGGAAAGGTGCCCTAGATCTCCACCAACCCGTTGACGCAATGCGCGGGGATAAGGGCCTTTGGCTAACATCTCTACGTCGTGATTCGATTCCAGTATCAAGGTTTCCATGCCGTCGAGCAGGCCTGGTTGCATGAGGATTTCCGGGCGTCCAAGATCGGTGAAGAAACCAGCTTTGGAAGTGGCGGTTTCAAACACGAATCCAAAGGTAGGGTCGGCGTCGTGGGGGAGTTGGATTGGGGTCACCACTAAAGGCCCGATTTTAAAGAAACCACGATCCACGAAGTTCCGCACCTCGACATTGCGGCGAGTAATCTCGGCCATGCTGGTGCGTTGATTGGTGCCGAGGCTTTCCGAGTGGGCATAGAGTGGAGCTTGGGCGCGCGAGGCCGTCGGCACAATATTCGCCGAGTGGTCGCTATGCCGGTGGGTGAGCAAAACGGCATCAACCGAGGTCATGGACAGACCGACTGCCTCGGCGAATCCACGTGCCGTACGTTGGGCGATTCCTGAATCCAAGCACAGCACCACGCGGTTGACTCCAGTCCCAGCCTCAATCAGGGCGCAATTCCCAGAGGAACCGCTGGCGAGGGTATGGATGCGCAACATGTACTGGACAATCTAACGAATCGGCGACTACACTACACACATGTCCATGGTGCAACGCCTCGGTTGGCTGCTGCTCGGCTTGCTTTTGCTTGCCGGCTTGATGCATGCTCCGTTGCATCAAGCGGGCCAGGACTGTGGCCCCTTTGCGCTTTGCGGAAATGGGGTGGTTTTAATGAGTGTCAGTGGATGGGTCATTTTACTCATGTTTTTCTGGCGCATCCAGGTAAGGGGCATCATGCAGACCCAGATGCCCGAGTCTACGGTGGTGAAGAACTACTGCGGACGAGCACCACCGCGGTCAAGGTAACGATTTAATTCCTCAATCGACTTCGGGTCGATTGAGCTTCCGTTTACCCACTCCCTACTCATGGATTTGACCTTACCTAATTCCTTTGGTGGCATTTGCGCCACCCTCCTTTTGTCGATTTTCTGCGTGCAATCCGCTTTTGCGCAAACCGAGGGCGATGACCTCGAAGATACCTTAAACAGTCGCATGCTCGACACCACTTTCCCTGGGACCATGGGCGGCGGTGGTTCCGGATTCACCTCGCGCTTCGACCCTAGTTTTAATCCCGCAATGGGGTTGATTTTCGATGGCCTAGCTACCTTTAGCGAGGAACGTGGAGCCGGGGTCGACGGCTTTGACATGCGCAGCGTGGAAATTGATCTCGCCAGTCGGATTGATCCGCTTGGTTGGGCTTACGCCGTCATCGCGTACGAAGATGACATTTTTTCTGTAGAAGAAGCTGCCTTAATCATGGATCAGCTCCCCGCCAACATGAGTCTCCGTGTTGGAAAAATGCTCGCTGACTTTGGCAAATGGAACACCATCCATCTGCACGATAAAAGTTTTGTGTTTGAAGATGGTGTGCGTACGGCTTTTTTTGGTGGCAATCTCAATGGCACTGGAATTGAATTGAACCAATGGACGGGGATGGGTGATATCCCGGTGCGTTGGTCTTTGGGCGTATTATCTTCCTTTGGCGCGAGTAACCCGATTCAAACTGGACCAGGACCGCATACGCAAGGGAGCAGCTTTGGCTCAGGCGTGATTGACAACCATGACTTTTCGGAGTTTGGCTTTACCGGACGCGTGGCGGCGCAACAAGACTATGGCGTCAATGGTTTCTTCCAGTATGGCTTGAGCTTTTTCCATACTGGTAGCGGGATTGTGGATCAGAATGACACCAATTCCGATGGCATCGTGGATCAAGAATTTGGCCTAGGTCAAACCACCTTCGCTATCGACCTTACTTTGCGCGACGTCGATGCCTCTGACCACTCAGCATCGACCTGGTCGGTGGAGTTATGGCGCAACCAGCGCGACACCATCGACGGAGCTTCGAATCAAGTAAGCCGTGATGCAAATGGCCTGTGGGGCTTTTACGAATACGAGTTTAACCCTTACTGGGGGGCAGGCGTAGAAGCTGCCTGGTGGCAGGATCCACTCAATACGGTGGGTAGCGACTGGTTTTCTTCGGCACAAGCGGGTGGGCAACGCGGTGTCTTTGTTACCCATAACTTCAGTGAATTTAATCGCCTGCGTACGCAAGTAACACAAGATCTGGCGGTGGGATCCTCAGCAGTATGGTCTCTTGCAGTGCAGTGGGACATCATTCTGGGTAGTCATAGTCATCCTTTGGACTGGTAGTCATGAAAAATGCTCTACTCACCACATTCCTTTTGCTTTTCTGTGGCGCTCCGGCCATCGCGCAGGATCGTCTTGAAATCGTCGCCACGATTCCCGATTTAGGGAATCTGGTTTCCACCATCGGGGGCGACCATGTTCATGTGCAAGTGTTGGTCCCGCCAGGAAACGATCCGCACTCGATTCTTCCCAAAGCATCGTTACTGCTTAAGTTAAGCCGTGCCGATGGACTCATTTTGATGGGTTTAGACTACGAGCACGCTTTTCTGCCTGCTCTTTTGGAGAAGACGCGCAAGAATTCTATACGCCCAGGTGGAGTGGGTTATATGAATGTGGGGACGCGCATTACTCCGCTCGAAGTCCCGGAGACTTTGAGTCGAGGCCAAGGCGCAGATTTGCATCCGCGTGGAAATCCTCACTACAATTTGGATCCCGAGAATGGCCGCATTATGGCCCGCGCCGCATATGATTTACTGGTGGCTCTGGCGCCCCAGTGGAAATCTGAATTCCAACAACGATTCTTGGATTGGGACACCGAAGCGCAGGCTCGGATTAAGAAATGGCAAGGTTGGATGGCCCCCCTAAAGGGGAAGGCTGTGGTGACTTACCATCGGAGTTGGTCCTATTTCACCAAGCGTTATGGTTTAGAGGTTGCGGCGGAGATTGAGCCGAAACCCGGCTTATCGCCCAGTGCCAAACATTTAGTGAATGTGAAGAAGGTGATTCAAGCACAGCATGTGAACATGCTGCTCATGGAACCGTGGTACAACGAGCAACGTTTACGGAGCTTGATGCAGGATGACCTGCACGTGGTCAAGGTGGCTACTACAAGTGGGTTGCGCAAAGACCAGGTCGAGTATTTGGATTACATTGAATTTCTCATTTTGCAAATGCGCCAGGCTTATGGCTTGCCCAAGCCAGAAGCGCAGGAGAATGGGGAGAAACCCTCATGAGCCGTTTACGGTTAGTCGATGCGAACCTTGGCTATCAAACAGGAAGTGCGGTACTGGAAAATGTAAACCTGAGCATTGAGGAAGGGGATTTCCTGTTGTTGGCTGGAGCCAATGGTGCTGGGAAAAGCACCCTGGTGCGCAGTTTGTTGGGTGTGTTGCCAACACTCAAAGGAAGGCGTGAGGCTTCCTCGGACCTGATTCTCGGATACGTTCCGCAGCAACTACAACTCGATGCAGGCTTCCCCGCATCCGTTTCAGATGTGGTCCAAATGGGCCTATGGGGTAAAGGGGTGCGTTTGAACTCGCAGGAAAGGAAACAACGCGTACATCACGCTCTTGCCTTAGTTTCTATGGAGGCCAGACTGAAGCAAGCTTTTGGGCGCTTGTCTGGGGGGCAGAAACAGCGCGTCCTGCTCGCTCGTTCACTCGTGCTAAAGCCCAATTTCCTGCTTTTGGATGAACCGGTTTCCGGAGTCGACGCACGGGCAACCTCGATCATTTTAGAATTGTTGAAGCAACAAATGCTGGTGGGGACTTCCATTGTCCTAGTGAGCCATCAACCTTTGGCTTTACGCAATCACGTGAATCGTTCTATCCTGGTGAAGAACGGCTTGCTTGAAGAGCTTCCTCCGCAAATCATGTGTAGCGCCGAGGGCTTGGAGAAATTATGGACTTAATTCAAGATTTCGACCTTTACCGTGAGCTGTTTGGCTTGAGTTTTCTGGCTTCCCTAGTGGTTGGCATTGTCATGCCTCTCATTGGAGCCTTAATGTTCTTGCGCCGCGAAGCTTTCTTAGGGATTGCGGTACCGCAGTTCGCCGCAGCTGGGATTGCACTGGGTCTTCTGTTGTTGCCATGGTTTCCCACCATGAGCGCCTATTTCCTCGATCATGGACATCCGCCCATGTCTTACCTATTGCCATTCGCGGCTGGTTCGGCATGTTTAGCCCTTGCCGTATTTGGTGCCATGGCAAAAGGTCCGCGGGATTCCGGCGCAGTTTTGGCCGGTGCTTTTGCAACCGCATCTGCCTTGTCCATTTTGTTTCTGACCTCGGCGCCGGCAGGTAATAACCTTGCTGAAACGATGATGCGCGGAGAAGTCTTACTCTTAGACATTCACGGGCTGATGGTGCTGTCGAGTGCCAGTGTGCTGTGTTTCATTTTCCTCATTGGATTCCGTAAAGCCCTTATCGTTTCCGCTTTTGATCACGACCAAGCGGTCTCCTTAGGCTTGCCGGTGAAGTTGGTTGAAATTTTGCAGTTGCTACTCATTGGTTTCACCATTGGAGCTGGTGTCATGACCGTGGGGCCAATTTTGGTTTTTGGTTTGTTGTTTTTACCTCCGTTGGCGGCAAGGTCACTTGCGCACAACATGAACCAATTCCTACTGCATGTTTTGGGTGTCGGCATCGGTTGTGTTCTGGTAGCTTGGCCCTTGTCTTTAGAGCTAGATTGGCCATATGGCCCTTCCGCAGTTTGTGCTGCCGCTGCCTGGGCTTTGGTTGCCGCATTCTGGGCAAGAGTTCGCAAGGCCAACCCTTAGAGGGTGGACTTGCGGGTACAATGGCCTCATGGCTTTGACTCTTGATTGGTACCTGCATCGGAAGAGCTGAACGTCGTGCACCCATGCGGATAGTTATCTGCAGAAACACGGTTTCGAGGCCTCTCAGATGGTCGACGCGCGCAAAGAGCCTCAAGGGGCAAGCGCCGCCCGTGCTCTTCTAGACAAGGTGGATCAAGTGTTCATCGGGCGCGGTAAAAAGTATGTAAAATACCTTAGCTCGGACCTAAAGGTATCGGAGCAAGCAAGGAAGACCATGTTAGGACCCACTGGAAATTTACGCGCCCCAACGTTGCGTCTCGGCCGCACCCTAGTGGTTGGCTATTGTGAACCTATGTATGACGAGGCGACCAAGTCATGAGCGCGGAATGGTATTACGCGCTCGGGGACCAACAGAAGGGGCCTATCGCCGAGGATGAGTTGCGCAGCATGTTGCTGGGTGGGAACCTCCCGGTAGACATAAAGGTCTGGTCTAAGGGCATGTCGGATTGGGCTTCTGCAGAGAAGGTGCCAGCGCTTTACCGCCCCGCGCCCCCGTCCCCAGAACCAGTTCCAGTTGTACAGCCAAAGGCTGCACCTTCGACCGCGAGTGCAAGTGTGCGCTCTAATCCTTTCGCTAGCGCCGCCGAGACCATAAGTGGCGGTTCGGGGAGCCGGACTCCGGCCCAGTCAGCGCGTATGCGTTTGGCCTGGAACCGTTTCCTCGCACGGCTCATTGATTACCACCTAGTGATGATTTTGTTGAGCTTGCTGGTTCCAGTAGAAAGCGCCTCTGAGGTAACCATAGCGAATCTTCTTTTCAGTGCTCTGGTCACTTTCGGTGTACTCGCTATTTTTGAGTCTTATGCACTCTCAAAATGGGGGATGACCCCCGGCAAGTGGATTTTCCGCATTCGGGTGGTGCATGAGGAAAACCGATTACTAACCTATGGTGAAGCCTTTCGTCGAGCTGTGATGGTTATGGTGCAGGGTATGTGCCTTGGTCTATTCCCGATGAACCTGCTATTTCAGGGGTTGGCCTTTAAGGAATATGTAGATCATGGGTCCACGGCATGGGATCGCAAGATGCACTCAACCTTGCAGCATGCAACTATGCGTAATGTTCACGTGGCAATTGCAGTGGCTGTCTGTCTGTTGATTCTGGCTTGGTTTTCTACCTTGCCCGGCGCCACTGGATAGATCTATTGGCGCTCGGAAGCCCAGCGATTTCGTCTTGAAATTTCACTCGGATCGACGCCAACTGGTGTTTGCTTGACATATTCTTGATCTAAGGCATGGCGCAGGCATTCCAACGCATAATGTCCCTCTGGGCTGAGCGTCGGACTGCTGGCCAACAAGGATTCAATCGGGCGCAGGATGTCGCGGTTGGCGCAACGTAAAAGGGCATCGGCTGCTGCAGTACTCTCTTCTCTATTTCCTTCGCGTAACCACGGAAGGATGGCATTTTGCATGACACTCAGGCCACTAGCCCCCATGGCCTCCAGGACCCGTCCGCGTAAGCGTCCGTCGCCTAGAAGTGGTGCAAGTTGGCCGGCTAAATCAAAGTCGGTGCGGGTTGCCCAAACACCGATAGGTGAGCCCGTCCAGGCAAGGGTTTGCAGGGCGTGCTCGCGAACATACCCATTTTCGTCGTAAGTGGTTTCAACGATAGCGGGGAAGGCCCAAGTGGCTTGGCGCATCAAAACGAAGCGGGCGTCATCCACTGGCCGTAATGGTTGCGAGCGAAACTTCGCCAAAGTTTTCCAAATTTCAGCCCGATAACCACGGGAGGGGGCTGGAGAGTCTTCGAAACCAGAAAGTACATGGCTCGACCGCCATTCTCGTTCTACAGTCAGTAAACGTTGCCAATCACTATCGAAATTTTCGCCTGGAACCCAGCCTGGTGCTGGAGGCAAGTTGCGCAGTGCCGCAATCGCAGACCAACGTGCATGGTCCAAGTCATTGACACCCTCTTCAGTTTGAAGGATGGTGATCAGTGCGGCTAGGCCAGCACCGCAGCCGAAGCGCAAAAGGCCGGTAGTCATATCCACATTTGCCGCCCAATCCTTTTCATATTTAAATCGTAAAGTTAAGCGTGGAACCATGGCTTCGACCCCATGCTTGCTTAACCATTTGTAAGCCTCAGCCTTGATCTCGGTATTGGCCTCACGCCCTTCTACGAGAGCAAGCATAATTGACGTCACCCTATCCGGTTTCTCGGCGTTGAGTACGTGATTGGCTTGGTGGTGTCCTTTGTCGCTGCTAAGTGATAAGTCAAGAAGATCTAAAACCTCTGCCTGTTCCTCCGCAGTTGATTGCGGCAGGGCGTCCTCGGCGAAGGAGTCCAAATGATTTTGCACCACAGGTGTCCATCCCGGTGCCGCGGTTTCGGAATTTAAGGCCACTTCTGATTTCGTGCATGCCGTGCCCATGCCAAGCAGGATAAAGCTTGCAATACCCATTCGGATCATTGCGTGTCCCTGATTATTGTGAGGGAATGAAGTTGTACCGATTCGGTATCCGGCAAATAGGGGTTGGTGCGATAAAGCAAACGCACTTGGCCCTCTCTTGCATCCGCTTCTTGCGACAAGGCAAAGCGCTGGGTTCCTCCCGACGGAATTTGGGTATTGGTGAGATCGGTTTCGTCGCGATAGGGGTCCCGGAAGCGATAGACGTGTTTCCACACGCCCCATTCTCCTTGTGCGTTTTTCCAGCGCACTTGAAGGTCCGCTGCACGCGACCGCTCATCGGTGGGGAAGTTATGGCCGGCACCATTATTGGTGACCCTCACCCATGGACCATCTGTATCCCAGCCAGCTTGCATCGATACTGCTGATTGCAAGCTTGGCAAGTCATGACTCGCAGGAAAACTGTGATTACGCCCCTTACGCCCACCTTCACGCCAAGTTTCAGGCATGTGACAATCAAGGCAGTTGTCGCCCTTGAGATTTTCCGGTGCGCCGCGCCATTGTTCCACCGTCTTATGTTGATTGTGACAAGCAGCACAGTGCTCCACCGACGCCATGCGTGGCACAATCTTGGGGCGACAAGGGGCGTCTAGTTTTGCCGCCAAATTGCTCGTTCCCACCCCTCCGTCAGGATGCGCATGACAGGCCAGGCAATCAACTCCCAGGCCGCGGTCGCTTTGGCGTGCGAGTACGCGTTCACCAGGTTCGAAGTTTAAAACCGGGCGTGGTGCGTGGCATGCAATGCATTCTTGGTTGGCAAAATTATTGGATAGCTTGCGCACCTCAGGATTTTCGTAGGCAAATTTGTGGTGCGAAGCCTGCCATTCTTTGCCGACGTCGGCGTGGCATTCCAAGCATTGTCCAGAGGAAAGTAAGCGTAATGGTTCATCGCTTGCCGGTGGGGTAAGAAGCTTGACCAGCACGACCAAGCCTGCTGCAACAAAAAGGAAACTGAGGACGGTGCTTACACGCATTGGAGTTTGCCCTCCATCATGCGGTAGGCCTTTCCGCCTAGTCGTTTGGCTTCGGCGGGGTCATGAGTCACCAGGATGACGGCGGCGCCAGTTGCACTCAGAACTTGTTCCAAGACTTCGAATCCTTGTTCACGGTTGTCTGGGTCGAGACTGGAGAAGGCCTCGTCTAGCAAGATAAGTTTGGGCTCAAGAGCCATAACCCGTGCGAATGCAAGGCGTCGGGCTTCTCCGCCAGACAATTTTCCTGGCCGACGGTTTTTGAATTCGATGAGTCCGAGTTGTGCGAGGATCTTTTCACCTACGGCTTTGGGTAGCGGAAGTCCACTTGCTTTACGCACATCCACGAGGTGTTGTAGTACGCTACGGGTTGGCCATAGGCCAAGGTCTTGAAACACCATTTGAATCCCACGTTGCCACGGCTGCAGCAAGATTTTTTTATCGCGGTTGGCTTCTTGGTCATGCAGGAAAATGCGGCCATGGTCAGCGTTTTCTAAGCCAGCTAAGATGCGCAATAAGGTGGATTTTCCGCAGCCGGAAGGGCCTTGAATGGACATGCGTTGGCCCGCATCTAATTGCAATGAGAGCTCAGCCAGAATGCTTTGGCTAGCAAAGGATTTATGCACAGATTGAACGTCGAGCAAAGGAGTACTCATACCTGCGGGGATCGAAGGTTGCGCCACCATGCAAACAGCATGACCGGCAGAAACAGGATGATGGCGAGCACCAATCCATAGGCGGCGACAAAGTTGTCACGTGAGAAGTGGAGAGCGTTGTAATACCGCACCGCAGCGGATTGGTTGGCTGCAGGAAGCAGAATTGCGAAGTCAAGTTCGCGTACACCAAATGCGACCACCAATCCAGCAGCCAACCACCATGCGCTACGAATAGGGCCGAGGCGATAACGGAAGAGGCGCGTGAGGTAACTGCATCCGGCCAGCGCGGCGGCATCTTCTTGGGCTTCGGGGATGCGTCCCATGCGTTCCACTAGGATCCAGACTGCAATTGGAAGGAAGCGTCCAGCGACGAGGAGTGCAGGTAGCCAAATGCTATTGTAAAAATTTTCGAGCCAAGGTTGGTTGAACATTAAGATACTGCCAAAGCCTAATGCCACCGAAGGCACTAGCAGCGGCAAGGTCAAAAATACCGTCCACAGAAAACGCCATCCCGAACGGGCTTTCAGCAAGAGGTGTGCCCATAGTGGCGCGAGGCCTAAGCAGATGAGGCCTGCAAGGCCGGAGTAGCTAAGTGTGCGCAGGACATCGCCACGGCCGCGGGTGACGGCATCGCTGAATGCCTGGCTACTGACTTCTGACCAGGTTCGCTCGCTCAGTGGGCCTTGCATGCCCGTTTCATAAACAATGCGTGCGAGGGGGGCAAGGAGCAAGATGCTCAGCAAACCAAGGCATAGACCGAAACTCAAGAAGCGGCCATTTGCGAGTTGCAGACGCCGAGGCGTTCTACCGTGCGAGGTTTCATAATTCATTTGCCTACGCTGCAAATGTGCTGTGCCCAATAGCACAAGGAAACCAAGCAGAACCAGGGGCAGGCTTGCGGTTGCGCCAGCGGTGTAATCGTCATTGCGCGAGTTGCCGAAAATCTCGGCAGCGTAAACGTGGAATAAATCGCCAACCGTGGCGAAGTAGTCGGGGACGGCGAAATCGGAAGCGGCAAAGAGGAATGCAAAACAAGCGCCAATCAAAGCCGGAAGGAATGAAATGCGCAACATCTCTCCAATGGCGAAGCGTGGCCCAATGAGCAGAGCTGCCTCGTGAGAAGTGTAGGATTGATTGGCCAGGCTGCGAGAAGCAAGTAACGCTGGTAGTGGTGCGTAGCAAACACCAAAGGTAAATACCGAAGCCCAGGCGCCGGTCATTCCGCTCAAGCCAAACCATGCTTGGGCTACCATGAGTGGTGGTAGCAAGAGTGGCAAGGGCATCAGGAGTTGGAAGACCCGGCTGCCGGGAAAGCGCAGGCGGAAGGCCATAAGGGCATACGGCCAGCCGAGGAGAAAGGCGCATAGGCCTGCAGCCGAGGACATCCAAATCGAACGCCATAGCAAAATGGCGGTGCGACCGTCGAGCATGGTGGCTAAGCGGTCCAGGCGCACTAACGGTGCCAAGATCGGAGCTAAAGGAATCCATGCTGCTAGCAAGCTTGCGAGCAGAGCCAATCCCCAAAAGGGACGCGGGCTTCGAATTTGCAACCCAGCGCTCAACGGACGAAGGCCTCCTGTAGGTCTTTAGCTAAATCTCCGATTGCTGCTGCAACCTTTTCCCAATCCACTTGCATAGTTTTAAAATCTTTCCCTGGGTGGCCGACGCCATCGGGGATCAGTGCGCCCTCATGTAATGGAATTTGCCGCGAGATGCTGTGGGCTAAACGTGCCTCGGTTTCAAAGCTAAGAATGAAATCCGCGAACTTCTTTGCGGCATCGAGGTTTTTTCCGCTATCCAGGATGCACAAGGTATTTGGAATGAGCAAAACGCCGGTATCGCCATCCCCTTGTTCCAGATAGCGCACTGCGACTGGATAGCCGGAGTCGATGGCTTTGGCGGCATCATCGGTATCGGTAAAGCACCAGTGGAAATCGCCGGATTGAGTACGACGCATGACGTCGGCGTTGCCGGAACCAAAATGTAGACCCGCAGCTTCGACTGCGGTGAACCAGTCCAACATGGCTTGGCGTCCACGTAATTCGGCCATCACCGTAGCATTGGTGAGTGTCGTGCCGGTTAATGGAACAGCCATCGCGCCATGCATGGCATACTTTGGATCCAGAAAGTCATCCAGCTTCGATGGGACCGGCAGATCAGCATCGGTGCGATACAGAATCACCCGTGCCCGAGCTGCAAAGCCGGTCCAGTGGCCATCGGCATCACGGAATTGGTCAGGAATGCCTTCCGCCGAAGGGCTTCGATAAGGCAAGGTCAATCCAGCTTGCTGCAGCCGCAGCGTATGCGCGATTTCATTGTTCCAAAAGACGTCGGCATGAGGATTGCCTTCCGCTTCGTGCAGAATGCGGCTTACCAAGCCCACGGTCTTGTTGCGTTCTACATCGAATTGAGTCTGCACGTGCAAACCCGTACGTTGTTCGAAATCTTGAATCAGGGGTTCAGACAGGTCCTGATCCAGAGCGCAATAGACCACAAGGTCCGGCGTTTCGCCACTGCAGGCGGCGAAGAAAAGGGGTAGAAGGAGGGCGGGGCTCAGGCGCAGCATCATGCGGAATGTAGCAAGCCCCGTGCCGTGCCTGGAGGTTGTCGAGCCGCCAAGCTTGTTCCCATGTGGGAACGCTGATTTCAGCGCTGGATACCCTGCCATGCTTCCCTAGAATGGGCACACCAAACCCTTGCTCATCCCGATGCCAAGCACCCTTCCAGAACTAAAACTCGCGTCCAGAATGGCCCGTCTCGGCACTGAGACGGCTTTCGAGGTCCTTGCTAAAGCCAAAGCGCTTGAAGCCAAGGGCCAGGACATCATCCACCTCGAGATCGGGGAGCCGGATTTCGATACCCCGAAAAACATCATCGAGGCTGGGGTCGATGCCATGCGCAATGGATGGACTCATTATGGGCCAGCAAATGGGCAGCCAGAGGCACGCGAAGTGGTCGCCGATTATGTTTCCCGCACTCGGGGGATTTCGGTCAACGCCGATGAAGTCACCATTGTTCCCGGCGGTAAGCCGACCATGTTCTATGCCATGTTGGCTTTGATTGAACGCGGCGATGAAGTGATCTACCCAAACCCTGGGTTCCCGATTTACGAATCGATGATCAACTTTACCGGTGGCAAAGCGGTCGCATGTCCCATCCGCGAGGTCAACGCCTTTGCTTTGGATCCAGAAGATGTGATTTCGCGTCTCACCCCTAAAACCAAAATGGTGATTCTGAATTCACCCGCCAACCCGACTGGTGGGGTGACTCCTAAAGAGTCTTTGGAAAAGGTGATTGCAGCGCTCAAGGATCGTCCCGACATCTGGATTCTCTCCGACGAGATTTACAGCCGTATGCTCTACGATGGACATGAGCACTTCAGCCCGATGGTCGATCCAGACATCCGCGATCGCATCATCCTCTTAGATGGTTGGTCGAAAACTTATGCCATGACTGGATGGCGCATGGGCTTCGGTGTCATGCGTCCTGACCTTGCCGCCATGTTTACTAAACTCATGGTGAACTCGAACTCGTGTACTGCAAGCTTTTCGCAGCGCGCAGGCATGGAAGCTTTGACCGGTGATCAATCTGCCGTCGACGAGATGTTGGTGAAGTTCGATGGCCGTCGCAAACGCATTACTGAATTGGTAAACGAGATTCCAGGCATGTCCTGCCACTTGCCGGTTGGTGCTTTTTACGTGTTCCCTAACATCAAGGAACTGGGCGTAACTTCCGCAGAACTGCAAGACAAGATTCTCTACGAGGGTGGCGTTTCCTGTTTGGCCGGCACCTCCTTTGGTGCTGAAGGAGAGGGTTACATCCGCTTTAGCTATGCCAACTCGATTGAGAATATCGAGGAAGGTATGCGCCGCGTGCGCAAAGTGGTGGAGAGCCTGTAATGGAACGAGCTCCGGCTGACTTCCGCTCCGATACAGTCACGAAACCAACCGCGAAGATGCTGGATGCCATGGCGTCGGCTCGCGTGGGGGACGATGTCCTCGGCGATGATCCAACTGTGCGCAAGCTTGAAACTCGCATGGCCAGTTTGTTCGGCAAGGAGGCAGCACTGTTCATGCCTTCTGGAACTATGGCGAATCAATGCGCAGCGGCAGCCCACATCGTGCCGGGTGAAGAAGTCATCGTAGACCAAGATTCGCACATCTTTCAGTTTGAAGGTGGGGGATTAAGTCGCATTGCCGGAGCTCATGTTCGTACTTTGCCAACCGAAAATGGTCAGTACAACTTTGGCCAACTTGCGCGGGCGATCCGCCCAGTGAACGAACACATGCCGCGTACCGGTTTGGTCTGCGTGGAGGAAACCCACTTGTTCTCTGGCGGAACGATTGTGCCGATTGATTACCTCGAAGAGGTTTACAGTTTGGCGCAGCATCATGGCATTCCAGTGCACATGGATGGGGCCCGTTTGTTTAATGCACAGGCGGAAACCGGAGTAGACTTCGAAGCCTATGGTCGTACTTGCGATTCGGTGTTCATTGCTCTTTCCAAAGGACTCAGTTGTCCAGTCGGGTCTTTATTGATGGGAAGTGGCAGCTTCATCGAACGCGCTCGTCATGTGCGCAAATGGATGGGAGGCGGCATGCGCCAGGCTGGTTATTTAGCTGCTTGCGGTCTCGTTGCCTTAGAGGAGACTGCACCTCTTCTGTCGGAAGATAACTCGCGATGCCGACGCCTAGGTGGCCTTACTCTGGCCATTGAAGGGGTGCGCCTAGCTCAGTCCACTATCGACACCAACATTCTTTTCCTCGAGGTCACCCATTTGGACCTCGATGCCCCGATGTTGGAGCCTGCGCTCGCCGATGAAGGTGTGTTGGCCCTCGCCTTAGGCGATCGCCTGTTGCGCTTCGTCACTCATCGTCACATCACCGATGCCTGCGTTGATCGCGCAGCATCCGCACTGCAGAAGGTGCTTAGTAAATAATCATGTCTGTCTTTAAAGCCTACGACATCCGGGGAACTTACCCCGATCAAATCGACGCCAGCCTCGCACGTCGCATTGGCCGCGCCTTTGCCGATTTTTTAGGCGAAGGTCCATTGGTGATTGGACGCGATATGCGCACCATGGCACCGGAAATCCATCATGAAGTCATGGAAGGCATCATGGACGGAGGCCTCGATGTGATTGACATTGGTCTTAGCAGTACACCGCAAGCTTATTTCGCCATCGGACACCTTGGTGCCGCAGGTGGCATGAATGTCACGGCGAGCCATAACTCCAAGGAGTACATCGGATTCAAGTTGTGCATGGAAGACGCTAAGCCGATTAGTGCGGATAACGGCATCAAAGAAATCGAGGTCATGGCGACCACCGGCGATGCCCCAGCCCCGGTTGCGCAACGCGGCGTGCGCACGGAAGTCGACACCTTAAATGATTACGCCAATCACGTGACACGGTGGGCGGATTTAGCCCGCGAAGTGAATATTGTGTCGGATGCAGCAAATGGTATGGCAGCTCATACTTTTCCTGCTGTACTTGGCAAACTGCCCTCTATCAAGCACCAAGGCCTCTATTACGAACTGGATGGAACCTTTCCCAACCACGAGGCCAACCCGCTAAAGTTGAGTACTTTAGTTGATCTGCAAAAACTGGTGGTCGAGACTGGTGCTGAGTTAGGCGCTGCCTTTGATGGAGATTCTGACCGCTGTTGCTTTGTTGATGACACAGGCCGGGCGATTGGCAATGACATCGTGACTGCACTAGTCGCACGAGAAGTTCTGAAAGGAGAGCCAGGCGCAGCCATCGTCTACGATTTACGTAGCTCTTGGGTGCTTCCGCAAACCATCCTTGCGGGCGGCGGGCGTCCAGAGAAGGAACGGGTTGGTCATAGTTTCTTGAAGGGCAAAATGCGTGAAAACGATGCACCGTTTGGTGGGGAACTTTCGGGTCACTATTACTTCCGCGACAACTGGTACGCCGATAACTCGGAAATCATCCTGCTGCAGGTGCTGAATCTTGTTTCCCGTAGCGACAAGCCCTTCAGTGCTATGTTGGATGAATTGATGGTCTATCACTCCACAGGAGAGGTGAACTTTCATATCGAAGACAAGGCTGGAGCGATGGCTCGGATTAAAAAGGCCTTCGCCGACGCCGACAGCATTGACGAACTCGATGGCGTGACCGTTTCCTATGGCGACGTCACCCAGCCAGGTTGGTGGTGGGTCAACGTGCGCGCGAGTAATACAGAACCGCTATTGCGCATGAACTTGGAGTCGGATGACCAAGCCAAGATGGAAGCGATGACGAAGCAAGTGATTGCCATCATTGGTGTGGAGCCGGAGGTTTAGGATGTCCAACTTACGAGAACGAGCCGTCCGCATTATGGGGGTCCCTATGGACCTTGGTGCTAGTCGCCGCGGCACTGACCTTGGGCCAAGCGCATTGCGTGTTGCACAGGTTGGTAATGCTTTGCGCAGTTTGGGGTATGAAGTGCAACGGGAGCATGATATTCCCGTTCCTGCTATGGAAACCCGCGCCGGTTTTGGTGAAGAACATGCGCGTTTTCTTGCCGAAATTTTGCAGGTTTGTGAAGAACTCGCATCCCATGTGAAGCTTGCTTTGGACGAGGGCACGACCCCCTTAGTCTTTGGAGGGGATCATTCCATCGCGATGGGCACGGTTGCTGGCGTCGTTCAGCACTTTGCATGTAAACAACAAGAGATTGGTTTAGTTTGGTTTGACGCTCATGGGGATATGAATACACCTGCGAGCTCGCCCAGCGGTAACATTCACGGTATGCCACTGGCGCATTTAATCGGCCTCGAAGGCGCCGACGCTTCCCTTGCCTCCATCGGCGGCTCTCATGGTGTGATTCGCCCCGACAAGGTAGCTTTGGTAGGCATCCGTGACATCGATCGCAAGGAGGCTGCTCTGGTGCGCGAATCTGGCGTACACACCTGGACCATGCGTGATATAGATGAAAAGGGAATGCCGCAGGTCGTACAGGAAGTTTTGCAAGTGGTGAATCAAGATACCGCTGGCTTCCATCTAAGTTTCGATGTTGATGGCCTCGACCCCGAAGTCGTTGCCGGTGTCGGAACTCCAGTTCCGGGAGGGGTGAATTTCCGTGAGGCCCACTTGATGCTCGAAACCATGGCGGATACCGGTCGCATGACTTCGATGGAAGTGGTGGAGTTGAATCCATTGCTTGATTTGTGCAACCAAGGTGCTGAGAATATGCGCCACCTCATCTGCAGCGCCTTTGGGCAGACCATTCTGTAAGGCGTAGGTGATGGACGAGCGGTTGAAAGCTTTATTGGGCCAAGAACCTGCATGGTTGCGCCCTGGTGGCCCCATGGCCGATGTCGTGGTTTCATCTCGTGTGCGTTTGGCGCGGAACGTGGAGCACATGGCTTTCCCTTTGCAGATGAGTGCTGCGACGGCAGATGAACTTGCTGCCGCGGCATCGGAATCTTTTCGCTCGCTAGGTGATGCAGGCCCTATTTTGGATCCGCGAAGTTTCGATGGAGCGGATGCCGACTTTGTGGTTGAGCGTAATCTTGCAACCAGAGATTTGATTACGGCAGAACGGCCTACCGTTTTGTTTTGTAAAGCGGATGGCTTGTCCGGCGTCATGGTGAATGAGGAAGACCATTTCCGCATCCAAGGATTTGCCGGCGGCATGGATGTAGCAGCTGCCTTTGAGCGCGCACAAGCCTTAGAAAAGCATTTAAGCGCAAGCTTCCAATTCGCCACTAGCAATCAGTTTGGCTTCCTAACCTCTTGCCCAACCAATACTGGTTCTGGAATGCGTGCTAGCTTGATGCTGCATCTTCCAGCCTTGGCTCGCGCGAAGGCTCCTATGCAACGTGCCTTGCATGCAGCTCGCAGCGCATCTTTGGCCGTTCGTGGCGTGCATGGAGAGGGGAGCCGTGCACTTGGGCATTTCTTTCAAATCAGCAATCAACGCACTTTGGGTGAATCCAATGCGGATCAACTCAAGGCGGTGTCTGATTTTGGAGAAGGGATTTGTAGGCATGAGCGCAATACCCGCGAAGTATTTCGCAAGCAAGAAAGCGGTGGACAAGCCTTGCGTGAGGATTTAGTCAAAGCATTAGAGGTAGTGCGTGATTGCAAGGCATTGACTACTGCCCAAGCCTTGGAAGCATTGAGTACGCTTCGTCTTGGTGCCCTCATTGATGCGACGGATGCACTTGGTTTCGTATGCTCTGCAGAGCGCTTGTTGAGTTTGTGTTTCAAGCTTCAGCCCGGGCATATGCAAGCTCATCTTGGTGTATTGATGTTGCCTGAAGAACGCGATGTTGCGCGGGCGCAATTGGTCCGCCGCGAACTCGGATTCCCAACGAATTAGGTTAGGCTATAGGGAATCGCGGCATAGCCGCCCTTGCCATGCCTGTGCCAACGCCTCCGTCCCGCCTTTTTCGTGGTGGCCGTCTTTTCGACGGTACCCAGTTTTTGAATGCAACGGATTTGCGTTGTGATCATCATGGGAAAATCACTGAGATTGGCACCGGATTGAGTGCACAAACCGGAGAAGAAGTTACTGAGCTTGATGGGCGTTGGTTAATTCCCGGTTTAGTGGACTGCCATGTTCATTTTCGCGAACCCGGATTGGTGCGCAAAGAGGGATACGGGTTTGGCTCAAGCGGTGCGCTACATGGTGGAGTGACCACCGTCTGTGAAATCCAGAACAATCCTCCTTTGATGGATTCCCTCGCAACCTTGTGCGAGAAACTGGAAAACTTGCGTGGCATATCCCGTGTTGATTACGCGCCTTACGGCTCCTTGGTTGAGGAGAGCTTGGATGATTTGGCGGCCATGAAAAGTCATTGTCCGGCAGTAAAGTGTTTTTTAGGTTGCAGCACCGGTGCTGGCGGTGTGGCAGACGAAGCCACTCTGCGTCGCTGGTTTGGAGCTGCTGCCAAGGCTGGAATTAAGGTAGTTGCGCATTGCGAAGATAACGACGTCATGGATGCTGCTACCGAATCCTTGAAGGATGATCCGGAAAAATTTAACCGGCATGATTTGCGTCGATCGCGAAAAGCAGAGGTGGTGAGTATTGATAGCGCGATTGCGATTGCCGCAGAAGTGGGTGCCATCCTGCATGTTTTTCATATCAGTACCTTTGAAGGTGCAGCCAAAGTCTCAACTGCTGCTGGTCGCGGAATGGCTGTGACCGGATCCACCGCCCCGCACTATCTGCTAGCCACAGCCGACGACACCGAAGCGGCTGCTCAAAATCGATTCAAAGTGAATCCTTCTATCAAGTATCAAGATGATCGCAGTGGATTAGGCAAATTGGTCCGTCGAGGAATGTTGCCAATTGTTGGAACCGACCATGCACCTCACCCGTTAGACGAGAAGGACCGCCCTTACAACAAGGCTCCTTCTGGTTTTCCATCGATTGATTTGCTGCTTCCACTCATGTTTGCCGCCGCCGATTTGCATCAAAGCTCTGCAGAACCCTTCCTGCATGCTGTGACTAGAGGGCCTGCGGAAGAGTTTTCTCTACATACAAAGGGCCGGCTTGAGGTCGCTGCCGATGCCGACCTCGTGGTGGTGGATGCAGAGCAAAAACGAGTCGTGGACGAAACAACCCTGCTGTCTCGGTCTGGTTGGAGTCCGTATGCCGGACGTGAACTGCGCGGGTTTCCCCAGCTAGTATTCCTACGTGGACATTTAGTCTTTGCGGATGGCGCTGTGATTGGAGAACCCTTGGGACAACCTCTATTGGCATGACCCCCGATTTTTTCCCACCGGAATTTTTTACCGAACTGGCTCGGCAGCGCTCGCGCCAGAAGATGGATTTGATGGGGGAGCGCGCGCATGCACGTCTTGGGGATCAGGTTCCAGGATTCGAGCGCAGGCCATGGAAGCTGGGTGATAGTAAACGCATGGTTGATTGGCGCGCTACGGCAAGGGCGAACCGCCCGGTTGTCAGGAGTTTGGAGCAAGAGCGCGGTGGGCACTTGTGTTTAGTTTTGGATCGCAGCGCCTCGATGGCGCCTACTACTCAAGACCGAGATGTCGCTCAACGTCGCCTCGCACTTGCACTCATTTGGTTGGCGTTGGAGCAAGGCACGCGGGTGCTTCTGTTTGCTGGCCAGGCCTCGCCGGCGCGTTTTGCAGGCTGGTCCCGACGTTCCGCGGCCCAGAGCTTCTTGCAAAACCTTTCTCCAGCTGAAGGCGCAGACGGGGTCGATGCCGTTCAGCAGCGGCCAGCGGTTGGTAGCGCCTTGCATGTACTTAGTGACCCGTGGTTTCACTCCGATGCTCTGCGCAAGTGGTCTCTACTCGCTCCAGGATTCCAAAAGCGTCAATGGACCAGTCTCGTATTGCCGCAAGAGAACGCCCCACCCAAAAAGAATTTGAATTTGGTTGCGGCCGAGGGCGGAGAATCTATCCAAGTGAACCTACTCGCCGGATATGCCCAGTTTCAAGCTGAGTGGGCCGCATTCCGCGCTGCTCAACGAGAAGGACTGATAGCGGCAGGTTTTCACCCGAGTGAACTTTTGTGCGGCGAAGCAAGTCAGGATGGGGGAGAATTGTTGCGGAGGGCTACACGTCATGGTGTTCTTTGAATCTTGGACTGGACTTCTCGCACTTCTTCTTTTTATTCCTTTTTTGAGTTTG
>JASFYO010000009.1:0-33188 GCA_045047305.1 Planctomycetota bacterium | reverse complement strand
TTTGAAATCGCGGCAAACTGCATGGTAGTTCCAATCAACGGAGTTAGGGATGCTGTAGAAAAGTTCATTTGCACCGATAAATCTCCGGAAGCATTGAGCCGGCCTTGAAAAACCTGAGGCGGCGCAACAAGAGTTTGCTGGAAGTAACTGTCGTTCACCAACGGGATGGCAAGTCCACCAAGAACTGTAGTTCCTATCCCCGCAGCCGAAGCCATGATGCGATAGGTGTGGCCGGCCTCAGAGTTAGGGAAATCCAACTCAAAGCGTAAAGGTGTGGCGGCCGAGGCTGAGAGACTCGGGCTGGTTGTGGAAAGGAATGGCGAATAGTTGCGCACTTGGATGCGGCCGAGGCTGGTGTAAGGGTCCGGGCCACTCCCAGCTTGCCCAACAAAAAGTTCCGGGATACTGTCACCAGCCCGGTCAAAGGCGAGGATGGAAACGCCATAAAATAAACTTCCAAATCCTCCGTCAGGGCCGAGAAACCAAAGCCTCTCACCAGTTAAGCCCGAGATGACATGGAGTGGGTTTTCACTTTCCACTCCCGCTGTACGATTGCCTGGTTCATAGACAATGACATCCTGCACCCCATCTTGATTGAGGTCATCCACCACGAAAACTTTTTGCCCAAGCAAATAATAGGGGTCATCACCTGTATAAGTCCAAATTTCGTTCCCAGTTGCGCTGGAAATTAGTGTTACATATCCCAATTTACCGAAATCTCCTGGAGCTCCCACAACAAAATCGACCAAGGAATCACCATCCATATCTTCGATCGTCGCCAGAGATGTTGAAAACAGGTGGTCATCAGAAATCACCGATGGTTGGTAAGACCGAAGGGTGTTTCCATTGCGGCCATCAAGTAAAAGAGCTGTTCCAACTCGAAGGAAACCTGGTGGATCGATCGAGGTGCTCACCAGGATTTCCAGCCTGCCGTCGCCATTCAGATCTGGGCCGATGGTCAAAATTTCACCGATACCATCAGAAAAATTTAACCCTATCTTCTCCCAGAGCATCATGCCGGTCAAACCCGAAAAGCAAACCACTCTGCCAGCGATACGCTCGCCACTCGGGCCTTCATGAGACGGCCCCCCAACCACATAGTCTCCGGCACCATCACCGTTCATATCTGGTACTCCAAGAACAGCGGCTCCCCACCTTTCACCGTTTCCGTGAAAAAGGCTCCGCTCACCATCATGCTCACGAATGACACTTCCATCGCGCCCGCTTAAGACAATCACCTTCCCCTCCCAATCGTTCGCTAGATACGAGCCACTAATGACGTCGACGACGCCATCACCATTTAGGTCTGGCACAAAAGAAACCACCATTCCAGCTTGTGATCCAAAAACAGGGCCACTGACTGGAATATAGGACCACAGGCGCGCCCCGGTGCGCCCAGAAAGCAATTGCACCCCTCCGACAAGTTGGCTTTGTGCGTCATAGCGCCAACCGAGGCCGGCGACGATTTCGGGGAAACCGTCGCCGTCTATATCGGGGCCAAGATCCATCGAGGTGCCAAGGGAATCACCATCCATTTCCCCATCGATTTGGCCAAGTGTGTCCCAACCCCCACCAACGGTTTGTGCGGATGCGGCACCTGTAAGGGCAAGAACGGCAAGGGAAATAGGAAAGCGGAATGTGTTCATGGTGTTTGCTCAGTCAGGTCTGTCTTGTGGATGGAAGGGTACTCGGTCCGTCTTATTGGGTTTCAAAGGAGCCTACGTCGAAGAGGAGAAGGGGCGGAAGCGGCCTTGGGTTGCCTGGGCCCCGATTGTCGGTTGCTTCCGTAGCGATTATTGGCATTCTCCCCCGATCCACCAGCGTTGCGTCTGCCGGGAAAACGAGACCAGCAGCCTGTCCAAACAAGGAGAAAGCACTAAAGGTTGGGATATCGTAAAAGTTTTGTTGAGCCACGATGTAGGCTGGCAAGACGATTGGATTGAGTCGGCCAAGATTACTGTTAAAGGTGGCATCAAAAAGGTCGTTCCATTTGTTGGTAAAACCTGGCATGGGGGGCGTTGGGAAATACGCCTGGTCGGAAAAAGTTCCTCCCGCTGAGGTGAGCCCGTTTAAATTAAGCACACAATTCTCAATCACGGAGCCGGCGGCAAAGACATTGTCCTGGTTGGTAAGGTCTGAACCGAAAAGAGCCACAGCATAAGCCGAAGGGTTATCTGTGACCGATACTTGGGAAAGTAAAACCTGCAAAGTAGTCGCATCAAATGGGTCATCAATCACAACTGCTATCGGGCTAGTATCAATCGGATATCCTCCTGCGACCACTGTGGGAGCAATTCCAAGATTCCCGGAAAAGGTGGAGTTGGTTAGTTCCAATCGCTCTGCACGCCCACCTTCGCCACTCCGAAACAGTAAACTCAAACCACCGGAGTGATTTCCAGAAAAAACGGAACGATGAGCCTCTAACTCGAACACGCTGTCCAGGATCGTCGCATACAAACCATGCCCAGCCGTATCTGGACCAATATCTAAGCCCAAACCAACGTTGGTGTATGGAGCGGATGGGCCATTTCCAGCAATCCGGTATTCGGCAGGGCCTGTAATCATGCTCCTCAATGTTAAAGCATAGGTGAGTGAGCGATAGGGGCTGGCCTCTGTCCCGGCGCCTCCGGAGGGCACGGTAGAATCAACATAAACTATTTGTGCATCAAGGTTTGACGCAAAGAAAAAAGCTACAAGAGCGAAGAGCGAAGAGCGAAGAGCGAAGAGCGAAGAAGTCTCATTTTATTTCTGCCGTGGGGCACAGGTTAAAAGAAAGAGGGATAGAGGTGATTGACTATACCACCTATTCGAGAGCGGTTACGGGGTTTAATCACACTTTCAAGAACTCAGTGAATATTCAAAGCAAATGGCAAGCGCGCATAAACACCAGGGCTTTGCGCATAGCCACGGAAGGTTTGTAGACCATGCCACAACGACTGGACTTCTTGCGGCATGCCGAGTTGAACCGCGGGGTAATCCTCCGCAGCCATCAGTCCTTCTAAGAAGAGCTCGATGCCTTCCAACTCCTCTTCCAAGTAATCGACCTGCCATTCTTCGGTGCCGATAAGACCGGCACAGCTGGCAATCGCAGAATCTAAATCGCCGAGCCCATCGACTAAGCCAAGCTCCATGGCACGGGATCCAGTCCACACGCGTCCCTGCGCGATTTCATGCACGGCATCACGGTCCATGTTGCGGCCTTGTGCAACGCGGTCGAGAAAGCCTTGGTAGATGTTGTCGACATAAGTTTGCATGACTGCCATCTGTTGCCCGGATTTGTGATGGTAGAGCGAAAACAAATCGGCATGAGGGCCGGTCTTGAACACCTCTACGTTGACTCCCACTTCATCCAGCAATCCCTCGATATTCGGGAACATGCCAAACACCCCAATCGAACCGGTGATGGTGTTCGGCTCGGCGAGGATGACATCGGCTTGGCAGGAAATCCAATAGCCACCACTGGCTGCGACCGGCCCCATAGAGACGACCACCGGCTTGCCTGCCTGCTTCAATAGCTGCATTTCACGCAAGATGACCTCGCTTGCGGTCGCACTTCCGCCAGGGCTGTTTACGCGCAACACCACACCACTGAAATACGGATCTAAGCGTACAGAACGCAGTTGTTCGGCCAAGGCATCGCCGCCGATGCCATCCTCAGGATAGCCGTCGACGATTTCACCTTCGGCATACACCACCGCGATGACGGGGCCGTTTTGCGCATCGTCGGGGGCATCCATTTCCGCAAGGTAACGATGCAATCCAACTTGGGCGAAGCCTTCGTCCTCATTTCCGCCGCCGACAAGATCCGCCAGCTCCTGCAACATTTGATCGTAGTAAGCCACCTGATCAATCAAGCCAGCTTGCTTGGCTTGGTCGGCCGAAAGCAGACCTCCATTTGCCACCACCAATTGCAGAGTCTCCTCGCTTAGGCCACGCGCTTTACCGACGTCGTACAGAAACGTGGATTGGATTTCCGTAAGCAAGTTCATCATTTGCTCGCGATTGGCCTCGCTGCTTGCACTTAGCAAAAACGGTTCGACGGCAGACTTGTATTTGCCCACACGCGTCACTTGCATCTCTACGCCAAGCGACTGCATGGCATCGGCATAATACTCCACTTCTGCGGCGAAACCCTTCATGTCGAAAATCCCTAGTGGCGGCATGACCACGGGATTGGCGACCGACGCTAAGTAATATCCGCTCTGTGCATAATCCGCTGCATAAGCATACACCTTCTTACCCGTTTCACGAAAACTCATGAGCGCTTGCTGCAATTCCTTACGTGCCGTCATCCCGTGGTACTGACCTTCGTTGAGCAACAGGATGGCTTGAATGCGACCATCGGTGGCGGCAACGCGAATGCCTTGAATGACCTTGCGCAAGGGCAGACTGGCCTGCTCCTGATCGGTTGCCCAGCCCATGAGGGATGGAGTGGAGCCAGCCTCAGAGGTAACCAGGCTATCATCCAAAATCAGAACACAGCTGTCAGGGATATCCGGCAAGGGATCCGCAACGAAATAGCTGGTGAAAATCGTGAAAAGAATACCCAGCGCAAGCAGCAATCCGATGACGCTAGCGAGGGTAGTTTTGAGGAATTCGTTCATTTTGTGTAGAGCAAAAAAGCTCCATCTCGCACCACCATACGCAGCTGGAATGGCGGATGCAGGTTTAGTTTTCCAAGGTCGAAAAATCGTTCAAAATTCAACATCGCGACGACTAATTTTCCGTCTTGCAAACGCAGAGTTGCAGTCCGTGCGACTCCAACCGAGTCGCGTTCATTGGGGACCGCAAAAGTTTCAAACCCAGCAGCCGTGCCATTTTCTATATAGGCTGTAAATCCACCACCGAGACCGTAGCGGAGTCTTATACGGGTCTCGCTAACGCCAGAACCGAACAAGACCACGCCAGCTTCAGGGTCCCCGGCACTGCGACCGACCTGCATGATGAGCTGCAAAGATTCTTCCCCATCCCAAGTCTGAGGCAAATCTAAATCCACCTGCTGCCCAGGGCGAGCCGCTAACAGATAACGGCCAGATGCGACGTTCCAGTCAGCATGGCGCCCGCGTAATCCCACAAAGTCGGTCCCGGCCTCTGCATACTGCGGGCTCCGCGGCATGTGCGGCCAAGGCGTCGGCCCGGAATCCTTCTGCAATGCTTCTGCAACCCATGCTGCCGATCGGTTGTAAACGATTTCTGGAGGGCCGCCCCCTGTATCTCTCCACCAGCGGTGCATACTCCCCCAAAAGGGCCAGGCATGCGGTAAATCCAACAACTGCCCGCCCTCTCCTGCACCCGAAGCACACCACAACTCAGCAAAGCCTTCCTGAAACCAACTTGGGGAAGCGCGTAAGCCAGGGCGGTCCAAACTCAATAGATGCGCGCACTCATGGCGGAATCCATGTTTCCATGTTTCCAGCGGTGCGGGCAAAGCTGCAATCAATGCATCGTTGCGGGGCAAAGGAACCACTGCCAAACCTAGGTTCGGAAAGGTCCGCGGCACACTGGGGTCGCCATCAAGCTGGGCGGTTTGATAGAACGCAATCGCTGCTTCGGTGTCTGCAGGCACCACCACGCGCAGCACGAGTTTCTGCATCTCCAAGTTGCGTGGCCAACGTGCGGCCACCTCGGGAAAGCGTTGCGTCATCTGCGCCCACTCTTGCAGCAGTGGTTTACGCCAAGCCTCGTAACGCGGCGGCAGCTCCAGCTGCAGGGGAATCAAGGCTACTGGCGAATCGGATGTCGCGGCCGCGCGGTCTCTTTGCGGGCTTGCACAGGCGGACAGCACGACGACAATCCAAGCTGCAAAATGTCTGCCTCGCCCCCCTCTCCTGTTGCCGGTCTCCTGCTTGATCTTGATGGCACCCTGGTCGACACCGAGCAGTTTCATTACGAAAGTACTTTGGCGGTTTTGGCCGAGTGGAATGTGCATCTTTCGGCAGAAGACTTCGCTCCATTCATCGGCTTCTCCGACGTTCCTTTCTGGAATGCTTTGTGCGACAGATTTGACATACCTCATAACGCGGCCCGCTTGGCGGAACGTCGCACCGAGGAGTATGTGCGGATTTTGCAAGCTACCAGCATAGAAGCACTGCCAGGTGTTCTCGACCTTTTGCAAGCTGCAAACCAACGGCAAATCCCGATGGCAGTTGCGTCGGCGGCACCGCGTGGACAAATCGCTGCAGGCTTGGAAGCAGCCGGGTTGGCGCAAGCACTCCCGATTCGGCGCTCCGGTCATGAAGATGTCGGACCTGACCGCGGCAAGCCGTTTCCAGATGTTTATCTCGAAGCAGCTCTTGCCTTAGAAGTAGACCCCAAAAGCTGCATTGCAGTGGAAGATTCTGGAGTGGGTATCCGTGCTGCCAAGGCTGCCGGATGCTTCACTGCCTGCGTGCCGTGCGCGAGCCACCCAACTACTGAAAGCGCCTTAGCCGATATCACTCTCGCTTCGATTGCAGAAGTGATTGCGCTACTGGATTAAGCGCAGCTGCGCTTTAGCGTCCAAAGGCCAACTTCATGACATCGGAGAAGTGGCTGACGAATTGAATTTTCAAACCACGAGTCCAGCTTTCATCGAGTTGCTTGACGTCGCGCTCGTTCTCGGCCGGCAGCAACACGGTTTTGACACCGAGGCGTTTTGCCGCCAACACTTTTTCACGGACACCGCCAATCGGCATCACTTCTCCAGTGAGAGTGATTTCACCGGTCATTGCCAAACGCGCCTTGAGTTTTTTGCCCGTCAGGCGTGAAACCATGGCCGAGGCAATTGCAATGCCAGCACTCGGTCCATCCTTAGGCACTGCGCCCGCAGGGAAGTGCAGGTGCAGATCTTGCTTGGCGAACATGTCGACCTCGAGACCGTAGTCAAGATGGTGGTCACGCAGAAAGCTGTGCACAATGCGACAGGATTCGGTCATCACTTCGCCGAGACGGCCAGTTGCTTGCACGCGGCCAGTCCCCTTAAAGGCTGCGCATTCAATCTCGAGCACATCGCCCCCGTAAGAGGTATAGGCTAATCCAAGGGCAACACCCACACCTGGGCGTAGGCGTACTGGATCATCCACGAACTTAGCTGGGCCGAGGTAATCCTCTAGCTTCGCCGGCTTGATCTCCGCAGCAGGACGCTTTTTGCGCGCGATTTCCAAGGTGCGTTTACGGCAGATGGAAGCAATCTTTTTCTCTAAACCACGCACGCCCGCCTCTCGGGTGTAGCCATCCACGATACTACGCATGGTTGTCACCGGGATTTTAATGCGCTTGGCATCTAAGCCGTGTTCCTCAACCTGACGTGGCAGCAAATACTTCTGCGCGATTTTGACCTTCTCAGAACGTAAGTAACCCGGAAGCTCAATGATTTCCATGCGGTCGCGCAAGGGTCCTGGGATTTCATATAGGTTGTTTGCCGTTGCGACGAACATGACCTTCGACAAATCGAATGGCACGTCCATAAACAGGTCTAGAAAGTTATGGTTTTGTGCAGGATCCAGTACTTCCAAAAGCGCACTCGAAGGATCACCACGGAAGTCCTTGCCTAACTTATCGATTTCATCCAGCACAATGACCGGGTTGTTGGCACCAGCGCGGCGAATCATTTGCAACATGCGACCTGGCATCGCGCCAATGTAGGTTCGACGGTGGCCTTTGATTTCTGCCTCATCGCGCATGCCACCTAGGCTCATGCGTTCCAACTTCCGCCCCATCGATTCTGCGATCGACATGGCGAGCGAAGTTTTGCCGACTCCCGGAGGGCCGACGAAACACAAAATCGCACCGGTATGTTCGGGGCGTACCTTGCGCACACCCAGAAACTCCAGAATGCGTTCCTTGGCCTCTTTCAAGCCAAAGTGGTCGCGTTCCAAAAGCTGTTCGGCATGGTCGATATCAATCCGGTCCTCGGAACTGATACACCACGGCAAGTCAGTCAACCACTCCAAGTAGTTGCGCACGATGGAATACTCCGGCGAGGCCTGCGGAATGGTGCCTAAGCGCTGCACTTCATCGCGCACCTTGGCCTCCACTTCCTCGGGGTATTCAAACTCCTTCAAACGACCGAGAAATAACTCGCGGTCCTGTTCCTCGGGATCTTGCTCCTCCCCTAACTCGCGGCGAATAATGCGGATTTGTTCGCGCAGGAAATACTCCTTCTGCTGCGCCTCGATGCGCTCATGGATTTCCTTTTGGATGCGGTCACCCAACTCCAAAGTAACTAACTCACGGGTGAGGCCTTCATCGACCTCCATCAGGCGGTCGCGCACATTCAGCGTATCCAACACCTTCTGCTTCACAGTGGTGTCTTTGAGCAGATAAGCCGCAGCAAAGTCGGCCAGGTTGCCGGCAGGGTCGATGTTCAGAGCAGCCAGATTGAAGCCGTCGCCCAAACCTGGATTGTGGCCTGCAACTTTGGTCGCCAAGCTCAGCACATTGCGCGCTAAAGCCTCGGTTTCAACGCCGGCTGGGTAGACATCGTCTGGGTAAGCGACTTTCGCCACCGGCACTTCTTTCACCCGCACAAAACGATCAATGTGAAAGCGCTGCAGGCCGCGGCAAAGATAGTTGGTGTTCCCATCTGGCAGCTTGATGCGGCGATGGACTTCGGCAATGACACCTGTCATGGCGAAATCCTTAGCTTTTTCGACTCGACCTTCTTCGGTCATGCCAGGCGCTAAGAGCAGCCCCACGCGTTTGCCCTGCGCGAGCGCCTTCTCCATGATGTTCGCTTCATAGCCATCCTGCGCATGTACCGGCATGATCAGACCCGGAAAAGGGACTGATTTACGCAATGGAAACACCACCAATAACTGCGGCGGAGTTTCGTTTTTGACCGCCGGAAGCGCCAGGATTTCCTTCGCGACTTGTTCGAGACTCTGCTCTTCTTCGCCGGGGAGGATGACGTCTACAGGGTCACCAAAGGGGTCATCACCACTCATGATTGCGACAGTATCGCATCGCCTTCCGACTTTGCGATGAGTGCAGCGCCACAAGAATCCGACCACACATTGACCATGGTGCGAAGCATGTCTAGCGGGCGGTCGATGGCGAGAAGCATGAGGGCACCTTCGGTCGGTAAGCCAAGGGCACTAAGGATGGCGGTCATCATGATCAGGCCGGCCGAGGGGATTCCTGCTGCGCCAATCGATGCAAATAACGCGGTCATCACGATGAAAACCTGCTTGCCCATAGTGAGGTCGAAATCCCCCGTCGAAGCATAATACTGACAAAGGAAAATCACCCCAACACATTCGTACAGCGCGGTGCCGTCCATATTGATGGTGGCGCCGAGGGGAAGCACAAAGGAGGTGTGCTTGTTGGAAACTCCGCCGCGATGTTCCGCGCTCTCCATGGTCACGGGCAGAGTGATGGAGGAAGACGAGGTGGAGAGCGCCGTCATCATCGCGGGCGACATGGCCTTAAACCATGCAATCGGTGAGATTCCGCCGACGAATTTCAGTAACAGCGGCAGCACCACACATGCGTGGAATAACAGCGCGAAGGCAACAATGCCCATGTATTTCAGCAATGGCACGAAGACATCGAATCCGGTTTCCCCCACGACCTTGGCGACCAAGGCAAAAACTCCATACGGGATGAGTTTGAGGATCGCGGTTGCAATCGCCATCATCACGGCAAAGAAGCTGTCGAAGAACTCACGCATACGAGTGGAGTGCGGTTCACCGACACGTCCGATGAAGGTGCCGAGCAGCAGCGCGAAAACGATGATCTGCAGCATTTGTCCGTTATCGGAAAGCGCGCTGAAGATGTTTGGCGGCACCATGCGCTGCAAAATGTCGAGGAAGCTGGAGCCTTCACCAGGATTAAAATGCTCCGGGATGGCTAGGTTGAGCGCGGCATCGACACCAGGCGAGGTGAGATTGATGACCAGCAAGCCAGTGACAATCGCCAATAAGGAAGTGGTCATGTAATACGCGATGGTCTTCAGACCAAGGCGTCCGAATTCCTTACCGCCAGAGATGCCAGCCACGCCAGTCACAATGCTGCTCAAAACTAGCGGCACGATGAGCATCTTCAGTAGACGCATGAAAATGTCGGCGGCCATCACAAAAGGCGTGAGCCATTGCGCGCGTTGGCTATCTGGGCTGAGTACCTGGAGTTGCGCCTCCATGCCGCCTTTCATCACGGTCGAGGTGATGTAATCGGCGCTGGCAAAGGTCTGTAGCCCCCATCCAGCGAGGGCGCCCAGCACCATGGCCAGAGCAATCTTGGTGTGCATCTTCACGTGCCCATGTTAACCGCCCTCTAGAAGCTCTGATTTAGTCCGAAAAAGCTTTCTGGAAAGCTTCCCGTTCGGCCTCAGACAACAGCATCTCCTGTGATTGTGCGAGAACCAGGCTCCGTTCATTCGCATCCAGGCGTGGCGAAACGTATTGAATCAAGAACTCGGCGGCACGCTGGTCACTCTCCTCTCCGGGCAAACGCAAAGTTGCCAGATAGCCCGGTTGCGCGAAGAGGCCGAGGGTAAGTGCCAAGTTGGCATCGTCTGGCGAACGCCCCAACGTCCTCCAGGCTTGGCCCCGGGTTAAGGGGTTTTGGTCCAGGCGTGCAAGCCAATTCAACATCTCTGCATCCATCGGCTCCCCTTTCGAGAGTGCATTCAAAAAGTAGGCATCCATCACCTCTTTGCGTAATGCGCCTTCATGATAAAGGAAGTCCAACTCCCCTACATTTTCGATGGGAATGAAACCGGAGTTAGGCTCAGCGGTTTGCTCTACGGTTAACTGGTCAAATTCCGAACGCAGAGTCCATTCAAGCACACGAAGATCTCTCCTGCCGAGCCTTGCCCAAGCGGACAAAAAACCGCCTGTGGTTTCCATACTGGAAGCAATCATGCGCAACAGCTCAGCAGCAATTTGTGGATCTTGAGTATCCGCAATCCACTCCGCCAGGCCAATGACATCTTCCGGGCTCATGCCCTCAAGCAGTGCCATGATGTTGGCCCATTCTGCCGAGGATTTACCCTCGAACAAGACCCGGATGGCCACGAGACGCACCTTTTGCGACGGGTCGGTCAGAAATCGTTCGACGCGGCCAGAATCTCCAGCTTCCATAAAGGCGTGAAAAACGTCTTCGAGTGCCAGGAGGAAAAACGTAATGCGAGCGGATAAGGGAGATGTATCCACAGGCATCGGGCGAATGCCTAGCACCAAATCAAGATCTCCGGTTTCTAGGATGCGGCGGTTTTTCCATGCTCTAGCTGCAACATCACAAACATGTTCTGAGTGCTCCGCCTCTGCGAAGATCTGCGGGAGAAACAACGCTAAGGAGCGATCCGTTTCTCCTGGGATTTGCGGCCATCCCTCCAAGATGACGGCAAGTAGATGTCCAAAGGGATTCGCGAATTCCTGATTCTTTTCCATATCTATTTGGATTCTTCCCAAAAAGAAACTTGGAATCCCGCGCATCTCCATCGCCAAAGCCAGACCGACACTACGCGTTTTCCTTTGCAGTAGCATCGGCTTAATGACCTGCCAACGCTCGTTTAACGATTCAGTAACGGCAGAAGAATCCAGAAGAACTGATTGGCGTGAAAAGGAGCTTGGCGCAAATCCAGGATCCACTTGCGATAGCTCTTGGGCGCTCGAGCCGGTCACTTGGGAAGATTCCGTGGCTTCGTTTTGCATAGACAGCAGCAAGCACACTACGAGCCCTATGAGAGTGAGGAAAAGAAGGGGAAATAGCTTCATGACTACCTAGGATCCCCGCCTTGACAGGCTTCCACCGTGTAAGTGAGGTAATCCCCGCTCAAATGAATATGACTAGTTAGAACGCAAGTATCTTCCGTGCATTCAAAGAAAAAGGCCATCGCACGAGCCGCTTGGGGGTTTGAGATGGTGGTTCCTGCACCATCGACAATGACGTCATAGGGTGGTGTCCAGACCATCATCAATGGACATACAGGGTCCTCCCAGGTGATGCTAATACCGCCCCAGGAAAACTCTAGAAAACCGTTGTCGCAGGCTGCCGGACCGACAACCGAAAACGTGCCAGCTACATGGTCTACCGATTTATTGGGACACTTGGCTTTGGGCCCAGTGGTTCCAGATTGAGCAAAAGCCGCAGCTCCAAAAAGGAACACTGCGGAGCATAAAACTTGTCTTGAGACTCTCATTTCGATTTCATCCTGAATTTCTAGAATGAGGAAGAATGCGTGCCTTCCCCGTTTGCTAGGTAGACGTGGAGTTAGGCAAGAGGCTCACAAATATTTCTGTGCGGCAGGAGGACCTTATGCCCTATTTCCTTCAAAGGAGAAGATTGATGAGATTTCCCATGCCCAGGTCTGGCTCCCTTTTCTCAACAGAATGCACAAGGCTCCGAGGAGAGCCTCGGAGCCTTGTAGCTTCAGCGTGGTGTCAGCTTGAGCCTAAATCTCAACCCCAAGAGGGCCTTTTAGTGCAAAGCCAACCACCATCGACATCACCACGAACCAAATCATGATCGACATTTCCCCACCATCAAGAAAGCCAAGTGGTGCTGCGGCGTAATCCACGGTGACGTTGCTCACGAAGGAACTAGACGGAAGAATAGGATCACCGTAAAGCACGATTGGATCGGTCTGGGCAATAAAACCGCCCATCGGGTCGGAGGTGCGGACACGCGACAAACGGCGTGGATCGGTATCGACCTCTACCGTTTTAGTGACCTTTTCCCCGGCGTAACTGAAGGTCAACTCTTGGCTACCTGCAACACTCGGGGTGTAGCGCACCAGCACGGTCGCCGGAATGAGGTTGGTGCCATCGTGGCGTGAAGCAAGATTGACGCGGGATTGAAGCACCTCCCCCGAAGGCATGGTGACGACCACATCTTGAGGCTTACTCACGGCTTCACTTAACTCCACCACCACCATCTGATCGGAACCAGCATGGACTGGTTGATAAGCATAAAGCGCGTTGAGCTGGAACCACACAATCATGAATGGCGCAGCAAGCACCACCATCGGTAGCATGTTCAAACCCAAGTAAGCAAAGTTCCATGAGAGCGTGGCGCCCAAGGAACGCATGACGGTTGGGAGATCGTCCTGGAACAATCGAATCGCAACCAGGTTGTAGCTGATCTTTGACTTCACCGACTTGATCCCCTCTTGGGAGGAAACATGCGGGAAGGCAAGGATGAACAACACCCCAACCAATCCGGAAACAATGGTGACGACCGCGAATGGGCCGGCCCAGCCGAAGGCTAAGTCGAAGACATCGAAGATTGCATTCATCACCGCTGGCGCAAGAACGCCAACCGCGACTAGAAGTGCGCAGATGCCAATGACGATGATTCGTTGTTTCATCGTGGTAAGGGTATTTCGATTCGGTTTAAGTTAGCTGATGTAACCGAGGCCACGCAGGCTTTCGGTAATCGCCTCGTCAGAAGTGCCGGCACCTTCAATGCCTTTCAACTCCTTCTCGAGAATGTGCTCGACGAACTCCTCCACGGAAGAGTAGCCGGCGACCTCCGAACACTTTTTGCAGCGCTCGATGATGTCCTTGTTGATCTTTAGTTTATTTCCACCAAACATGATGTTCTCCGATTCTGGAGGTTAGTAGAGAGGGCGTCCGTCCAGGCCCTCAGGGGGAGTGACGTTGAACAGACTGTAGAGGGTTGCGGTGATATCTTCTAGCGTCGGGTCCTTCGACAAGGATTTTCCAGACGTAGAAATAATCGTACCCCGTACAAGCTCGGGGTCCATCAGGTGAGAACCTGACCAGCGGCTATCGTTATCCACGAGGAATTCACCCTCGCCGACGACACCGCCCGTTGCACATTCATCGGATGCGCCAAAACCGACGTTAAACCCAAGCTGCAAGTCCGGGGCATTCTTCATGATTCCGGCTGGGCCGTGGAAGACTTCCGTGGCAGGAAGCACTCGGGTAAGGACTGAAACACCGCCATCCTCCAGCGCCAATAATTTGCCGGCGATTTCCGCGAGAAGGGCTTCTATCTCAGAGTCTTCGACAATGCCTTCCGCTTCGCGGCCTTTACGATTCAAAATGATGCCGTTGAAACCGACACAATAGGCCCTGGTTTTACTCCAATCCACAGGACCAGTGCCAGGCTCTGGATGGCCATCGGCATCTAGTTTCAATGTAAGATCGTGGGTTTCCGTAACGCCTTCCTTTAACACCAAGTACTTCTCTTGGATTAACCAATCGTTGATATGCATCTTGCGCCGGAAGGGCGCAAAACCGTGGTCCGACATCACAATCAACTCAATCTTGCTGCCCGTTTCTAACTCCATCTTCTCGATGCGACTCACCATTTCGCCAAGCATGATGTCGACCTGCGAGTAAATACGGTCAATCTGCTCATCGTAAGGAACGCCGAGGTACTCCCCCGCTGGTTCTTGGTGTGGGTGAGCCTTATCCGAGGTGTGCCACAACATGTGACAGCGCATGTCGAGCGAGCCGGTGTAGAGGAACAAGAGCCCGCCGGTTTCCTCGATTTGGTCGAGACCGTAGTGCATCATCTTGGTGCGCTCTGCCAACACCATGTCGGACTCGTTGATGAATCCCGAGGTGTCGAGCAAGCCAGCCTTGTAGGACTTATAAGCATCGGCAAATCCTTGCACGATGTAGGGGCCGATGGATTCCGCTAATTCAGCACTGGCTTCCGGTGGCATGGAAATCTCAGCCGCCGGCGCAAAAGGGTCGAACTGAATTGGAAGTGCGTAAACCTCGAAAGGCGCGGCCGACAAAAAGCGGAAACGGGTGTAGCCGGGGATTGGCATCAAGCCGCCCATCACCGAGAACTCCACCTTAACCCAGTTACTCCACTCCCCTAAGGCAGCAGTGGCGTACTGGTGATCAATTTGCACAGCAAGCTGTGGAGCTTCGCCGGTATTATCAACCATCAAAGCAATCGGCACTGAGACTTCTTGCTTGCGCTCGATTTCCTTTTGCAAAGCGTTGGCGGTTTCGTTGTCGCCCGCATCAGATGCTTCATGGATTTGAGCCTTGAGGGCATCGACGTTGAGAATGGTTTCCGGTGGACCATACAGTTTGGTCCATTGAATCCACATATCATCGCGGCGGCGATTCAATTCTATGACCTCCACACGATAAGACTCACCACTCAGAGCTTTGCCCTGCCATGGTTTTTCGGTCCAAAGGTAAGAGATACCCGAAGCTGCCCCGACCAAATCAGGCGTGCCCATGTCGGGGTAAACCGTGGCATTCGTTTGCGTAAGCGGATAACTTGCAGGCATACGGTGCACGTATGTGGGTACGCCTTGATCAGAAAGAGTCTCCCAGAAAGCTGGGAATTTGCGTGTGCTGGTAGTCTTGCCGCCAGTCAACGGGACGTCGTAGCCAAACAAAGTGACATCCATGCCAACAGGACTGGTATCCGCCATCGAGGTCTTCACTCCGTAGTTCTTCTTCGCGTAGTCGGCATGAATGAAGTCATACAAACCATGCTTACCCGGATTCACTCCAGTGATGAAGTTCGACCAAGCCACCGGAGATTGCGGAGGCCAAGAAGTCTGCAGCTTTGCAAAGGTTGCGCCGTTATCCAGTAACTTCTTGAAGTTTGGCATCATGCCACGATCGATACGCTCCTGCAGCATTTCTGGGTCGAGACCATCGACACCGAACACTACGACGCGAGTTTCCGACTGCTTTTCGCCACAACCCAAAAGGCTGAGACTAACAAGCAATACAGCAGCAAGTTTTAGCGTGCGCTTCATGACTTCACCTCTTCGTTGCGAGGGCCATACAGAGGTTGCCCCTGCATATATTTCGGCACGTCGACTCCGAACATGCGCAGCGCGGTTGGACCGAGGTCCATCAGGTTTGGGGTGTCAGTGTTCAGCGGACGATCCGAGAAAATGACTCCTGGAACCTCACGCGGGTCAATGCAGTGGTCACCCGACCACGACTTGGTGTTATCCGAAAATACTTCCGGCGGGCAAGCACCGGTAGCACAGTCCCACGAGTTGCGGTAACCGCGCTTATAGCCCATAAACAAGTCTGGGGCCTGGAAGACATATGGGCCAGTAAAGATCTTGCCGGCGTCGAATACCTCCTTGAAGATCAACTCGCCATCCTTTGGATCCTTCAGGGCGGAAAGCTTCTCTACGATTTCTGCTTTCAAGGCTTCCAACTCGGCGCCCTCTTTCACAATGCCATCACGCTCGCGCGCTTTGCGGTTAATGAACATGCCGGTGAGTCCAAGTGCAAAAGCCTTGGTCTTATGCCAGTCGACATCCATCAGCCAATCACGTGAAGTCTGCTTGCCACTTGCGTCATCGACCGGTGCATCGGATTTCAGCACCAAGTATCCATTGTCGCGCAACCAAGCGTTGAGGTTGACCCCGCGCTTAAACTGACAGAAACCATGGTCCGAGATGATCATTAAGCGATCCTTCTTCGGATTTAGCTTTTTGCGTACATCGGCAACCAAGCCATCGGCGATGGAATAGATCTCGGCGACCTTATCCTTGCCCCACTCGGTATCCTTGCCTGCGTTTGCAGGGTGACTTTCATCCAAGTAACGATGGAACATGTGCGACACGCGGTCCGTGCCATCAAAGACACAGACGATGGAGCCCTTCGGCGTGTTTTGCAGCGCATCGAACAACTGCTTACGCCGCTCATCCCAGATGTTCAGCGCTTGCTTCCAAAACGCTTCCTCATCGATGACGCGCTCGTTCAAGGCCCAAGTATCTTCGGCAAGTCCAAGCGTAGAAAATGGACCATGTTTCTTCGCCAGGTAAATCGAGTAAACCGTGGGATGCGAAATCGGCATCGCGGGATTGGATGGATCAATCTGAATCGGCGTCATGTAGAGGCCGAACTCAGGGCTGGTGCCCATGCAATAGAAACGCGCGATTCCGGTGACCTTGGCTTTGCCTTTGGCCGCCTTAAACTCGAGCGTAATCCAATCCGAGTAATCCTTCACTCCGAGGTCAACGATTTGCTCATCTCCCTTGGCCCCAATGTTAAGGCGAAGCTTCTCGCCTTCCACAAGGACCTCGACCTTCATCGGTACGCGCATCGGCGTGGCCTGTTCCTGCGAAGGATCGGTCGGGCCGGTAATCGGACAGCGGTAGGCGTTGCCATTTTTTCCAACCAGCAAGACATCGCCGCCGGCATCCGGACCGGTCAGGGTTTCATCGCTAGTCCAAAAAGTGAAACTGCCTTGAGTTCCCTTCAAGTCGGGAACACACATGCCACTCAACAATACGCCGTGATGTTCTTCCGGTGGGAAGGTAATCGGCACACGGATGATGTTGGAGAAAATCTTCTTATCGCCCAAAGTCTTCCACCAAGGAATACCTTTGCGCAACAACCTGATGCTTGAGCTAGGACGCTTGAACAATTCCAGATTGCCAATCTTCACCAAGGCTTTCTCTGCCGAAGTGATCTCAGTGCTGGAAAGAATCGGCATATAAGTACACGGGTCACGTGTAATGAAATCAAAGATATTGTGGCGCGAGGCATCGACTCCAGTGGAGAACGACGACCATGCAACCGGCGACATAGACGGATACGCCGTTTGCAATGGAGAGAAGCCTCCCTCCTCCGCAAGCGCCTTCATGTTCGGCATGCGACCTTCGTCCATGAACCGCTGCGCCAGGCGCGGGTCCATGCCGTCGAATCCAATGATGACCAGGCGTTTGGTTTCGCCCTTAATCTTTCCGGCGCCAGTGGCAATCCGGTAGACCATCTTCAGTGGATAGATCAGCAAGATGCCAACCGCCAGGAACAGCGATCCAATAAGGACCAAGCCGCCTGACAAAAATGCGAAACCCGCTCCTGGGCCAATGTAGGCCGAGGCGGGATCGGGGGCGCTGAGCCATGCGAAAAGGACAGCGAGGGGGAGAAGGAATCTGCGGGACCGCTTCATGGCGAAGGGGCGAATTATGCGTGAAACAGAACTGAGGGGAAAGGGGTTTTTTCCCTTTCCCCTCAGTCAAGGGAAACAATCTATGCGTTTGCTGCTACTGCAGGGATAAAACCCTGACCCTCAAGGTAATCCATGATGGCCTTGAGCGACTCTTCTTCCGACTGAGTCTCGGAGTTGATGGTGACTTCCGCGTTCTCAGGAGCCTCGTAAGGGTCAGAGATGCCGGTGAAGTTCTTGATCTCGCCGGAAAGCGCCTTGGCGTAGAGGCCTTTGACGTCACGACGGGTGAGCTCCTCAATCGAGCAATCTGCGTAAATCTCAACGAAGTGACGATTCATCGCACGGCATTGGTCGCGCACATCCTTATACGGAGAGATGGCAGCAGTGATGCAGATGGCGCCGTTACGGCTCAGAAGCTTGGCAACATAGCCGATACGACGGACGTTGGTGTCACGGTCCTCCTTGGAGAAACCGAGGCCTTTGCTGAGGTTCTCGCGAACTTCATCGCCATCGAGCACTTCGACGTTGCAGTCGCGCTTACGCAACTCGCCTTCGATCATGCGGGAGAGAGTGGACTTACCAGAGCCAGAGAGGCCGGTGAACCAGAGTACGAATCCTTTGTGGTCAGACATGGGTCTAATCTTTTTGTTAAACGGAGATGATTATTTGAGTTTTCCTTCGAGGAAGGGAACCTCGAAACACTTTTCGTGCATGATCGGGCCGTGGCCAAAATAGCCACCTTCACCGAACAGTTCACCGTGGTCAGCGGTGACGATGACCCAACTATCTTTCGGTAGCAGGTCGTAGAACCGTGGGAAGACCTCTTGATCGAGGTACCTCACCGTGTTGATTTGACGCTGGCGACACTTCTCGATGAGTTCTGCATCCATGAAGTCCCCGGACTCTTGGTCCGAGATCAGGACACCATCTTCACCAATCTGCTTATCCAGCTTCTTGAAGATGCCGTTCACACCAGAGATGTGCGGCAAATCGTTCTTGTCCTCATCGGGCAAGCCGTATGGGTAGTGGGTCTCACCGACGTTCATCAAGTAGAACTGCGGCGTATTGCCCTTTAGACCCTTAGAATCACGCTTCTTGTGCGCTTCCATGTCATCCAACATAGCCAACATGTCGTTGTGCTTTGGCATGAGTTTGAAAGTGTCGAAGTCGCGGTTGATACCGGTTGCAGGGTTCAGAACCGGCAACGAAACCAATGCATGGGTCTCGTAGCCCTTCTTCTTCATGTACGCCGGTAGCCAAAGGTGTGGAATCATGGCTTCAAAGCCAGCGTCTTCCACACCCAGGCGATCCTTGAACTTATAGAGATCCTCTTTGTAGTACTCCGAAGCGTAGACCTCGGTAGGACTCACGTGCGGCACCAGGCCGGTCAGGAGGTTGTAGTGCGACGGAGCCGTCCATCCAGCGTAGGAATAACGCTTCTCAACATTGCTAAGACCACCGCACAACTTGGCGATGTTCTCCGGCTCGGCCGCCATGAACGAGTCAAAGCGGCACGAGTCGAGGGTGATGATGAACAGATGGTTGTTCTCGCGTTTTTTACCGAATCCAAACATGAATCTCTAGCTTGCGATGTTTATTAGGAACTAAGCCTGCGCCGGTTGGGCGTAGGATGCGATCAGAATGTCGGCGACTTCCAGACGCGTAAACTCGGCTGGCGGACGTTCGCCGTTTGCGAGCATTTCGCGGACCTTGGTGCCGGAAAGGAAGATTTTCTGGTCGTTGGTGGCTGGACTGGACTTGGTCGAAGCCATGCCGCCGGTCAACTTACAGTAGAACGCGTGCTCAAAGAGAAGAGTCTCGATGAGAATCTCTCCATCGGCAAACTGCTCGAAAATCTGTTGCGCATCGAAGGTGCCGTAGTACGAACCGACGCCAGCGTGATCGCGACCGATGATGATGTGCGTACAACCGTAGTTCTGACGGCAAAGCGCGTGCAGGATTGCCTCGCGTGGGCCGCCGTAACGCATGGCCTGCGGGTAAACGCCGAGCATGGTGCGATCGAGTGGGTAGTACTTGTTCAGCAGTGCGTGGTAGCACTTCATGCGGACATCGGAAGGGATGTCATCGGCCTTGGTGTCACCTACCAATGGGTGAATCAGGAGGCCATCGGTCTGCTCCAGCGCAACTTTGGTCAAGTATTCGTGAGCGCGGTGGATTGGGTTACGAGTTTGGAAAGCGACGATGCTATCCCAACCTTTCTCCTCAAAAGCAGCGCGGGTCTGCACTGGGGTGAGGCGGTACTCATTGTGCTTCTCGTAAGCAGGCAGGTTTGCCACCGTGATTTGACCACCTACATAGGTGTCACCAATGGATGCGAGGTAGCCCCATGCTGGGTGCTCTTCGTCGCCCTGGTAGCACTTTTCTAGCTCGTTCTTCTTGTCTGGGCTGTAGACGCTGTCGACGGCAATGATGCCGTAGATGCTTCCGTCTTCGCCTTTCAGAGCGTACTCAGAACCAGCAGCTGCGGTTTCGCCATCTTTTGCAGCAAAAACCACAGGAAGTGGCCATGCCGTACCGGATGCGAGGTGCATGTTTTCCACGACGCCGTTGTAATCGGCTTCACCCATGAAACCCTCCAAAGGGCTCATGGCGCCAATGGCGATCATTTCAAGATCGCTGGCTTCGCGGGAGTTGAGGGTGAGGACTGGCAAAGATGCAGCCTTTGCGAGCAAGGAGTCGCGCTCGCCACCTTCGACGACGCGGTTGATCAGTTTTCCACCGTGCGGAGCAATCATGATTCTGAAGGGTTAAATGGTTTGGTTAAAAGGGTTTACAGGTAGCCGAGGTTCTTCAACTTCTGCGTAATCGCCTGCAATTCTTCGGGGCTAAATTCCTTTTCTTCTTTAGACTCCACTTCGCTCATCAGGTCGCGGAGGACGTAGACGATGAATTCCGTGGGAGACGAGAAACCGGTATTCTCAATCACCTGCTGAATCCGCCGGTAAAGCGGACGCGGGATTTTAACAGTGACGCGGGTTTCTTTTTGCATGGTCCAAAGAGGATCAGAAGGATAGCAGGGTAACCGATTGGAGTGCGAATAGATACCTCACAGGAGTGCTTTTTGGCTCCAATCGTAGCCTTATCGGAGTGTTTGGCCGCTTTCTATAGGCAATTCCCTGTTTTTCGGCCGCATCTGTGAGCAGAAAGTAAACTAAAAGAGCCTCTTCATGCCGTAAAGAGTAAGATTCCACGCCGGAGCTCTCCGGCCCGACACACATCATGCGTCTCATTCACACCCTCCCCCTTGCCCTGATTCTTGGCTTAACTGCCTGCTCCGGCGATTCCAAAGAATCGATTACCTTCACCGATCCGATTGCCGCTATGGACCAGGCCGACGCCGCTGCCGCCTCTGGAAATCCGGAGACCGCGCAAGCTGGCTATGAGTACGCTGCTGAAAACGGCGATGCAAAGCTTCAGGGCGATGCGCTGGTATCGCTAGTCAACCTTTACCTCAAGGAAGGTGACGAAAACGGTGCGATGGCCGCGTTTGAGCGCCTCAAGTCGGACTTTTCAGATCAACTCACGGGCGATGCACTGCTGAAACTCTGCGATACCGCAGCCATCTCTGCCATGGCCGACGTCGGCGATGAACTTGTGGCCTACACTCTGGCCACCTTTCCAGACCTCAAGGAAAAACTCGGCAAGCCCGCTGCTGCCTTTGAAGCGATTCGTAGCCAAGGCCCAGGTGCTGACCTCAGCGACCTCGGCTACGCCGGCGACTGAGTCGTAACTCAGCCCCCGACATACCCACATCGCGTCCCCTACTTCAAATGTAGTGGGGCGCGATCGTAATTTTCAGGGATCGCAACGCCCTGCAAGGACAACACGGTTGGCGCCAGATGGGTGGCGTCGTACCACGTATCACCGGAAGGCAGACTGAGTGGTTTGTTGCTAAAGAAGATGCCCTGAACCTCCATGATGTCAACACCACAGTGGTCGCCAGACCAAGCGTAATCGTTGTCATAAATGTAATCGCCAGCCACCGCAATGGTGTCACCGTCTTCATTCACGCCATCTTTCAAAGTGATGCCGCCGCCCGTCACAGTCCAAGAAGCGCGGTAACCCGAATGGAAGTCGATGGTGATTTCAGCCGCGCCCTCGGTGTCACCTGATTTCGAGCGATGCACATAAGGCCCACTGTAGATTTCATCGCGCAAGTAAACCTTCTTCACCACCTTCTCGCCAGAATCGGGATCGGTCATGGCGTAAAGGCGCTCGGTGATATCGGCCAGAACCGAATCCACATCTTCTTGGGCTACGACGCCTTTGGCTTCACGGCCCTTAATGTTGAGGTAAATCTTACCAATCGCAACCGAGTAAGCCTTGGAGCCACGCCAGTCGACGAACTTCAAGGTGCTCTTGCTCATGTCCGATGCGGTTTTCGGAATACCAAGAGCTGTAGTATTCGCTAGCGACATGAATCCTTCCTGCACCAACCAAGCGTTCAGGTCCACCTGGCGACGAAAACTATCGAAGCCGTGGTCGGAGACAATCATCAAGACATCTTCCTCATTGAGGACATCGTCGAGCACATAGCCAACGATCTTGTCCATCTCCTTATAGATGACGAGCGCACTGTCCTTTAGCGCAAAATCCTGGCCGAAGTAATGCACGATGCGGTTGGCTTCGGCTTCATCGTACTGCGGGTGGAGTGGATCCATGTGACGCATCAGCATGTGACAGATGCGATCTGGGGTTCCGAAAAAGTGGAACAACACTTTCCAATCACCTTGCTCGACCGCGTCTTTCAACATTTTGGTACGCCAACCAAGAGTAAACTCGATGTCGGCCAAAAAGGCGTCGTCGGAAAGTTCTGCATCTTTGACTGCGTGGGTCTGACATGCCCAACCAAGGGTCTCAAACCGCCCAATCCGTGATTCGATGTCGGCGGCGAAGTTTGCTGGCCAGCAAATGCGACTGCCTGGAGTTGGATTTTGCGGGTCAATCTGCAACGGAGAAGCGAAAACCTCAAGCTCTCCATCGCGCTCCTCCACCCAAAAGCGAACCAAAGCCCAAGTGCTATAAGAAGGGTGCCAATGGAATTCCACCTGGTAAAAATCGCTCCACTTGTTGAGGGCAATGTTTTGAGCTACGCCAGCAACTGAAAGCTCCACCGACTCACCTTTATTCCATTTGGCCGTGATAGGAACCGAAGTGTTGAGCAAGCTTGCGTTGCCATACTTGCGATGTCCATCACCGACCAACGCGATGACCTCCTTCAAGCGAACTGGGTCGCTGCCACTTTCCATTAACTTTTCCCGTTCGGAAAGGAGGCTTGCCTTCAGAATGGAGTTTGCTGGCCCATAAAGATAAGACTTTAAAAGTCCGCCTTCGCTAACGAACTCAAATACCCGGGTCGTACCAGCACCTTTGCCCGCCGAAAGGGTAAAGTCTTCCGCATCTTCGATTACGGCTGCTGGAAGTGCAGCGTAATTCCGACGCCGTCCCTTCCGCTCCTTAGCCGTGGTGTAAATCGCGCTGGAGTTCAAGCCGCCCTTTGCATCTGGGGCACCGAGACCGGCAATCAGCTTTCCATTCTTAAGCTCTTGGGTTGGGTAAGCCACAATCGTGCCTTGACCGCGAAATTGGATTCCATTTTCATCCAAGGATTCCCAATAAGTTTTGGCGTGGTTCAAGCTTTCGTAATCCTTGAAGGTCGCTGGCAGCACGCTAGCTTCACCCTGTCCGAAGAACACAGCTCCTCCAGCAACGGCCAAGCCCAAAATCAAACCACCTGGCTTGTTCACACGCCCAATACCAAGCATCAAGAGCAGCCCCAACACCACTCCACCACCCATCAACATATAGTTGGAGCCGCCAGGGGCCGGGGTCAACCCTAGCTCCTCAGCTGTGAAGTATTTGACCTTTTGGAAACCGGCACTCAGTCGCACTGGTTCCCGTTTTCCATACTTACGACTAATACCCACAAAGTCGAAGATGCCGTGCTTGCCAGGGTTGACTCCAGTGTTCAAGGTCGCCCAAGAAACAGGGGATTGTGCGGGGTTCGCCGGCATCAGCGGAGCAAAAGTACCTCCGTCGCGTAGGCGTTGGAAGTTAGGCAGCTCCCCGGCGTCCATCCAATCACGGGCCATTTCAGCATCCATGCCGTCCATGCCAAGAACGACAACACGCTGGGCTTGCCCCTGTGCACTGGTGGTGGTGGCGGTGCCAGAGTCGGAAGTCTGGGCGTGCAAGGAAGATGTGGCGGAACCTGCGAACAGGGCCAGTGCCATAACAAGAAGAGGGCGGCGAATCATGATGGTTTGGTAATCCTTAGGGGGGCACGTAGTTTATTCTCGCGTGATGCCCTTTCGTACCACCAACCGAGGAAGAACCAACCTGTGGGTTCCTGGCCTGCTCTTGATGCTGGCGCTGGCGGCGTTTTGGGTACTCAGCTCTGACTCAAGCATCGGCCCAAACCAGGTCGACGTTCCCCGATTACCGAATTCCTCGAAGCAGGATTCTGACTCTCTGACCAAAGGAGCAGTTTTGGAACCGGTGGACTTGCCGCCACGCCCCAACCGCGACGCCCTCAGCTATCAACCAAAGTTTGGGGTCATCGGTGGACGCGTGGTCGCTGCAAACTGGGTGATTTGGCCGCGCTCGATCACCCTCAGCCTCACTCCACAGGCGGGTGGAGACGCCATCGCCACCGCACCGGCATCCGAAGAAGACCCGACTTTTACCTTCGAACGAATCCCATTCGGTGAATACACGCTCAAGCTCACTGCTCCAGAGTGCCTCGACCAAAACTTATTGCTCACTCTGTCCGTAGAGCAAAACAACCACTTCTTCGCAGTAGCGGTGGTCCCCGCAGCCAGCGTGGTTGGCTATGTAAGGGATGGGCAGGGCGAGCCTGTGGCGCATATTCCGGTTGCAGCCGTTTTCCGCAGTCACCGACCAGGCGCTAGTCAAGTACCCCTCACCGCCTCCACCGACAAAGATGGGCGCTTCCGCATCAGCGGCTTACGCGATGGAGAATTCAACATTTACGTGGGATCTTTCCGCAACCCATTGAGCGAGCTGAAGGTTATCGGGATTAGCCGTGAGGCACCGGAAGCTTATGTGGAATTCACGGTGAAGAAAATGGGGAGCGCGACCGTGACTGTCAACTTCCTTGATGGTCCGCAGACCGCGCAAAAGGATTGGCGCACGATGCGGGTACAGGCAACGCGCACCGAAAAAGGCCTGGGATTTTCCGAGAGCCTAGCGTTGCGTGAAGATGGAACGGTGGTGTTTACCTCCCTTCCCCCCGGCGATTACAGTTTCTCTGCTTATGGTGGTCCTTATCGCAAAGTGATGCGCTCCGCCACCGTGCACGTGGAAACGCAAAGTTTCGTCACCATCCCGATGCGCAGTCTAAACCAGGATTGAGCTGACTTTGGGTCCAAGCAACATGCGCCCTCTCGCTCACTCCAAGAGTCGCGGCGAGAGTTTACGCGAGGCCTTCCGGCTATCGTGGCCGATCACGCTGTCCTTTCTTTTACACGCCGGCTATCGCGTGAACGATCAGTTTTGGATTGGCGACCTTGGCCCCGACGCTCAAGCCGCGATGGGATTAACAACGTTTATGTTGATCCTCAACTTTTCGTTTTTATCAATTATCACCAGCGGAGTTTTAGCGCGCGTCGCCTTCTACACTGGATCCGGGCAAAACGAACATGTGGAACGCACTATCGGCACCGCCTGTCGTACGGGATTGCTGTGGTTTAGTGTGATTGGCGCATTAGGGTGGCTAACGACACCCTTTTGGGTCAAAGTAGCTGGCGGCAGTGGCGCCCCGGCCGTTTTCGCAGAGGAATACCTCAGCACTATCTACATCGTGCTTCCTTTAATTGGCTTTAAACCACTGATTGACAGCGTTTTTCTGGGTTTAGGAAATACAGTCATGCCAATGCTCCTGTCCTTCTTATCGGTAGCCCTAAACGCTGTGCTCAATCCCGCGATGATTTACGGATGGTGGGGATTCCCAGCCATGGGCATGGAAGGCGCAGCTTGGAGCACGGGAATCTCTCGCGGGTTCTGTGCACTACTCGGGATCTTGGCCTTAAAGCAATGGTTTGGGCTCGGCGGTTTCCTACGCAAAACCTTTGACTGGGAAGAACTCAAACGCATCGTTCGGATTGGTGTCCCAGTTGGGTTTTCGCACGCGGCTTATTCCGGTTGCTTCCTCGCCATTATGAAAACCAGCGTGGCGCCACTTGGTGCCCATGTTCAAGCTGGACTTGCCGTTGGATTCAACGGCTTAGAATCTGTCAGTTATTGCGGCATGATGGGCCCCGCGATGGCGGCCTCCAGTATTGTTGGCCGACGCCTTGGCGCCAAGGACTACCTCGGCGCAAAACGTGGAGCCATGAGCTGCCTTGGCTTATCCATTGGATTTGCCCTGTTCACCGCCGCCATATTCCTGCTCTATGGCCGTGAACTTGCCTCCTTCTTTACCGAGGATCCGGATGTCTTGGATGAAGCCGCCTTGTATCTAGCGATTGTCGCTTTTACACAAGCTGCTACGGCCGCCTATTCCACTTTGCAGCAGATCATGACCGGCGCCGGGCGCACTTTGCAAATGGCCTATGTCAGCATTGCTGGAAACTTTGTACGAATTCCAATCGCTTGGTGGTTTTCCGCGGGGCTCGGATTTGGCGCCGCCGGCATTTGGTGGGCACTCAATGTCGGCAACATTCTCAAGGTCCTAGCCATCCTTCTGCTCTTCCGCCGGCTGCACCTGTTTGAAGCTCCGAAAACCTCTGAAGAAGAATCCGACCCAGCAATCGCGCATTTCCGAAATCCCTGATAGATTAATGGCATGGCCAATCCCGCCTTCCTTGCCATCCCCCTGCTCTTACTTTCCACGCCTGGACTTTCGGCTCAATGGAGTGCGGATTCCAGCGTAAACACAACCGTAGTAACACGGATTGGAGACCAAGCTTTACCCAAATCGGCCTCCACGGCGGATGGCAGCCGCTGGGTTGCATGGTTTGACAATGCATCCGGCAACTACGATGTTTTTGCTCAGCTTTACGACCCGGCAGGCAATGCCGTTTTTCCGCTGGGCGGCATGTTGATCAGTAGTCAGCCTCAATCCACCAGCCTCGTCAACTGGGATCTCATCGCTGGCACCAACGGTAATGCGGTTATTGTTTTTACCGACACCCGCGCCGGCAACGATTTAGATGTCTATGCTTACAGCATTTCCCCCTCAGGTAGTTTCGTATGGGGAGCAAACGGCGTCACCCTTTCGCAAAACAGCGATTTCGAGGCCGACCCGATGGTAACCCAGACCAGCACCGGCGATTTCGTCTTCGTGTGGAGTCAGTTCAGTGCAAATCCAGTGATTCGAATGCAGCGACTGAATGCAGTTGGACAAGCTCAGTTGGCACCCGGCGGAGTTGCGATTGCAAGCGAAGCTGGTGCCTCTCCTGGATTTGCAGAAGTGGTCGCTGGCAATAACGGTAACGTCATCGTGAGCTGGGTACGCGATATCAATTTCTTCACCAATATCAAGCACCTGCGCGTGCAAGCTTTCACGTCTTCGGGGGCAGCAGCATGGACGCAACCCACCGAAGTCTACGATGCCTCTAATTTACCGATTGCGTACAGCCCTCAGCTCTTGGCCGATGATGCGGGCGGCGCGGTTTTGTGCTGGCACGTGAGCAATCCAAATCGTGGTTTTTTGTTCGACGCCTACGTACAACGCTTGGACTCCAATGGTGCGGAACTGTTTCCGCATCTCGGTGTAGCTCTATCCAATGCTCCAGGCATGAATCACATTGCCCCGCGTGCGGCATTCAACGCCCAAACCAATAGCATCTTTGCTTTTTGGAGCGAAAAGGACAGCAGCCAAGGATTGAGTGGCTGGTATGCGCAGCAAGTCGATGCTGCTGGCTCTGCGACTTGGGGCAATGGCATAGAGATTCTTCCCGTTGACTCGGCGACCAAATATTTGAGTTACGTCGAAGCCATGGCCGACGGCGCACTCGCAGTACTTGGCTGGGCGCCGAATGGTGGATTCGGGCAAGATCAAATCATTGCAACACTGATGGATGCATCCGGAACCCAGGTTTGGGGAGAGCCTCAAACCGTGTGCAGTTTGCCCAGCAACAAGTCCACGCGCCTTTCTTTATCGATGAGCTCCTCCGAGGTCGCCGTGGTGTTCTGGGAGGACCAACGTAGCGGCGACGATGACATCTTCGGCCAAAACATCCATAGCGATGGCCACCTTGGACTCGATCATCTGAAACTCGACGTCGACAGTATCGCACTCACTCCTGGCGGAAGCGCCACCCTTAGCCTAGACGCCGGCCCAGCACATGCCGCCAAAGCTTATTGGGTTCTGGGCAGCAATACGGGGCGGTCTCCAGGTCTGAACCAAGGTGTTGCGCACCTTTTCCTCAATGATGGGCCGTATTTTCAGTTCTCCTTGTTGCAATCCAGCAGCTCCGTGTTCAGCTCCTTCCGTGGCACCCTCGATGCCCAAGGCCGCGCCACCGCAACCCTTACTTTCCCCCCGCTAGCCTTCGCAGCCTTCGCGGGAAACACGCTAGAGCATGCATTTGTCGTTTTTGGAGCTGGCGGCAGTATCGACCTCATCAGCGAATCGCATAGTTTGCTACTCACACCCTGAGCTCGGATGAATGCAGGTCGGAGGGCCGCCTCGGCGCTATATTCTTATGCGTGAGTTCCTCCGTCCCCTTCATCGACCCCAAAGATTACCCGCTCGACAAGGTTTTCATGTCGGCGGAAGAATGCATGAAGCGCAATCCACAACGCTTCGAGTTCTTACAATTGGATTCCATTTTGCATTTGGATTTGCCGGGCAACCTCGTGGTTGGATCGCGTCTATTGCAGCCGGGTGAATTTTGGGAACGTGGCCACCTCCCTGGTCGCCCATTGTTTCCAGGGGTGCTACAAATTGAATGCATGGCGCAAATCGCCTCCATTCATGCGCATCATGAGTTGGAGCTAGAACTCGGCGTATTCATGGGATTTGGCGCACTCGAGGATGTGCGTTTCCGTCAGCCAGTCGAGGCGGGTGAAAAACTTTGGATCGCAGGCAAAATCCTCAAGTCCAGCAAACGCCGCCCTTACTTTAAGTGGGAAGGCCAAATGATCCGCGAAGACGGCGTGATGGTGAGCCAGGCAACGATTACCGGTGTTTCGTTCTAACCGGAATCGCTTCAAAGCACTAGGCATGAAGCGATTCCTCTCTTGTCTTTGCCTTGCCCAGGCCGCTGTATCTTGCGTGTTACCAGAGCAAACTGCGTCCTCCGACATTCCAGGCCATGCGCTGCTAGAAAAGCAAGAGCTCCATCAGTTACCCATCAGAAAAGGTGGGGCTGCCGTTCAAATCGACACCAATGCCGACGGTCTGTTCAATCAAACCTTGCACCTCTTTATTGCCGAGGACGGGGCGTCCGTGGTTAGCCGTTATTTAGGCCCGGGCGGTCCAAGCAGCGTGAATATCCATTTATCGCAAGAACAAACTGGCTGCTGGCACTATCTACAATGCCGCGTGTCTGGCAGCCACTATGCCGTTGCGCTTGCCAGGTGGAAGCTCGACTCCAACGGCCAAGTCAGCCAAACCTATGTTCGACACACCCCGATGGCAGAGTGGCGTGTGCTTCCCGGCGACCAATCGGACCCTTATCCACTTGGAAACCGCAAGACCCAATGGCGGCCTTGGGTGGATGGCAAGGGCGTTGGCGACTGGCGCCCCTAGCAAGGCAACTGTTTAGGTATCGTGATACCAACCATAATCACGATAGGTCATCATTTCTTCGCCGTCGGAATCTACACCAAGATCCTGTCGAATAATTGCTGAGCCTCTGCCTTCATGCCTTGTAGGCTGCGGCGCAATAGGTTGGTGAAGGTTTAGGAGCTCAAGCGTGGGGCGGCTGCAATATATTCAAAACATCTAGCTCCACACAGGTGCATGCGCCACCAAGCAGTTGCGCGAGCGACGGCACCGTCCGCCCTCCATCGCTTGAGATTGCTTCTTTAATGTAGGTGCCATGCTGCGACAAAATGGAGACTAACCAGTCGTCGCCATCCCGCTCCCATGCGGTGATGTCAATCCAGCGCTCACGCACCTTATCGGCACGACGATGCACCACACGTTGCGGAGTGCTTTGTTGCAGCTCTAAGCGTGGTCCTTCGAGCAACTCGGCGAGCTTGGCGTCGACCGCTTCAGCGTTAACCTTCACTCCTTCATCGAACCGGACCCGCGCGAGATATTCCTTTTCACAATGCATCTCCTTGACCTCGGCGACACGGAAGCGCTCACACAATTTCAGGTCAAGGAGCTCGATGCGGTCCTCGGAGCGGCGCTTAATTTCATCGGCCAGGTCCACCAAATCCACATCTCTGCGCTTGGCCTTCTGCATTTCAAATACGAAGGGCCGCCCATTGCCAAGCATGCGCACATTCATGTCTTCGCGCCCAGCGCCATGGAATTTGTTGCGCCGCGCCTTAAACCGCGGCATCGCCACGCGCGCGATGAGCTCCTGCACCGAGTCCCGCGTTAAGCGGCCAAATCCTTCACAGGTATTGCAGCCCTTCCCCTTGCACTTTGGGCAATAAAAAATCGTCTGCGGCAAGTCGCGGACCAGCTTGCGATAACGACCCTCGAAGAGAATGCGTTGGGGGCCCTCGTAGAGTGGCGGTTTCTTGATCTCGGACTCGGTCAAAACGTGCGCGTAGTTAGAATGCGGCCGTGTGGCCTGAACTGTTCACCATTCCTTTCCTCGATTTCCCACTGCGGTCCTTTGGACTTCTCGTGGCATTGGGATTTTTAGTCGGCGTTAGCACTGGCTCGAAGCTGGCTGGGCGATACGGAGCCAACAAAGAGTTGGATCCACAGCGCTTTGCCGATGTGAGTTGGTGGGTTTTGATTGGCGTGATCCTCGGCGCACGCCTCGCCTTTGTGTTGGTCAACATCGACCACTATGCCAGCCACCCTGCAGACATTCTCAAGGTATGGGAAGGCGGCCTTGTCATGTATGGCGGCCTCATTCTAGCTGTGGTGCTTGGTGTCTGGAAGGCGAAGCGTTTGGGCATGCCGGGCTGGCAAACCCTGGACTATGGACTCACCGCTGGATTCCTTGGACAAGCCATCGGCCGCCTAGGCTGTTTGGCGGTGGGCGATGACTTCGGCGCCCCGACCGCTGTGCCTTGGGCGATTACTTTTCCAGATCCACTACCAGCGGGATCAGCATTTGAGGCCACACTTGCTTCCGTTCCGGTCCACCCGACCCAACTGTACATGTCGCTGAAGGCACTCAGCTTGTTCTTCTTCGGCCTATGGTTGTTGAAGCGCAAAAAGTTCCATGGCCAGGTTGCTCTGCTTCTCATCATGGGATATGCCGTGTTGCGTTTCGTAGTGGAATACTTCCGCTTCGATATGGTTGCCCGCGGTGGCATTTTCAAAGAAGGCGCTGCTCCAGCCGATGTCAGCGCTTACCTCAACAGCGTTGGCGTTGCCGACTCCGCAGGTCGCATCACCGATGTCGCCACCTACCGTGAACTCCTAATTCAAGGCGATCCACTCGCCTACCCACATCTCCTGCTTTCGACTTCGCAGATGGTCGGCATTGCCACCTTTGCAATTGCAGCTTTGGTTTATGTGGTGATGCGCAAGATGCCGGAACTGCAAGTGAAGGCTGGAAACACCAAGAAATAGGCTGCATGGCCTTTCTCGCGGGAGTCGATGAAGCTGGGTACGGCCCCTTCGTCGGTCCATTTACGGTTGGATTTAGTTTGTTCCGGGTGCAAAAACCGGAGCAAAATTTGTGGGATGTGTTGTCCACTTCCACCGCGCCAAAACCGGAGCGCAAGGATTTACGTCGGCTGTGGCTGAATGACTCGAAGAAGGTGCACCAAGGCCCCCATGGACGTAAGCGCTTAGGTCGCACCGTCGCCGCCTTCCGTGAGTTAGGTCAGCCCGATGATTTTAGTTTAGACCGCTGGGTGACAGAAGCTCCGGCTGGTGACGCACGCATGCTGCATCAAGCACCGTGGTTGCAGAAGTTGGAAGGCGATTTAGTGCCTGAGATTACGCATGACCGCGCACGTTTAGACGCTGCGTCGGTGCGACGGGATTTGGAATTGCATGGCTGTGCGCTCAATGGATTTGGTGCACGCGCAGTACCTGCAGGAGAATGGAATCAACTGCTTGAAAAAACTGGTGGCAAAGGCCATGCCAACTTCGCGGTTACGATGCAGATTGTACGTCAGATTATGAGCCTGACCGGCGATGCACCGCTGCGCATTGAGTTGGATCGACAGGGTGGACGTCAGCGTTATTCCGAGCCCCTGCGCAGAGCTCTGGCGCCGCGCATGGTCAAAATTCACGGCGAAGCACCAAGCGGGTCGACCTATTCCTTAGAGTTTGAGAACCGAGAGGTGCAAATTCGCTTCAGCGAAGGCGCCGACGGCAAGCATTTACCAGTCGCGCTTGGATCTCTTGCCGCCAAACAGACCCGCGAGCGTTTGATGGATTTATTTAATGCCTGGTGGGCACAAAAACTACCCGAGTTAAAGCCGACCAAAGGTTATGGCGTCGATGGTAAACGCTGGCTGGCAGAAGTGATGCCAGGACTAGAGAAGGTTGGGATTCCAGCTAGCTTGCTGAAGCGCGACCGCTAATCGCGCGTGAGAATATCCAAGATATCCTGTTCTCGTTCTTGCAATATGACGCCCTGCACTCGAATGAATCCACGATATAGAAGGTAGGAACCGAACAGCATGAGGATATGAAAGAGCAAGTAAAGCGGGAGAGATGCAGCCCAAGCTTTGTTTTGCAGCAGGAACTCAGCCCCCCACGGGAGAAGCAAGGGGGATAAAGTAAGTGGCACGAAGATGAGGGTGAAAAACTGCAAAATGAAGGTTGTGAACTTAGGCTTTACCGCCTTGGTCCCTATTTCCCGCATTCGAATCGGCGCATAAATGGAAAGCATGTTCCCGAGCAAGCAAAGCAGCAAAAAGGCCGAGAATATCTGAAGAATGCCGCCGAGAAAATGGGTTAAATCCGCAGGCATAAACCACTGCAAACCACATAAAGAAATCAGGCCAATACCGATACCGAAAGGGGCCAATGTGAGGTTTTTCCCTATAAGGATCTGATAGCGAGGCACCGGCGAAAGTATAAATGCCCGAAAGCCGGCACGGTCTAAACCGAATTGGTTCTGCAGCAATTGATTGATGCTAATAAGCCCCATCGAAATCGCACCGAGAGCCATGCCAGGTGCAAAGGGACGCCAAGCCTCCAGGTCGTCATTTTTCGCCAGCATCATTCCCATAAAACCAAGTTCTTGCATCTTTTTAAT
>JASFYO010000008.1:0-35217 GCA_045047305.1 Planctomycetota bacterium | reverse complement strand
ATTCAGGACTCCGGCCTGGGTGGGCATGATGTCGTGTGGACCAAGCCCTAGGGCTGCTGCGCTTCGCACTAACTAAGTTTCAACAACTACATAGTTCCGTTCTTTTTTGGCCTGCAGTAGCCTTTGCAGCGCTTTACATGTTGCGTCGGTATTGTCCGCCCACCTGATATAGGGTGTGGCTGATTTGACCCAGGGTGCAAACCTTGACTGCTTCCATCATTTCCGCGAACACGTTTTGATGACTTTCCGCTGCTTCGCTGAGTCGGGCCAGAGCTTGCTCAGCATGAGCGCGGTGGAGGTTGCGTAAGTTAGCTACTTGCTGTACTTGCGCATCCTTTTCTTCTGCGGTGGAGCGAATTAGTTCCACCTCAACCACGGAGCCATCTCCCGCAGCTGGATTGAGGAATGTATTCACTCCAACAATCGGAAGCTCACCACTATGTTTCAGCATTTCATAGTGCATGCTCTCTTCCTGAATCTTGCCTCGTTGGTACATCGTTTCCATGGCACCAAGCACACCGCCACGGTCGGTTAGGCGCTCGAACTCTGTGAGTACCGCCTCCTCGACTAATTCTGTGAGCTCTTCGATGATGAAGCAACCTTGCAGTGGGTTTTCATTCTTTGCCTCACCAAGCTCACGGTTGATGATGAGTTGAATCGCTAAGGCCCTGCGCACCGACTCTTCGGTGGGGGTGGTAATCGCTTCGTCGTAGGCGTTGGTGTGCAAGCTTTGACAGTTGTCGTAGATGGCATAAAGCGCCTGCAAAGTGGTGCGAATGTCATTGAAGTCGATCTCTTGCGCGTGCAAGGAACGCCCACTCGTTTGAATATGGTATTTCAATTTTTGCGAGCGATCACTCGCGCCATACAAATCCTTCATTGCGACCGCCCAAATACGCCGTGCGACACGTCCGATGACGGAATACTCAGCATCCAGTCCATTGCTGAAGAAGAAGGATAAGTTTGGTGCGAAGGTGTCGACGTCTAATCCGCGCGCGCGGTAATACTCCACGAATGTAAATCCATTCGCAAGCGTGAATGCGAGTTGCGAGATCGGGTTCGCTCCAGCTTCAGCAATGTGATAACCGGAAATCGACACCGAATAGAAGTTACGCACAGCGTTGTCGACAAAGAACTCTTGGGTGTCGCCCATAAGCTTGAGCGCAAACTCTGTGCTGAAGATGCAAGTGTTCTGCGCTTGATCCTCTTTCAGAATATCGGCCTGTACCGTGCCGCGTACTGCAGTGAGTGCCGCTTGACGGATCTCTGCATATTCCTCTGCGGGCAATAACTGGTCGCCGCTCACACCCAAGGTACCGAGCCCAAAACCATCATTGCCGACGGGAAGTTCGCCGCGGTAGATCGGAGGATCACCTGCGCAAAGAGTACGGATTTTTTCTTCAGCAACTTCCCAGCGTCCGGTTTCTTTCAGCCGACGCTCGACTTGTTGATCAATTGCCGCATTGAGGAAGAAGGCGAGGATCATCGGAGCAGGTCCGTTGATGGTCATCGACACCGAGGTCGTGGGGGAGCATAAATCAAAGCCGGAGTAGAGGCGTTTGATGTCATCGAGCGAACAGATCGAGACTCCGGAGTTACCAACCTTGCCGTAAATGTCTGGGCGCTCAGCGGGATCTTCACCGTATAGCGTGACTGAATCGAATGCCGTGGACAGGCGTGCGGCAGGTTGTCCTTGACTGACGTAATGAAAACGTCGGTTGGTGCGTTCGGCCGGTCCTTCGCCAGCAAACATACGGGTTGGATCTTCACCGGTGCGCTTGAAGGGGAAAACGCCTGCGGTGTACGGGTATTCTCCCGGCAGGTTTTCTAGACCAAACCAACGGGCCAGGTCTTCCCAACTACGTGTTACTGGAAGTGAAACTTTGGGCACGCGAGTACCCGATAAAGTTTTATGCTGGGCGGCAACCTTGATGTCGCGTCCACGCACTTGATACACGTACGTGTCTTCCGCGTAACGCGCGCGGGTCTCATGCCAGTTTGCAAGGCGGTTGCGTAAAGTGGAATCCATTTCGCGCACAACTTCGTGGTAGCGCTGGCGCAACACTAAAACCACGGGGTCCGCTTGAGTGTCAAGCAGAGCGTCGGCGGAGTAATCCTGATCCAGTGGAGGCACGGTATCGCCAAACTCCCGGAGGCTGCGCGCTAACGCATCGGCGCGACCTGCGACATCCGCATGGTTGCGCGTATCCTGTTTATGCTTACGCACAGCAGTCGCGATTTCGGATAAGTAACGAATGCGATCCGTCGGCACCACCGTTGCGATTTTCTGATCACGAGAGACCTGCTCACCCGGATCCCAATTGCGTTCTGAACTCGCATCGACTTGGGTCATAAGCCATTGGAATAAATTGTCGACCCCTACGTCGCCGAAGCGGCTAGCCGAGGTCAGAAATACCGGCATGTTCTCTAGCGGCTGATCGAATAAGTTGCGGTTGCGCTGATAGGTTTTTGCGACCTCGCGTTGGGCATCTTCGGCGCCACGTTTGTCGGCTTTATTGAGCACCACACCGTCGGCAAAGTCGAGCATGTCGATTTTTTCAAGCTGCGTGGGCGCGCCAAACTCTGGCGTCATGACGTAGAGCGAAAGGTCGCATAGGTCGGTGACGGCGGAATCGCTTTGTCCGATACCGGCCGTTTCAAGCAATAGCATGTCGTAGCCAGATGCAGCCATGGCGGCGAGGGCATCTCGCACTGATTCCGATGTCGCTGCGTTGGCCTGACGTGTAGCCATCGAGCGCATAAATACGCGCGGACCTTTAGCGGCATTCATGCGGATGCGGTCGCCAAGGAGTGCGCCACCGGTGCGCCGACGGCTTGGGTCCACCGATAAAATGCCAATCGAGCGATCTGGAAAACGGTCGAGGTAGCGGCGGACTAATTCATCGGTGAGCGAAGATTTACCTGCGCCTCCGGTGCCCGTAATTCCAATGACTACGGCCTTGGGAGTTGGGGTCAGGGCAGCAAGGCTTTTACGGGTTGCTAGTAAACGCGATTCCGCATCGGCAGGCGCATCTTCGCCGTGCAGTTTCTCTAACCAAGTGATGGCTTTGGCCAGAGCGGGGGACTGACGTCCGCTAAAGCCTTCGGGGAAATCGGAGTTGGGATCCACCGTGGAATAATCGGCACGCAGCATCATGTCGCGGATCATGCCGACCAAGCCCATCATGCGGCCATCTTCCACCGAGTAGATGCGCTCGACACCATAGGCCTGGAGATGCTTGATCTCGGCATCGGTAATCGTGCCGCCACCACCGCCAAAGATCTTGATGTGACCGCAACCGCGCTGCTTCAGCAAGTCGACCATGTATTCGAAGAATTCCACGTGTCCACCTTGGTAGGAGGAAATCGCGATGCCCTGGGCATCTTCCTCAATCGCAGCTTCAACAATCTCTTCCACGCTACGGTTATGCCCGAGGTGAATGATTTCTCCGCCTTCCTGCTGCAAGATGCGGCGCATGATGTTAATCGCGGCGTCGTGGCCATCAAACAAAGATGCAGCGGTGACAAAGCGCAACTTGTTCTTAAGAACGAATGGCACTTCGGTGGTGGTTTCTTTTTGGGTCGAAGGATTCATGACGCTAGGTCTCCCGATTCTGGGCTGGATTTTCCGCGGATGCGATCGCGGTAGGTCTGCAAGTCGCTTTCTAAAGCGCGTAAGTCACAGATGCGTTCCGTAACTTCTTGCAGGCGCATCTCGAGTAGGGAGTCGAGATGCTTCAACATGGCTGGCGTGGCTCCGAGATCAAAGCTGCGATTCAACTCGCCAATCTCTTCTAGGCTCATGCCCAGAGTCTTAAGCCGCGAGATAAATCGCAAGCGTTCTGCGGCATCGGCTGCATAAAGCCTGCGTCCTCCCGGACCACGCGACGAAGCCTTGAGTAAATCAAGTTCTCCGTAGTAGCGAATCGTCCGCGAACTGACGCCAGCGGTGCGGGCGAGTGCGGCGATGTCGTAGGTGGTGGGCTCCGGCGCCATAGCAAAGCCTAGCTTCTGTTGCCAGCTAACGTCAACTGGAAATATGGTTCTAACTACCTTGAGGGCCTACAGGACCTTTCCTTCGACTCGGCGCGGGCAGATTTCCGCCATAAAGCAGGCACTGCACTTGGCCGTCCGTGCGCTGCAGACCGCCCGCCCGTGGTCAATCCAAGAATGGCTCAGATAAACCCAATCTTCCTGTGGGAAGATCTTCACTAAGTCGCGTTCGATGGCCACAGGATCTATAGCTCTGGTGAATCCCATGCGCCGGGCAATGCGTCCCACGTGCGTGTCCACCACCACGCCGACCTTGATGCCAAAGGCTGTGCCGAGCACGCAGTTCGCGGTTTTGCGCGCGACGCCTGGCAGGCTCACTAGGTCCTCCATGACCTGCGGTACTTCTCCATCAAAGACATCGCAGATGCGAATTGCGGTCGCTAACATGTTCTTAGACTTGTTGCGGAAGAAGTTGGTGCGTTTGACCAAATCCTGTAGATGCAGCTGCTCGGCCTTAGCCATCCGCTCCGGGGTGGGATAAGCCGCAAACAGGGCTGGGGTGACTTTGTTGACCAAGACATCCGTACATTGCGCAGAAAGCATAGTGGCAATCAAAAGCTGAAATGGCGTCTCCCAATCCAAGGCAGTTTTAGAATCTGGATAGCCCTCATGGAGGTGCTGCAAAACCAATTCAGCCCGCACCCGCATGGCGGCCAAGCTCTCACGAGTTGGGAAATCGGGATTCTGCTTCCGTGGTCGGGTGGGCGTCGCCATCGGCGGCTATGGTAGACCGACGTGACCAAATCTGCGTGCTCCAAATCCACCGCTGGCCAAACTCTGCTGCGCTTTCACCTGCCTTCCGTGTGGGATGAAACCTTGGTAGCCATGCTGGCCGATGGCGGTTTCGGCGCTGCGGTGGCGGAATGTAGCTATGCATCAGGAGCCCTCGAATCCGACGCCGAAGATCCGCATCGTGAGTCCGAGGTCCGCCTATTAGTCTCTGCTGAGCTCTGCCCGAAGCTCATGTGCGTCGTGGAGTCATGGTTTCAGGCGTGGGGGCTTTCGACTGAGCAATGGCGTGTGGATCAGGAAGCGCACCAAGTCGATGAAGTCGATCCAGAAACTTTATGGCGAGCAAGTTGGCGCCCCTTTCGCTGCGCCGGCTACGTGATTCATGCTGATTTTCACCCTCGCGCATCACTGACTCTACGCCCCGACGATATCCCACTTACAATTTTTGCCGGCTCAGCATTCGGCACAGGAGGGCATGCAAGTACCCGACTGGCGTTGAAGGTGCTTTCGGAGTGGTGCCAGCGGAACCCGCCCTCGCGGATGCTAGACGTGGGCACGGGCTCTGGGATTTTGGCGGTAGCGGCTGCTTTGCGCGGCGTGGCCGAGGTGGTCGGGATGGACCCTGATGCTCAGAGTGCTCCTCAGGCAGCAAGAACGGCCGCGGCGAATGGAGTTGGGGGGCAATGTGCGTTTTGGCGCGGCGGCTATGAAACTGCTCGCGGTACTTGGCCCGCGGTGATGGCAAACCTCGTCGCCGACTTGCTCCAAGATGGTGCGCAGGATTTGGCCCAGTTAGTGGCTCCGCAAGGAAGACTCTTTGCGGGTGGTATTCTCGATGTCCACTGGTTGGCTACTTGCGAGGCCTTCGCAGCGAAGGGACTCCAGTTGGAGCAGAAACTGGAGCGTGGGAGATGGCGGGCCGGAACCTGGGCCAAGGCATAAGCCATGTGCAGCAAATGGCTTATGGGCTTTGTGAAGAAACTAAGAAAATAATCTGGTTTTTCCTTAAGTAAAGTCCTTCATGCGCCGATGGAAAATATGCTGCGAATGGGTTTTACCTAGTTCGGACAGTCGCAGGGGATGGCGGCTCCCGATAAATGTAGCAAGGGGAAAGGAAACCAGTGATCGTTTACGGTCGCTGGTTTTTTTCGTTTCCTAGCGATGGATTAGGGCTGCACGAGGCGTAGGGCGGCCGAATTCATGCAGTAGCGCAAGCCAGTGGGCTTGGGCCCATCGGCGAACACGTGCCCAAGGTGAGCCTCACAGCGGCTGCAGCGGATTTCGGTACGCCGTGAAAAAAGACCGTTGTCCTCGACCTCATCCACTGCGTTGGCTTGAATAGGCTGCCAAAAGCTGGGCCAACCAGTGCCGGACTTGAATTTGGTAGCAGCATCGAACAGTGGTAGCGCGCAGCCAACACAGGTGTAGGTGCCGGCAGCATGCTCATCCCAGTAAACTCCGGTGAACGCGCGCTCGGTTCCTGCCTTGCGGGTGACCTTGAATTGTTCTGGGGTCAGGCGCTGACGCCACTCGTCCTCGCTGAGGCGAACCAGCCCATCGTGGTCGACGGTGGGTGGGCCTGCTAGGTCAATGGCAGCCACGGTGGAGGTGGCTGCAGGCGGGGTGTTTTGCTTGGCAGCACAAGACCAAGCCAAGGGGCTTGTAAAGAGCAGGATTAGGGTGGCGGTTTTCATCAATCGGAGTCTTGGCATTCGTTCTTAGGCCAATATGCCCGTAGCCCGCGGTTTTTTACCGAAAAAGCCCTAAAAATCGGGTAATTTAGGGTGTGCCTTCTTGTGTTCACGGAACTATGTAGGGCATAGCTGTCTTACCTTCGGACCCTCAGGAATTGGGCATGAACCCGTTCCTCCAGACATGAAAACTAAACCTCATTTCCTTCTTACCAGCCTTGCCTTAAGCATAGGCTTGTTTTTGCTTCCCAATGCTGCACAAGCACAAGTGGCTCTCGACACCGAGGTCGTAGCTACAGGTTTGGGGAACTCACTTTTGGTTACCTTTGCCCCAGGCGATCGTGATCGTTTATTCGTGCTGGACCAGAACGGTCGCATTTACCTCATCAAGAACGGTGTCAAACTTACGACTCCTTTCTTGAATATCACCGCGCAGACCAATGGCAGTGGTGAGCGCGGCCTGCTAGGCCTTGCCTTCCACCCGGACTATCAGAACAACGGTTGGTTCTACATTAACTACACCAACAATGCTGGCGACACTCGCGTCGATCGTTTTACGGTTTCCGCGAACCCAGACTTGGCCGACGTCGCGTCCCAGGTCAATGTGCTCAGCTTGGCGCAGCCTTTCTCCAATCACAACGGTGGTTGTGTTCGTTTCGGCCCTGACGGTTACCTCTATATCGGTACCGGAGATGGTGGAAGCGGCGGCGACCCCGGCAACCGCGCGCAAAACCCCACCAACTTGCTCGGTAAGATGTTGCGTCTCGATGTTGATCATGGATTGCCTTATTCGATTCCACCATCCAATCCATTCGTAGCCGACCCAAACACCGCCGATGAGATTTGGGCAATCGGTTTGCGTAACCCATGGCGCTTCAACTTCGATCGCGCTACCGGGGATCTTTACATTGCCGACGTCGGCCAAAACGCTTGGGAGTATGTGCACTTCGAGCCAGCGGGCGACCCTGGCGGACGTAACTACGGTTGGCGCATCATAGAAGGCAACCACTGCTTTAACCCGAGCGTTGGATGTAATATGGCCGGTTTGGAGCTCCCGATTTACGAGTATGGGCATACCTTCAACCCATTTCGCTGCAGCATCCTTGGTTCGGAGACTTACCGCGGTCGCAGCATGGCCAACATGCATGGGCGTTACTTTTTTACCGACTCCTGCAGCAAGGAGTTGTGGTCATTCCGCTACAGCGTTAGTGGTGGTGTTACCAACTTCACCGATCACACCAGCCAATCTGGCATCCAAGGTTCTGGTACCTCGCTGGGCACGGATTTCGATGGCGAACTGTACATTTGTGCTGGCGGCACCGTACGCCGTGTCGTGCCTGCTGGCATGTACTTGAAGGTTCCGCACCTATTCACTGGTGTGGCAGACACAATTGAGGTTGTTCGCTGCAACCCTAACCAAACGGTGTTTTTGGCCTTTAGCTTTTCCGGCGTTGGCATGTTCCCGGTAGGGCGGCTTGGAGCGAATGTGTTGCTGGATAACCCTGCACTTGCTGCAACCACCACTTCCAATGGGAGTGGCAAGGCATTGTTCCCCATCGTGCCCCCAGGGTCTTTGTTCGGCCGCACTGTTTGGCTTGAGGCCGTGCAAAATGGTCAGGTCTCAAATGTGACCTTAGAAACAGTGGAGTAAAGGTTCAGCCTGCGCATTTTGAGGCTGTTCCGAATTTTCGGTTCAGCCTCCTTTCTTTGACCAACCTACGATGAGAATCCATACCTTGCCTCACCTTTGCTGTCTTGCTTTTGTCACGCTGCTTGCTTGTTCTGGTGGCCAAGTCTTTGCCGCAGAGCAAGTCCCACTCGACAGTGAGATTGTGGCCTTCAACATGGGCCAAGTCTTAGATGTCACTTTTGCGCCAGAGGATCGTGAGCGCATCTTTATTGCTGAGAAGGAGGGCCGCATTTGGCTGTTAAAAGACGGAGTGCGCTTCACCACTCCATTTCTTGATGTCTCTAACCTGACGATTCCTTCAGGAGAGCAAGGTCTGTTGGGGGTGACCTTTCATCCAGATTACGCCACCAACGGTTGGTTCTATCTCAATTACACCGACTTGGCGGGAGATACGCGGGTCGATCGCTACACCGTATCGGCGAACCCAGACCTTGCCGACGCCTCCTCTGGAGTGAATATATTCAGCCAGGTCCAGCCTTTCGGAAATCACAACGGTGGGTGCATTCGGTTTGGCCCAGACGGATTTCTTTACATCGGACTTGGCGATGGCGGGAATACGGGCGACCCTGGAAACTTTGCGCAGGACCCTCAGAGCTTTCTCGGCAAGATTCTGCGCTTAGATGTCGACAACGGATTACCATATTCCATTCCCGCGTCGAATCCATTCGTCGGAGACCCGAATACTCTGGACGAGATCTGGGCTACCGGCCTACGTAATCCCTGGCGATTCACTTTCGATCGCCTGACTCGTGACCTGTACATTGCCGACGTCGGCCAGAACGAGTGGGAGTATGTGCACTTTCAGCCGGGCAATTCTCCTGGTGGGGAAAATTATGGTTGGCGCATTCTCGAAGGCGGGCATTGCTTCAATCCGAGTGTGGGTTGCAACATGAATGGCTTGGAACTTCCCATTTATGAATACGCGCATAATCTCAACCCATTGCGTTGCTGCATCATCGGCGGCGCGATGTATCGTGGGCGCAGCATGGCCAACATGGACGGGCGTTTTATGTTCTCTGATGCCTGCAGCTTGGAGTTGTGGTCTTTCCGTTATGACCCCACCAACGGGGTGACAGATTTCACTGACCACTCGGCAGAGAGCGGGGTGCAAGGTTCTGGTCGTTCGATTGGCACCGACTTCGATGGCGAGGTCTATATATGTTTCGGCCGCACCCTGCGTAAGGTGGTGCCCGCTGGGATGTACCTCAAGGTGCCGCATCTGTTCACTGGCATTTCCGACACCATGGTGGTGGAACGCTGCACCCCAAGCTCTACCGTTTTTCTCGCTTACAGCATGAGCGGGGTCGGCATGTTTACCGTCGCGCAACTTGGCGTCACCGTGCTCTTGGATAATCCAGCCTTGGCAGGGATCACCACATCCGACAGTGCGGGCGTCGCAGATTTCCCTGTGGTGCTGCCTGGTGTGCTTTTTGATCGCGCAATTTGGTTACAGGCCATCCAGAATGGCCAAGTTTCCAACGTGACGATGGAAGTCGTGGAGTGAAACCCTGATTTGCGCAGGGACTTACTCTGCTTCCTGCATCGTCCGACGGCCCGCATCAAAGGAAATGCGGCCAGCGCCAAGGACGAGCATTAAAAGTAAGGCAACTATGTAGTAGCCAGTGCCGAGGCCGTGCAAATCGCGATAAGTAAACAGCACGGAGGCAGACTGGTCGAACGCAAGAAGCTGAATCGCAGAGCTTCCGGCGCAGGCAAGGAGCAAGAGGCCTGCTGCCTGACGGAAAAAGAATCCTGCGGCTAGAAAGAGTGAAGCGAAAAACTCAACGACACCAAACATGATGGTGAGGATGCCAGCCGCAGGGATTCCGGCGTCTTGCAGGAGGCGGGCATAATTTTCGCGTGCATCCGGATCAAACACCTTGTCGTGGCCTACCCAGTACGCCAAGCCGACGCCGGTCGCAATCCGCAGTAACAGCAACAGCCAGTCTTTCATGTTTGCAGTCTAGCAGTGTGGGCGTATTCTTTGCTAATGCGTGTTCTCCTTGGCAGTGGTGGGTTTCGATCGGACGAAAGACGTGAAAATCTCCGCAGTGAAATGCAGGATTTTTTCGGCCCTTCGGTTTCGAAGATTCTATTTATCCCCTATGCGCTCCATGATTACGAGGCCTACCTAGAGGCCATGAACATGCATGGCTTCGGTGGCGGTTATGAATTGGTGGGCATCCATCAGCTTCCCGATGCAAAGCAAGCATTGGAGCAAGCCGAGGCCGTGTATGTAGGGGGTGGAAATTCTTTCCGGCTAATTCACGAGATTCATCAGCAAAAATTACTGGAGCCGATGCGGAAGTTGGTCGCCACCGGTTTGCCTTACATGGGGGTTAGTGCTGGGACTAACGTTGCTTGCCCCACCATGATGACCACAAATGATATGCCTATCGTGTATCCCACATCCTTTGAAGGTTTTGGTCTCGTGCCGTATCAGGTCAATGCGCATTACTATGCCGGCCAGATTTGGACTAAGAATAGCTCTGGTATGGCCGAACATTTTGGCGAAACGCGTGAAGATCGTATCCGCGAATTCCATGAAATGAACGCCGCTCCAGTAGTTGGATTGGATGAAGGAGCCTTCCTACGCAACGAGGACGGGCGCATTCAACTAAAATATGGTTGCGCAACTCTTTTTAAACCTGGAGTTCCTGCAAAAGTCTTTCAATCTGGGTTTGACATATCGGATGCAATTGGTGGATAATCGGGTAAGCGCCCTCTTGGGTGCCAATGCCTGTCCCTCCCCTCGGGCCTAAGATGAAAAGAATTCTTGTTGTCGATGATGAAGAAGATGTGCGCCGGGTTGCGTGCGCTTTCTTAGAAGATGCTGGCTACGAAACCGTTGAAGCTGGCAACGGCTTTGAGGCATTGGATGTACTCCAGACTACGCGTTGTGATTTGGTGTTGACTGACTTGGTCATGCCAGAAAAGGAAGGTGCCGAAACGGTCATGGAATTGCGCAAGCTCTATCCAGAGATCGGCATCATTGCGATGTCAGGTGTAGTGGGAGCAGAGTTCTACTTGCGTGCAGCTAGAATGCTTGGTGCGGGTGCTACCTTGCTTAAGCCATTCACGCGGGAAGAGCTAGTCGATTCCGTTGAGACCTTGCTGGTCTCTTAGCCGTTGCCGCAAAGCGCAGGATGCGCAAAACCGCTCTTCTTCTTGCTTCACTTGCCCTTATCGGGTTTACAGTCTTTGCGTTTCGTGACCCTGTTGCCTTTCGGCGCAGCTTTGTAATGCAAATGCAGATGGAAGAGAGGGAGCCGCAAATCTTCTTCGGCACCGATTTAGCTGAGCCCCAAGCACTTGCTTTTCTGCGTAATCTCGGAGTTGCTCAAAAGGCGGCGGACGACTTTTTTGGATCACGTCGTGCGCATCCGATGGTGGCTTATGCCGACCATAAAGAACTCAAGGATCGCTTGTCGGTGGGCAACCCCTTTGCTTCGAGCTACTTTCACTTCTCGGATATCTTGATCGTCATTGCGCCACGCGGTAACCATCCCGATGTCATGGCGCACGCCTATGCCCATGCCGAAGTGAAGCAGCGCTTAGGCGAGGAGGTTTTTGCGCAGCTTCCAGCATGGTTCGATGAAGGGCTTTGCACCTTGCTAGATCAGCGCAAGTTCCTTTCCGATGCCACCCTCGATGCTCAAGAAGCAGCAGGTATAGAAATCCCTTCCTTCGCAACGATGGAGCAGGCCGATTGGTTCTTGGGGCCCGAGGGAGAGAGCCATCTGGTGTTCGCGAAGCTGGAAGTCCGTCGCTGGTATCGCTTGGTAGGGCAGCAAGGTGTGCTGCAGTTGTTCGAGCGGGTGGCTGCTGGGGAAGACTTCCTGTCCGTCTACCACGAGTTGGAGCTACGTTAAGGCCTCAAGCCTAAGGCGCATACTCAGGGTCAATCCCGCGCATTTCTACGCTGCGGATGATGCCGGAAGACGAGACGTCGCAGCCCAGTGCTTGCAGCCATTCAATGGTGGCGTGGGCGCAGTGGTGGAAAAGGTGGTAGTTGTGCGTGGCGTGCACATAGTTGAGGCCAAAGCCTTGATTGAAGAATGGTTCTTCTTGGTTGCGCGAAAACTCGGTATCGAGCTGAAGACGTAGGGCGTCGGCCTTGCGACGCTCCACCAGAAACGGCTGAAAGCGTGTACCGCGCGATAAGCTGAAGGAGTCGGCGGCCGGATGGCCCTGAAAGCTCCGCCTGCCCAACGCGCCATCGGTCTCGGTGAATAATGCAAAGCTCGCGTAGCAAGGGGTATCGCGGCCCATGACAACCCAACCGTAATCGCCATAGCTATATTCAATCCAAGAATCAGACCCGTCCGGAAGCAACAGGCCTGCGTGCTCACCTTCAAGGAGCAAGTAAACCTTCACCGGATCTGCGGGGGCTTCAGGCGGCAATGCTGGAGTTACGCAAGAAGCGAAGGGGAGCAGCAATGCAAGGGGCAACAGACGACGCATGCTGATGAGTTTAGTTTCCCCGGCTAGGGTAAGGATAGAGCGGAAGGCTGCGGTTCCCATTTTTGTCGACGGCTTCCACAGCAAAGAGGAAATCATCCTTGCTATAGCCTTTCAGCGTCATTTCGTGCCCTTCCTTCACCTCGATGCGTTCCGTCCAAAGCGGCTCATGCGTGCGGCGGATCAGAATGGCATAACCAGCGAGGTCCTTTTCCGTATTCGGCTCCCAGCGCAGAGTGGTGTGTGGGGTGAGACGAGAGATGTCGACGCGGACCTTCTTGGGAGATGCTGGGGCCAGACCGAGCTCGCGGACTGCACTAGCAACACAGGTGGCAACCCGTCCGGTGTAAGCGAAATCAACGTTGTCGGGGACGTCGCCATAGGCAATGCCATTTTCCTCGCGCACATCTTGGTGTTGCCAGTGATAGTTTTCGTGCGGTTCGGTAAGTCGGATGGCGGCCCAACCTAAATCATTGAAGGGGCGGTGGTCACCGCCACGCAGATAGCGGTCTTGGCGGAACACCAAGGTGAGCTCGAAATCGGGCAAAGAAAGCGCTGCGGTACGTTTGAGATAACGCGCGAGTTGACGTGATGGTGCATCGTTATCGCTGCCTACAATTTTCGGACCCGTGGTGGGAACTCCTTCGCTGAACACGCGCAGACGATGTGGCTCTTGCTTGCCCGAGGAGCCAACCACACCCCCAACAATGTCCATGGTGAACATGGCCTCAATTTCCTTACCTTCCTCCTTCCACCATTCTGCTTGCCGCGTGCTGCCATAAAGTCCTTGCTCCTCACCTGCGACGGCAAGAAATACAATGGTTGCACGAGGGCGCAATCCGCCAAGCAGTCTTGCCGCTTCTAGAACCGCCGCGGTGCCACTTGCATCATCGTTTGCTCCAGGTGCATCACTCTTGCCATCGGTGGGTGAGCTTGGCATAGAATCATAGTGCCCAGATAGCACAATAAGGCGATTCGGGTCGGTTCCAGGTAGCACTCCCACGACGTTCGCTAAATCCACCTTGCGCGCAATCCGACGCCCTGGCTTGATTTCAAAATGTTGCAACCGCACTTCCAGGCGTCCCCCGTGATACTGCTTGGAAATGCTTTCCATTTCCTGCTTTAACCACCGCCGCGCCGCGCCAATGCCGCGTGTTTTGCTTTTGGTGTCGGATAAGGTGTTGCGGGTTCCAAATCCAGCGAGGGTACGAATGTCAGCTTCGATTCGCGTCGCATCACCTGCGGGCAGTGCTTCTTGCGTTTGTGGAGGGCAGAGCCCCATAAGGGGAAGCGCAAGACTGAGAGTTAGGGTGAACAGCATGATGGATGATAAGCGTTACCACGGGTTCCTTGGCAAAGGCGCTGAAGGTGAGACTGATGGTTTCCCCATGGGCACCGCTTGGCGAACGAAGTCGAGGTCTCCTGTTCGCTTAGGCTGCGTCATAGGCTTCTCTTTATGGAGTCATCTGAATTATAGAGCGTTGTGGATAAGCTGTTAATAACCCGGCACGAACTGTCCTAAAGGCTTTGGCATAAGTACATTAAAAAAGGCCACAGCATTTCAGCCGTGACCTAGTCCGATTGGATTCTCTTAGAGAACCGATACTCCAAAGTCCAGCGCTTCAATCGCTGCGATGGTTGCGGCTTCATCGTAGTCGTCAGATCTGACGATTACGGTAGCCATTTTATTTTTGAAATCTACTGAGCTTTCCTCTACCCACGGTAGAGCGGCGAGCGCCGAGTTTATCTTGCCCACTCAGGCAATGCCTCAGGTCATGCCAGTCACGCTGAGGTTGACGGTTTGCACCATCGCCTCCTCAGCTTGCATCACCACGACCTCTTCAGGCGCAGTATTAGCCTGTGTGCCAGAGTTTTGCGGCTGGGCGCATGCACCCAAGGCAAACCAAGGCAACAGGGCAATTATGGACTGTCTGTTCATACAGACATTCTAGGTCATGTTGCGGAGCTTCTACACTAGTTTTTATGGAGAATCCTTATCGGCGGCATTGGACCTTGGATCCAGAAGTGACTTTTTTGAACCACGGCTCTTACGGTGCGTGCCCAGCACGGATTCAATTGCGGCAGCAGGAGCTACGTCAAGAGTTGGAACGTGAGCCGGTGCGCTTCATGGCACATCGCACGGCCCTGTTGGATCGTTCGCGAGAGCGGTTGGCCACTTTCGTAGGGGCGCCGGCGGAGGATTTAGCTTTCGTCCCGAATGCCACCCATGGAGTGAATGCAGCCATTGGCTCGCAACGCTGGAGGAAGGGCGATGAGGTTTTAGTCACCGACCACGAATACAACGCCTGCCGCAACGCATTGGATTTTGCCGCAGAGCGGTGGGGCGCAACGGTGGTGGTGGTGAAACTGCCATTTCCATTAACTGATTCACAGCAAATTGTCGATGCGATGATGGCAAAGGTGACCAAACGCACCGTGTTCTGTTTGATCGACCATCTCACAAGTCCAACCGCATTGTTGTTGCCGGTAGAGGCGGTGACTAAGGCCATGCGTGCCCAAGGCATTCGCGTTTTGATTGATGGCGCTCATGCACCAGGGCAAATCCCCTTGGATTTGAAAATGATCGGGGCCGATTACTACACCGGCAATCTTCATAAATGGGCTTGTGCGCCGAAGGGGTCCGCCTTCCTTTATGTACGTCCAGAGTTGCAAGAGGAAATCCACCCAGTCACGATCAGTCATGGCTATAACGCTAGTACTAAAAACCGTTCTCGCTTTCTACAGGAGTTCGATTGGACCGGAACCTTTGATCCCACTGCGTGGGGCAGCATCGCCGACGTCCTTGATTTTATGGAGGATCTAGTGGATGGGGGATGGAATGCCATCATGCAGCGTAATCATGAACTGGCGCTCTCCATGCGCAGGATGTTGGCGCAACGTTTTGCAACCACGTTGCCGGCGCCGGACTCGATGATAGGCACCATGGCTTCAGTTTTCGTTCCGGTCGCAGCAGTCGAGTCGGTGGCAAAACGCAAGACCAGTATTTACGCCGAGTTGCACGACCAGTGGGGAATTCAAATTCCTGCTATCCCACTACCCGATGGCCTCGGCACTGTGGTGCGCTTGTCCGCTCACATCTACAACACGGAATCGGAGTATCTCCGACTGGCTGATGCTGTGGAAAGCCTGATTTAGTCCATCGCGGGAGCGATATGCTGCACTCGCGTAACTGTGTATCCCAGAGATTTCAAATGCTCGCCTACGCTGTCGGGGCCGACGAAGTGCAGGGCTCCAAATGCGAAGAAGGTTGATCTTTCGGGAAACTCCTGCAGTCGCGCGTGAATGCGTTGCGCCATCAGCAGATTGCGCTCCTGCAAGATAGCATGCAGCCAATCGATTTGAATTGGATCATCCAAATCCGTTTCTGACATAGCGAATTTCCACAACGCATCTTCGTCACCGGCCAGATAAAGGTCGCGAAGCTTGGCGAGGCTGGAAGCTCCATTGGCTTGCTCCTTCACAAGCTTCTCTAGGGTGACGCCAAGCATATGCACTTGATCGGCAACGCTTCCCACAGTCAGGGCGCGTAACTGATCTTCGGTTTTCTCAATCGCACCAAATTCTTTCCCCTCATTTTTAGCGCGATGCATGAGTTGCACATCTAACTTCTGGCCATCCGACATAAAGGGGATGGCGTCGAGTAGTCCAATTTGCACACTTACCATCCATGGCCGCCATTGGTCCATCGAGCTTGGTGGAAGTCCACGCGATTGGAGATAAGCGTGAAGGCTTTGCAATAGCTCTGCTGGGACGAGATCGCTGAGTGACTCGCCGCTAGGTAAACGTCCAGCCGTCGAAATGAAGGCACCGGAGCTAGGGGTTTCCTCGACCTCGGTGAAGATGGCGTCGGCAGCGGTGATGGCGTCATCCACTTCTTGGCCTAGGGTTGTGACTTCTGGATCGGTGAAGTGCATGGTGCCGAAGAGCCATGCATGCGAACCATCCTTTTCTACCTCCCACAAGAAGGAGGGGTGGTCGAGTTCTACTGCGCTGAGCTGTGTCGTTGCAGGTTCACCGCAACTTACCAGTCCAAGGATCAGAATTAGCGAAAGGATGGATGCGGCGACGGAGCGAATCATGCAGCGCAGAGGATAACGGCGCTGTTTCAATCTCGCGCAGGCAACTTATTCCAGCACTGCAGCGCCAGAAGGATCGACGTAAATCACCACGCCTGTTGCTGCGTCGTTCTCATCGAGTTCGATAAAGCGCACAGCCTCCAGTGGAAGGCCAGAGAGTTGGATAGCTTGATCCACCACTCGGATAAGAGATTGGCGTGGATCGTTGGCATGGCCCCATGCATCACAAATCCAGCGGTGGTCTTCTTGATGGACCACGCCCAACTCCTCTAAGTCCATTTTTAGGTAACGGCCAGGTTTTAGGAAGACTCGTAGGGTTTGACCGGGCAGTAGATCGGGGAGCGCTTGCGGCTGATGCCTAAAGGCAGAAACTAAGAGGTAGCTTTGGTCGAAATCCTGCGGGAATTCGTAAGAGAGAAAGCCCGATCCTTCATTCGAGTCACCGTAAACCATGGGAGACTTTGGTGTGCGTCGGATATTCGATAGCACGAAATGGGAGAGTATGGGATTGGATTCTGTCTCGCTAAAGGCTTGCAGAATGAGTGCCTTGGTTGCGGGGAAATGCACTACGAATGGCACTCCCGTATGCACGATTTGCTCCATTTGGTCTTGGAAGGGGCCAGATGAAAAGAGGTACTCACCTGGAGGGCAATCCTGCAGGGAGATTTCCCCATCCTTGATGCGGCCTCGCAGGGTGAGGATGTCTGCAGTCTGCAAGCCCTCGGAAGTATTGGCTCCCTGTGGCATATAACGGAAGGCGAGGAGCGTGCCATCTGGGATCTGGTGGCCATCTTGATCGTAAAACAGGCCTTCCAGAGTTGCGTTACCTTTAGGGATTTCAGCGAGGAAGGTGGCAGAATCTTCACCGGCGGGGAGCCATCGTTCCAACTCGAAATGGAGGCCCTTCTCCCAATAAGAAACTGCAATTCGGCTTCCTGGGCGCGTCGCATAATGTAACTCCTCAAGTTCATTCGGGACGACCTGCACCAAGTCAGCATTGACTGGACCATTTAAATAACTCCGGTAGGAAACCGAAGGGGATGCTGGGCGCGCACCAGCAATCTTGACTATGGAATGCCCGGTCGCGGGAGGGGTCGGTACAAACCGCAAATCGGTGCCTTCGCGGTCGGGTAGGCTTAAATCATTAGCAATCCATTCACGCCCTTGAGTATCGATGCCGACTAGCTTGAAAGAGCCTCTGGAACCGTCCAAGGTTCTCGGTAGCATGAAATTACCTTGTGGCGAGATGGAGAGCTCCTTTCTGAGGTAGGTTCCCCATGATTGATGGTTGCTGCTATTGCTGGGGTAGCGGAAGGCCCCGTTATCTTCGTAGATAAAGAGGGAGGCAAACCGAACTCCAGGTTGGCCACAAACTAGGGTGGCTGGAACCCATTCAATTTTACTTAACTCCACTACAATTTCTTCGCCGCGCGGGTCACGTAGTTGGATTGAGGTGCTGGCATAATTCTCTGCCTGAATAGTGACATAGAATTCCGGTCCCGGAAGTGCGGAGGCCAAAATGGAGAGCCTTCCACGGGAAGATGGGAATTCCGAATGGCTTTCAAGGAAAGCAAGGTTTCCGCGATCACGATCCTGGGACGAAAGGAAAAACTGTGCATGGTCAATAAGTCCGCCTCCAGCTTTGTCATGCACCACTAGGTTGTATTCCGTGGCATCCTTGAAGATTACTGGAATAGGGAATGGGAATCCTTCCGCGCCAACGGTGATTTCCGAGCGGTGCCAGCCTGGGGTTGGCTGTGCGCTCTTAGCATGGAATCGGCCGGGAGCGGGTAGAAGAACTTCCGCGAGCCCAGTGGCATCGGTTTGCGCAAAACCACACCATTCCTTAAAGGCTAGCCATGCGGATCCGCCTCGAATGGAAAGCAGTTGGCCTTCCTCTTCAGCGAGTGTTTGGAAAGAAACCGGGATGGTGCCCTTCACTAGTTGCAGGGCGATGGGTTGGCTGAGGTCTGCATCATCCAAAAGCATCTTTTTACCAAAAAGGTTGGTGGCTCCGAATTCAACAAACATTCCTTCCGCGCCAACAGGAATATCGAGGCTGATGAAACCACTTGCATCGGTATGGCCTTCTGGATAATCCCGGCCAACGATCCAACCCGCGCGAACCCAACAATTTGGGTAAGGATCCCCCTGTGGTGACAAGGCTTGGAATCGAATCGGAAAGAAATCAGCAGCAGGCCCCTCTAGGTCGATACGTCCTGGGAGGGAGGCCATGGTTGACTCCAACGGAGGGGAAGCCAAAGCCTCCATGGCAAAGGCCCCGGTCTTGTCGGCCAAAGCGAGGTCGTTTGACTTGGAATTCATGGTAGCGAACCCCCATATCCCTGCTGCAACCAGCGCAATGCTAGCTACAAGGCCGGTAACCATGGTGGTAAGGCTGACATTCTTCTGAAGATTCGGAAGGACCAAAATCGCTAGGCAACTGGTTTGCCAACCGTGGCCATAAGAATTCTTCAGTCGGCCACGGAGCTTTTGGCAACCACGTTCCGCATGCCGGTATACGACTTCTAGTGGAAGGTCCAATTCCTTCGCGATGGCTTTGGGTTTCCAGCCCTGCATGTGGCGCAACATAAGTACCACCCGTTCCTGCTCCGGCAAATCGTGGAGCGCGGAGTTTGCAACTTGAAATAGTTCTGTGAGTTCCGACGACTGTTTGACAATCGCTTCATCTGAAATGCGGAGACTATTCTCTCTGTTTTTACGGCGTGAGTTGCTGCGCCAATCTTGGGCCGTGATGCGCCGCGCGGTGGATGCCAACCATGCCGGAAGATTGGTTTTACCTGCTTTAGGGTCGGTTAAGGCTTGGGCAAAAGTAGCCTGCACCATGTCGTCGGCGGTGAAGTCATCTCGGACTAGCTTGCGGACAAAACGAAATAACCAGTCCTGGTGTTGGAGCAGATTCTCAGCAGAAATATGTGGGGAAGGCATGTGGGGTGGGTGCCAGAGTTATTGAGTGGTCTAGTTAGTGGAACAGTTGACTTCCCAATGTACTTGGGATGCGGAGGTCACGTCTTCCCAATTTACGCCGATGGGCGTCAACCGGTAAACGCAATCTTGATCTCTATCGCTGGTCACGGCAGTTTTAGAGCCGGGTTCGACGGTTTGAGAATGTCCGGCAGTGTTGGCGGGAGTGAGGAATGTTGCTACATATTCTCCATTTGAATTCAGGGTCACTTTTAAAGTTACCAGGACTCCGCCGACGTCTTTGCTAATAGTTGCCATGCCAGATTTTAGAGTGTTTAAGTGAAAGCAATTGGTCTAAATCTTTCTCTTTTTCTCCAACCACGGCACAATGCTGGCTTGAGCACACGCACCCCGCCCCCTTCTGATTGGACGCCAGATCGATCCTCCCTTCTCTACCAAGTGCCTGGCTGGTCTCAGGGCTACTTTCGGGTGCGGGAAGATGGCGAATTAGTGGTCGATCCTGCGCGACAGGGTGCCCAGGGGGTAGCCCTAGGGGAAATCGTGAAGGGGTTATCCGACCGCGGCTATTCGACTCCTTTAATTCTACGTTTCCCTGATATCTTGCAAAATCGTCTCGCGCATCTGGCCTCCGCTTTTGAGGCTGCGATCGAGGAAAACCAATACCAAAATAGCTACCACGCGGTTTACCCGATTAAGGTGAACCAGCAACGGCATTTAGTCGAGCAGTTGGTGGAGTTCGGACAAGAGTTTCGTTTTGGTCTTGAAGTAGGGAGTAAGCCGGAGTTATTGGCGGTGATGCCGTTGACCGCTGCTCACCCAGAGCGATTGATCATTTGTAATGGCTTTAAGGATGACCCATACATTGAGGCTGTCATTCTTGCGAAAAAAATTGGGCGCAACATTGTTCCGGTGGTGGAGGGATTTCGTGAACTAGAACGCGTGATTCGATATGCAGAAAAATATCAGGTGCGGCCGAAGATTGGCGTGCGGGTGAAGTTAGCCAGTCAAGGTGTCGGTCGGTGGCGCGAAAGCTCTGGACACCGTTCCAAGTTTGGTTTGTTCCTCTCGGAAGTTCTGCAGATGACGCAGTTGCTGAAAAAACACAACATGTTGGATTGCCTGCAGCTTTTACATTGTCATGTCGGGAGTCAAATCCCCAACATCCGCTTAATCAAAAATGTAATCAACGAGGTCGGGCATATTTATGTTGAGCTAGTACGTCTTGGTGCTGGAATGCGGTATCTAGACATCGGCGGCGGCCTCGGTGTGGATTACGATGGCTCCGCAAGTGCGACTGAATCTTCCATGAACTATTCCTTGGAAGAGTATGCCTACGATGTGGTTTATCGCATCGGTCACATTTGCGATAACGCCAAGGTGCCGCATCCCAGGATTGTGAGCGAAAGCGGTCGCGCTATGGTGGCGCAACACAGCATGCTGGTTTTCGATGTGTTGGGGCGGAATAGTGTCGAAAGGGTCGCTCATGCACCAGGGGAGCTTGATGCGTGGGGGGCAAACCGCGAGGTGCCGCTGCCGCTGCAGGATTTGCAAGATGCTTCCGACAATCTAGATGATGATCGTCTGGTCGAACGCTTGCACGACATCAGCCAATCTCGTGATGAAGCACTCGATTTATTTGCCTTGGGCTATTTAGATTTGGAAGGCCGCGCGCTGGCGGAAAAGCTTTATTGGTCCACCTGCTTGCGTCTGCGTGATCTCATGCGTACATCTGGCGACCATCCGTCGGAGTTAGAGGAACTAGAACACCTGTTGCGGGAAACCTATTTTTGCAACTTCTCGGTTTTTCAATCGGTCCCCGATGCCTGGGCGATCCAACAACTCTTTCCAGTCATGCCGATTCACCGCCTAGACGAGGAGCCCACTGCGCGCGTGGTGCTGGGCGACGTCACCTGTGACTCCGACGGCAAGATCGATCGCTTCATTTCCGCTGGCGACCCGCAACCCGCTTTGGCCGTGCACAGCTTAAAGGCGGGGGAGCCGTACTACTTAGGCGTTTTCCTGGTCGGTGCTTATCAGGAAACTTTGGGTGATTTGCACAACCTGTTTGGCGATACTCATGTCGCGCACATCCGCGTCGATGAGAGCGGCGGGTGGTCGGTCGAGGAAGTGGTGCCCGGCGATACTGCACGCGAAGTGCTCGGCTATGTGCAATATGAGCCAGAGCGTTTAGAGGCGCAATTACGTAAGGATTGCGAAAAAGCTGTGCGAGCAGGCTCGATTACGCCGGTAGAGAGCCGCACTTTAATGGAGTTTTACGTGAATGGCTTGAATGGTTACACCTACTTGGAAGCGTCGCACGATTCCTGGGATTGAGCTTTCGCTTTCGAGTTGTTAGGATGATTACGCATTCAGACGAGTGGAGGGACAGGCCCTGCGAAACTCGGCCAACCGGCTTGCGAGCACGGTGGCAAAACCCTCCGATGTTTCGGAATAATGCGCGCGCCTGTCCCCATACTTGCATAAGAGTGCACCCAAGGACATGAAGCCGAATCACGCAAACGACCTCCCCTGCATCGCCCACGCGTTGCAAAAACGCATTTTGGTTTTGGATGGCGCGATGGGAACGATGGTGCAAGCCTGTGGCTTATCTGAGGAGGATTATCGTGGCGAGCGTTTTTCCAATCACGCGGTCCCCCTGTTGGGTAACCACGATGTCTTAGTGCTTACTAAGCCCGAGGTCATCGCCGAGGTCCATGCCGCTTACCTCGAGGTTGGTGCCGACATTATCGAGACCGATACCTTTAGCGCCAATGCGATTTCACAGGCAGACTATCAGTTAGAAGATGCTTGCTACGACTTAAATCGTGCCGCGGCCGAGGTCGCGCGCGAGGTGGCCGTAAGGTTCACGACACAGAATCCGCAACAGCCGCGTTTCGTTGCAGGCTCGATTGGACCGACCAATCGTATGTGCTCGATGAGCTCTTCGGTTGAGGACCCAGGCGATCGCGCGATTGACTTTGACACTCTCAAAGACGCATATAAGGATCAAATACGAGGCCTGGTGGATGGTGGAGCAGACTTCCTACTGATCGAAACCGTATTCGATACCTTGAACTGCAAGGCTGCTTTGTTTGCGGCAGGAGAGGCATTTGACAAGTGCGGGAAACGGCTCCCCGTTTTTGTTTCTGGAACCATTACCGATGCTTCGGGGCGCACGCTTTCCGGGCAAACGGTTGAGGCGTTTTGGTACTCCGTAGCGCATGGAGATTTGGGAGCGATTGGATTTAATTGCGCCTTAGGTCCAGAGGAAATGCGTCCACACTTGGAGAGTGTGGCAGCGATTGCCGATTGCCCAGTCATGTGCTATCCCAACGCGGGTCTGCCTAACGCTTTTGGCGAATATGATCTCGGCCCCGAGGCGATGGCGGAACACGTGCGAACCTGGGCAGGGGAAGGATTATTGAATCTGGTGGGCGGTTGTTGTGGCACTACGCCGGAGCACATTCGATCGATGGTAGAGGCGGTGAAGGGATTGCCCCCGCGCGTAATCCCACAAGTGCCTGGCTTCCCGCACTTGGCGGGCTTAGAGGCTTTGGAGTTGCGTCCAGATGCCAACTTTATGAACATTGGAGAACGTACCAATGTGACAGGTTCGCGTCGTTTTGCGCGCTTGATTCTTTCCGATGATTACGACGCCGCGCTTGCCGTTGCACGCGATCAAGTGGAGAGTGGCGCGCAAGCCTTAGACGTGAATATGGATGAGGGCTTGCTTGATTCGGTCGATGCGATGCGCCGTTATCTACGCTTATTAGCAGCGGAACCGGAGATTGCGCGGGTTCCGATTGTTTTGGATTCTTCGCGTTGGGAGGTGCTGGAGGAAGGTTTAAAGAATGTGCAGGGCCGCGCTTTAGTGAACTCTCTCAGCCTCAAGGATGGCGAGGAAGAGTTCCGCCGTCGGGCCACCCATGTCAAGCGCATGGGCGCAGCCGTAGTCATCATGGCCTTTGACGAGGCGGGGCAGGCGGTCGATGTCGGGCGACGCGTTGAGATTGTAGACCGTGCCATCAGCATTTTGCGTGAGGTCGGTTTCCATGATCAAGACGTGGTGTTGGACTTGAATGTGCTCGCGATTGCAACTGGAATTGAAGAGCATGATTCCTATGCCGCAGACTTCCTCGACGCCTTGCGCGTATTGAAGCAGCGGTATCCACTTTGCTCGTTCAGTGGAGGCATCAGTAATCTCTCGTTTAGTTTCCGTGGTGCAGAAACCGTGCGTCAAGCGATGCATGCGGTATTTCTGTTTCATGCAGTTCAGGCAGGACTCACCATGGGTATTGTTCATGCTGGCAACCTCCCGCTTTACGATGACCTGCCGGAAGATCTCCGCGGTTGGTGTGAAGACCTCATCCTGAACCGACGCAGGGAATCTTCGGATGACCTACTCGCTTATGCTGCTGCACATGTCGACGATGGTTCCGGCAATGCTGAAAAGGAAGCTGCAGCGTGGCGCTCGGAGGACGTGGATGCGCGTTTGGCTTATGCCCTGATTCACGGAATCACAGATTTCCTTGAGGAGGATTTGCCGGAGGCTCTTGAGTTACATCAACAACCATTGAAAGTCATTGAAGTGCCTCTGATGGCTGGAATGGACGTAGTTGGTGAACGTTTTGGCAGTGGCCGCATGTTTCTGCCTCAAGTGGTGAAGAGTGCACGGGTGATGAAGCGCGCGGTTGCCTGGCTGGAGCCTTATCTTGAAGCGGCCAAGGTCGATGGCGGCTCCATCAGCCGGGGTAGCGTCTTGCTTGCAACCGTGAAGGGCGATGTGCATGACATCGGCAAGAACATTGTGGGAGTGATCTTGGCTTGTAATGGTTTTAAGATTATTGATCTCGGGGTGATGGTGCCAGTGGAAACAATTTTGAAGAGGGCTCTAGAGGAGGAGGTCGACATCATTGGCCTGAGCGGTTTGATTACACCATCGTTGGATGAGATGGTGCACGTCGCAAAGGAAATGGAGCGGACTGGATCCAAGCTGCCTCTGTTGGTGGGTGGCGCCACCACCTCCGTCGCTCATACAGCGGTGCGTATCGCTGGGGAGTACAGCCAAGCCGTAGTGCACGGACGCGATGCCTCACAGGCAGTCAATCAGGTACAGAGTTTGTTGTCGGAGGACTTGCGCGAAGAGTTTTTAGAGTTGAATCAGAAACGTTTGCAGGAGGCGCGTTCGCGGCACCAATCGCGGCACACCAAACGTCCGCTTGCCAAGTTGGATGCCGCACGCAAAGCCGCGCCCTTTTCGGATTGGTCGCGTGCTGAATTGCCGACACCAAAGCGTATGGGTATTCAGTTATTGGATGATTTCCCGCTATCCGAATTGCGCCCCTTCATCGATTGGACCCCATTCTTTAGCACTTGGGAGCTAAAAGGTCGTTATCCATCAATTCTCAACGACAAAGTCGTCGGCGCCCAAGCACGAGAATTGCACGCGGATGCAGAGAGCATGCTGGATGAAATATGTGCTCCCGGTGGACTCACAGGGCGAGCCATATTGGGGCTTTTCGAAGCCAATTCAGATGGTGACGACTTACTAATCCAAGGCCCGCATGGTGAAGCCCGTGTACCGATGTTGCGTCAACAACGGAGCACTCAGTCAGGGCGCGTCAACCGCTGCCTTGCGGATTTCGTGGCACCCGCATCGAGTGGACGCAGCGATCACGTTGGCGCCTTCGTAGTGAGTACGGGGTTTGGAATCGAGAAGTGGATCGAGCGTTTTGAGGCGGAACATGACGATTATCAAGCCATCATGGTGAAGGCTTTAGCGGATCGTCTAGCGGAGGCATTTGCTGAATATTTGCATCGCCGAGTGCGCCGTGAAGATTGGGGGTATGCTGCCGGCGAGGATTTGGGTTCTGCAGCGCTGATTGAAGAGGGCTATCGAGGAATCCGGCCAGCGCCTGGTTACCCTGCCTGCCCGGACCATAGTTTGAAGGATGATTTGTTTGCGCTTCTGGATGTGGAGAAGCAAATCGGAGTTCAGCTGACTGAGACACGGGCGATGTGGCCGGCTGCCAGCGTGAGTGGTTTTTACTTCGCTCACCCGGATGCTTGCTACTTTGGCATTGGCACCATTGGAGAAGACCAGGTTGCGGATTACGCGAAACGACGTGGGATTTCCTTGGGCGAAGCGACTCAACGCCTGGCTCCGCAGTTGCGTGCGATTCAGCCTGTTGCTTAAATCCAACAGACCATGACCCGGAGTTGGGGTGGGCGCGGATAACATTATGCTGTGCCGCCACCAAACCGCTCCACGTTGATTCTGCAAAGCATCCTCACCACGATTATGGTGGGGTGGGTGTTGCATGTGGGCGCCAGCATTTTGCAGCCTTTGGTCATCGCTTTGCTTTTGGCGAGTATGCTGCAACCTGTGGTGGTGCGTCTGGCGCGGTGGAAAATCCCCCCTGCACTCACCGTGATTGCATTGGTTGCATCCTTGTTTCTCGGTCTAGTCCAAGCAGGCAGTCTGTTGCAGGCGAATATCGTGCAGTTTCTTGGCGATACTTCGCAGACGACTTACCAGGAAGGTATCGATCCGGTAAACCAAAATCAGGAAGAGTTGTCACAGGATTTTGATTGGCCATCGGTGGTGGATGGCCTTGGTGTGCGTATGGAGAATTCCTCCATGCCGGAAGCCATGCGCCGGCTTTTGGTGGAATCTTTGCACGACCTTGACCTGACGGGTGTTGCTCGTGGAATTTTCGACGGCGGCCTAGGCTTTACCCGAGCCTTGATTCTGGTGATGATTTACATGATCTTCATCTTTGCTGAGCAAAAGATTTTCCGCCGTAAGATTTTAGCGATCGCAGGAGACCGCCAGGACGAGGCCGCACGCGTACTCGATAGCATCGGGCGCGGTATCCAAAAGTACCTCAGCGTGAAGACAGCCGTTTCCTTAATGACCGGATCCCTGTGTTACTTCATCTTGGTCATGTTGCAGATTCCATATGCATTACTGTTTGGCCTGCTGACTTTTCTGCTGAATTTCATTCCAACGTTTGGCTCCATCATTGCGGCGATTTTCCCAACAGTGACGGCTCTTGCAATTGAGTCCTCCTGGAATAAGGCGCTGTTTGTTTTAGTGGCCTATCTCAGCGTAAACCTGACATTAGGCAGCTATCTGGAGCCAAAGGTACTTGGCCGGGAACTCAACCTTTCACCCTTGGTCATCATCGTTTCCGTGGTGGTGTGGGCTGGAATCTGGGGAGTCGTTGGTGCGTTCCTTGCAGTTCCATTGACCTCGGCTCTCCAGGTGATTTTACTCTCGAATGAACGCACTCGGCCGGTTGCCGTGCTGCTTGGAAGCGGTCCTCCGGCGGAAAAGGGCAAGGTCTCTAGTGAGACTGCTGAAGTGACTGTGAGTTAGGCAATAAGGCTTGCGCAAGGTCCACCGCGTTACTCGCGGCGCCAGTCAGCAGGTTGTCGGTTACAATCCACATTTGCAGTTGCTTCGCGGTGGCGCCGTGGCGCACGCGTCCGACGAACACGCCTTCTTGTCCACTATGACTTTTGGGAGTTGGGTAGTCGGCAGCACGCGGTGCCAGGACAATGGCATCTTCTGCATCGAGTATCTTGCGCACCGCTTCGAGACTCAAATCGTTCTCGAAATCCATCCACACCGAAAGTCCGTGTCCCACTGCGACTGGTACCCGCACGCACGTGGCGCTGATTTCGACTGCTGGTGGGCCAAGTAGTCGTTGGCTTTCCTCTACCACACGTAATTCCTCAAGAGTGGAGCCATCAGGGGAGAAGCTATCACATTGCGGGATTACATTGGCGTGCAGTGCAGCAGAGGGTTGGTTCAAGGCTTCTAATAGCTCGCGGCCACCGCCACTGGCTGCTTGAAAAGTGGTCACGACTACCTTTTTCAAAGCGAAGTGGCGGCGCAGCAGATTTAGCACATGAACCAAGCCGCCATTGGTGCAGTTCGGGCTTGCGATGAGGCCTTGATGCTGCTGCAGCGCCTCCAAGTTGTGCCCCGATAGAACAAGCGGAACCTTGTAGTCCAAGCGCCAAGCCTCCGAAAGGTCAATGACGATGCAGCCTTGGTGCACCAGTTTTTTTGCCCACTGCAATGAGAGTGTGGCAGGGGCGGCAAGGAACACGAGGTCGGCATTTGCTGCTGCAGCCGGAGTGAAATCGCGTAAGTGGTGCTCCACAACTTTTTCTGTGGGGAATTCCCGCAGCTCTAAGACCTGCACCAAGGCTTCTCCGACGAGTCCATGTGCGCCGACCACGGCAATGCGTGGCCGTGGCGGTAACAACCAGCCGCGGTGAGGTGATGAGGAGCCTGGCATATTCAGGCCATGATAAACTCGCTGCGTGACGGAGACCGAACCTAGCCAACCCATCCGCAATCTGGAAGATCTGATTGCTGGTCTCGATGATGCCGTCGCCGCAAGCGATGACCCAACTCGCTGTCGTCAGGTGATGGAGGTCCTTATCCGCACTTTCTCTAGCGGCGCCCCGATTCTCGATGCATCCATGTGTACTCCCAGTAAAGATGGATACGCTCGACGCCTACTTCACCGGCATCCACACGGCGCTTATTCGGTTGTCGTCATGGTGTGGGGGCCAGGACAAGGCACTCCGCTGCATGATCACGCCGGTACATGGTGTGTCGAATGTGTGAGCCAAGGTTCCATCAAGGTTACCAATTTTCGCCGCGAGGCCAACCTCGACTCCGAGGCTGGAATCTTGGATTTCACGGAAGCGCAATCGCAAATGGCAGGTGTGGGCGAGGCGGGCAAATTGATTCCGCCTTTTGAGTATCACATTATCGAAAACCCGGGAACGGAAACCGCGGTTACGGTCCACGTGTACGGCGGGGAAATCCTGCGCTGTAATACTTTCGAAAAGCAAGACGCTGGCGGCTATCAGTTGCATGAACGCGAACTTGCCTACAACGAGTAAGCATAGTTACAACCGTATCTCATCGCGCTTGGATTCCAGGCGTCATGGTTGCCACTGTGCTTGCGTGGATGGCCAACTTCGCTTTGGCGCACTGCTGTAAGTGATTTTACTTGGCTTGGTTTTCCGCAACGCATGGGCTTGTTGCTCGGCGTTGGTTTGCAAACCCGCGTGAAGGATCTGGTTCACGCGGGAATCCCTTCGGCGCTCTAGAACTGAAGATAGCTTTCGCCGTACACCATCTCGCCACCCATGTGCGCGCCCCAAGCGAGAGCGATGGCTAGGGCAAACACCAGCAAGCTATACCATTTTTTGCGCGCAGTGCTTTTGTGTAAAATCAGCACAAGAACGGCTCCAGCTGCAACGCCAACACCGAGCCAGCGGTGAAGGAAAAGGTCATGACCACCTGCACCACTATTGGCTGCATTGAGCCAACCAAGCCCGGCAGCAAAAATCGCAGAGGGTGCGCCGACGCAAAAACAGATAAACTCTAGTTTTAGGCATGTCTCGTTTTTACGGAATAAGAATCCACAACGGAGGAGCGTTGCAAGGAGCAAAAACGCAACTGGAAAGTGCACGACCAATGGGTGGAAATGCCCCAGCAAAATGAGCGCTCGTTGCCACAAACTATGTTCCACCGGTGGCGCAGGGGGTTGATCTGACTTCGGCATATACTGCGCAGCCATATCCATATCTACGAAGGGATTGCCATCGTGCGGCATGGGTGTCCCAGCGAGTGCCCAATCTATTAACAATATTGCTTCTTGCTCTGTGACCGGAAGGTAATCACTATCCTCCGGAGGCATACTGCGATCTTCTGCAACCTCGATCAGAACGGAGGACTCTGGGTCCAGGGCGTCGCCCCACTCACGTGCGACCGCGCGCAAATCCCACGCCTGATCAAGCTCTCGCTTAGCTTTGCGCGAATCGGATTGTGGATTGTGACATTGCACACACTTATCCGCGAATAAGTTGCGCACTTGGCCACCCAAGTCAGGCTCTTGTTGTGGGAGAAGACTTGCTGTGGTTAGCAGAAGGGAGAGCAACAAGGAGCTTTACTCTTCGTCGGGGTCGTAGGTGTCGTGGCCTTCTTTTTTGATGCCGAGGAGCGTTTTGTAAACCGCTTTCGCATCTTCTGGCCGTTCTTCTGCCAAGGCGAGTTCTATTTGCAGCGTGCCATCACAAACGGCGAGCAATTTACGCTGGAAATCCACGCGCCATTTCACTTGTTCGGACTTCGACAATCCTTGTGGGGCATCGGGCCATAGGGGTAGGGCTTCGAGGGCCGCATGACGCATGCCCGTAGCAAAAGCCATCCCATCTTCAGTCTTGTCCGGTTTGCCAAGGGTTTTACGTAGACCCCGCATGTTGTCCTTCAACTTTGACATGGCGTGCGCAAGGGGGCTATCTTGATCGTGTCCCTCATGGGCTTCTGGCTCTTGCGGGAGCGCCGTGGAGCGCACGACCGCGCTGAGAGTAAACGAAGTCAAGAGCACCAAAGCCATGAGGCCCAAGGTGAAATTGGTGTAGGGCTGCTTAATCAGCATCCTCAAAGGATACCAGTCTTAGCGCTGAATCTGGCGCAGCGTCACGTTGCTCTTGATACTGCCGCCATCTTCCAGTTCTCGATTCACGACCACTTGGGTAGCGAGTGGCACCAACGGATGCCAAGGCGCCAGACTAGTGCGTAGGGTTGCAATCCCGTCAGCGTTGGCGGTGGCGCGGCCCAAAAGGATGATGGGTTGACGCAAGTTCAAAGCCATGTCACCCAACACCGCAAAGCTGGGGCCATGATCGGTGGTGCCGGAGAGGGAGGAAAGGAACCACGCGTTCTCTCCCGGAATGAGGCCATGGATGGTGCTGTCGAACATTTGACCACGATGAATCGATACATCCTGAGTGAGCGGCTCGAGCGCAGCAATGTTCAGGATTTGATGGTCATCTACGTCGCTGAGGACCGTGCGGAAACCGTCGCTCCAAACCACGGTCAAATGGTCGACGTCATGATTCTGCCCTAAGCCAAAAATAGCCGTCATCTGGCTGCAGCCGAGATAGGAGGTGCCACCATCTATCACCTGAACCTGCTCGACTCCGTTTATTTCAGTGATGATCCTTGTGCCAGCTCCATTTGGTGCCAGCGCGGGATTCCTGGAGGTGTCCGTATTGATGCGCAACCAGTGAGTGTTGCCGTGGACGTCGTTGCGATATAGATGCACTGGCCCGTTGTTGTTCACCACGAGTAGGTCTAAATCCCCATCGTTCTGGTAGTCGAAGCTGACTAGCCCGCGGCCTTGACCGAAGTCCTCAAAGCCAGTTCCGGCGGCATCCTCTTGGAAGTTAGCAGTGCCATCATTAAGCAATAGTTTGCTACTTTCGACAGCCCATTCAGGGTCTTGCCAACCGTTGACCTCAGCGATATCCATATCGCCATCAAGGTCGAAATCACCGGCAACGGCGCCCCAGCCCCAGCCGCCATCGACGACACCGGATGCGAAGCGTGTCGCTTTCATCGGTAGTCCTGCTCCTTGGTTCATGTACAAGCGGTTGCCGTTCGCTACGAATGGTGTTGCTACGTCGAAGAAAATGGAGGTGACATACCAATCGAGCAAGCCGTCGCCGTTGAAGTCACCAAGTGCCTGACCCATGCCGTAATGCACCTTGTCGGGCACGAGTGCCGGGGTGATATCGCGGAAGCTTCCATCGCGCTGATTTTCGAATAGGTGGGTCGTTCCAAAGTCCGAAGCCATTAGCAGTTCGGGGTAGCGGTCTCCATTGAGGTCAGCGAATCTAGGTGAGAAGCCGCGCACGATGCCAAAGTTAAGCCCTGCGGCAATGGTGACAGTGGTGAAGGTTCCGTTTCCATTGTTGCGGAACAGCTGATTCCCTTGGTCCGCCACATTCCATGCACATACAAATAAATCTAGATCACCATCTAAATCATAATCGCCAAAACAGGAGCCGAAGCCATCGGGGATTGAAGGCGCATCAAAGGAAACGCCGGCATAAGCAGCAACGTCGGTAAAAGTGCCATCTCCGTTGTTGTGGTAAAGACGATTGGCGCCGGGACCTGGTAGGTTTGCCATGTCACCAAAGCTGGTGATGTAAATGTCTTGCCAACCGTCGCTATCGAAGTCACCAATCGTGGAACCCACCCCGCGGTATAAAACGGTTGCGTTGTGCACTGTAGGAATTACTTTTTCGAAGCTGTCATCTGACTTGCCGAAGAAAATACGGTCAGGATGAACGCCGGTCGATGGAAGGAAAATATCACCGATGCCATCGTTGTTGAAATCGCCAATGGATGCGCCACCATTCATCGAGCCGACTTCATGGTCAAGGCTATTAGTCATGTCGGCATCAATGCCAACAGCAAGGCTGACCTCGTGAAATTGAAGATGGGGCGACTGCTGCGCGGCAAGTGGAGCAGCGGCACACAGTGCAAGTACAGAGAGGGGGAGGACGTTATTCATCGATGTCGGTAGCGATTGTAAGTCAAAACTCTATGCGTGGCGTTGGATTAAGGTTTTATCCGGACCTCGGCAACCGGCAAAAAAGTGCGGTCAAAGCGTTCGACGAAGTCGTTGAGAAGTACCTTGCGCGAGGGCTTAGCCTTTAATTGGCTGGTTTTATCTGCGACAGTCACGGTGACCTTGTTGTCCTCACCAATCCACTCTTGAGGAAGCATGAGTGAGCATTTTTTAACCCCAAAGGCCTGCAGGACAAACGTTCCAGTGTCGGTTCGCTCTACCATGATCCGCGACGTTTGCTCATCAGCCAGGTTCTGAATATAGTTTGCGCGCTTGTTGGTATCCATGCGTTGCCACTCTTTGGGGTCGACCTTAATCAAAAAGGTTTCATCCATCGCTTTGTCTAGCCGCTCCACCCATAACCAAGAGCGTCGTGGGTTGTGTTTGCGCGCAGTGGAATAGGAGATTTTCTGAGGCAGCGGATTCCGTGGGTGGCTCGAAAAAAACTCACCCCAATCCACTGTGTCGGTGCGAAAAGAATGCCCCAGGTCGGGGAATTCAATCAACATGGCATCGTCGTTACCAGCAGCACGGATGCGTTCGAAACTCAGGCGTAAGTTTCTTAGTAAGCGTGGGTCATCTTGCGATCCTTGCAACTGACGTATCGGTGTTAGGAACAGGTTCTCCACTAAACGAATATTGTTGCGGCCACCACTAACAATCCAGGTCGGTCCACCAATCGCAGGCACCAAGGAAGCGAACTGATCGCTGTGCCGGACTCCCAGATCCCAGGCCATATGCCCGCCGCGACTGACTCCGTGTAAGTGGACCTGGTTCTCATCTACGTTGTAGTGCAATCGCATCCAACGTAGGGCCTCAAGACCTTCATCGCGCTCGCGCTGAGTGAAGGCATAGCCTTGCTGCGATTTGGGGTCGGTGGGCGCTAACAGTAGAAATCCATGCTGTTCAGCAAAGCGCATCCAGCTGCGTAACATTCCAGCCCCCGTCCCTCCGGAACCATGTAACAACATGAGCAGCGGAGCAGGTTTGCTTGGCGCATAACTCGAGGGCACGAAGTAATCGATTTGTAGCTCAACTTTTTTGGAATCCACCCACGCCGCAATCTTTTCGCCGTGGGCGCCAGCTTCGGCAGTGTCGAAGGACCCAAAATCGTGCATGATCTCGAGCCACTGGTGCAAACTTACACCGCGCAGCTTTATCAAGCGTTTCGCCGCCGCTGCGCGTTCTTTGGGTTTGCTAAACGAAACGGCTTCGTGCAATAGTATCTGCGGATCCTGGGTGTTCTGGCCTGCGCTTTCTTCTTGCGCAAAACAAGCCAAGCTGAGGCAAAGGATTAGGGGGTTCATGAACACTCGTCTTGGATTTGCATACGGACTTCCTCAAGCAAACGTTTGGTAGCCAGGATTCCCTCGACTTCGCTCATGCTGCTGCCTTCATATTCCACTCCAATCCAGCTGCGGTAACCAGCAGCGTGCACGATTTTTAGCATGCGTAAGTAATCCGTATGTTTCTCTGAACCATCTTCGGCAAAGTCATGCGATTTGGCGCTTACAGCTTTGGCGAAAGGCATCATGAGTTTCACGCCTTGGTAACGGTCATAGAGAACATCGCCGACGGAAAAGTTGCCGAAGTCAGGCAGGGTCCCGCACATCGGGTGATCGACTTCGTGCATTACATTTGCCAACCACACGCCATCCGATGACCATCCGCCGTGGTTTTCTACAATGACTTGAATCCCGGCGTCGGCACCAATCTCGGTTAGTCTGCGTAACCCGTCCGCAGCTAAATGTTGCTGCTCCTCTCGGGTGCCTTCACTCTGCGCGTTGACCCGAATCGAATGGCATCCAAGGAAGGCTGCCGCGCCAATCCACTTGCGGTGATTTTCAATCGCAGAGGTGCGTCGCGCATCATCTGGATCTCCGAGCGCACCTTCGGCATCGCACATGATGAGCAAGCTCTTCACCCCGACCTGCTCGCAGCGACGTTTGAGCTCTCCCAAGTAGCCTTGATCTTTGGCTCGGTGCATGAAGAACTGATTCACGTATTCCACACCACGAAAGCCAAGCCGTGCAGCTTCTGCTGGAAATCCCAAGTTGCTTAACTTTCCGCTGTGCAAGCTGCGATGGAGTGACCATTGCGCTAGAGATAGTGGGAATATCTCATTTGGGGGCAGGGATGCAGCGAACAGCTGCGAAGTGCGTAGCGGGTGGGTTAAGCCCAGGCCAGCGAGGCATGACAACCCGGATAGAAAACGCCTGCGTGTGAAACTCGGCATGTTCCGAGTTTAGCAGTTGGGCTTCACGCAAAAAAAAAGGCCGCCGGAGAGAAGTCTCCCGAATCGACGCCAACCCCCACGGTGTCGACGATCCAGTCTCATTCTCCCCGACGAACCGGGAAATAAGTTCCTGTCTTTCTTATCAAGCCGCACACATGTGAGGCCCACTGATTACTTAGTGCACAATCAGCGCAATTGGTTTCAAGAACTTTCCCAAAATCCTAAAACAGAGTCATTTGGAATCCCGGAAGTGGAGAAGGATACTTTCGCGGAGCTCTTCCGGCATCCTTCCAGCCCCAATTTCTTGACAAATATTGAGTGTGGAGTCCATGGTGTCGAAAATTACCTCACACCGCTGGCACATCATGGCATCTAATTCGGGCGTAGAAGCCTTCCCTTGATCCAGGGAGTCTTGTTTTAAACGCAATAGGTCCATGCATACTTGTACCGTGTATTGTGCCTTTGGGACCTCTTTCTTCGGTAAAACAGTCTCTAACACCTGTCTAAGACGTAGGCGAGCACGGTGGACACGTGTTTTCACCGTAGCTTCTTTCATATCCAAGATTTCGGCGACCTCTTTCCCTGGAAGGCCCAAAATATCCTTCAATAAAAGTGGCAGGCGGAACTCAATCGGTAGGTTGACGATGGCCGCCTCGATTCTTTCCTTGCCCTCGAGCCGAATTTGTTCGTCAAGCGGAGATTTACTAGTGGGGTCCACGAAACCCATGCTGGCCTCGCCAAAGGGGAGTAAAGCCTCCAGTGATTGCATACGTTTCGGCTGCCCGGCGCGCAAACGGTGCATCCGGCCACAGGCGCGCGCTGCAATGGTGTAAAGCCAGGTCGTAAATTTTGCCTGACG
>JASFYO010000007.1:0-95300 GCA_045047305.1 Planctomycetota bacterium | reverse complement strand
TGTAACGACTACGAAACAACCAACCAAGACCTGCCTCGAAGGCCTCAAACGTAAACTAAAATCTGATTCGAACTGGCAACGCTTATCGACCCACCTCTGGGTGCCCATTGAGATTTACGTATTTTGCGCGGAACAAAGATGGGCGCACTACGAAGCGATCATTGGTGATATCTTCGACCACCTCATTGCCGTGGTTCCAGAATTTGGCTTAAAGGTTTATCAGCGACCAAGCGGAGGAGATATTTTGTCTCTCGGAGCAAAAGGCTAAGTAGACTCTAAGCCCCATGAGTGACTTCAATCGCGACCATAATCGAGCCGTTTGGTTTGATATCCCAGTAGTAGACTTGCATCGTGCGGTCCAATTTTACCAAGAGGTTTTGGCCATCGAGGTTGCCGTACACGAGTTTGAAGGCGTCACCTTTGGTGTCTTGGCACACGACCAGGGCAACGGCGGCTGTTTGGTTCCGAAGCCCGGAGAGGTAGCTTCCGATAGCGGAATTCTTATGTACTTAAACGTTCACGGCCGCATTCGCGAATCGGTGGAAAAAGTAAAAGCCTGCGGCGGGGAGTTGTTGGAAGATGTTCACTCGATTGGGCCGCATGGATTCCGTGCGCTTTTTCGTGACAGTGAAGGCAATAGATTAGCCCTTCACTCCGAAGTAGACGCCTGAGCCTTGTATATTTAGGAAGCAGAAAATAGCGATGAAGTGACCGAGGGATGCCGCAAAATGATATTGGGTTTCGCATACGTTGAGATTGGTGTTACGTAAATCTTCGGCGCACGTATTACGTTTTACTGAGTAGCGGACTTTTCACTTTTTATTCTTTCGTTCCTTACTTGATAGCAACGCAGCGGTTCTGCTTTGGCAGTGGTCGAAGGACAAAGTCCCGCAACAGCTCAAAAACTTCGACTGGCAGAAAGACTAAAAGTAAATTACAAAACCAGCCACGGCTACAAATCCAAGTCCGGTAATAATCATTGGTGGATCCATGGTGGCAATTCGTTCAGGGCGTTCGCCCTCGCCTTTGCCATACACCAAATGCAGGTATCGCAGGACTCCATAGAAAACGAAGGGTAAGGTGAAAACCATTCCCGGTTCACCTGCACGCGAAACAAGGTCAGGATTGTCGGCATTCAAGACGCTTGCTGGCAATAGAGTGTAAAGAGTATAGGTAACCAAGGTGGAGGCGGCCATTACCCCGACCATCATGTCGGTTCCTTGTCCAGCATACTCTGCCAAAATAGGTCGTTGACCGGTTAGTGATTTCCCATCGAGGCTCTCTGGTGACAGATTAGCGGCCTCTGCGCGCCGTTTACATAGAGCGAGAAACAAAGCAAGCTGCACAGTACAGGCAACTAACCAAGGGGAAAGCGGAGCGTCGACGGCCCAAGCGCCACCAAGTACGCGTAGTGAAAAACCGGCTGCAATAGAGAAGACATCTAGTAAAACCACATGCTTCAACCACGGAGTGTAGAAAGCCTGGAGAACGAAGTAGCCCCCGATTGCCCAAATCGCTGTTCCAACGAGGCTAGAGAGGAAAAGGCTTAACCCAGTTAGAATTATTGCTAGGAGAACCCCGGTTGATACGGACATAGCCCCAGAGGCAATCGGTCGATTGCGTTTGACGGGATGTAATCGGTCGCGGTCTCTGTCGAGAATATCGTTCATCAAATAAACTGCGCTTGAGCCAAGGCAGAATGCCGCAAAGGCAGTAAACGCAGAGAGGACTAAACCCTGATCGGTTGCAGTGCCGCTAAATGCGAGTCCTGCGAAAATAACCACATTCTTGCTCCATTGGCGTGGGCGCAGGCTCTTTAGAAGGGGAAGCATGGGATAAGGATAACTGCGCGATTAGGTCTAACGCTAGGGTTGGAAGCAGTAGATATCGACTAAATCATAGTGAACGACTGGCTCGGAAGTTGGTTGGAAGTTTGCTTGGCAATAGGCTAACGCACACATTTCGGGGTCGAGTTGTTGCCAACGGCCAACCACAAGCCACAGGCGCCCCTCCGTGCGCAAGGCTTGTTGTCGGAGTTGTTCTTCGACCCGTCTAACGGAATACGCCAAGTCGATGCTGCGGAAGGGCATGTCTCCTTTGAAATAATGCTCAAAGACACTTCCGTGATCAACGATGAATGCGGAGTCCCCTTTCTTTTCCTTTTCATGGAGCGTCACCGCAGCCCGTTGGATATCCCATTTCGTGTAATCTTCTACAAAGAGATGGTTGAAATCCGCATAGAGCATGGCGGCAATGACGAGCCCAGTAAGCGTCTTCTTGCGCATGGGATTGCCTCCGGAAAGGGCGCCAAGTGCGAGAATAAGCAACGCAGGTATCACGATAGGGGAAACATAACGCACATTTGAGCTTCCCCCATTTAGTGGACACTTAGTTTAGGCGGTTTTTCCTTTTGGGTACATGGCTTCAAAGTTAGCTGGGCTCATAGAGTCCAGCGTAGTGTGGCGCCGGGTTCGGTTGTAGAAGACTTCAATGTAGTCTTCCACCTCCACACGGGCCGAGGCCCGTGTGGCAAAGCGACAGCGGTAAACAAGCTCTTGCTTCAGTGTGCCAAAGAAACTCTCCACCACCGCGTTATCCCAGCAACAAGCCCTACGGCTCATGCTGATTGCTATTCCATTCTTCTCCAGCAAAGCTCGGTAAGCATTGCTGCAATACTGCACACCACGATCCGAGTGGTGCATCATTCCATCTCCAAGTTCACGCATTCCAAGGGCCATGTTCAAGGCACTGGAAATCAGGCTCGTTTCCATGTGCTTGTCCATCGACCAGCCAATGATCCTGCGTGAGTAAAGGTCCATCACCACCGCCAAATACATCCAGCCTTCGCTGGTGGAAATATAGGTGATGTCTGAAGCCCACACTTTGTTTGGAGCCTTCACATCAAAGCGTTGCTTCAGCTTGTTTTCAGCCAATGGGAAACGATGTTTCGAGTCCGTGGTGACTTTGAATTTGCGCGCTGGAATGCCTTGGATGCCGTTCTCCTGCATGATGCGTTCAATACGCTTGTGATTGATCGCATGGCCTCTAGCCTGCATTTCATCAGTCATACGAGGTGATCCGTAGGTTTGGCGGACTTCAGAGTGAATCAATCGAATCTCTGAAAGGACCTTCTTATCCCGGCTGACTCTCGGAGGATTGCACCCACGTTTTAGCCACGCATAAAATCCACTGGGGCTTAGCTCCAGAGTCTTGCACATCAAGCGGACTGAGAAGTTGTTCATTTCAGCTTCCATCACTTGGTAGGAAGATCGCTCTCCTTTGCGAAGTATGCGGTCGCTTTTTTTAAAAAGTCACGCTCCATTCGGAGGGTTTTGACTTCCCTCCTCAGCTTCGTGAGCTCCTTCTTCTCATCCGTGGTCAAAGCTTCGGATGGACCACGCCCGGCATCAATCTCAGCTTGCTTGCGCCAGCGGTAAATCAATTCAGGGGGCATGCCGAGATCTCGAGATGCCTGGGAGACATTGCCTAGCTCTTCGGCTAGGCGGAGGGCCTGAGCTTTTTGCTCAGGGGTGAAAGTGCGTCGTTTACGTTTGGTCATGAGGACAATGGCCAGCCAATTAGACTAGCGCATGTGTCCACTTTTCGGGGGGAAGGTCAAGCCAGCTACTAAGGAATAAAGTGTATAGGGCAGCTCCAGTAAGCTTGGGCCGCGTGGGGAGCCCCCACCTTCGGCCAAGCCTTGTGTGAGCATTGGCACAATCGGAGCGAATAGGAGAAGAGCGACAAACCAAGCCGCAAAAGGCTTCCATGGAGCCCAATTCGTTTGACGGCGAAAGCTAATCCAAATGAGAAAATGAGTAGCGAATAGGAAAACGGAAAGGACCTTGGTGTACAGGCAGAGGGTAAGTAGAACGGTGTAAATAATCCATCGGCCGGGGTTTTCATTCTCCTTAAGCTGTAGGAAGACTAAAGTGGAACCCGTCCACAAAAGGATTAGAAGGGAATAGAGTCGTGCTTCCTGAGAAAACCAAAGGTGGAAAGGGGAGATTGCCAAAAACAAGGCAGCGAGACGACCGACCTTGGATGAAAAAATAATTTTGCCGAGTTGGTAAACGAGTGGAATCGTTGCTGTTCCGCAAAGAACAGAAAAAATCCGAAGGCCAAATTCTCCCCCAAAAAGTAAATGAAATGGGCGGACTAAAAGATAGAACAGCGGTGCGTCGTTGAGCGCTGCAGCGCGTTGCATTAGTCCACCCCAACTTGGCGCGATAACATCTAGCGTGAAGATTTCATCCACCCAAAACGAGCGCTCGCCAAGGCCCCAAAAGCGGAGAACAAGGGCAAAAATCGTAGTCAGAATGACTAGCCTGTCGTAGCGCGGCGCGGCGAGAGAGGAGTCCATGCCCTTACTTTAGAGAAAGGGGCCATAAAAAAGGAGTAGTTTTGGAGACTTCAACTGGCAAGCATCAAGGAAATGCGCGAGAATCAGAAGTCATGGACTTAAGCGAACTGCGGCGGGAATATAGTCAAACTGGGTTGAAGCGTGAGGATTTGAAAAAGGATCCCATGGCTCAGTTTGAGCTTTGGTTTCAGCAAGCCTGCGATGCGGGGCTGCAGGACCCGAGCGCTTTCAGCTTGGCAACGGCGTCAGCGGCGGGGGCCCCTTCGGTGCGCACGGTTTTGCTTAAGCTCTTTGATCAAGAAGGATTTGTTTTCTTTACCAATTATGCAAGCAAGAAGGCAAAGCAAATAGAAGAGAATCCTCAGGTTGGAATGTTATGTCATTGGTTGCCCCTAGAGCGGCAAATTAAAATTACTGGAATAGCGAAAAAGATTTCAAAGGTGGAGTCCATGAAATATTTCGCCACGCGTCCAAGGGGCAGTCAGTTAGGCGCCTGGATTTCTCCACAAAGTTCCGTCATTACTTCACGCCGCATGTTGGAAGGGAAGCTGCGCGCCGCAATTCATAAGTTAGCAGGTGGAGAAATACCCATGCCCGAGAAATGGGGTGGCTACCGGATTGTCCCAGACAGTATGGAATTCTGGCAAGGTCGAGAAAATCGCCTGCACGATCGGTTTTGTTACCGTAGACCAGATGTGAGCTCCGACTGGATTGTCGAACGACTTGCTCCCTAGCCCATGAAAAAGCCCCTTTTTGTTCTCGCAGTCTTGGTTATCCTAGTTTTTATAGCGAGTTATTTCCTGGGGGACGGAAAAAGGGAGAAAGGAAATCGCCCCACCGTGGTTGTTTCCCGGGGATCGATTCACATTGACGCCGTTGCGGTGGGGAAAGTGGAAGCACGCTTTGAAGTTCCAGTCACCGCATATTCGGGTGGAATCATTACGCGCAAGTTTGTGAAACTTGGTCAATACGTTCAAAAGGGAGATCCGTTATTTGAGGTTCGGCCTATTTTGACCGAACTCCAACGCTTTCAGGCAGAGCGGTCCTTAATGGCGGCCCATCAAGCGGCAGATAGTGCGGAGGAAATGGCTAGTGGGGAAAATGTTGCCGGTTGGGCGCTGTGGCTGATTCAAGGAGGCAAGAATATGGAGCGGATGCAGGAGTCTGCCGATCGGGCACGTACCGATGCAGAAGCGCAATTGGAGTTGCTTCTGAACGGAGAAGTAGAAATGGACGGGCGAAAGATTGACTTTTTAGTTCGCTCGCCAATCGAAGGTCATGTGATAGCAGAAGATTTAGAGGTTGGCGAACCTGTTGTGCCAGCGAGCACCTTTGGCGCTGGAACTATTCTGGTCACACTAGCAGATTTAGATCATCCAGTTTTCCGCGGGACCGTGGATGAGATAGACGTCGGTCGCTTGCGAGTGGGCATGCCGGGGTTTTTAACTTTGGGTGCGCGCCCAGGAGTGGAGTTAAGCGCAACTCTTACTGAAATATCCCTTCGCGCGGAGTCAAAGAATAATGCTGTAGTGTTTTCGGTCGAAATGGATGTTACGCCTCCCGAAGATCTCGTTTTGCGTTCCGGCTACTCAGCGGTGGCAAACATTCGGGTCCAGGAAGCTGCTGATGTGTTAACTCTCCCAGAAAGAGTGGTGGAGTTCCGTGATGGAAAGGCCTTCGTTTTGCGCATGGGCGCAGCAAGTGAAGTACAAGAAATCCCTATCCAAACTGGACTGAGTAATGGTTTACAAATCGAAGTTCTTTCCGGCTTGGTTGAAGGGGAAGAAGTTCTCGAGCGCAATTACTAAATCGCATTCATGTGGACGACATCCTTTAGCGATTGGCTAATCAGCCTCAACGAGCAGCGCGGACGCACCCTCTCTACTTTGATGGGAGTTGGCTGGGGCACCTTTGCGGTGGTTTCCATGCTTGCATTCAGTGTCGGTTTAGAAGTTCAAATGACAGAACGCGCGCAAGGCATGGGCGATGGCGTAGTTGTTGGTTGGATTAATAAGACAACACTTCCATGGAAAGGCTTTCCAGAGGGAAGGCAGCTGTTGGCAACCGATGAAGATATCGTTGCCTTGGGCGAGGAGGTTCCTGGAATTGGCGCGGTGAGTGCGGAATATTCTCGCTCCGAGCAAGTTCAAATTGGCCAAGCGATTTTCCGCACCAGCCTAAACGGTGTCTTTCCGGAATATGGAGAAATCCGCGCTATGGGGGTTCAGTCCGGTGGCCGCTTTATAAACGAAGAGGATCAAGGCCTTGGCCGGCGCGTCATGTTTCTAGGCGATCGGATTAAGCACCAACTTTTTGGATCTGCGAATGCTGTCGGGGAACAGGTAGTGATGGGTGGGTCGCCATTCCTCGTCATTGGAGTTTTAGAGCCTAAACTTCAAGATAGCGATTATGGTGGACGTGACGAATCGCGCATTTGTATTCCTGCATCCACCTACCGCCGATTGTTTGGCGATCGCTTCGTTGACGACTTCGTATTTACTGCGCTGGATCGCAAAAACACAGAGGCGGTTGTGCGGGGTGTATATGAAACTCTTAGCCGACGTCTTGGATTTGACCCAAGCGACGTCGACGCACTGAACATATGGGATACGACTGAAGGCGATAAAATTCGAGATACCATTTTCACAGCGATGCGTTTGATGACAGCATTTGCTGGCACTCTAACTTTATTGGTTGGAGGTCTAGGGGTCGGCAATCTCATGTTTGTGCTTGTTCGTCGCCGAACACAAGAAATTGGAATTCAAATGGCGCTGGGTGCCCTTCCCCGATGGATTTTGATGGAAGTATTGACACAGTCCTTTTTATTAGTTGCAGCGGGCGGTTTGCTTGGCTTTTTCGGCGCCTGGGGCGTTACGGCATTGATTGCGCTAACTCCAATCACGGAAGCAGTTGGCGTTCCTCAAATCTCAGGGTTGGTGGCGCTTGGAACCGTTGGTTTGCTTTCTCTTGTCGGTTTGGTTGCTGGATTTTTTCCAGCCCGACGAGCCGCCCAATTAGACCCGGTTCAGGCCTTGGCTAGCTAGATGGGTTTTTTAAGGGAACAGCTACGAGAACTTTGGAGCGAGAGGCGTCGCGTATTCTGGGTAGCCTTGGGGGTCGCATGGGGAACCATGTCGCTAACCTTATTGGTTGCATTTGGAAATAGTTTTGTAGTTGCGACGCATCAAACGATTAACAATTTTGGTGAAGACCTGATTCGAATTAGCGGAGGCTCAACGACCATCGCCTTTCAGGGGCTTGCGGCGGGTCGTGCAATTCCATTGACCGAGAAAGACGCACAAGCCTTGCGAGAAGGTTTAACTCAGGCCCAAGCGGTTGCGATTGAATTTTCAAGTGGTGCGGTTAACCCGATTTCCTTTGAACAAGTCCATTTGAATGTTTCTCTATCTGGATGTGGTCCACAATTTCAAAAGCTCCGCGGAGTGGATCCACAACCAGGGGGAAGGTTTATCAATCAATCTGATGTCGACCAACACCGGCATGTTTGTTTTCTTGGACATAAAACAAAGCAACGTTTATTTGGCGAGGTAAATCCAGTTGGGAAAAGAGTAAGCATTCATGGAACACCATTTTTGGTCGTCGGAGTACGCAAGCCAATGGTTTCTATCTCTGGATATAACGGCGATGACCGTGAAAAAGTGAGCATTCCATATACGGCTTTTCAGGAGATAAAGGGTTGGCGTGACCCCAGCTTCATTATGGTAGGCCTGAAGAACAAGAAGCAAAAGCAACAAGCGTTTGATTCCATTTATAAAATCATGGGTGCGCGCCACCGGTTTGACCCAACTGATAACGATGCTTTGGACATTCAGGACTATATGCAGATTACCGATCGAATTGACGGAATGCTAGATGGCAACCGTTACTTCAACGGCATTGTTGGTTTTTTCGGTCTTCTCGTTTCGGTTCTCGGGGTGATGAATGTGATGTACGTTTTAGTGGAAGAGCGCAGTAAAGAAATAGGAGTGCGCATGGCGCTTGGAGCCTCGCCAGGGTTAATCATGCGCGAATGCTTATCCGAAGCCGTGCTTGTGACGCTCGCTGGTGGCGTGGTTGGCATTCTTTTTTGTATCGGTGCCTTTTATTCCATTGCATTGATTCCTATAGACCCAGAGGCGCGTGCTTATATGGGATACCCTGAGATGTCGTGGGGGCTCACTCTTGGGGTTCTATTTATTCTTACCACAGCTGGTTGTGTTGCTGGATGGTTTCCAGCCAAACGCGCCGCAATGCTAGATCCCATTGAAACCTTGAGAGAAGATTGAACATGATTACGATGCAACAAATTTGCCGGGTATATCAACAAGGCGAAACTCAGGTACACGCTTTGCGCGAGATCAACCTGCATATCGAGAAGGGAGAATATCTTTCGATCCTTGGCCCTTCGGGTTCAGGGAAATCAACATTGATGCATTTGCTTGGATGCCTCGACACGCCGACTTCCGGCACCTATCTTTTTAAGGGCAAGGATGTCGGGGGTTTTAAAATTGAAGCAAAGGCAAAGTTACGCAATCGCGATATTGGCTTCGTCTTCCAACGCTTCCATCTTTTGCCGCGGTCCAGCGCATTGCAAAACGTCATGATGCCCATGCGTTTTGCGCGCACCCCGCTCGCGGAGCAGAAAAGGCGAGCCTCGGAGTTGTTGCAACGAGTTGGCCTGACGGATCGAGCAAACCACAAACCCGCGGAACTCTCTGGGGGACAGCAACAAAGGGTGGCAATCGCTCGGGCGTTGGCAAATCACCCGGGGGTATTACTTGCGGATGAGCCAACTGGAAATCTAGATTCCGAATCGGGTCGGCAAATCGTGGAGCTTCTTGAAGAGCTGAATCAAGAAGGGACAACGGTAATCGTCGTCACGCACGATGAAGGTTTGGCGGAGCGCACTAACCGCGTCATACGTATGCTAGATGGACGGATTGCGTCGGATGGCGCAACCCGTCATCAAGCAGTGAAGCCTTAAGCGAAGGCCGGCTGCTGGAAGCTTGGCCGACGCCCTTCCAGTAAAGCACTAAGGCCCTCCAACGCGTCGGCATGGTTGAAGGCGGTGGACAAGTCGCGCGCTTCCAACTCCAGTGCGCGATCGAGCTCTAGGTGAGCGCCCTCCAGGAACAAGGCTTCGCAAAGTTTTAACGCGTGGTAAGACTTTTGGCTCATGCGCTTGACGGCCTTCTCCAGCCCTGGGTCGCCCATGCAATCGGCTTCTCCAGACAAGATTTCGTCTACGCTGTATTGGTCAAAGAAATCCCAAACAGCCTGCATTTTTTCAAAGGTACAAGAGGTCGGAGCCTCGTGCCCTTCGCTTGATTTCTTCAAGGCCCACTTTTTGCAGCAAGCATCGAGGCTTGCAAAGTCAGCAACCTCATCGACGAGGCCAATTGCAAGTGCAGTGCGCGCGTCCAGCATTTGACCGGTGTAAAGTAAGTACTTTGCAAACGGGTAACCGATGCGACGAGGCAGACGTTGCGTTCCGCCAAGGCCTGGGAATATGCCAATGCCGGTTTCTGGGAAGCCGAGTACCGCGCTTGGTGAGGTAACAATGTAATCCGTGGAGATGGCCATTTCAGCGCCGCCGCCAAGAGCTAGGCCATGCAGACGAGAAACGGTTGCACAGTCACCACCAGCTAGAGTTGCAAACAACTTTTGGCCGTATCCCGCGAACTCTGCAATCGCTGGGTAGTTGTCGGCATTAAGGGAATCGACGAAGAACTTGATGTCGGCGCCTGCAACAAATGCTTTCCCAGTTCCGCGCAGTATGAACGGCTTTCCGGTGGCGCGTGCAAGTTGCAACTTGCCGTCGAACTGAATGAACATAGTATTGTCCAATGCGTTCATTGCGGCCGGGCGGTTGAAGCGAACTTCTTCCACGCCGCCGACATCAGACAGGGAAACCAATTCGATGGGAATGCCATGGCTCTCGGCCTTTACCAGGATTTGCGGAAGCTTTAGGCCGTAGTTGGCAGAAATGGCTTCGGCGAGTGCCCGTGAGCGTTCCACACCGGTTTTGTTTAGTAGCTCGAATGGGCCGACCGGCCAGCGTAACCCAACGCGTGCGCCGATATCGGTGTCTTCTACCGAAGCAACACCTTCCTCTACCAGTTGTGCAGCTACATAAAAGGTAACGCCCAACATGCGGTCAGCGATGACGTCGTACTTGCTCTCGTCGACTTCGCCTTCGAGGCTCCAGTTTTGTTTTCCGGTCGCGCAAAAATCAATCAATGCTTGTCCGGGCGCGTAAAAGGGGCCAAGGGTCTGGCCAAGAGTGTTTGCAGCGTGCATGGAAATCGGAACGCCAGTTACGTTCATCAGCTCGAACGGACCCATGCCAACCCCGAAGGCCTTTTTTGCAGCCCATTCAATGGTCGCAAGATTGGCAACTCCTTCTCCCAACAAACGTACGCCTTCGTTCACCCATGGAACAAAGTAGCGGTTGACTACAAAACCAGGGGCGTCGGCAGACCAAATCGGGGTTTTGCCAATCCCTTCCTGAGAAGCCCATGCTGCGGCATAAGCTTCAGGTGATGTGCCTTCATGACCAATCACTTCTACCAAACGGTTTTTGGCAGGGTGAAAGAAGTAATGCAAACCGATTAACCGTTCGGGGTGAGTGACCGCACTCACTAAGTCACGGACGTAAAAGCTGGAAGTGTTTGTCGCAAGGATTGCAGTCTCCTTGCAGTTTTTAGAAAGGCGCTCGAACACTGAACGCTTCACGTCGACATTTTCGAATACGGCTTCGATCACCAAATCAACATCTGCCAACTCGGACCAATCGCTGGTGCCGTGTAGGTTGGCGAGAATCTTTTCAACTTGTTGTGGGCGAAACACCTTGCGCTCCACGCCTTGCGCGAGGAGATCACGAATAATGTTTATGCCGCGCTCTACCTTTTCGTCGTCGAGGTCGACGAGAATACAGGGATGACCCTCGGTGGCGATTTTTTGAGCGATGCCGGAGCCCATGTTTCCGGCGCCGATGACTGCGAATTTCTTAATGTTGTACTGACTCATGTCCTTTAGGGGGCAAGCAAAGTGGCCCGAGTTCCGTATTCTAACCTCAAGCGCGATTGCGCTCTCCCATGATTCACCTTCAGGACATTCGGAAAAGTTACAAAATCGCTACAGAAGCGTTGCCGGTGCTCGCTTTTGCTGAGTGGCGCCTGCAGTTTGGTGAACGGGTTGCTTTGATGGGCGAGAGTGGGTCCGGAAAAACCACCTTATTGAACCTGCTCAGCGGCCTATTAATTCCAGATTCTGGGGTGGTAGAGGTTGCCGGGACCGATCTCGCCAAACTTTCGGAAGCTCGCAGAGACCGTTTTCGGGCAGCTCACATCGGATATGTGTTCCAAACCTTTCATCTGCTGGAGGGCTACACAGTCTTGGAAAATGTTGAGTTGGGCGCCTTGTTCGCCAAGGGCCACATGGAGCCGGGGCGTGCGGCCGCCTTGTTGGAGATGGTGGGGCTGAAAGAGAGGATGCGCTATTTGCCAGGACAGCTTTCTGTGGGCCAGCAGGCGCGCGTTGCATTCGCTCGAGCGCTCGTTAACAAGCCTAAAGTGTTGTTAGCGGACGAGCCGACTGGAGCGCTAGACCATAAAACTGGTCGTCAGGTTCTGGATTTGATGCTTCGGACTGCAGAGGAGCAGAGCATTACAGTGGTTTGCGCCACCCATGATTCGGAAGTGGCCGACGCCTTCCAGCGCACCGTCCGTGTGGAGGAATTGCGTTGAGATTCCACTCCTTAGTCCTGCGTAACCTAAGCCGCCGACGCCTTGCTTCCTGGCTAACTGGGCTTTCCGTCTCACTTGGAGTCGGGCTTTTTGCCACGGTTGGAGCGCTCCGTCAGGCCAGCGAAACTGGGTTCCAACGCTCGGCCTCCATGTGCGACATGTTGGTTGGCGCAAAAGGCTCCAGTTTGCAGCTGACCCTCAATGCTCTGTATCACATGGGCCAAAGCCAGGGCAACCTACCCTTTGAGGCATACCAGGAAATCGCTAATACTCCGGGAGTATTGTGGTCGGTTCCATTGGCAGTTGGGGATAGTTATCGCGGTCATCGGATCGTGGGGATTACCGGTAACTTCTTCACCGACGTGAAGCTTCTTGCGCACAACGAAACGGAAGATCTAACCTTCACTTCTGGCACAGGTTTTGAGTATGCGCGCTCTGACTTTGCTGCATTGAAAGCGGAGTTAGCGCTGGAGCGTGAACACGAGCATGAAGGTGAAGAAATTCATGAAGAGCATGATCCCAAATTGTTTCGTGCAGTACTTGGCGCCGATGTCGCCCAACACACTGGCCTAAAGGTGGGTGACCATTTTCAGCCAACCCATGGCGTGGAAGGCGCGTCCGAATCGCATAAGGATGGAGAGTCAGAAATAGTTGGCATTCTTGCGGCAACAGGAACGCCAGTCGACCGAGCCATCTTGATTCCGATTGGGGCCTACTATGTTCTCGACGGCCACGGACCAGTTGAGGGCATGAAGGAAGGTGGTGCGCGAGACCCACGTGGCCTAAGCGCAGTCATGATGCGCACTAAGGCGGGTTTCTATCGCACTCGTATTTATCGTTCTGTTAATGATCGTCTCGACACCATGGCGGTTTACCCAAGCGTGGAAGTTCGCAATTTATTCACGATTCTGGGAGCCGGTGATTTGGTGTTGCGTTGGATCACCGCACTCATCGTAGTGGTCGCGCTCATCGGCGTGATGGTTGCGATTTATAACACCATGGGATCCCGCCGACGCGAGTTTGCGGTGCTGCGTGCGCTTGGCGCACGACGTCGCACTATCCTTGGCTTGGTTACTTGCGAATCAGCAGTCCTCGCCTTACTTGGAGGATTGGCAGGCCTTGGACTAGCGACGGTTTTGATTTACGCAGTATCCGGAAAAGTTCAAACGGAAACTGGTGTTAACCTGAGCTCTAGTTTTGGAATGGCAGAGCTCCAATTGTTGATTGCGGTTACCCTGGCAGGCGCGCTTGCCGGACTTGTCCCCGCGCTATCGGCCTACCGCACCGAAGCTGCACACATTTTGTCCTCCAATGTTTAACTTGCATCTACCTCGTCCCTCGTTTTTTTGTCGGGCCAGCCTTCTTGCGCTTGGCCTCGCTGCATTCACGGCTTGCACCAAAGAGGAGGTCGCCGAACAAGCGGCAATAGAGTTACCTAGCATCGAAGTGGCAGCAGAGATACAAGAAACCAAAGTGCCGGATGAGCAAATTGGTACGGAGGCCAGGCCCTCTTCTTTGCGCGACCGTATCACCACGACTCCAGCGCCCGAAGGCTGGCAGCAAATGTGGTCCCAAGCTACGACTCCGGAAGAGCGTCGTGCAAATCTGGAAAAGTCCTTAGCGGCAGAAAGCGGTCCTTTTGTTATCGATCTGCACGACCTTGGAGGATGGGAGTTAGATGAACGCGAGGAGCACCCGATTCCCGACTACATTCTTGCCTTAGATGGAAAGGAGTTCATCATGCGCGGATTCATGATGCCGGACATTGATTTTGAACACATTCGTAGTTTCCATTTGGTACGAAGTTTGTTTAGTTGTTGTTTCGGTGCGCCACCGCAAATTAACGAAATCATGCGTGTGACTTTGGCCGACGAAGATGGAATGGACTACACCTACAATACGATTGAAATTCGTGGCCGCCTCACGGTAACTTTTGAAATGGTAGACGGATTGGTGGAAGACATATTCCGTTTAGAAAATGCCACCTATCACATCCTTGAGTTCGACGACCCAAACGCACCCGAATCCTTTGATGCCAATACAGGTTTTGGCGATTTCGTGCCGACGGGATCCAAAGAGTATTGAGCGCAGAACAACTCCTTGCGGATTGCGTAGCCAGTACGCGTGTTCTCGGCGCAGACGTTTACCTTGTCCTTGCAGGAGGCGGAAATACTTCGGTGAAATGCATTCTTGACGGCAAGGAAGTTATGTACATCAAAGGCTCTGGTCGCGACATGGCACACGTTTCGCGCGAAGATTTCCCAGCCCTAAGTTTGTCCGCGCTTCTTGCTTTACGTGAGAGGAAGCATCTTTCTGATTTGGCAATGCTGGATTCTTTGCGCGCCGCACAGATCGACACTACTGCGCCCGCCCCTTCGGTGGAATCCTTGGTCCACGCATGGCTTCCTTATCGATTTGTGGACCATTCTCATTCCGACACGGTGCTAACCGTAATGGCTAGTGCGGAAAGCCCACAGCAGGCGCAAGATCTCTGTCAAAAATTATTTGCTGATGCGGTGGAGTGGCTGCCCTTTTACGCTTCTGGTTTCCCGTTAGCCCAGGCGTGCGCTGCAGCACCGACGGGGTTACGTGGGCTTTTGCTAAAAGATCATGGCATCATGGCCTTTGGTGAAAGCGCGAAAGAATGTGCGGCGAATCATGCGTGGATGGTTTCCCGCGCAGAGCAATATCTGCAGCAACACCAAGCTCCTACTTGGAATTGTGAAACACAAACTAGGGCTTGTCCTGCACTTGATGCGGCAACTCCCTTTTGCTGGAGATCCTTTTCGATTGACGCGCAATTCTTAAAACTGCCCGATGCTCATATCCGCGCAACTTCGGCCGCCTTAACGCCCGGTCACGTTTTACATGTGGGCCCTTTTCCGATGTGGCTTGACGATGACGAAAACCTAATTGGATCTATACATTCTTATCGCAGGGACTATCAAGACTGGTCGCAACGCTACGGATCCAAATGCGTGAAAGAGGACCTCATGATTCCACGTACGGCAATTCATGGTCAGAGCCAAACGGCATTCGCTGCTGGTTTTGATTTTGATCACGCAGAGCTTGCAGCAGAAATTTTTCGTCACAACTTAGAGGCAAAGTTACGTGGAAGCGCGCTCGGGCCTTGGTATGGTGCATCACAAGAGGTCGTCTTTGCAGCAGAGAATTCCACTTTAGAGCGGGCGAAGTTCGCGAGAAGCACTGAGGAATCCTGCGCAATGGTCGATAAAGGAATAGACAGGTCAGTCTGAATTTTATGGGAGTGTCTGGAAAAGCTGTTGTTGCCGATGCCGTCTCAATACGTGGAGACAGCGTTGCTGCTTTCGAAGAGGCGACTGCAGAGATCCAGGAAAAGGTTGGTGGCAGCCCTGATATTGTTCTCGCCTTCTTTAGCCCTCACCATCGTGAAGGCGCAGGCAAGTTGTTAGATGTTATTCAGCGCGACTTAACTCCCGACGCCATTACCGGTAGTTCCATGTCGGGCGTGATTGGTGGCGGCCGTGAACACCAAGCGGGCCCAGGCATTTCTCTTTGGGCCGCGCGCTTGCCAGGTGCTCGATTACAAACTTATCGCTTGAGTTTAGATGACAAGGAAAGCCGCATTGGAGGATGGCCAGAGGTTCCAGAAAGTGCAAGTGCCGTAATGTTGGTGGAACCATTTTCCTTTCCATTAGAGCCATTTTTCGAATCGCTGCGCAAAATGCCAAGCCTGCCAACTATGCTAGGCGGAATCGCAAGTGGCGCCGACCGTGCTGGCGAAAATATTCTACTTCATGACGACACGCTGGTTCAAAGTGGCGCCGTCGGTTTTGTTTTAGATGGAGGCTATCGGTTTGAAACGGTTCTCGCTCGTGGTTGTCGTCCGGTTGGCCCGCCATTTTTAGTTACGCGTAGTGAGGGGAATGTAGTTTATGAGTTAGGGGGGCGTTCAGCCTATAGTGAATTGAGCGAAGTCCTCATAGCGATTGGCGAGAAGGAGCGTAACCGTTTCATGCGTGCTCCCCACATTGGGATTCAGCCCCTGGAAAGCACCAGTGGTGAGGCCGGAAGCGATAGCTTGATCCGTGGCCTGATGGGAGTGGACCCAGATGCGGGAGCGATTGCCGTTTCGGATCATGTCGAAGAAGGCGAGATGCTGCAATTCCAATCCCGCGACCGTGAATTTGCTCACGAACAAATGGAATCTGCACTTAAGCTTGCGGGTTCTTTTGATCCCGAAGTACTCGGGGCTCTCATTTTTGATTGCACTGCACGGGGCCTGCACCTCTTTCAGCGAGCCGATCACGATATTGAAATGATGCATAAGCTTTGGCCAGACCTTCCTTCGGCAGGTTGTTTTGCAGCAGGAGAAATAGCTCCTGTATGCGGTCTGCCGTACATACATGGGCTTTCGGCAAGCATTGGCCTTTTAGTTCCGAGCGAATAAATTGCGTTTTGCAGAACCATTGGCGGAGGCAAGGGTTCGAATGGTTGCGGCAACACCCGCAAAGATTCCATGAAAACGAAACTCCTTACCATTCTCATTCTTCTCGGCGCCTATGCGAGCAGCAATCTTCTTGCGCAAGAAAACACGCGGCAGTTTCCGCGCGAAGGCCAAACCGCTCAGCCGCGGGAGACCAAACGCCCGCAGCAAGGGGAACGCCAGCGACCGTCACGTGAAGAGATGCGTAAGCGCATGCTCCAATATTTCGACGCGGACGGTGATGGCCAGTTAAGCCAAGTGGAACGCAAAACGGCAGGCGAGGTTATGCAAGCGCGTCGCGCGAAAATGCAACAAAGACACGAGGCCGGCGGTGAAGTCGGAAGTCGCGATGCGCAGATCCAACGTGGGAATCGAAGATTCCAGCGACAGAACGGAGAGGGCCAAAGAAGCGCCCAAGATCAGCGCGGGTATCGGGAATTCCAACGGGGCCCACGCCAACAGCGACGTCAGAGTGCACAGCAAGGCGAACGCAGGCAGGGCCAGCAGGGCCCGTCGCAAGAAGAGCGCCGTGCACGCATGTTGCAGTATTTTGATGCCAACGGTGACGGCCAGCTAGACGAGCATGAAAAGAAAGCCATGCACGAAGCGATGCAAAAGCGTCGCGCGGCACATGAGGGCAGCGGTCCTACCCGGGAGGCCAAGCAAGAGCGCGGCCGCCGAGGACATGAAAGTGGAGATGCTCCACGCTTTGGCCGCCGTCAGTTCCAACGTTAGTCACAACACGATAACCATCGGCCTCTAAGCCAGCACGCTTGGCCACCTCTTTGCACACTTGCAGGAGGTGGCCAAGTAAATTGGTGTCGTCGGCAGAGGCAGCATGCAAACTGTTCAAGGGCTTGCGCGGAATGACCAAGAGATGGACCGGCGCCTGGGGTGCAATATCGCGGAAGGCTACCGCATGCTCATCTTCATATAGATAGTCCACGGGAATTTTTCCCGAGAGAATCTGACTAAAGATGGTTTCACTCACCGGCTTTCGCTAGCAGGGCTTTCCACTCTTTTTCTGAAAGCGCAGTCGCCTCCTCTTCGAGCAGCACGGGGATGCCGTCGACAATTGGGAAGCGCAGGCGGGTTTCGGCATCGGTGGACACCAAACATTCCTCGCCAACTAGCTTGAGCGGCTTGCGGCTAACGGGGCACTGCAGCAAAGGGAGGAGGGTCGCGGGGTCGAAAGCGAGCATGACACTAAGAGTATGAGAACAATTACGGAATGTGGGAAGGCGCTTCGCATAAACTTCACAAAACGTTCAAGCGGGAAACACCCTTGTGCGCGACCATGGGCAACATGACGCAGAAAACCCTACTCCTGGTGGAGGATGATCCAGATCTTCTGGAGATTCTCCGATTGACCTTTGAAATGGAGGGCTTTCGTTTGGTTTTGGCAGTGGATGGGCAAGAGGCCTTGGATAAGGCTAGGCGTCATGCTCCGGATTTGATTGTGCTAGATATTATGTTGCCAAAGCTCGATGGTATTGAAGTCTGTCGTCAATTGCGTGCGGAATCCACCTTTCGCCGGGTTCCCATCTTAATGTTGACCGCGAAAGCCGAGGAGTCCGATGTCGTGCTCGGGCTAGGAATTGGTGCCGACGATTATGTTGTGAAGCCTGCCCGGCCGCGTGAGCTTGCAGCACGTGTGCGCAATTTGCTGCGTCGCGTATCACAGGATGATTCCACTGTGACCGAATCAATGATTGCCGTGGGGGATTTAGTTATCGATCCGGTTCGTTTTGAAGTGCGCATTGGCGATGACGCCCCAGTCCAACTCACTCCATCCGAATTCAAGTTACTGCAAACCCTAGCCGGCAGTCCTGGCCGCGTTTTCCGACGTGGGGAATTGCTGGACAGCACCATGGGAGCAGGCGTGATTGTGACCGAACGCAATATCGATACGCATGTGAAATCCGTGCGGCGCAAACTTGCCGAGCGGGGCGCGTGGATCGAAACCGTGCGTGGTGTGGGCTATCGTTTTTCAGATCGCACGGAAGCATAAAACTATGGACAGCCAAAGCGCTTGGATTTTTCTTGCTAGCACCATTCTGCTGCTAGCCTTGTTATTGCGTGAACGATGGTTACGCAGCAGCGCTTCTGCCGAAACCGAGAAGCTTACTCATAAACGCGAGGCTATGCGTCGCAGCCTGGAACATCTCGCGGAAGGTGTAATCCTATTAGGAACCCAAAACGAGGTGCTTTACGCAAACCCTGCAGCCGAGCACTTATTGGGTGCTGATGCTCGGAAAAAGTCAAAGCAAAGGCCGCGTCTGAGGCAATACACCCAACACAATGGGCTGATTCAAATGGTTGAGGAAACCGAGGCCACGGAAACCCGGCGTCGGATGTTTGAGGAAGAAGGTGGGGAGGAAGGACTTGCCATGATGGAGGTCACTCTGGCTCCGGCAGGGCCTCAGCGCCGCCTTCTGGTGGTACAGGACTTGCGCGCCGATGAAGCCGTGGACCGCAAGCGTCGAGACTTTGTTGCGAACGCGAGCCATGAGCTGAAGACACCGATCTCTGCATTGGTCGGACTGTTAGATTTACTAGAGGATGTTCCGCAAGAAAAACACGCCGACCTGCTTGATCGTGCGCGCCGAAACGCCATAAGCTTGTCCAATTTGGTCGATGACTTACTTGCATTAACCCGCGCCGAATCGCCAGACTGGAAACCTTCACCGGAAGTCTTGGACTTAGGCTTTTGTATGGGCGAAATCATTGATCCACTCAAGATTCGTGCCGAGGAGAAGGGTTTAGGTTTGGATATTTTCCTGCCGCAGAACCCCGTTGAGATTTTGGCGGACGCTTTCGCCTTTCGCACCGTTTTGCAAAACCTAGTCCTCAATGCGGTGGTTTACACGCACGAAGGTGGGGTCACGGTAAATCTTGAGGCTGAAGATCGCGGCATTACTCGCATTCGAATTTGCGATACAGGCCCAGGCATCGACCCCGAAGTTTTACCCCGAATCTTTGAGAGATTTTTCCGTGGCGACGTCGCGCATTCTCGAGCCAGCGGAGGCACCGGATTGGGCCTGGCTTTGGTACGAAATTTACTCCGCCATATGGGTGGACGGATTAGTGTGCAGAGTACCCCCGGTATGGGCACCGAGTTCCTGGTGGAGCTACCGTCTACCCCGTCGGAACCCTTAGCTGGAGCTAGTTAGGGTTAGAGCCCCTAAAGGGTGCTGGGTTTAACCGCGCCTTCACCGGGCCTTCACATTTGGTGCTCATAATTGCCGTCATGAAGAACCTCTTCAAGCCACTTTTAGCAGCCGTTACCACGGTTGCCCTGGCCACGGCCCTAGCGCCAACCGCCCACGCTCAGGCAACCGCCTTGCGGGGTAATATTGTGATCGACGGTTCCAGTACCGTTTATCCAATCACCGAAGCTGCCGCCGCCGCTTTTCGCAAGGAGTACCCAAACGTCAACATCACCGTAGCGGTGTCGGGGACCGGCGGGGGCTTTAAGCGATTTGCGATTGGCGAGACTGACATCTCAGATGCGTCGCGTCCGATCAAAGGCAAAGAGTTTAAGCAGGCAGTGGAGAACAAAGTTCAGTTTGTAGAACTCCCAGTAGCACTTGACGGCCTTTCCGTGGTACTCAATCCCAATAACACTTGGGTTGAGCAGCTCACGGTTGAAGATCTGAAGGCGATTTACCTGGAAGACGGCAGCGCTCGCAAATGGAGTGATCTCAACCCGGAATGGCCGAATGAAACCATTAAGGTGTACTCTCCAGGCACTGATTCCGGCACCTTTGATTATTTTAAAGAGGTCGTGGCGGGCAAAAAAGGAAGTCTGCGCCCCGACATGTCGGTGAGTGAAGATGACAACGTGTTGGTTACCGGGGTTTCTGGAGACAAATACGCCATCGGTTACTTTGGCGCTTCCTACTACTTCGAGAACAAGGATAAGTTGCGCGCTGCCGCCATTGTGAACCCCGCGACAGGCAAGGCTGTGATGCCAACTCCAGATAACGTTGTTTCTGGAGCCTACGCACCGCTCAGCCGTCCATTGTTCATCTACGTCAACGTAAAGAGCCTCCGGCGTCCAGCAATGCGCAAGTTCGCTGAGTTTTACTTAAAGAACGCGGGTAAGTTCGCAACTCAGGTGCAGTACGTGCCGACTAGCGATAAGATTGCGGCGCAAGCGAAAGTCTTCTTGAAGAAGCGTCGTTCGGGTACGGTGTTCGTGGTTTCAGAGCTCCAAGCTGATGGCTTGGTGTATAAGAAACGCGAGTTGACCCTCGATAATGCCTACGCTGAGGCAAATCTACTTGACACAAAATAACCTTCCCTCCGGGCCTGAAAGCCCCGGACCACTTAGCCGAGGCTCCCTAAAAGGGGCCTCGGCGCGTCGCGTGCGTCGTTGGAAAGAGCGCGGCATCATGGGGATGCTCAATGGGGCAACTCTGTTTTCGGTATTCATAACCCTTGCTATTCTTTGGGTGCTCGGTGCGGAAACCATAAACTTTTTCGCGAAAGACGAAGTTAGTTTGGGCGAGTTCTTCGGGACGACGCAATGGAACCCTCTGCTTGGTTCGGAGAAGCACTTTGGGATTTGGTCCTTGGTTTGCGGCACTTTTTTGGTGGCCGGCGTGGCCTTGTTGGTCGCAGTTCCTTTGGGACTCATCACTGCGGTTTACTTGAGTGAATATGCGCACCCCAAAGTACGTTCCATTTTGAAGCCAGCTTTGGAAATTCTGGCTGGCATACCCACTGTGGTTTATGGTTTCTTTGCGCTTACCTTGCTGACGCCAGCACTAAAAGTTTTCAGCGATAGCTTTGGATCTTTTAACGCGCTAGCTGCAGGTATCGCGGTCGGCGTCCTGATTCTGCCCATCATTACGTCCTTATCAGAGGATGCACTCCGGGCAGTTCCCCAATCTTTGCGCGACGCCGCATCCGGCCTTGGTGCGACGCGTTTCGATACTTCGTTTAAAGTCGTTTTCCCAGCGGCTCTTTCAGGAATTACATCCGCAGTAATTCTCGCGGCCGCCCGGGCAATTGGCGAAACCATGATTGTGGCCCTGGCCGCAGGCAGTACGCCAAAGGTTACTGCAGATGTTCGCGATGAGATCCAAACCATGACCGGCTTTATGGTGCAAATGGCATTGGGCGATGTCTCCAATTATGGAGTGGAGTACTACTCCATGTATGCAGTGGCGGCGATGCTGTTTGTGCTCACGCTTTGCTTTACTTTGTTCGGTGCATGGCTTCGCCGTCGGTATCGTGAGGTTTACGATTGAAACAGCTCGAAAAACCGGCTTTGCTTAGGGACAAGGCGTTAATGAAATTGCGCCAGCGCCCCTTGGCTCAACGTCACCGTAAAGACCGTATTTTCCGCGGTATTTGTCGGGGGGTAGCAGGGCTATCCGCCTCTATTTTGGTGGTATTAATCATCGCGATTTTGGTTGAGGGTGTTGGCACCCTGAACACGCAGTTTCTTGGTGCTCCACCGGATCCAGATCCGGCAATTGCAGGCATGTATCCAGCGCTGATGGGTTCGATTTGGTTGATGGTTTTAACCATGGCGATTGCGCTCCCGCTTGGAATCGGTGCGGCGATTGTGCTCGAAGAGTTTCAGCCAAAGAGCAAGGTCCTACGCAAGGTGCATGCCTTTATTCAACTGAACATCACCAACCTTTCTGGCGTGCCGTCGGTGGTTTTTGGAATATTAGGTCTCACGGTTTTCGTTTCCATGTTCGGCGTGTTCGGAAATGAGGGAGACCCAGCAGCTGAAGTCGGCGTGACTTTTGTAGATCAATTTTATAACGAGGGCGACTTTATCCTCGAAGTTCCAGTGACCGATTCCGCGCAACCGGAGGCGGTTCCAGTTCAGGGAATGATGGTCTTAGATTCCGATGGCAACGAGCTAGAACTCAATCTTGTGGGCGATGACGCAGACTGGCCTGAAGACCTGGCCTTGTCGAAGCGATCCTTGCGCAGTTGGGATGTACCTGGGCGTATTAAGGATCGCAATTGGTGGTACTTTCGTTTGCCCTTCGGTCGCGGATTACTTGCCGGCGCCCTCACTCTAATGTTGGTGATTCTTCCCATCATCATTATCTCTACTCAAGAAGCCTTGCGTGCGGTTCCATCCTCTTTGCGCGACGCATCCCTGGGCCTAGGTGCGACGGCGTGGCAAACTGTACGTCGGATTACATTGCCAGCAGCACTGCCTGGAATTTTGACTGGTGCCATTATTGCCATGAGTCGTGCGATTGGGGAAGCCGCTCCGTTGCTGATGATTGCAGGCATTGTTTTCATTACCCGCGCTCCAAGCAACTTGATGGACGATTTCACCGCCATGCCACTGCAGATTTACAATTGGGCAGGGCGTCCGCAAAGGGAATTCCACGACCTTGCAGCAAGTGGCATCATCGTGCTGCTTACCGCATTACTGCTGTTTAATGCGGTGGCTGTTTTCTTGCGCCATAAGTACAGTAAGCCTCTTTCCTGAACGTCGCTACCATGACCCTCCTCATGACACCTCCTTCACGCGAAGCCGCAGTGCTAAATCATCCGGAACCCGCTTTAGAAACAGCGATTCGGCTAAAGGATTTCGATGCTTGGTATGGAGACTTTCAAGCTCTCAATGGCATCAATCTGGAAATGCCTAGACATCGGATCACCTCTTTTATCGGGCCGAGTGGCTGTGGCAAGAGTACTTTGTTGCGCTGGATCAACCGCATGAACGATACGATTCCTGACGCGCGGGCAACAGGCCTCCTTGAGATTCACAACAAAGATGTCCTTAGCCCCAATGTCGATGTGGTGGAGCTACGGCAACAGGTTGGTATCGTGTTTCAGAAACCAAACCCGTTTCCCAAAACCATTTTTGAAAATGTTGCCTTTGGCGTACGCCTGCACCTGAAGACATCCAAATCTGAGATGTCAGGCATAGTGGAATGGGCATTGCAAAAAGCTGGCCTGTGGAATGAGGTGAAGGATCGCCTCAACAAATCAGCACTTGGGCTATCTGGCGGACAGCAGCAGAGACTTTGCATCGCCCGCGCCATTGCCGTTGGGCCAGAAGTCTTATTGATGGATGAGCCGTGTTCCGCATTGGACCCACGCTCTACTTCAGCAATTGAAGATCTGATGCTGGAGCTTCGCGAAAGTTACACCATCGTCATTGTCACCCACAACATGCAACAAGCCGCGCGGGTGAGCGATTTTACGGCTTATATGTACTTAGGCACCTTGGTCGAATTTGGTGCTACTCAAGATGTGTTTGAGTGTCCACAACATCCTGAGACTGAAGACTACATCACCGGACGCTTCGGATAATCATCATGACTAAACACTTCATGCGCGACCTTAGCTCCCTTGCTGAGCGTCTAGTTCTCATCAGTAATCGTTGCGAAGATGCCTTTGGCCGCGCCATCGATAGTATTCTTTCACGCGACGCCGAAGCTGCTCTTGCCGTGGTGCAAGGGGATGCCGCCATCGACGAAATGGAGGTGCAGCTGGAAGAAGAGGCCTTAAAGATTCTCGCCTTACATGCCCCAGTTGCCGGCGATCTTCGGTTCCTCATTGCTGCAATTAAGATTAACAATGACTTGGAGCGTATCGCGGATATTGCATCTAGCATTGCCAAGCGAACAATCGATTTAGAGAAGCTCGCGCCCACCAGCCCTCCGCTCAATTTCGACACCATGGCGCAGCAAACCCGCACCATGGTCCGTGAAACGATTCAGGCATTAGTGAGTCGGGATGAAGCCCGCGCGCGGTCGGTTTTGGCCATGGATGATATTGTCGATGATTTTAACCGCGAGATTCTCGGCCAAATCGAAACGCAAATGGGTCAAGAGCCAGAAGTGGTTCCCGCGCTCATGCGGTGGGGCAACGTGGTTCGGTTGGTCGAACGGATTGCTGACTACGCTACCAATATTGCGGAAGACATCATCTATATGGAAGAGGGCGATATCGTTAGGCACGAAGATTTGGGTTAGGCGGACAAGTATTTCACTCCTCATTGGCATGGGGTTAGAATCTAAGGGTGAGCTTTTTCCGCAAAAAACCAACGACGACCGGCCTGGGGACCGATTTAAAGCCCGGCGACGAACACTACCGTGCTTATGTTGGTCCGCCAGTGGATTATGATTTGGTTTCGGCCATGGTTTTCAATTTGCTCACTTGCCTGGGCTTGCGCCAAGATCAAAGGGTGATTGATATTGGCTGCGGCTCGCTCCGCATAGGGCGCCTTCTCATTCCATATTTGAATGAAGGAAATTATGTTGGGGTTGAGCCAAATGAATGGCTAGTGAAGGACGGAATCCTAAACGAGATAGGCGAGGATCAAATCCGTCTGAAAAAACCACAACTGTCTTTTCGTGCTGACCTCAAAGAATTCGATGAGCCGTTAATGGCAAACTTTGCGTTTGCCCAATCAATTTTTAGCCATTGCGGTTTAGACTTGTTTCGCAATTGGCTTCTGCAAGCAAAGGATCATCTTAGAGAGGACGGCGCTTTGTTGGGGACCTTTCTTGTCGATGACAAGGATTTTGATGGGGAGGGCTGGATATATCCGGGGTGCGTAAAATTTCGAATTGAAACGATTGCTCAATTAGCGAAGGAGTGCGGATATGGTTTTGAAATGCTGGACTGGGGGCGCCCGCGCCAGTCTTGGGCGCTTTTTTCTCGCCCAAATTACGATAAAGGCTTGGCCTGCGATGGCCCGATTACTTGGAACCGATGCTTGGAGCAGCGTGCGCCACTACGGCACTAGCAACTCGTTCTCGATCTTCAGGTTTAAGCGCCGATCCACTAGGCAAACATAGTCCGGTGCGGAATAACTCTTCACAGACACTTCCGCCCACCATGCGTGCATCACGGAATATCGATTGCATGTGCATTGGCATCCACAGCGGGCGACTCTCAATGTTATGCCTTTCGAGGCCGGCTTGAATTTCTGCCGGCTTTGCACCAAACACCTCAGGGTCTATGCGGACCACGCTTAACCAACGGGTTCCACGGTCACCCTTAGGCTCCTCCAAAAAGGAAAGGCCTGGGACTTGGCCTAAACGGGCCTGGTAGTCTTCGAAATTTGCGCGACGTGCTGCCACACGTGATTCGATGTTCTGCAATTGGCCGCGCCCAACAGCAGCAAGCAGATTCGAAAGACGGTAGTTGTAGCCGAGTGCATCGTGCTCATATCCTGCCCCAGGCATTCGCGCTTGGCTGGCAAGATGGCGAGCTTTTGCCACGAGTTTTACATCGTCGGAAACGAGAAGCCCACCACCCGAAGTGGTGATGATTTTATTGCCGTTGAAGGAAAACAGGCCAATCCGGCCAGTGGTGCCAACATGCTTTCCAGCGTGGAGTGTTCCGAGAGCTTCTGCGGCATCTTCAATTAAGGTGACGCCGTATTTGGCACAAAGCAATGCAATTTCCTCTAGCTTGGAGGCCTGGCCGTATATGTGCACGACCATGACAGCTTTTGGAAGGGTTCCTTCACGCGCATCTTTTTCCAACTCTTCTGCGACCAGCTCCGGGTCCATGCCCCAAGTGTCTGCTTCAGAGTCAATCAGTACCGGAGTGGCGCCAACATAAAGGATAGGATTTACGCTTGCGGTAAAGGTAAAGGACGGTGCGTAAACGCGATCGCCTTGACCAATTCCGAGTAGCACGAAAGCAAGGTGAATCGCGGCGGTTCCACTGGATAATGCCGCAGCATCCTTTGCGCCTAAGTAAGCCGAACACTCGGCCTCGAAGGCATCGACGTGTTCGCCAAGGGGGGCAATCCAATTGGAGTCGAAGGCATCAAGCAATAGCTCGCGCTCGGCTGCACCCATGTGCGGCGGAGAGAGGTAGATGCGTTCCAAGAATGGCTTAAGGGGCGGTGAAGGCTGGCGCGACACGGGCGCGAAGGCATGGCGCGAAAGTGGCAAGAATGTACACGAAATCGCGTCTCAATGTGAACTCTTCTAAGTATCGTAGGTTCAATCGGACCTTTGCGGGAAAAATTACATCTGAATTGAACTTTTCTGGATTATCCACGCTGGCTAATAAGGCCTCTTCATCATGAAAAACCAAGGATGCGAGGCCGGTGATGCCAGGCCGCAATTGGAGGATGTCGCGGTCCTTCCCAACCAGCTGATCTGCGTATCCCGGCACATCAGGTCGCGGGCCAACAAGGCTCATGTCTCCAACGAGCACATTCCATAATTGAGGCAATTCATCGATTTTGGTTTTACGCAAGATTACGCCGACGCGGGTAATCCGTGGGTCGTCTGCTGCGGTGGCCGTGGTTTGCCTTCCGTTCACAAACTTCATCGTTCGCAGCTTGGCAATGCGGAAGGTTTTGCCATGTCGGCCTATCCTTTCTTGGCGAAAAAAGCCGCTGCCTCCAGAGCTAATCCGTGCGCAGATTGCGGCAAGCAAAATCAACCATCCAGCGAAAATCAGCCCAGCAAAGGCGATCACGATGTCGAGGCCTCTCTTGCAACAAGTCTGAACGGGAGTCACGGGGCTATTGTTGCATAGCTTCGGATGTACGGTAGGGGTGATTGATACAATCCAACGGCATGGTTGAAGGGAAGTTAACCGTTGGAAGAGGGCGCGATTGGTGGTTTGGGATTTTGGTCCCTCTCCCCATTTTCTTCCAGATATATGGGTCGTTTGGCTTATACGCAGAACCCGAAGATGCGCCGGTGGGTCTTGGCATTCCAATCGGCTTTCTGGTTGCAATCTTTTTTCTGCTTCCAGACCTGCCGGCGATGGTCAAGCGAGTCCGACTTGATTTGATTCCAAAAATTGGGGTTACCGTATTTTGTGCGTGGGTCCTTTTTTTGGGAGTGCTTGGTGCACAACTCGATTATCAAGCCTTGCTTTATGCGGTGCAGTGGATTGCGCCGGTGCTCTTAGTGGTTTATGTGGCCGTGGTTGCACAAAGCCAAGGTCGGCTTGAAAGTTTGCTTTCTGGCCTTTGCTGCGGAACCGGCCTCGCACTTTTGTGGCTGTGTGGATTATTTCTCATCGAGGTTATTGCCAGCGGAGGATTCCCTGGGCGCATGACCCAGAACGCATATTTACCAGGCACTTATCAGCTTTACAACTATGTTCCGGTGAGCTTGACCTTGGTAAGTTTGTTTGTCGCTGGAACAAAAGCTTTGCAGCAGCAAAGGAAGGGCGCGTGGTTTTTTCTTTTTGGAGCGGCCATGGTTCCATTGCTTACAGGCGCCCGTGATCCAGCGCTCATGTATTTGCTAGCGTCTCCCTTTATCGCCTGGTGGTGCGGCGGATTTCGTGGCTTGCTTTATTTGTCTACAGGATCAGCGAGCTTGGTTTTTCTTTGTTTGCTTTTGGCCGATGGCAACCTATTACTCTTACATAAATTGCACGATACCTTTGCAAGTTATGGAGAAACCACCTTACGTGGAATGTTTGGCCCCCGTGCCGAGGTTATGGAAAGCTATTGGGGTTTAGTCGAACGTCATCCATGGACCGGCCTTCGTTTGTTGCCACCAAGCATTGCGGACCCTGAAGCTGGTGTGGTTGCCAAGAGTGCGCACAATACTTACATCGATATTTTGGCTCGCGGAGGGCCCTTGGCGTTGATTAGTTTTTGCACGATTGTTTTCTCGGCGCTCTGGCAGGTGCCGAAATTACTAATCGCTTCACTGCGGTTATCCAAGAGGCCCGCAGAAACACCACTTTTGTTACGTACGGCCGCGCAAGCCGCTGCAGCTCCAGTGGTAGGCTTACTGTTGATTAGCTGCAATCTACGCACTCCATTAAGAGAACCGATATCAGCAGGAGTTGGATTCTTGCTTATCGGTTTCATACTTTGTTGGGCCTATTCTGAAAACCGAGGGTCAGCGTTGAGCTCATCCATTAAGGGCTGAACATCGCGCTCGACGATGGCTTGGCGTTCGGCATCGGCCTTGCGCCTTCCTTTGCCAACACTGCCTTTGGAAACACCGGTTACTGCTTCACGAATAAGATCGTGCGTCCAACCTTCGCCTAAAAAGGATGCGATGCGTTCAAGCTGCTTTACCGGATTCTCGACGAAGTCCTCATAGCGTAAATGTAAAACCCGGTCCGGGTCTAAGGTGGTCAAGCCTTCCATGGACCGTTCCACGCAACGTTTCCATTGCAAGGCACAAACCTCCATTAGGCTTTTGCTTTGCAAATCTTTTTCCATGCCGATATAGCGAGGACCCCAAAAGGAAACCTTGCCTTCGCGGTCAAAGAGGCGATGCATGCGTGCGCCCAAATAACGAAAAGCGTAATAAGGCAAATCGAAGAATGGCACAAACCGCGTTTTCTTCAGCAAATACGGAATGTCCAATTCCGCCTTCCACCGTCGCCCAGCGCTTGCCATGACATCTTGGCCATCACGGACAATGTGAAGGAATCGGGCATTTTCAGGAAGCGTGGCTGCAACAAATTCCACACGCAGAGTATTCGCACATGTTTTCTCTACAACATGGGTGCAAGACTCTCGCGCTGCGCAGGCCCGAAAGGCGCGTTGCACAAAACGTTGCACGTCTGGTCGCGCGAGGTCAGCTGAGAATTCGTCCACCGCACACTGCTTATTGCCATGACGCCAGATGTAGTTGATTTCATCGCAGGGCCAGGTGCCGTAGTTTGGCAAGCTGCACAACACATCGCGCAACATGTTGGTGCCCGAGCGGCCAGCACCGAGAATCACCACGGGTCGGTAGTTGGATTCTGGAGGCGAACTCATGCTGGATTGGAAACTGTGGACGCGGAGGAATCAGGCGGGAGGCGTCGTAGAAAAAGGAGGACTGCTGCAAGGAGTGCGATGGCCTCGGTGAAAGTGTAAGCCAACCCCAAGCCCTCTAGGCCCATACGTGGAATAAACCACTCGAGAGCAACCCAGCGCAGTGCGATGCGCACGAAACTGAGAAGCAGGAGAAAACGGATCATGCGCAGGCCAAGAAAGCCTTGGGCAATGATCATGCCAGCGACCATTGGCATCATGCCAAGGCATTGCCAGCGAAGGATGTCGGCAGTGGCGGCGGCAGCGGATTGGTCGAAGGCCCCTCGTTGGTAGAAGAGGGCCACCAGTGGATCTGCGTATGCATGCACCAAAAGGCTGATGGCCAAAGCTCCGCCCGTGGTCCAGCAAAAGGCGGGCAAGACCTTTTTGGCAGCGAGGCGCGGCAATCCAGAGGCAACGCCGCGGGCGAAGGCAGGGAAAACCACCATGACAAAGGAAGTGCCAAGAAGGATTCCAGGTGCCGCTAATACGTTGTAGCTATATTCGAGTGCCGCTACTGAGCCTGAAGGCATCGAGCTGGCATAGGCGCGATCCAGGAAGCGTGGTGCCGATGCCGAAACCGTGGCGCATAGGGCGCCGAGCATCGGCCATAAAAGAGGGACTTGAACTTCCTTGGTTGGCTTGGGCCGAATAAAGTCGGAGCGGCGATAGGGTTTGGCCTGGATTTGTAGTAGTAACACAATGCCGCCGCCCGCGACTGCGGCCCAAGAAAGGGAGGCCGCTCCTTTGGGCAATACGCCATAGGCGACACCCAAACCGGATACCACAAAGCAGAGAGAAACCGCCAGGCTGGTGGATGCGCCGGGCCAGAAAACATCACGTTGATTTAGAAAAGTACGTGCGGAAAACGACAAGCCGGTCAATCCGAAGAATAACCATAAAATCCGCAGTTGATCAACGACCTGCTGCAACGCGTCGCCTTGGTAGCCCGGCGCTAAGATTCGGCTAAGGGGGCCAGCAGTCAGGATCCCAAGTACGCAGAGCAAGGCTACGCCGAGAACGTTGAAACGCAGGATCCGCTGGCGCATTCTCGCCGCTTGATCTGGTCCTTGTTGCGCGGCATGAGCTAGGAGTGGGAGCATCACGCCAACAAAGGTGGGAGCCAAGGATTGGCCCATCATGTTGGGTGCGCCAAAGGCGAGGCGGAAAACTTCGAGGTCAGAGCCACTGCCAAGGCCAAGTGCAAAAACCACCTCTCGGCCCAGCGTTGCCACAATCCCGGCGCCAAGCAAGGCGGGGACGGCAAGTTTGCGTAGGGAAGGTCGCCTCACAAGAGTGATTTTAGGTGTTCTTGGCAAGGAAGTAAGGCCGTGGAATCAAAGCGGCTCCGTTAACCTATAGCGCTGGGCGAAGTAGCGCCCTTGACTCATGCTGCAAAACAAAACCATCCTCATCACCGGAGGGACCGGCTCCTTTGGCACAGCAATGGTGGACAGCCTGTTGCGCCGTGGCGTAGGCGAGATTCGAATTTTCAGTCGCGATGAGGCGAAGCAGGATGCCATGCGCAACCATTACGGAGATGAACGCCTGAAGTATTACATTGGCGACGTCCGTGATGCCGGCTCGGTGCAGCGAGTCATGAAAAACGTCAATATGGTTTTTCATGCTGCTGCTCTAAAGCAGGTGCCATCGTGTGAGTTTTTCCCGATGGAGGCGGTGCGCACCAATGTGGAAGGCAGTCGGCATGTGATTGACGCCGCAGTTTCCGCAGAAGTGGAGAGTGTGGTTTGTTTATCCACTGATAAAGCGGTCTATCCAGTGAATGCAATGGGAATGACCAAGGCGTTGATGGAGAAAGTTGCGATGGCTGCTGCGCGTGGGTTATCGAAATCAGAAACCCGAGTTTCTTGCGTGCGCTATGGCAATGTCATGTATTCGCGTGGATCGGTGATTCCCTTGTTCTCGAAGCAGATTCGGGAAGGCAAGGCATTGACGCTGACCGAACCATCCATGACGCGCTTTCTTATGCCGCTAGCCCAAGCAGTAGATCTGGTGGAGTTTGCTTTCACTCATGCACAGCAAGGCGACCTATTTGTGCGCAAGGCTCCGGCCTGCACGATAGGCGATTTAGTAAGTGCCATGAAGAATCTCTTTAAGGCCGACAATGAAGTCAACGTGATTGGCATCCGGCATGGAGAAAAGCTTTATGAGGCTCTTGCAAGCGCGGAGGAACTGCGACGTTCAGAAGACATGGGTGATTACCTACGCGTATCGATGGATGGCCGCGACCTGAACTACGGAAAGTTTTTCACGGAAGGCGATACCAAAGATGTGGATGTAGAGGATTACACCTCGCATAACACGGACCGGTTAGATGTTTCGGCTGTCGAGCAATTGCTTATGACTCTGCCGGAAATCCGCCGCGATTTGAAAGAGGCGGGGTTGTAAGTTTGAGCGCTTCGTTGAGGATCGGAATCACTGGCGCCTACGGCCTGATTGGTTGGCATGCGCGCTGTGCGTACTTACAAGAAGAAGGCGTGGAGGTGATCCTTGCCGGTCGCGCCGAATTTGCGGACGCCAAGATACGGCAGAACTTTGTCCAGCAATGTGATGCCATCGTGCATCTCGCGGGAATGAATCGCGGTGAAGAGGAAGAGGTCTACGCGGCAAATGTAAACCTTGCCAAAGACTTGGTTGCTGCTTGCCGTGAATCAAAAACCAAACCACACATTCTGTACGCCAACTCGACCCATAGTTTTGGAGATAGCCGCTATGGCGCCTCGAAGCGTGACGCTGCCGATGTAATTGCAGAATGGGCAAGCTCGCAGGGCGGACGCTTCACCAACATGATTTTGCCACATGTATTCGGCGAACATGGTCGTCCGTTTTACAATTCCGTGGTGCACACTTTCTGCTCCCAAATTGCACAGGACGAAAAGCCAGAGATCCATGTCGACGGGGATTTGGAATTGCTCCACGCCTCAGATGTCGCGGCTTTGGCGCTGCAACACCTAAGCGACCGCAGTGGAGTTCCTGTGCAAACGGTGCGGCCGGCGGGGGTAAAGATGAAGACATCCGTGCTTTTGAAGAAGCTGCAGTCGTTCCATGAGTCCTACCGCACCGCGCATACCATTCCCGATTTGCGCGACCGTTTGGACCTGCGCTTGTTTAATACTTATCGCGCCGCGCTTTACCCTCAAGGCTTTCCGGTAGACATCCAGCTCCATTCGGACGATCGCGGTTGGCTATTCGAAGCCGTGCGCGAAGACAATGGTGGCCAGACCTTCTTGTCTACCACGCGTCCAGGAATTACGCGCGGCAATCACTACCACTACCATAAGGTCGAAAGATTTTTGGTGGTATCGGGCGAGGCGGTCATCCGCATCCGTCGCCTATTCGACGACAAGATTGAGGAGTTTCGTGTAAGTGGAGAGCATCATCAATTCATCGATATGCCAACTTTGCACACTCATGAAATCACCAATGTTGGCGAATCTGATTTACTGACCATGTTTTGGTCGCACGAAGTTTTTAATCCGCAAGCGCCGGACACGGTTTGGGAGAACGTTTGATGAAGCAGTTAAAAGTGATGACCTGTCTTGGCACGCGGCCCGAGATTATTCGTTTGTCGCGTGTGCTTTCGGCTCTTGATGAACACACCGACCACGTTTTGGTGCACACCGGACAGAACTGGGATTACGAACTTAACGAGCTGTTCTTTGAAGAACTAAAGGTGCGTAAGCCGGACCACTTCCTTGGAGTGGATGTCAGCTCTCTCGGCGCGGTACTTGGCAACATCCTGATTGAGATAGAGAAAGTACTACTGAAAGAGCAGCCCGACGCTTTTCTTGTTCTCGGCGACACCAACAGTTCCATTGCCGCCATCATGGCCAAGCGTATGCGGATTCCGGTTTATCACATGGAAGCCGGGAACCGTTGCTTCGATCCAAACGTGCCGGAAGAAACTAACCGCAAACTGATTGACCATTTGGCGGATTTCAATTTGGCATATACCGAGCATGCGCGGCGTCACTTGCTGCAGGAAGGTTGTGAGTCGCGTCGGATTTACGTGACTGGATCCCCGTTACGCGAAGTTTTTAATACATATCGCGAAGGGATTAACGCCTCAACCATATTGGAAGACCATCAGTTGGAGAAAGGCAAATACTTCATTGTCAGCGCACACCGTGAAGAAAATGTGGACCATCCAGAGCGGCTTGGCATGTTGATCGATACTCTGGAAGCCCTCGCCGAGGAGTACCAGGTTCCAGTTTTGGTATCTACCCATCCGCGCACGCAAAAGCGCTTGAACGAACTTGGTCGCGGAAAACCGAAGGGGGACATCTGCTTCCTTAAGCCCTTTGGATACTTCGACTACAACCGCCTCCAGCAAGACTGCATGTGCGCTCTTTCGGATAGCGGAACCATCTCGGAAGAGTCGGCGATGATGAAGTTTCCGGCGGTGACTTTGCGTCAGGCAATTGAGCGGCCAGAAGCGATGGACACTGGCACCATCACAGTGTGCGGACTGGATGCCGAAAACGTATGCGAAGCGGTTGCTGCAACGATCAAGCAATACGCTAACGGGCAGGTTCCGGAGGTCCCGGTTGATTATCAAGTCACCAATACTTCCCAGCGTGTGCTGAACTTGATTCTTGGAACGGCGCGTCAGCATCGGGCCTGGTCTAATCTGGCTATGCCAACTGGCTTCACCCGCGACTCCTAGGCAGAGCTTGCTTTGAAAATCCTCCTGATCCATCGCTGGTTCTGGCCGGATTCCCCGCCGTATGCATCCATGTTGCGGTCGATTGGAGCACAACTTGCTGCCGACGGCCACGATGTCACCGTGCTCTCGGCGCAACCGTCGTACACCAAAGCAACCGCCGAGCGCAAAATGCCACGGCGCCAAGATCTCGATGGGTTTCGGGTACGCCGCATTCGGCTCCTACCCGAATCTAAGCGCAACTTTGTCATGCGTGGGCTCAACATGTTGTTGTTCATGTGCGCGATCACTGCGCATATTCTTTTCCGCCGCAAGAAGAATCGGTATGACACGGTAATGGCATCGACGATGCCCCCGGTGTTGGTTGCTGCCGCCGCACGTAAGTCCGCGCACTTTCGTGGTGGTAAGTTTTTCTACCACATGATGGATATCTACCCGGAGATTGCCATCACTTCAGGAATGGCAAAGAAGGGGTTTCTCACAAATTTATTAGCTCGCATTGACTGCAATAACTGCGCAAGGGCAGAACGTGTCATCGTCCTTTCCAGCGACATGCGCGATGCCATAGCTGCCCGCGGACTCTCAACCGATAACGTGGAAATCCTTAACAACTTCCAACTGGAATCCTTCGACGGCGAAGGCTCTATGCCAGACGGCCTCGAAAAACCAGAAGGCAGTTTCCGTATTCTTTTCGCTGGAAACCTCGGCCGGTTTCAGGGCTTGGAAACCATCATCGAGGCCATGGCGCTGCTGGATGACATCCCAGCCATACGTTTTGATCTTCTCGGTGATGGTGCCGGCCGCCTTTCTTTGGAAGAACTAGCTGGTCAACATTTAAACCAGAGCATTTTCTTTCATGGCTACCAACCGATTGAAAATGCAGTGCACGTCATCAAAACTGCGGACCTCGGATTGATTACCTTAAACCCAGACATCTTCCGCTACGCCTATCCAAGTAAAACCATGACCTATCTTGGCGTGGGGGCTCCCATACTTCTGGTGATTGAAGCGGAAAGCGAGCTTGCACAGATGGTTAAGAAAGAGCGCATTGGTTATCACGCTCCGCAGAACGACCCCGCGCGTCTTGCCGCTGTAATTCGTAAAGCCTATGCAGAGCGGGATGGCCTTGAAGGCATGCGCGCGCGGTCGAAAGCCTTAGCGCAAAGAAGATTTACTTCCGCCGCCGTTCTACCACGCTGGGTGGAAAACTGGTGAGTCAAATTTAGTCGCGGTGAAGGCTTCCCAAGTAAAGTTTTGGCATCCTTTTCCGTCCACGAGTTAACCATGATGACGCAATTAGACATTCTAATGCTAACATGGGAAAAGGAATCATTGCCACCAATAGGCAGGACTCTGAAACTTCATAAGCAGCCTAATTTTCTTCCGCGCCGTCAATATAGCCGAGCTGCTCTAAATTTTGAGCAGCGTTAGGGTCTAGTTCCATGGAGCCAGAGCCAGCCCGGCGATACTCCGAGGACGAGTTTATTAATTCTTCCAAGCGTTCATGTAGGCCAAAGAAGGATTCTCCTCCTTCTGCGTCAAGTGGATGAGCCTCGTGGGGGTCCGTAGTCAGGTCGAAAGCGAGCTTGACCATTTCATCGCCGCTCTGAATCCAGATTACTTTTTGATTCGCAACACGCAGGGACCAAATAGGGTGCTGCTGACGCGGGCGATGAGAGAAAGCTCCAACCTTCTTTTTTTTACCAAACAGGTTTTCACCATGCTGAGCGAAACGCGGGGGTGCGCCAGTCCAAGCGGCAACGGTTGGCAAAACATCGACCAGCTCCACTGGATGTTGAACAACGCTTTCCGCGGGAATTTTTGGGCCAATAACAATCAGAGGGACGTGAATCATTTCCTCAAACAAGGAGCGTCCATGCTGCCATTGCTGATGGTCATAAAACTCTTCTCCATGATCGGAGGTGATGATGAGGTAATCTTGATCTCTCAAAATTCCGGCGACGCGCAAGCTTTCCAACATTTTTCCCAGACGATCATCCACAAAACGAATTTCTGTGTCATAGCGCCGCTGCAATTCACGCAGCTCTAGGGGGTTGAGCCCTGGTAGCGAGGAACCCATAAGCGGATAGGGCGGCAATTCTTGGCTGGCATACAGCGGAGCTTCCTCTACCTCGGTCAGAGGTGGTTCACCAAGCAAGTCTTGCGGCGCGGTGTAGGGATCGTGTGGATCTAAATAATGTATGTAAAGAAAAGCTGGCGCAGCGGCAGGCTTTTCTGCAAGCCAAGTTCCGACCGCGCGGTTGACGTCGTCCGCTGTGGAATGAAGCACGCCTCTTGCTGGTTGCTTCTCCACTTTGCCAATGCCCCATTTCCTGAGTAGGCGAATTCCCGCCGACCGATCTTTCAACCTAGCGGTGGAGCTCCAAAAACGGTCGAAGCCATTGTGGAAACCAAAGGCCGCAGAAATCTGAGGATTCGCTGAGAACCCAATCGTTTGATAACCGCGCTCCTTGAGCATGGACGCCATCGTTGGGAGCGCATCATTCAAAGGATCGAAAGGAGTCACAATGCCGTGGCTTGCTGGGTATAGCCCAGTGAATAAAGATGCGGTAGACGGCCGCGTCCACGGAGCTTGCGCGTAGGCATTGCCAAAACGAACCCCTTGCTTAACGATGGAATCGATGACGGGCGAAACGTCCTTTGTGCGCGGACTCTCGCGGTAGGAAGAAAGTGCGTCAGCGCGGAGGGTATCGATGACAACAAGGACGATGTTCGGGGAATCAGGCGACCCGCGATTCTTGTCCTTGGGTTCTGGGTCGGGGAAACCTGCTAATAAGGCTAAGAAAAGAAAAGCACCTAACGAATAATAAAGTCTGCGCAATCTTGGGGAGCTACGCAAGAAAAGGGCACAGCCTACGGCACAAAAGGCAAGCCCCCCAACCGTCACCCAGATTGCAGAGGATTGATAAGGGAGAACCCATGCGGCGCCCAAAAAGGTGAGCGCGCACAAAACTTTGGAAGGGTGTCGCCAATAGTGGGCCCAGCCAAGGAGGAGTCCCGCGGTGGCGAATAGAGCGATGTAGTGGATGCAAATCGAAATCAAGCTGTGGTCGAAAGGGGCCAAGGGAATAAACCCCCGGTGTGCGATCCATCGGCCCTCTAAAGCGCCAATTAATGCACCGACGCCTCCACCACCAGCGCAAAGCCACAAACCTTGAACAAAACGATTGAGGCGCGGCAAGTCAGGGCTGCTGGACATCAGAAGAGATAGAATAAGCTCTGTTGTCTCCTTTCGCCACGCGGTTTCACGCATTGGTTGCCAGCTCCCGAAGCTCGAACAGCGATTAAGGCTGCATTGTGCCATGTTCGTGCTCCCCGTTCTTTTGCTTGGCGTGAAAGGTCGCGAAACGAAGGCCAATTTTAGTAGGCGGTCAGAGATTGCCACTTAGGCTTTCCTCAAAGGAGCCCGTCACCATTTTCCAGTCGCAGGGAGGCGGTCAAGCCCTCCCCCCCAATCGTTTTGGAATCGAAGCTATCGATTCTTGGTATCTTTGCAGGGAAATGAGAGAATGGACTGCCGGGCTGCGAGTTCCCTCCCTCCCATCCATCTCGGCCCCAATCTTTAGCCTATGTCTGCCCTCATCAAGAGAGGATTTCGTCGTGCCCTCCAATTCAACCAAACCCTAAAAGAACAGGGCGTGGGATTGGTTGCGCGTGTGATTCTGGTGATGCAAAAGGTGAAGCGGCAAGTTTTGCCACCCGGCACGGCAAGGTTGGCTTTTTATCGAAAGACGCTGGGGAGGATTTCTGGGCCAATTTTGCATTACGCTTACCGCAGTTGGCGGCTAGCGGAGAGTCAACGGCATCCAGATGGAACGGTTGCGGCAAAACTCAATTTTGAAGAGGCTGAGCTTCTCACTTTTGCCCAGCCAGAGACTCCTGTCGTTTCAATTTTGATACCGGTTTATGACCAATGGAGAATCACTTATGGATGCCTTCGCTCCATTCTCAGTTACACCGGCGATAAGGTTTCTTACGAAGTCCTCATTCTGGATGATAATTCACAGGATGAAACCAAGCGACTACATGAAAAAACTTCCGGGGTGCGGTACATCCGGAATGAGAGGAACCTCCGCTTTTTACTCAACTGTAATCGCGGAGCAACTTTTGCCCGCGGCGAACATATTTTATTGTTGAATAATGACACCTTGGTACACACTGGTTGGCTTGAAGCCATGGTTGAGCGGTTGGAGTCGGACCACAAGATCGGCTTGGTTGGGGCGAAGCTCCTCGGGGCAGACGGGTTACTACAGGAGGCGGGTGGAATAATTTTTCGCGATGGCAGCGGATGGAATTATGGCCGCGGCCAAAACCCGAATCATCCTTCCTTCACATTTTTTAAAGATACGGATTTTTGTTCGGGAGCATGCGTTCTAATTTCCAAAAGCCTATGGGACGAACTTGGCGGATTTGATGAACGCTTTGCCCCAGCCTATTATGAAGATGCTGACTTGGCTTTTGCGGTCCGGGCCGCAGGCTACCGCACCGTTTATGAGCCCAAGGCCGTGGTTACCCACCTCGAAGGTATTTCGCACGGAACCGACGTAAGCACAGGATTGAAAAAGTACCAGGTGGAGAACCAGGCTAAATTTGAAGAAAAATGGCGCGATACACTGCGTGCTGAACAGGCTGCTGGGCCTGAAGAATTGAATCGTGCTCAATGTAGGGGGACTCACCGCCCTTGTGTTTTTATTGCCGACTACCAAATTCCCCAATGGGAGAATGAGGCAGGATTGCGTCTTACATGGATGTACATTCAGCTTTTTCTTGATCTTGGGTACCGAGTTATTTTTCACCCAGCCAACCTATTTCCGGTACAACCATACACCGCCATCATGGAGGCGGCGGGTGTGGAGGTTTTGCACGGCCCTGAATTTCTGGACATGGACACATGGTTCAAAAAACACGGTAAAGACATTGATTTTGCATATTTGAGCAGATGGGAAGTTGCTGCCCCATTCATGAAGCCACTGCGTAGTTACACGAGTGCACGCATAGTCTTTCAAGTAGTCGATTTGCATCATTTGCGCGAGCAGCGGTCCTGGGAAAACTTAGGCAAAGTAGGAAGATCCCCGGAAGCTGTGCGCCAGAAGAAGATCGAATATCAACTAATCGAAGAATCCGATGTCATCCACACACCGAGCACTTATGAGGCAGAGTTGATGAAGCGTGATTTTCCACATAAACGAATCCTCGATATTCCAATCTTCTTCTACGAGGAATTGCCGGACTATTCAATTTCGCTAAATGCATGCAACCTTCTATTTGTTGGAGGCTATGGACACCCTCCCAACGAAGATGCGGTGAAATGGTTTCATGCGGAGATTCTCCCTAAGGTCTTGGCGAGCCATCCAAATGTAAAGGTCCATTTGGTTGGAGGTGGCGCGGGAAGCGAAATCAAGACCTTGGCTTCCTCCGTAACGAGGCTGCATGGTCGCATTAGTGACGAAGCCTTGGCCGATGCTTACAAGATGGCGGATATAGCCGTGGTCCCATTGCGCTTTGGTGCTGGGGTAAAAGGAAAGGTTGTTGAAGCAATGGCGAACGGATTGCCAGTAGTGACTACAAGTATTGGTGCCGAGGGAATCCCTGAAACTGGCCGCCCCTTGGTGGTGGGAGATACGGCAAATGAAATCGCATCTCGCATTCTTGCCCTTTTACAGAACGCCTCGGCGAGAAGTAGCCTGGCGGAGCAGGGGCAAGCCTTCGTGGGAAATTATTATTCACGCAAGCGTGCGATTGAAATTTTGAATGAGGATTTTCCCTACGTTAGGGAGAAAGGTAAGTTGGAGAACGAACCGTGTTAGGCTTAAAACGAAAAAAAGCATCAAAGCGAAGTGTATTGGTGCATTTTCACATTTTCAAAAATGGCGGAACGACCTTCGATTTCGCCCTTAAGAGAGAGTTCAAACGAAAATTTGCCGAGTTTGACGGCAATCGCCCTCGTTATTCCCATTTGCCAAATGAAATCGCGGCTTACCTGACGGCGAACTCACATGTGGAAGCGTTATCAAGCCACCATTTGCGTTTTCCGCTTCCGGAAGTGCCCGAATTGAATTTGCTGCCGGCATTATTTGTGCGCCACCCTTTGGACCGCATGCACTCAATTTATCGCTATGAGAGGAAACAAAGGAGTAGTTCTCCAGGGAGTGTCAACGCAAAAAAATCGAGCTTCCCGGATTATGTGCGGTGGAGACTTGATCAGGGTCAATCGAACTTGTTGTGTGATTATCACGCATCAATATTGACATGCAATCCTCGTGCAGGCAGTCGAGAAATCGATGCGGAATTGGCTCGCGGGCGTCTGCGAAGCTCAACCATTTGTGGTGTGGTTGACCGCCTCGAGGAAAGCCTTGCTTTGGCTGAGGTTCGACTTAGCCCGTTCTTTCCTGGATTAAACCTCGCAACAACTCCACAAAATGTTACCTCAGGGCGCAAGGCCTCCCTCCAGGATCGGATAAATGATGCCGAGAAGGCTTGCGGGACCGAGCTTTTTGCCGATGTCGTAGCCCGCAACACTTTAGACTTGGAGCTGTACCAAATCGCGAATAATCTCCTGACTGAGCGCATTCAGGATTTGGATGCCGGGTCATCTCGCATTGCATCCTATCGCGACCGTTGCAACCTTCTCACCTGATAACATAGGGCGATGGATTTCGAGTCTTCCGTGGCCGTTCCGGTGGTTGGCATGCATCGAAGCGGCACCTCCTTGGTTTCGCAGATGCTTGAGGCCGGGGGAATTTGCTTTGGCCCCAGCGAGGAGTTGGCTGGCCCAAACTCAGATAATCCTCACGGCTTTTGGGAGCACTATGGGCTTCGCAAAATTAACGAAGAACTTTTGGAAAGGTTAGGCGGAACTTGGCGTAATCCTCCCCAGGGGGGGGCACCAGATTTTTCGGATTCAGAATGGGATGATTTAAGAACCCGGGCGAAAGACTTGCTAGTTCATCTTTCAAAATCTTCGCCATGTTGGGGATGGAAAGATCCACGCACTAGCCTACTTCTTTCGTTTTGGCTTCCCTTATTGCCAAGAGCCCCGCGTTCGTTTCTTTGTTTGCGCCATCCGGGGGATGTTGCGTCGTCATTAGCATCTCGAAATAAAATTTCACCAGGGTTAGCGGGTTACCTATGGCAAGAGTACTTAGCGGCTGCATGTGCAGGCCTGCAAGAATTTTGCCCCCTTGTATTGTCTTACGAAAACATCTTGCGAGACCCGATGCATGAGGCAAAGCGCTGCGCTCGCTTCATGGAGCAATCCAATATTGAGTTAGATTGTACCGCAATGGCAGCCACAGTAGATGCAAGCCTTGCTCATCACCAAGAGGCGAACCCAGAATTTACCGGATGGTGGCCGGGTGGAGAAAAAGCATTTGAACATTTGAGCTTATGCGCAGCGGGAGAGGCATCTTTATCGACAGAGCTCGTGGTGCCGCCGATACCGGCTTCATCTTTCCTTGAGCTAATGGCAGAAGCGTCTGATTTATATGTTGCACTTGATTTTCGAGAGAATGCATATCAAGATCGCGTTCAAGAGACGCGCGCAGCCATGGAAGAGAAAGACGCAGCCCTGGCAGCGCTTGGTGCCTTGTCAAAAATTCAGGAGCAGGCCAAGCAAAAGGATGTCAGGATTCAAGAGCTTTCGATAAGGCTTGAGGAATGTCGCAAGGACATGGACAATCTGTGGAAGCGGAGCGAAGTTCGGCTTGGGCAATCCATTCGAAACGCGTTTCGCAAACAACTGAACAGCCAATAGCTCGTGTTTTTACTGATAACCCGAAGCAAAACGGAAAGCTACCGTGGATAGGTCATCTACGGTCATGGTTCGAAATTTTCTGCGTCAAGACTTGACTCTGAAATATCGTCGTTCTGTTTTAGGTTTCTTGTGGTCGCTTCTCAATCCGATGCTAATGCTCGGGGTCATGACCTTGGCGTTTTCATTTTTATTTTCTCGCGATGCGGGTCCAAGAGGATTTGCACTTCACCTTTTTGCATGCCTTTTGCCCTGGCAATGTCTTGCGTCCTGCATTGGCATGGGTAGTCGCTCCTTAATCATTGGAGAGCGTTTGATACTACAGGTACCCATTCCCATTTGGGTGTTTCCCATGCGTCAGTCCTTGTTTGCCATTACAGAATATGTTCTGTCGATGGCGGCTCTAGCGATAGTCATTTGGTTTGTTGGCTTTGTTCCAAGTACAGCGCTCATGATTTTGCCGCTATCGGTGCTTTGCCTATTCGGCTTTGGCTTCGGCTTGGCTGCAGCCACAAGCGTCCTTGTGGTCTATTTCCGTGACGCGGAACATTTAATTACTGTTGTGCTTCGAGCCTGGTTCTACTTAACTCCCGTAATCCTTCCGTTTACAGCCATTCCAGAGTCCTTGCTTCCATATTTTCGGCTCAACCCGGCGTATTATTTATTGCAGATGTTTGATAGTCCCATAACGCTTGCAGAGTTTCCTCCGCCAGAAACCATCTTTTTTGCGGTAGGCATTGCAGCAGTCTCAGCACTCCTCGGAATGTTTGTCCTTTCCCGTTATAAAGATGAAATCGTCTTCCGACTGTAAGGTAGGAGTTCGGTTAGACGGCGCGGGATTGAACTTCCGCGTCTATCGGAACCGTAGGCCGAATTTGAAGTCAGCGCTTTTAAACTTACTTGGTCGCGGAGCTGTTGAGTCGCACTCAAAGGAAGTGTTTCCGGCGCTAAAAGACATTTGCCTTGAATTCAAGCCAGGAGACAGGATTGGAGTTATTGGCCGGAACGGTGCAGGGAAAAGCAGCTTGCTGCGAATGATTGCAGGTATTTACCAACCGAGTCAGGGTGAAATTCTGGTGAGTGGTTTCTTGGTTCCCCTGTTCCAGGTTGGCTTGGGGTTTCAACCCGAACTTACCGGCGAAGAGAACGTGGAACAGGCCGGGGCCTTGTTTGGGATTACCAGAGAGGAAATGCGCTCCAAGGCCGATGCCATTTTCAAATTCGCTGAGCTTGAAAAGTTCCGCGAAACTCCACTTAAGTATTACTCCAGGGGCATGGGAATGCGTCTGGCATTTACATCTATTACTTCCATCCAGCCGGAGATTTTATTGTTAGATGAAGTTTTTGGTGGAGGCGACCAAGGATTCCGCGAAAAGGCAATCACCCGGATGGAAGACTTGATTGAGAGAACCCCAATCGTAGTAACGGTTTCTCATTCAATGAGTGTCGTTCGTCGGATAGCGAACAGAGTCTTGTGGTTAAAGGATGGCCGCGTTGAATTAGATGGCTCGCCGGATAGAGTCATCGCAGCTTATGAAGCCGATTTCTAAAGATAGGATGACTTTTCCCCGCCCAGAAATTGGTTTAAGCATTTCGGTCGTAACCTACGATCCTAACCTAGATTACTTGCGTAAGACTTTGGCGGCAGCCTGCAGGGCGGCTAAGGCCGCATTGCAGGACGGATCCCTTGGGTCCGTGGATTTGCTGCTGGTTGATAATGGACCCGGAAAGGGGTGGTCAGCCCAGCTCAATCAGGTTTTGGACGAGACCTGGGACAGAGAGGGAGTTGGTCCTGTGGAAATCCATCCAGTACAAAGAAATCTCGGTTACGGAAGGGGGCACAACCTGGGGATTCTGCGGAGCAGAAATCGTTACTACCTCGTGCTCAACCCCGACGCTGTTATGGATGAAGATTCTCTTATCCAGGCAGTTCGGTACATGCAATTAAATCCCGAAGTGGGCATGCTTGCTCCAAGGGTTCGCGCAGGGGCCGGAGACAAGCAGCACCTTTGCAAACGAGATCCAAACATGTTGGATTTGTTCCTCCGCGGATTTGCGCCAAGTTGGTTGCAAAAGCGATTTCAGCAAAGAATGGGCCGCTACACTATTGCAGGCATGGGAACCGACAAGGCCAGTAAAGGGCTTCTGGTATTAAGCGGTTGTTTCCTTTTTTGCAGAACGCGTGCCCTCCAGCAGGCTGGCGGCTTTGACCCAAGGTATTTTCTCTATTTTGAAGACAATGACCTGAGTCGCATGGTTCGGAAGAACCATGCCTTGGCCTATGAACCGCGCGTTGTCATTGAGCATTACGGAGGTGGCGCATCGCACAAGGGCTTGGCCCATATTCGCATGTTTGGCGTTTCCGCCTGGAAATACTTCCGCAAACACGGCTGGGTGTGGAAATAACCGAAAATCATCGAAATGAAATCATGAGCACATACACGTTTAGCGACTCGGACGCGGTGAATAACCTTGTTAAAAACCCAGGGTCCAGGTGGTACAAACCTGGCATAGATGTCCATGCTAGCTCGCAAGCATTCGCCATTCAGAGAATCAACCAGCGCCTTTATACACCGACATTCGCCGACCCTGGATTCCGAATGAGCCGGACGGACGCCCTCTTTGCTATGGGTTCATGTTTCGCTCGTGGGATTGAAAATGCTATGTTGGGAAAAAAGTTCAACGTCTTGTCAGCGGCAGCGGAGTTCGATTCCTTTGAGCTTGCTTTGCCTGGGGTGACTGGGCGAGGTTTTATGAACAAGTACTCCACCCACTCTATTAGGCATGAGTTGGAATGGGCGCTAGATTCCGATGCGGAGTTTCCGGAATCAAGTTTGGTGGAGGGCGAGGATGGAACTTGGATCGACCCTTCTACAAACCCCACTTTGAAATGGGTGTGTCACGAAGGGACTCTAAGGCGACGCGCCACGATTTCTGAAGTGATTCGGCGGATAGCAAAATGCCGCGTCATCGTTTTTACTTTAGGTCTGGTGGAGTTGTGGTACGACAACGAGGCTGGGATTCATCTCAACATGGCTCCCTCGCCACATATGCGAAGTCTCCACCCGGGACGGTATTCCTTCGAGGTGTCAAATTTTATTGAGAATAGGGAGAATATGGAAGCCATTGGGGCACTGCTCAAAAAGGTAGGTCGTTCAGATTTGCAAATCGTTGTCACTACAAGCCCAGTTCCTCTCATGGCGACTTTTACAAATCGAGATATTGTGGTCGCGAACGCCTACTCCAAGTCGGTTTTACGAGCGGTTGCGGAAGATTTTACCGCCTCTCATGATTACGCACACTACTTTCCAAGTTATGAAATCGTGATGAATTCGGCGAGAAAGGTTGCTTGGTCAGAAGATGGGCGGCATGTGGTGCCAGAGGTCGTCCACCACATCATGCGGCTTTTTGGCGAGAATTTTGTGGAGGATTAGGGCTTAAAGGCAGAGGGACCGCCCGGCTTGGTATCCTCAGCCATAGCGACCCCCCGTCGCCACCCTCTTAACGGTTTATCCAGAGCCGATGATTCCCCTAAGCCTTGGGATTTTTCTTTTCACCTGCGCTGGCACGCGTTGGTTGATGGGGGCGGGGCATTCGCTCGGAACAGTCGCTGAGCCCAATCATCGCTCCCTGCATGAGAAGACTACGCCAAGTGGAGGGGGCTTGGCCATCGTCGTTAGTTTGCTTCTGCTTGAGGCTTGGCAGAGATTTCAGGGCACTTCACTGTTCCCGAACGCGGCGTCCCTGATTGGCTTTGTGTTGGTTGCAGGGATTTCATTTTTGGATGATCGGCGGCCGATTCGTTCGAGCATTCGTCTCGCGGTACACCTTGGCGCGGCTTGCAGCCTGGTGCTTGGCGGCGCTTATGAAATCGCGATTCCGCTTCCCGGGATTTTGGGGCAACCCGCTGGCCTAGGTTGGTTTGCGATTCCATTTGCGCTCATGGTTACGGTTTGGTTCACCAACTTGTTCAATTTCATGGATGGAATGGATGGTTTCGCAGGTGGTATGACGGTGTTTGGTTTTGGCGGTTGCGCTGCTTTGGCATGGATCAATGGCGACGCCTCCCTGGCGTTGCTTTGTTGTGTTATTGCAAGCAGTGGCGCGGGCTTTTTGTGGTGGAATTTCCCCCCAGCAAAAATTTTCATGGGCGATGTTGCCGCCGCCCCATTGGGCTACCTGGTTGCATTGGTGACCTTCCTCGGCATCGACCACAAGTCTTTGGACTTGTGGCAGCCCCTTATCTTGTTTTCTCCATTTTGGGTCGATGCGACCGCAACCCTTCTTCGGCGGATGATCAAAGGGGATCGGGTTTGGGAGGCGCATCGAACACACGCATATCAACGCCTGGCTCATGCGGGCTGGGGCCACCGAAAAACGGCGCTCGCTGAATATGGCCTCATGGCACTGATGCTCTGGGCGGCTTGGCTATTCGGAGAGGTAGGCGATTCTGCCCGGCTCTTACTACTTATTGGCCTCGTCTTGCTATTCCTGCTTTTGTGGGTGGGCCTGAAAGCCGTTGAGAGGGCGCGCGGAAATAGAACTCCGCATTGAGCCGGGGCCTTCCCGGGTAAATTTTCGAATCGGGTTGAAGGAAACGATGGCGGCCCACGTCGGAAAGCATCATCGTAGAAAACACCAATAGGCAAAAGGTTTATGGCGCATCATAGCACCATGGTTTTTTTCAACCTTTGTTACAATATCGGCGCTCCATGAGGTTGCCGTCGCGCCGGGAGTCTCAGAATTCCCCCCATGTTCATCACTAACCTTTCCCGTCGCCAAAAGCGCCTATTGCTCGTCCTGATGGACGTTGTGATTTCGGCCTTGGCTTTGTGGATTGCGTTGGCAGTACGCCGGACCACCTTTGCCCCTGATTATTGGGGTAACTATCCGTGGATGGTTTTGGCCATGACAGCGGTACGGATTCCCGCCTTCACCTTGGTTGGGCTGTACAAGTCGATGCTGCGGCTGCCTAACCAACAGCTCGTAGTGCAAACCTTACAAGGCGTTGCGATTTCGACCATCGGTTTTGGAACCGCCGTGTTCGTGATGCGCCTTCAGGGTGTTCCGCGCTCGGTGTTGTTGTTGGAGCCCTTCATTGCCACCACCCTCATCGTGGCCAGTCGTGAAACACTGCAACGGATTGCCCGGCACCTCACGCGCGACGGGAAAAAGGTCGAGCCCGTTTTGATTTACGGCGCTGGGTCTGCCGGCCTTCAGTTGGCACAAGCACTTGCCTACAATCACGAAATGCGGCCGGTCGCATTTCTGGATGACGAACCCTCGAAGTGGGGGATTCGCATGGGCGAGCTCGATGTCTATCCGCCGGCCCGCATCGCCAAGTTGGTGGAGAAGCATGGCATCGAGAAAGCCTTGCTTGCAGCACCCGCTTCCGATGCAATTCACCGACGCCAAATGATTAACATCATGGAGCGTGCCGGCTTGAGTATTTTGGAAGTGCCAAACTTTCTTGATCTCGTCCGTGGGGGGCAAAGCGTTGCTGATCTTGCAGAAGTGCCGGTCAAAGATTTACTCGGCCGCAGTGCAGTTCTGCCCGATGACAACCTGCTGCGCGAAGTCGTCCCTGGGCATTCGGTGATGGTGACCGGCGCTGGCGGCTCGATTGGAAGCGAACTCTGTCGTCAGGTTGCGGCGCTTGGCCCATCGCAGTTGGTTTTATTTGAAATCCACGAGTACGCGCTTTATCAAATCGAGATGCAGCTCCATGAGTTGTATCCTGACGTGAAGGTGGCCGCGGTTCTTGGATCTGTCTTGGATGAGAATCGGCTGGAAAATACTTTCAAGCGCTTCGAGGTGGAATCGGTTTACCATGCAGCAGCGTATAAGCATGTACCTTTGGTTGAGCAAAACCCAATTGAGGGCGTGCGCAATAATGCGCTGGGCACTTTCTTTGCTGCGCGCGCTGCAGTTCGGGCCGGCGTGAGTTCCTTCCTTTTTGTGTCTACGGATAAAGCGGTACGCCCATGCAACGTCATGGGGGCGAGTAAGCGCTTGGCGGAGCTCGCAGTTTTGCTGGTGGATAAAGAGGCAAAGAAGGCGCTGGTAGGTCAAGTCGAGCCAAAGCCGGCTACCCGCTTCACGATTGTTCGTTTTGGCAACGTATTAGATAGCGCAGGCTCTGTGGTGCCGCTGTTTCGCCGACAGATTGCTTCGGGCGGACCCGTCACGGTGACCAATCCAGACGTCATGCGGTTCTTCATGACCATTCCAGAAGCGGCTCAATTGGTGGTTCAAGCCTCTGCTATGGGCAGTTCCGGCGAAGTCTATCTTTTAGATATGGGCGAGCCAGTCCGCGTTTTGGATTTGGCTAACCGCATGATTGAATTGGCTACCCGAGGCACGGGCCGCGAAGTGAAGATTGAATTCACCGGATTGCGTCCAGGTGAGAAACTGGTGGAGGAGTTGTTAGTGGATCCAAGTTGCAGTGAAGCAACCAGCCACGCCAAGATATTCAAGGCAAACGAATGCGGAGCGGATAGCGCAACCGTCACGCGTATGCTTGCTCAGTTAGAATCAGCTTTAGATAAGGGCGCGCTGCCGGCGGTGTACGGCATCTTGGAGAACTTGGTGGAAGGATATCAACGCCCTGGTTGCGCCAAGGATGTCCTCAACCGCAAGAGTTCCTGCTACTCTTTCACCGGTGAAGAGAAATCTCCGCCAGTGAAATCCGTAGCTGCAGAATAAAGTCTGCGGGCTAGCGCTTAGGCAAGGCGCTTGATGATGTGCCAGCCGAATGGCGACTTTTCTTCATCAAAGACAGCAAGGCCAACTTCGCCCGCACCAAGTGCGAATCCAATGTCGCCAAATCCGGCAACCATTGCGGCGCGTGGGTGTGGAGTATCGCCTTGGCGCTTGGCAGCCTCCGCCTGTAGTTCTTCGACGAAGTCCTGCATTTGCACTTGCGCATCATCAACCGACAAATCACCTTCCTCAATTAACTTGGTGAGTGCGGCTTCTTTCTCGGCGGCACGCCCATTGAGTTCGGAAATCACCTGCCCGAAATCGGCGCCGTCGACGCCAGTGTTAATCATTTTGTAAACACCAGGAGAAGGATCCTCTTCGTGCACAGGGTCGTCGGAAAACTCGCGCACCATAGCGGTAAAGTCTTCGCCACCTTTTGCGCGCTCCAAAAGTTGCGCGGCAAGTGCTTCAGCTTCTTCTCTAGTACGGTCGGCGGCCACTTGAGTCTCCTTAAAGGAAACCAAGACGTGTTGGATTTCAATGCGTTCAGGCTCGGACATGAGCCACGTATTGTACCTCAAACTATTATTTGGGAAACCCTGATTTCGGCCCCTCAAACTTGGCCTAGTTTCGTTCCCGGATTAGGAGCAAAAGGAAAAACGGTCCACCGACGAGGGATGTGAGAATCCCGACTGGGAGGTCGCTATGGCGTCCGAATAGCTCAAGTGAGCGCGCACAAAGATCGGCGAGAACCAAGAAGCCAGAGCCAAGTAACCAACATGCGGGGAGCATGAGGCCGTGGCGCATGCCGGTGAAACGGCGTAAGGCGTGGGGAACAAGTAGTCCAATGAAGCCAATCGGGCCGGTATGAGCCACCACCGCAGCTGCAAGCAAACTGGCTGCGAGTAATCCATTGCGTTGAACTCGTTTGGGGTCATACCCTCGAGAGGCTGCGAGTTCGACGTCGAAGGCGAGTTGGTCGAGTGCTGGCGTTAGGCGAAGCAGAAGGAAAAGGCCAACGGCCAGCCAGGGAATGAGGCTTAGGGGAGTTTGGAATCCCACAACGTCGAGCGAACCCATGAGCCAACGGTCAAGGACGGCTAAGCGGTATGGGTCGGCGAGATAGCGCACCAACATGAGTGCAGCACCAAACAAAAAGTTCAGAGTGACTCCGGCCAGGATTAGGCCGTCGCTGCGAGGGCTGCGTCGGGCTACGACTAAGACGAGGCCTGTTGCGAGTAGCGCAAAGGCGAGTGCAACAAAGCGCGGCAGGAAGAGCCAACCAGCAAAAGACGGAAATGCTAGGCAAAGGAATGCGCCAAAGGTTCCTGCGGTAGAGACGCCTAAGGTATAGGGAGTGGCAAGGCCATTGCGCAGTAGGGTTTGCATGGTTGCGCCAGCAATGGCTAGCGCGCCGCCAGACAGCCAAGCAAGCAAGACGCGGGGCAAGCGCAAATCTAAGATGCGGGCGTCCATCGACCAATCGCTGGAATCGAAACGGAACCATTCACGCAAGGCCACCCCCATATCAATCGGTTCTGCGCCAAACAACGGAGCAAGGAAAGCGCATCCTAAGGAGAACATTCCAAGCAGCAGCAATAGTAGCTTCGGACGACGTGTCATCGCGGCACCACCACAGGACGTCCATCTGCATGCTGTAACAGAGCAAAGGAATCGCCGTAAACTTGTTGCAGGATTTCTGGCACCATCAAGTCTTTGGGCGTGCCGCTTGCCAGCACTTGGCCATCTTTCAGTACGGTTAAGCGGTCTGCAAACCCCACTGCGAGATTCCAGTCATGCGTCACGCAAGCAACCGAGAGTCCGTTTTCTGCCAAACGCGCGAGCATGCGGAATAGTTCCGCCTGATGATGTAAGTCCAACATGGCGGCCGGCTCATCCAACAGTAAGTACTGCGGTTCCTGTGCCAGTACGCTTGCGATTAGAACGCGACGACGTTCGCCTCCAGACAGTTCACTTAACCGACGGTCGCCTAATTCCAGGGCGTCGACCAATTCCAGGGCCTGTTGAACCGCACGCTCCGCTTCGGGTTTTGAATGGGTATCGAACCAATGCCCATGCCCGGCAACCCGCGCACCAAGCCCAACCGCTTGCTTCACCGTGTAGGCAAAAGCCGGTTGTACTTCTTGAGGTAAAAAACCAATCGCCTGGGCGCGCTCGGGAAGTGGGATTTCTTTTAGCGCCCGCCCCTCGAGCATGACTTGCCCATGCCGTAGCGCCTGAAGGCCTGCCAAAGCGCGCAGCAAGGTACTTTTGCCGACACCGTTTGCGCCCACCAATACATCGAAGCGCCCGGGCTCGAGTTCGAAGTCAAGATCCTGCAGGACCGGCGTTTGCGGTTTCGGTCCAAAAGCGACCGTGAGGGAGGTGGCGCGAAGGCTCACCGCACCATGATGACCCTCCGGTGCTTTTCGGGGAAGCTCCGACGAGGAAGTACACTACCTTTCATGCCGACGTCGCCCGACGCCCTTTTGCGCCAACGCCTTGCCCAAGCCCAAAGTACTTTTGCGGCCCTGGATGATACTTTTGTCGCGGTGACGGTAGCAGCCGCAGAACTCGCCATCCACTGTCTAAAGAATGGAGGGGGCGTTTTTCTAGCAGGCAACGGAGGCAGTGCCGCTGATGCTCAGCATTGGGCCGCTGAATTGGTAGGGCGCTACCTGGAGGAGCGCGAGCCGCTGAATGTACATGCGCTCACGGTGAACTCGAGCACCTACACTGCTTTGGTTAACGATTACCCGCCTGAAGAAGTCTTTGAGCGTCAGATTCGGGCTCATGTGAAGCCCGGCGATGTATTCTTAGCGATTTCCACCAGCGGTAATAGTAAGAACATCCTGCTTGCGGTGGAGGCAGCCCGCGCTCGTGGTGCCAAGATAATTGGAGTCACTGGAGCCAAGAATGGTGCGTTAGTGGACCTCTGCGATGTTTGCTTTTGTGCTCCCAGTACCGATACGCCGCGCATTCAAGAGGCCCATCTCTTCTTTGGGCATTGCTTTTGTGAGCTAGTCGAGGCGGCGTTCACGCCAAGTCGTTAAGTAAGGGCTTTAGCAGGAATCTGCAATTTTCCCTACAGCACCTCATTTTCGGGGTAAAGTTGGATGTTGGCGGCCTGTGCCTCACGAACACAAGCCATTACAGCCACACGACTTACCGTTTTCCTCGGAGACCCTAGCTCAACCGAATTATGTTTCAAAACGTTTCAACCTCTCTTTCCCGCCTCGCCCTCGCATTGTTTGTTGGCGCCCTCGCTTCCTGTGGAGGAGGCGGTCTCACATCGACTGGCGGCAGCGCTGGTACCGATTCCGGCTCTGGTACGGATTCCGGCTCTGGCACGGATGGCAGCGGCGCTGGCCTTCAATTCTCCATGGGAGACCTCAATGGAGACTGGACCGGCGAGTTGATTCCTAACAACCGCGCTCTGATCAAACGCAACATTTACATTCGCGTTGCAAACGGAGTGCTTACATCTAGCGCAGAAGGCGGTGGCGGCGATTGGAACGCATCCAATGCGATCACTCTCCTTAATTTTAACACGCAAGGCTTCATGGACTTGGCAATCACGTCTTCGGTAGGCGCAGGGGATATGTCTTTAGAGGGAACCATGAACGTTGCATTGGACAAGATCAACGGAATGGTGCGCACCACTCACGTCGATGGCACCCTCTTTGAAGGGACCTTCGAATTGCGCCGCAGTACCGGGGCTGGTCATTTCACCATTGGTCTTGCCGAAGGCGTATGGCAGGGACAAGGTTCGAACAACCGCGATCGTTTTAGAATCGCAAGCATTGAGTTTGATCGTACTGGCATCGTGGTTGCGGCAGAAGTAATACACCCTGATAGTGGGCGAATCGTACACAGCTACTCCTCTGGTGCAGGTTCGTTGGATCTTATCGACGACGCCGTTGGGCGTATCAACAACGTAGTGATCACTAGCGATGATGGTTCCACCTTGGCCTTCGACTTCTTGCTTATCAACGATACCGGCACACTAATCTCTGGCCCCGGAGTTGACTCCGAGCTAGGTATTGGCCGCGTAGAGTTGACGCGCTAGTCTCTGTCCCCTGGAATCTAGGATTTCGGTTATCCTAGAGTCTCCTTGAGGCGCCGGTTGATCCCTAAAGGATGAACCGGCGCTTTTTTTGGCCATGAAGCATTCCTTTCTTTCCAGCTTTACCCGACTCGCCGCGCTGCTGGCGGTTGTACTTTTATGCTCCTGTTCACGAACTGCGTTAAGCCCCGGCAGTACGGGCGGCGATGCCGGAAGCGGAGGTGGCACCGGTGGCAGTTTGATTTTCACCCAAGAAGATCTCGGCGGTGACTGGACTGGAATGCTACAAGCAGATTTGATTGGTGCGGCACCAGTGAATTTCTATATGGCTATTTTCCAGGGCACGGTTTCTAGCGGGGCAGAAGGGACCGGGCTCGAATGGGATGGTGCGAGTGCTCGATTCACTACCGAGTTTGATGTGGATGGCCGTTTTCGCACTACCTTGAATTCGAATTTGGAGAGTGGACGCCTCGCATTGAGTGGCCAAATGGACGATGCCATGGTTCTGATTTCCGGCACCTATACCTATTCTCCAGCCAGTGGGGCTACGGTCACTGGCACCTTCGCGGTGACCAAGTCGACAGGACCCGGACATTTTGCAATCAGCCTTCTAAAAGGTAGCTGGACAGGGGAAGCAGTAAACCCTTCATCTAAGTTCCGCCTAGCTTCGGTTGAGATTGACGAGGCAGGGGTGCTGATTTCTGCCGAAACCCTTGACCCTATTACAGGCAAACTGGTTCATAGTTATTCTGCCGGCGCCGCTAGCTTTGTCTTTAATGACGACGCGATTGGCCGCATGAACAATGTTGTGTTCGCCGCCGACGATGGAAGCTTTTTGGCCTTTCGCTTCCTTTTAATTAATGAGGATGGATCGCTAATGAGCGGGCCTGGTGTCGACTCGGAATTGGGTTCTGGTTACGCGATTATCTCGCGTTAAGTAAATACTGCATTTGCTCCGCAGTGGTGAGCATCGAAGGCCCTGGAATCAGTAGGTCTTCGCCGGTTAAGGTGAAGATGCGCCCGGCCTGAACTGCAGGAAGGCTAGGGAAATCGTGTTGCCAAATAGCCAAGGCTTCGGCGTTGAGGCGCTCACGGTCCTCTATCCCTGCGTCGGTATTGAATTCGAAAATCCATTCTGGGGCTGCGCGTAATAAACGCTCTTCATTCAGATCAAAATAATCACGCGCACTGCCTTCCAGTACATTGCGCCCACCAGCGGCCGTGAGTAGTTCATCGAGAAACCCACGGTCTCCGGCGACCATAATTTTAGAGGCTTCGTCGGCACTGCGGAAAATCACCAGCAACACGGATGGCCTTTCTGCAGAGTCACTAGTGAGCGCAGCTAGGCCATCGTTCAGTTTTTCACGTAAAGCCGCCGCATCTTTTTTGGCATGCAGAATCTCCCCAAGCCAGGTGACTTCTTCATTCCACTCTTGCAGAGTGTCCGTAGTAAAGGCGTGGTAGGCGATGCCAGACTTTTCGCAAAGTTGTTGGACCCGCGGAATGTTTCCCTGTGCGAGCACCAAATCGGGATCCAGTCCGATGATGCGTTCGAGCGATGGATCGGCAAGGCCACCAATCCGTTTGATATTTTTTGCACCTGCGGTAATGCAGTAGTCTGAAACGCCCACGATGCGGTGCCCTTGTTGCATAGCAAATAGGTTTGCTGTGGTCGATGGCCCGAGTACGACAATCCGCTGGGCAGGAGAGATTTCAGTCTCTAGGCCAAGTTTGTTCTCGTCCATGCGCGTGCATGCAAGGAGTAGGGCCAGCACAAAGAGGCGAAGTTTCAGCATGTGTACATCCTAATTCATGTAGCGGAAACTCCCTACAGCTGGTGTTCGCTAAATACGATCTGGATGGCGTTCGGCGTAAGGGGGAAGTCGAGTCTTTGATTGCTACTTTGGCCAACGGAAACTACAGCGTTTTGTAAAGGCAGCGGAATCGCCAATAAAATCTTTTTGGAGCTGCTGACTCCGCGCAAGCTAAGTTCAAGCTGGTAGGTGCCAGATTGTGGTAGCTGAAAATCCGTTCCTTCAATTCCCCCAACCGTTTGCCAAGGGGCAGTCGAGTGTGATTTAGAGGGCTGGCCGTGAATGACTTGGGTCATGCGTGCTGCAAGGCGCCAACCAGGGGCGAGGTCTAAATGGCCTGGCCCTTGCAGGTGGATTCGGATTCCACTTTGCAAGACCACACGCTCTTCGGAAGCAGGGTTCCTTAGCAGGGCACTGCGAAAGCCTGGCGCACCGACAGTGATTTCAGTTTGGCTGCGGTAGAGGATGGCAGTGATTTCGCCTCCTGGTATACGAGTTTCTTTCCCCTCGTATCCAATTCTGTACCATGCGTTGTGAAGGGTTTTCCCGTTTGATTGAAACACGGAAAGCGTGTGGCCACTCAAGATCCCTAGCAGGTTGAATGGTGGGAGTTCGGTTGGATCGTGAGCAAAGCCCAGGCTTATGGGGCCCAAGGTTTGTACGGTTTCGCCGGATGGGAGCTGTAAGGAAACTAGGTAAACACCCTCTTTCATATCCTCGATGAAATAGGAGCCGTTTAGGGCTGGCCTGGAAACCTTTGTGTCTTGGTCTACCGGCTTATTGTTTTCACGCTTGATTAGAATTCGAAACCCTTGGGCAGAGAGAGGAGGGTCGAGCTCGATGGTCCCCGAGAGGTTGACTTTTTTGCGTACCACCATGGAAATGTTTTTCTGCGGAACCCGAACCTTCAGCCGCGTTTCCTCTACACCTGGACCACTCGCAACCAAGGTATAGGTCCCAGAGTTTTCTGGTTGCGGAGGCCCATGAATTTGGAACACGCCGTCTTGAGCCCAAATGCGCGAGCCCGTGGTGGCATAGGAGTAGTTCCCACGGAAATCTCCAGTATGCAATTCAAGGCGAGATGTGGTGTCGGGCAGTCCGTATTGATCCACTAGCGTGCCTTCGGCTAACAGAACAGGATTTTGCATCACGATGTCACCGAGGTCATGCATGCCGAGCTTGCTTGCAGAGGCCTGTGGCAAAAAACAAAGCAAAGGCTCGCCTTCTGCACGCCTTAACCTAATTTGAAGCCCTTCCCACACCAGGCTTCCTTTCTCGTGAAGGGGGTCAGTTGATTCGGTGACGAACTCACCATTTGAATTCGTAGTGAAAAGAAAAGGATAGGCTTCCATTTTCCCTTTTGCGACCACGCCAACGTCGAGGTGGGCGATTTGATTTGCAGCAGGAGTGCCATCGGGGAGTAGCAAGCGTCCACGCAATGCAAATCTATCCCAACGAAGTTGGACCGTTACGCTTTCCGTTTCTGCCTCAGTCGTGGGAACAAAGATGGTTTCAGAAGCACCCATAAGCAGATCCCAAGAACTGACTGCAAGCCGCAGCTTGGTTCCGGGGGCGATGGCGGGGAAGGTGATCATTCCCTGGGTGCACCCGGCCTCGCTCACCGTTTCATTTTCGGCCTCTCCTGAGTAAAGGTGGGTTACTAACGTTTCTTGGCAAGCGCCACCATCCGGATGCAGGAATTGTACTTGCAGCTTTTTTGCAAAAGGAAGAGTTGCTTGGAGCTCATGGATTGAGCCACTTTCCGCATTTGGCTCCAATGGGATAGGCTCAAATCCATGAGCCTCGACACCAAGGTAATAGTCGGTTTGCTTTAGCAACTCCCGCGCCTCTAAATCTAATTGGAGCACGGCTTGGCCAGAGGCATCAGTACATCCTACGACCAGATGGCTTAGGCCGTGACGGTTCTTGCGAATGGCAATGCGTACATCTTCGACCGGACGACCTTGATCATCCAGAACGAGAACCGTGGGCTGCTGCACGGGGAAAACCGAAAGGTAGCCGGCACTCCTCAACATGCCGCGCTTGGGGGGCGCATAGTTTCCGGCAAGGCCCGGTCCGCGTGCCCAGATTCGGTTTGCTAAATCCGACGCCACGGCGAAGCCATCAGCGGTAGAAATAGAACTAGTGGCATGGCGCCGTAGGAATTCAGGGTAATCGCGGCCAAAAAAACCGTCACTAGAACACCATGAAAGTTTGTGCTCTCTTGCGCGGACCGCCCAAAGCCCTATCCCGCCAACAGGTTCCTTGGTTACGCCATGGGTGATCTGGATACGCCTAGCGGAGCTTGTTTGGAAGAAGCGAAAGGACTCACTCGAAAGGGTATTGCGCGAGGACTGCACTTTTCTCTGTAGCGTCACCCCTCTTCCCTGAGGCTGCGTTTTCAGTTCCCCTGATGCGGGGGGAGTGGTTACTTCTGGGGCATCCTGGAGAACTGGTACGCGAGAGGCCTTACTTGGGGAAGAGCCCATCCAAAAATAGGCTAAACCACCAAAGAGGGTGGCTAGAACTAGAAGTAATCCAAGGCGAGACATGGGGCAATGACTCTTCTTCTAGAGAGGCGTCACCAAGAATTTTGCTCGCAAAGTCATGGTCGCGAAAAAAGCGACACTGGTGAGGCATAGATGCTTTCTCATAAGTCGGCCAGACTATCACACCACGTTAGGATAGGGGTGATGGACCTTTCTCGTCTTGATGGACTGCGCGGCTGTGGCGGCGCTGGATTCCCGGCCGCTTTCAAATGGAAGGCGGTACGGGATGAGCCACTGGTCGGCACTCCGGAAACGGGTGGCGGCAAAGTGATTGTTTGCAATGCCGATGAAGGCGAGCCCGGCACTTTTAAGGATGGCTGGCTTTTTCGCGAACATCCTGAGGTGGTGCTGCGTGGCATGCAACGTGCGGCTGAGTTCGCGGGAGCGGCGCGCGGTTACGTGTACTTGCGCCCAGAATACGTAGAGCAGCTGGAGTGCCTGAAGCTTGCTATCGCTAACTTAGTGAATGCAGGAGTTTTAAGCGAAGGCTCTGGAGCGATTTGGGCAGGGGCTGGTTTTGCCGGCCGCCCCGCTAAGCCGCATGACACCGGCCTGGACGATGTCGCGCTTTCAGACTTGGATTGGTTTGTAGAGCATGGGTCTCAAGGGTTACAGGGCGAGGTCACTGCGCATGGTGGATTAGCCACTGGACATGCATTTGGCGAAGGTCTTTCCTTTCCCCTCACTCCGCGTTGTTCGGACCCGATACCGCCAGCGAAAGAAACAAGCTTTGCGTTCCGAATCGACATTTGCATCGGAGGCGGCGCCTACATTTGTGGTGAGGAAACCGCATTGCTCGAGAGCATGGAAGGCCGTCGCCCGCAGCCTCGGCACAAGCCACCCTTCCCAACTCAATCCGGATTGTGGGGCCTTCCAACTTTAATGAACAACGTGGAAACCTTTTGGTGGGCCGAGCGTTTGTTGTCGGGCGATTTCCACGGCGAGGGCGGAACGCATCGCTTGTACTCGCTTTCTGGCGACGTCCACACTCCCGGTGTTTATGAAGCACCGGTTGGCATTAGCGCGAGAGATCTCGTAAATCAGTTTGGCGGCGGCGTCAAAGGTGGTGCCGAAGTTGTGTGCTGGATTCCCGGCGGCGCGGCTACCGGTGTTCTTCCCGGAAGCCTTCTCGACACCCCTCTTTCTTCTGCAGGTTTAAAAGAAGTCGGCACCGCTCCTGGAACCGCGGCGGTGGTTATTTTCGCGGACAAGAATCCGCGCGAGGTAGCGGCCAACATTATGCAGTTTTTTGCGCAAGAGTCTTGCTCGCAATGCACGCCGTGTCGGCTTGGTTGCCGAGCCGTTGCATCTTGGCTAAATGGCAGCTCAGCATTCCCCGACGCCGAGACGGAAGAGCGTTGGCTGGAAAGTATGGAACTCGGTTCCATCTGTGGTTTAGGATTTACGGCGCCGTTAGTTCTGCGTTTGTGGCGGCGTTGGTTTGCAGATAGTGGAGTAGCAGTATGAAGTGCGATCAAAACGTAAGCTTTGAACTGGATGGCAAAACCGTAGAGGTTAAGTCCGGGCAAACCTTGCTTGATGCATGTCGCAAGACCTGTTCGAAGGTTCCTACCCTTTGCCACGATGACCGCTTAGATCCTTACGGCGGGTGCCGGATGTGCTTGGTGGAGCTAGAAGGAGCGCCACGTCCGGTGCCTGCGTGTAAGACCAAGGCGGGTGCAGGCATGAAGGTGGTTTCGCAATCACCTATGCTGGAACGCGTCCGCCGTACCATGGCAGAAATGCTGATGACCGAACACACTTCTGGAAATGGAGTGCAGGTAGATGGGCTTGAGGATTGCGCCAAAGATCTTGGGGTTGAAGCCCTTCCGATCCAGTTTGAGAATCCTCGCACCTGGGAAGACCGCAATCGCTTTTTAGCGTTTGATCCAGGGGCATGCATTTTGTGTGATCGCTGTGTGCGTTATTGCGATGAGGTAATGCAGTGCACTGCGCTGGAACACGTCGGGCAGGGGAGTGAAGCATTCATTCAACCAACGGACGGCGCTTCCTTTCTAGATACTTCGTGTGAGTTGTGCGGTGGTTGTATTAGCACTTGCCCAACCGGAGCTTTGTATGAGAAGCAGGCAACCGCCCCCATTGCGGAAACGGAGTCAACGCGCACCGTTTGCACTTTCTGTGGCGTTGGTTGTGTGTTAGATGTGCACACCAAAGAAGGCAAGGTGGTCAAGATTAGTTCCGAGGAAGGTTCGGGCCCAAACGATGGCCATCTATGTAACAAGGGGCGTTTTGCATGGCAGTTTATTCATCACAAGGACCGCCTCACCCAACCGCTGGTGCGCAATGCACAAGGCGAGTTAGAGGAGACTAGTTGGGATATAGCCTACGCTCGTGTTGCGGAAGGATTAAATGCGATCAAAGAGAAGCACGGCGCAGACAGTATCGGTTTCCTTGCATCGAGCCGTTGCACCAATGAAGACGTTTACGCACTGCAAAAGTTAGCGCGCTCGACCGTTGGCACTAACAACGTTCATAGTTGTGCGGCCACGTGACATGCGCCAACGGTATACGGCCTGGTCAGGTCGTTGGGTGCTGGAGCCATGACGAACTCCATTGCAGAAATCGAAAACACCGATTGCATGTTGGTGGTTGGAAGTAATACCACCGAAGCGCACCCAGTTTTGGCGTTGCGTATGAAAAAGGCAATGCGCAACGGTGCGCATTTGATTGTTGTGGACCCACGTCGCACTTGGTTGGCTGAGCGCGCAGATGTGCACTTGCAGTTGCGCCCCGGCACTGACATCCCGCTGATGAATGCGTTCGCGTACGTCATCTTGGAAGAAGATTTAGCGGACAACACTTACATCGAGAACCTGACCGAAAACTTCGATGCCTTCGCTGCAGCGGCTAAGGAGTGGCCGCCCGAGCGTGCAGCGGAACTTTGTGAAGTTAGTGCCGATGACATCCGCAAGGCCGCGCGTCTTTATGCAACGACCGACAAGGCTGGCATTTACTACACCCTCGGCATCACCGAGCATGTGTGTGGTGTAGACAACGTGCGCTCTCTTTCGAATCTGGCTTTAGTGACAGGTCACCTCGGACGCGAGTCTGTTGGGGTGAACCCTTTGCGTGGGCAAAACAATGTGCAGGGGTGTAATGACGTCGGTAATAATCCGGTTTACTTTCCGGGTTATCAAGAGGTCGCCGACGAGGAGGCGCATGCAAAGTTCAGCAGTTTGTGGGGCAAAGAACTAAGTCACACCCCTGGTTTACGCCTCGATCAAATGATGGACGGCATGCACGATGGCCGCCTGAAAGCTTTCTACGTGATGGGCGAGGACCCCGTCATTTCAGAACCTAACGCCAATCATGTCGAAAGCGGATTCGAACAAGTGGAGTTTGTGGTTTGTCAGGATATTTTCCTCAACGAAACCTCCCGCAAATACGCCGACGTCGTCCTGCCCTCCACCTGCTTTGCGGAAAAAGATGGCACCTTCACCAATTCGGAGCGGCGGGTGCAGCGTGTTCGTAAAGCCTTGGATCCTCCAGGAGAAGCCCGCGCCGACCTACAGATCCTGCACCAAGTCGCGGCAGTACTTGGCGATGACTGGGGCCCGGCCGACCCGGAAACGGTATGGAATGAATTTGCGGACTACTCTCCGCGCTTTTTCGGCATCCGTTACGACCGCATCGAAACCGAGGGCATCCAGTGGCCATGTCCAGAAAAGGATCATCCAGGTACCAAGTTTCTTCACCAAGGCGCTCCGATTCGCGGCAAAGGCTTGTTTTATGGGCTGGATCACGTGCCAGCGTGGGAAGAGCCAGACGATGCCTATCCCTTCCTGCTTACCACGGGTCGCACGCTTTATCATTACAACGCAGCGACCCAAACTGCGCGTAGTGAAGGGCATTTGGATAAACAAGACCGATGCTTTGTGGAAATTGCTCCCGCAGACGCCCGTGACCTTGGCATTTGTCACGGAAGTGACATAAAAGTCGAATCTCGGCGCGGGGTGATCACCGTTCAGGCGAAAGTTACGGATGCAGTACACCCTGGGGTTCTGTGGATGCCCATGCATTTCGCGGAAGCACGTGCCAATGTTCTGACCGGAGATGGCAAAGACCCGGAAATCGGCACGCCGGAGTACAAGGTCACAGCAGTTCGGCTGCTAACATGACCAAGCATGGGTGTTGAAGGTCTTCTTGTCCTTGGGCTGATTGTCGGAATACTTGTTCTTCTCGTCACCGAGAAGGCAAGTATTGATGCCATTGGTATTGGCTTGCTCATCATTTTGGTGGGCGCGGGCCAAGTCATCCGCATATTCAACCCGGATTTCGACCCCACCGAAAACCTGCTTGGCGCAAACGAAGCCCTCGGCTTGTTCGGCAACTCTGCAGTGATTACCGTGGCAGCGTTGTATGTGATGGGCGAAGGGCTTTCGCGTACGGGCGCCGTTGAATTCTTTGCGCGAGTGGTGTTGCGTGTATCGGAAGGGCGTGAGCGCCGGGTGATTCTTGCAGTTGCTCTGGTTTCTGGTTTGACCTCCGCATTCCTGAATAACACCGCAGTGGTCTTGGTATTCATTCCGGTGCTGGTCGATATGGCGCAGAAAACCGGTATTCGGGTCACCCGACTACTTATCCCGATGGCATTCGGAACCATTCTTGGCGGTATGAGCACTCTGGTTGGAACTTCCACCAACCTTTTGGTGAGTGGTGTTGCAGAGCAGATGGGTTATGAGCCAATCGGCATGTTTGAACTTTCTCCGGTGGGTTTTCCGCTGTTGTTTGTCGGGGTCGTCTTTATTGCAGTCTTTGCGCGCAAGCTTCTTCCTGCACGCGAATCACTCACCTCAATGATGGCCGGTTCAAGTCACCGTGAATACGTGACCGAGCTGCAAATTGGTCCAACCTCTCGCTTGCTTGGCCTGAGTTACAAGGAGAATTTCGACGGCGTCCGCGCCAGCCTTTTATTCTTTGCGCGTGGCGAAGAAATGGTGTGGCCTCCGTATTACAGCGAGACCATAGAAGTGGGCGACGTAGTGATGCTACGAGGTTCGGTGGACGACCTCGCTGGCCTACAAGATGAACTCGGACTCAAGCTTTTCAATGAAGCGCGTTTTGATCCAAAGACCATGCAGTTCTTTGAGCTCGCGGTTTCACCTCACTCGGCATTAGTTGGCCGCACTATTGGCGACCTCCACTTATGGCGCGATTATGGTGCCATCACGGTGGCGGTGTTGCGCAACAATCAGCACATTCGCGAACGTGCATCCAAACAAATCCTCCAACCAGGCGACCTTCTCCTCGTCTGCGGCGATGATACTTCGCAATCGCGCTTACGCAACTCCACCGATTTCTTCTTGCTTACCGGAGCGCATAAATGGGTCATGCTCCGCGGATTGGCGAAACGATCCCTGTTCATCACGGTGTCCATCATGGTGTTGTTCTCCATGTTGTCGGTCACGAACAACAAGGATTTGCTGCCATTTGCGGCGTTGGGTGGTGCTGTGGCCATGATTGCAAGTGGGTGTCTCACAGCACGCCGAGCATATCGCGCAATCGATTGGCCTATTTTATTGTTCATGATTGGCACCATCGGCCTTGGCACCGCCATGCAGAATACGGGTGCTGCATCCACGATTGCGGGAGGCCTAGTCCACGCTCTAGATGGATACGGGCCGGTAGCTGCATTAGGCGGTCTCACGCTTTTGGGTGCCGTATTGTCTTCCCTGGTGTCCAATCAGGCGGTTGCCGTATTGCTCACTCCAATTGCAATCAATGCGGCGGAAACCATTGCCAACGACGGCAATTACACCGAAGACCATCGTCACAGCATCATTCGCGCCTTTATTTTGGCGATTGCGATGAGCGCCTCGGTTTGTTTTGCAACCCCCATCGGGCACCAATCCAACTTGATGATCTATGGGCCGGGTGGCTACGTTTGGCGCGACTTCCTGAAGATCGGAATACCCGTAAGCATCATTGCTTGGGTGGGGATTACCTTTGGCGTACCTTGGCTGACCGGCGCGTTTTAGTTCTGCACCAGTAGACTAGTTACGAAGAACTCCGCTTATGGAAAGTCGGGTTCAGGATAGTTGCCGCCACCGCGCGGCTCGACAGGAGGCAACACCAATGGTGCTTCCTCAGCGTCAGCATCTGTTTCCATGTCCGCATCCGGGCCTTCCACAATCCCAGTGGAATTGCGCTGGGTGATCCATTGATAGAAGCCGGCTTGGACTGCGTAAGCACGACGCTCCACTACGTTGCTCTCCATCCAACCGGTTTCCGGGTTAAGCCCGAGCAGGTTGTAGTTGATCCAAAAGTCAAACTCCCCGCGCTCTTGAACTTCGCGCAGAGTTGCAGCCTGACGCAGCAAGAGTGCGGCCATGTCTGTCACACTGAGTTGCAGGAAGGCAGCATCGGAGGTGGCATTACCAGTTGCGTCGAGGTTGGTGCGCCGCGCGGTAAGAAAACCTTGATCGTTTGGATGAACGCCATCGCCAAAGATGGTGCGAAGATCGCCCCAGCCAGTGGTCTCAATGCGCATAGTGATGCTGTCTTCCCCCTTCAAACGAAGGATCAAATCGTTGAGCCCCAATGCAAACTGGGCTTCTTCGGCGGGGAAGCCTCGAGCATAGGTGGAGGTGCTGAGGAATTCATTGGCCAAGTTCACCGCACCTTCTAATCGCAGGTACGAAGCTTGATCCTCCGTGCCCTGGTCGGCATCGCGCAGTTGATAAAGGCGAACCGGCTCTGAAGAGCAGGCGGCGACAAGGAGAATGGGGAGAAGGGCGAGAGGCTGGATTTTCATGGGATCAGCAGGTTCCGAGGGCCATTCTCGCTGTTTTGGGGCCGATGAGCAAGGCGGAACCTTGGCGGAGGACTGGGGTTTTGGTGGATTCGGTGAATTTGTGGCAGAATGCCTAGACCCGAAGACCTCCCATGAACCAACTCTTACAAACCTTCCTCATTTTCGCCACCGGCCTGATTGGCGGTCTAGTCGGGAGCGCAGTGCTCTCAACCAATAATACTGCTGTGGAAAGCACCGGTGAATTTGCTTCCGCGACCGAGGCCAGCGTCGACCTCGGCAAACAATTCGATGCCATGCAAATGCAGCTTGATAACATGGAGCGCCAGCTGGAGGTGCAAAGTGGCACCATCCTGTCGATGAAGGACAGGGTTTCCAGTGCGGTGGAAATGGACCGGGCTCTGCGTGATGGACGCATGCCAGATGGTGAAGAATTCCCACTTGCCGCTGCTAATACCATGCCCACCGGCCAGGGCTTCGACGCCGCGGTCGATGCGGTCATCCAGCAGCGCAAGGATCAGGAAGATGCCGAGCGCGATGCGCGTCGCGAAGAACGTCGAGTGGATCAACTGGCAACGCGCGTTGCAGAGTTGGCTGAGCAACTAGGTCTTGATGCCACGCAAACGGAAGTCATGGCAAGCGCCTTGGACGAATCGTCTAGGGCCCGCAACGAGTTTTTCGCCGATATGCGAGAGAATGGCTGGAGCGACCGTGAGGGCATGCGCACCAAGATGACGGAAATCTCTGATGCAGAAACTCAAGCCTTGAGTTTGTCATTAAGCGCTGACCAAATGACTCAATATGGGGAACTGAACTCCCAGCGGGGGTTTGGTGGATTCGGCGGAGGCAGTCGTAGTGGTGCAAACCGCGGCGGCGGAAATAGCAGCGGGACTACTGGCGGAAGTCGCGGCGGTTTCTAAACCCCGTGATTGCGTTAAGAACGGCGAAGCGTGTCGGCATCCATCCGGCGCGCTTCTGCTTGTTCGTAGCGCTTCCGAATGACCGGGCGTAAGCCGCCAAATAGCCCGCCAAGCAGAGCGCCAAGCATCGTAAAGGGATACCAAACGTGGTAGGGCTGGCCGATGGATACAGCAACGATTCCGGTTAGGAAAACACAGGCGCCAAGGATGGAAAGGACGAGCATGCCGCCAAGGATGAGGCCACGCCCCTGACCCTTCGGTGCCATCATGCCAGCTGCAGCTCCCAGGGTTCCGCCAAAGATGCCAATCCCCGCACCCGCGAGACCGCCAATAAGGTTGCCCATGCGGGCGTCGAACCAAGGAGTAGGGTCTGCATTGAGTAGGAAGTCGATCATGATTTCTCGGGGGTTTGGGTTTTTAGGAGGTCGCGGTGTAACTGAAGCGCAGCTTTAGCCGCGGCAAGGGTCATTTCTCCACGCTCGACACAATCAGCCAGCTGCTCTGCCATGGGATCAAGTGGCTGTTGGGATTGAGCAGCCTCAAGCCGGGCAAGCAGGCGATTCAGCCTTAGGCGAATCGTTGGATAGCTGACTGAGCGCCTTTTCGCGAGCTCCTTTAGTGAGCCAGAGCAGGAAACAAGCTCTAAGGCTAGTTCTTGGTCGGCTTGCTCCAAGGCTTGGAAGGCTAAGAGCGCTGGGTGGGGCGTATCGGACATGGGAAATGCGGTGTGGGGGCCAAAGGTTCCCTTGCACAATATCAATATACGCTTTAATTATGTTTAGGTTAGCGAAGAATCCAAAAAGAAAGGGTGATGACCGCAGTCATCACCCTCAAGTTTGTCAGGAGAGCTTTACTGAGCGTCGCGCACTTCTTGGGCGACACGGTCAATCATCGATTCTGGAATCGGACGACACCCCTCTTCGGATGCCACCCTCGCGGCCTCCTCAGGGCTGAGGCCTTCGTTGATGGCGCGGGTCAAAGCCCACACTGCAGTCACGCGTCCGCCACTGCGGCAGTGGAACAAGACGTGCCCGGAGCTGGCGTCGATGGCATCGGAAACCAGTTTGGCGTCTTCCAGAGTGAAGTCTCCGCCACCCACTGGGACTGAAACATAGGTCAGGCCGGCGGCCTCGGCAGCTGCGATCTCGTCTTTCACGCCGTCTTCATCCTCATGTTGGAGATTGATGATCGTGCTGTAGCCTTTTTCTGGGAGGGTGGCCACTTGCTCGGCAGTGATGGCTCCGCCACCCGCAACTTGGGTGGACAGAATGGTGTAATTCATGATGGCGACCTCTTGCGGAGGCTCTTCCGAATCGAAAAGGAAGCCTGTCGTTTGCGGTTCGCTGCTAGTCGTATTTTCAGAACTGGAACAAGATGTGGCAAAGAGAAGAAGGGAGGCAAGTAGTAGGGACGCCTTAGACATGGGGGATAGGTTATCACCCCACAACTTGGGGGGGGGATGGAATGATGGCACCCTATGGACTCTGGTGGTTTAAGAGCACCGCAGTCGGCGAGTGCGGCGGCACTCCATTGCACTGGGCTGCGGGCTTCAACAAGCCTGCGAGCATTCGTGCATTGGTGTGGTTGCAGGCGCCCAGCTGGATGCAGTCAATGCGGTCGTAGCCATTGAGGCGCTTTAAGCTTTCGCCTAATCGAGGTCCGCTTCAGCCATGCGCTTGAACAAGGCATCGACCCGTGCATGGGCTTCAAACGAAAGCGGTTTGCGCTCCATGCCCGCGGCAATGGGTTTTCCAAACTCCACTACGGCTTGTTGATTCCAACGGCAGAGCAGACGGAACATGTGCAGGGGGAAAGGGGTGTCATCGTCCCAAGCGGCGGCGGGGTCGGGGTAACGCACGGCGACGGGCCAGGTCGGAATATTTAAATCCGCGGGCACCGCAAACAGAGAGCGTTTGAATGGAAGGACGTGTTTGCCATCGCCACAGGTTCCTTCGGGAAACAGAGTGACGGTGGCGCCGGAGTCCAAGTAGCCGCGCATTTGTTCCGCCACCTCAGAGGTTTTGTTGCGGTCACCGCGATCGACAAAGACGGTCCCAATGAGCCATGCCAGTTGTCCTAGCAGTGGCCATTTGATGATTTCCTTTTTGCCCACCAAGCTTGTGGGGTAAAGGCTTGTCAAGACCAGGATATCGAAGTGAGAAACATGATTGCTTACTACAAAACTTCCCGGAGGTGGTGGCGTCCCGTGCACGGTTACATGAATGCCAAGCGCGCGGCGAGTGAGCCAGCTCCACAATCGCACTCCGCGTCCACCGAGTCGTGCACGTCGATGGTTGTTGCCGAAGGAAAGCAGCAACACACCAAGCGCCAACGGAATGCCAAGAATTGCGAAAGCCACCGCCAGTAGGATGCGGAAACATCCGAGGGCGGTGGCTAATGGATTACGCAACTTGGAAGTTTAAGAATCCTTGAGCTCTGCGAGCACGTCGACCAGGAAGGCCTTGCCGTCGCCGAAGCACATGTAGGTATTTTCGCGTTCGAATAGCGGGTTCTTGATGCCGGCATAACCGGGCGACAAGGACCGCTTCACTACCAGCACGGTGCCGGATTCAAACGCATTCAAAATCGGCATACCGGCGATGGGGCTGTCAGGGTTTTCGATGGCTTCTGGATTCACTACATCGTTTGCGCCAATGATGACGGTGACGTCGGTGGTCTTGAAGTCGCCGTTGATCTTTTCGAGCTCGAAAAGTTGTTCGTAAGGTACATCGGCTTCGGCGAGTAGCACATTCATGTGGCCAGGCATGCGTCCAGCAACTGGGTGAATGCCGTATTTGACGGTTGCACCACGCCGTTCCATTTCTTCACCCAGCTCCTTCACTACGTGCTGCGCTTGCGCAACCGCCATGCCGTAACCAGGAATGAAGATGACCGAAGTTGCCGATTCTAAAATCATCGCTGCTTCTTCTGCGCCGGCAGATTTCACGGTGGTGTATTCATCGGCACTGCCGCCGCCACCCTTCGTTGCCGTTGCACCAAAGCCACCAATCAACACGTGACCGAGCGAACGGTTCATCGCTTTGCACATAACCATGGTGAGAATGAGCCCACTTGCACCAACCAAAGCACCCGCGACAATCAACAGCGAGTTTCCAATCACGAAACCGGCCATGGAGGCGGCGAGCCCGGAGTAACTGTTGAGCAAGGAGACCACCACCGGCATGTCGGCGCCACCAATCGGCAGGACTGAAGTGATGCCGAACAATCCAGCGGCAACACAAAGCGTGATCAACATGTTGGTGGCCATTTCGCTTTCCGCACCAAACATTCCGTAGAAGCCAGCGGCGAGACCGCCGAGGAGTAGCACTGCCGTGATCAAGTGCCGCGCGGGAAGGATGATGGGGCTACCGGAAATCTTTCCGGATAACTTGGCCATCGCTAGAAGTGAGCCGGTGAAAGTGACAGTTCCAATGAAGACTGACATCACAATCGCCACGGCCCAGACGGCGCCGCCGAGTGGCTCGACTAGGATGCCTGCAGGGCTGCCAACAATGTCGGCGGGCATGTGAAAGCGCCCCCAGAATTCAGCCAGCGCCACTACGGTGGAAGCTAAACCGCCAAAGCCGTTTAGTAATGCGACCAGTTCCGGCATGCCAGTCATTTCGACTCGCTTTGCCATCACGCCGCCAACCAGGCCACCCAAGAGCAGGCCAATGACAACGGTGGTCCAGTCGAGTCCGATCGGTTCGCCTAGTGCCGTTTCCCCTGGAGAAACCAAGGTAACCACGACAGCAATCAACATACCTACTGCAGCGAGTTGGTTGCCGGATTGCGCTGTACGGACTTTTGATAGTCGCTTGATGCCGAGAACGAACAATGCCGTGGCGACTAAGTAGAGCAGCCCAGATATTTGAAAGCCTTCCATGATTTACTTCCCCTTTTTTTTCTTAGAAGCGAACATGCCAAGCATGCGGTCAGTGACCATGAAGCCGCCAATCACGTTAATCGTGGCGAGCGCAATCGCAATCACACCAAGAATCTGCGAAGCCATTCCATCGGTGAATTGCGCGCACATTAATGCGCCCACAATCGTAATGCCAGAAATTGCATTGGCACCCGACATCAGCGGTGTATGCAAAGTCGGGGGGACTTTCGAAATGAGTTCATTGCCGACGACAATCGCCAGCATGAACACAAAAAGCATGAGCAGGAAAATCATGACTGGGCGACCTCGAGGTTTAGGGCTTCAGCGGTAGGGGCGTGGCGGACATCGCCGTTTAGGAATGCAATCGAGCCGGAGATGATTTCATCTTCCAGATCTAGGCGTAGTTCCAAGTCATCGTTCTCTTTGGTGGGGACGATGTGATCGACAACATGTTGCACATTGCGTGCATACAAATCCGTTGCGTGCTGCGGAACCGTAGCTGGCAAGTTTGGCGTGCCCACGATGTGCACCCCATGCTTAATCACCACTTTTCCGACTTCACTACCTTCAACGTTTCCGCCCTGCTCCACGGCAAGGTCCACAATCACTGCGCCGTTTTGCATCTGCGCGATCATGGCATCTGGCATCAGGACCGGTGCGCGCTTGCCTGGCACCTGTGCTGTGGTAATCACCACATTGGCGGCTGCCACACTCGCCGTAACCGCTTCTGCCTGACGCCTCTTGTAATCATCCGAGGCTTCCTTTGCGTAAACGCTAGCTTCTTCGCCATCCTCATCCGGCTTCACTTCGATGAACTTGCCACCAAGAGATTCGACTTGCTCTTTCACTTCTGGGCGAATGTCGGTGGCTTCCACAATGGCGCCAAGACGCTTCGCGGTTGCAATCGCTTGCAACCCGGCAACGCCAACGCCAAAGATGACTACGCGTGCTGGCTTTACGGTGCCAGCCGCAGTCATCAATAATGGGAAGTAACGGCCTAGCTCACATGCCGCAAGTAACACTGCTTTGTATCCAGCGATATTGGCTTGCGATGAAAGCGCGTCCATCTTTTGTGCCAAGGTCGTGCGCGGGACTAACTCCATTGCAAAGCTTCCTACGCCAGCATCGAGCAAAGCTTTTGCTGGTTCTGGGTCCTGCACGGCTTGTAGGAAAGAAATCAGCAAGGATCCTTTCTTCATCAAGCCCGCCTCCTCTACGGTGGCGCGTGAAACTTTAAGAACTAAGTCGGATTGGGAACACCCAGTAGTGAAATCAGCAATGATTTCGGCACCGGCAGTGAGGAAGTCGGAGTCACGATAATTCGCAGCTTCTCCAGCACCGGCTTGCACCAGCACCTTAAAGCCACGTTTCGTGTAGCGTCCAACGGTTTCGGGAGTGGCCGCACAACGGGTTTCGCCGTCGCGGCTTTCCTTTGCCACAAAGAGAGTTGTCATGGGACTGTGGGGCCCGCGAATGCGGACCAACAAAGGTAACGCCTGCAAGGGCCTTCGCCACCCCTGAATCCGGCTATCCTTTGCCGCAATGGATAACTTTGCCTACCCCGGCCTGGCCTCCTACGAGCTGTTAGATAGCGGTCGCGGCGAGAAGTTAGAACGCTTTGGCCCCTATGTTTTGCGTCGGCCTGACCCGCAAGCCTTGTGGCGCCCGCACTTGGATGCAAGTGAATGGAAGCAGGCAGATTATCGTTTCGAGCGTGAAAGCGACCGCGGCGGGTTCTGGCATAAGGCAAATAACTCGCTTCCGAGTCAATGGAAGTTGCACTCAGGGGGATTGGAATTACGCGTGCAGCCTACGCCGTTTAAGCATGTCGGTATTTTCCCAGAGCAGGCGGCGAACTGGAAGTGGGTGAGCGAGCAACGGCAAAGCTTGCAGCAACAAGTCGATGGCCCGCTGCGCCTGCTGAATCTATTTGGCTATACCGGCGTCGCCAGTATTCTTGCCGCACAAGATGGCTGGGAAGTCACTCATTTAGATGCTTCGCGGTCCTCTTTGGATTGGGCAGCAGAGAATGCGGCATTGAGCGGGCTCGATGACCGCGCCTTGCGTTGGATTCTGGAAGACGCAGCCAAGTTCGTTTCAAGAGAAAGCCGTCGTGGGAATACTTATCACGGCATTCTGCTGGATCCGCCGCACTATGGGCGTGGTCCTAAGGGCGAAAAGTGGCAGTTCGAAGCTGGCATCATGCCCTTGCTTGAAGAAGCCCACAGTTTGCTTGCCCCGGTAAAAGGGAGTTTTCTCATTCTTTCCTCTTATGCGATTGGCTGCTCGCCGTTAGCCTTTCATAATATGTTGAGCGATCTTGGCCCAGGCGGCGTTGACTGCGGGGAACTTTGGGTTCCAGAATCCGCATCGGGCCGACGCCTCCCATGTGGGTTCTGCGGTCGCTGGCAGAAACTTTAAGTCATGCAACGAGCGAAGCCCCTAATTGCTGCCGGAATCACCGCTGTGGTTCTTGGTCTTCCAGTGCTTTGGGTGGGGAATAAATTGCACCAAGATTCAGTGGCAGAGGTGCATGATCGCGTTGATTTAATTGCGAGTCAAACCGCTTTGCGGCTGCAGGATTATTTGAAGAGTCGGTTACTTTCGCTCCATTTGATGCGGCAAGGCATGGAAAGTGGTTTGATAAAAACGAAAGAACAGTTTTTAGATCAAGCGACGGTTTTATGTGGGCAGCTTTCTGGGATTCAGGCACTTAATTGGATTGACAAAGACTTCAACATTATTTGGGTATCACCCTTAGATGGAAATGAGCCCGCGTTAGGCAAGAACATCCTTGAGAATCCGATTGCAGCAGTGGCCATTCAGGGTTCTGCATCCATGTCAAAAACGTGCGTGACAGCTCCGCTTCAACTATTCCAGGGAGGGCTTGGGTTTGCGACTTACTTCCCCGTATATTCTCACGATCAAGGGGAACCTCAAATCCAGGGATTTATCAATGGCGTTTTCCGTTCTCAGGGCATGCTGGAAGATGCACTAGGTTTGGATCTACGCAGTCGTTTTGGCATAGAGATTTGGGATCACGATGCCCAATTATATGCTTCAAATCCTGGGGGCGAAGAGCATCTCTGCTTATCAAGGTCTGGCGCGGCAAGCTTGGCAATCCTGGATCGCACCTGGGACATCCAGCTTTTTCCAACCGAAAGCACCTTTGCGGCCCTAGGGGATTTTCATAACGTAGCCTTTATTTTCGGCGGCCTAGGTTTTGTTTTCGCCTTTGCCGCGTGCATATTCCTTTTCCTCGCTCGGCGTGAAGAGCATCAACAAACCCTGGAGCAAAAACGATTGGTGAAAGAGCGCATGGCTCAAGCTCGAAAGATGGAAGCCGTTGGCGAGCTTGCAGGTGGTGTCGCTCATGACTTCAACAACCTCCTGACCGCGATTACCGGCAGCGCAAGCCTTGCGGCTATGGACGTTTTGCCAACGAGTGCTACCGGCCGTCACTTAAAGCGTATCCTTCAAGCATGTGATCGAGCATCAGAGATGACATCGCGCTTGCTTACGTTTTCTCGTACTCAGCACATGGACCGCGGACATTGTGATGCCAAATCGGAATTGGATGCCCTATATGGTTTGCTACGGCCCCTAGTTAGGGGCGACATACAGTTCACTTTTCAAGTCGAGGGCGAATTAGAGAGTTTGCCATTGGCGCCGTCGGAATTGGGGCAGGTAGTCCTTAACCTAGTGACGAACTCCATGGATGCCTTGCCGCAGGGTGGAGAGCTAGCGGTTAGAGTCGAGCCTAAAACTCACGATGCACAAAGCCGGCCGGGTAACTGGTTGCATTTGTGCGTAAGTGACAACGGCGTTGGCATGACCCCAGAAGTACGGGATCGCGTATTTGAACCTTTTTTCACCACGAAGAAAGCCGGCGAAGGCACTGGCCTTGGTCTTGCTACGGTTTACGGGATTGTCCGGGGGGCGAAAGGCTCCATTCAAGTAGAGAGTGAGCCACAGTTGGGCACCCAAATCCATGTTTTCCTCCCGATGGAATCTGACTCCCCAACGGCATACCCTGAAAAGGTAAAGGGGGTTGTGAAAACTCGGGAGTGTAATATTCTTGTGGTCGAGGATGAGGAAGCGGTGCGCGCAGTCTCTATTGCGATATTGGAAAGTGTTGGGCACGAGGTTGTAGCCGTTTGCAATGGTAAAGAAGCCCTGAAGTTTTTTGAGCAACAAGGCAAAGTGGATTTGGTGTTTACCGACACCTTTATGCCAGAGGTCGGGGGGTTGGATCTTGCACGCAAATTGCGGGAGGATGGTTATGCGGGAAGCATCATCATTACGACTGGCTACGCCACGGACTTGTCGATGGATGTGGTGCGCGAGTTGAAAGCAAGTTTCCTGGCGAAACCGTTTTCGCGCACCGAGCTTTTAAGTTTGGTTGAGTATTGTTTGGCGAAGGGAGACTCTGCGTGAGCGCCAAGTTGGAAGTGATCTTCGTGGACAATCACATTTTGGTGGTGGCAAAGCCTGCATGCCAACCGATCGTCCCCGACGATAGTGGGGATCTCTCCCTTCTCGACCAGGCGAAAGAGTGGGTTAAGAAGGAGTACGACAAGCCAGGTAATATTTTTTTAGGTGTGGTCCATCGCTTGGACCGCCCGGTTTCTGGAGTGGTGGTTTTTGCGCGCACCAGTAAAGGCGCATCTCGGTTATCGGCGGCATGGCAGAAGCACGAAGTGCAAAAGACCTATCTTGCTTGGAGTCGCGCGACACCAAAAAACAACTTGGGCCAGGCAGGGGAGTGGCGTCAATGGTTGTGGAAAGATCGCTCGCGAAATCGTGTCCTTGTCAGCCGACGCGATGGCGCGAAAGAAGCTGTCACTGAATGGGAAATATTGGAGGTGAACTCCCGCGGCACTTTGCTCCGCTTGCAGCCGAAGACGGGGCGTGCGCATCAACTCCGTGTGGCGTGTGCATGTGCCGGATTAGTGCTTGCCGGCGACTTGAAGTACGGCGCGGATCAGCCGCTTAAGAACCGTTCCGTTGGCTTACATGCTTCGAGCCTGGAATTTAAACACCCTACAAAGGATGATATTTTGCGCTTTACAGCGTTGGCCCCAAGCTGGGCCGACGAAAAATTAGGCCGCGAGATCGGCGGTTAATTTATCGTTTTTCTCGCTTTCGTGGAGGAAGCGTTGCGCCAGCCAATCATGAATCCAGGCCGCGGTTAATGCGTGGTCCGGCTCCATCATGAGATCATGACCAGCAAGTTCCGCCACCATGTAATCCGCGCTAAATAATTTGGCTGATTCGCGTGATTGGCTTTCTGGAATTAAGAGATCCTTGCCCGCCGATATCCACAGTAGCGGAGTGTCCGTATCGGTTTTTGGTTTCCAAAACGGAGGGTTGTGCTGTAACACCAACCACATGGATTCTTCACAAAGGCCATCGTGCAATTCTTCTGGGGTGCACACAGCGGAATCGGAAAGGAAAATCCGTGCAGCATTGGCTGGACTGCGCACTGCAGGAGTTGCCGACAGCGTGAGGCATGCGGTGAGCCCACCCGCAAAGTCGAGCCCAAAGTAGCGCGCGAATAAGCCAATCATACGATGGGATAACCACGGTGAAAGCATGACGGCGGCAGGTAGATCGCCGACGCTTTTGAGGTAACGTTGGCAAAGGGCAGTGCCTAAACTGTGGCCAATGACTACAGGCTTTTGAGCCAAGCGGTTGACTTCGTGCTCCAAAAACTTTGTGTAGTAGCCAAGGGTGCACCAACGAATCGGGCGCTGAACCGGGGATTCGCCATGCCCTGGCAAGCTAAAGGAAACGCTCTCCCAGCCCCAAAGGGCAAACAGTTGTTGCCATCCTTGCCAGCACCAAGCTCCATGCCACATACCATGGGTGAATAATAATGGAGTGTCGTAGCGCTTTACTAATGGCGTGTAGGTGATGCGCTCAATGCCATCAATGACTGACCTCTCACGTGTGTATGGAAGGCCTTCCGGTTGGGCACTTAAATGGAAGGGGACGGGCATAAGCCTTGGTTTATCGGCCATCCAATCCCCAGGACTCAAGAGTTCACAGGAATTTGCGCCAGGATTTTATTGGCAACTTGGACTCCATCCAGTGCTGCTGAAACAATTCCACCGGCATAGCCAGCGCCTTCCCCACAAGGGTAAAGGCCAGCTAGGGAGTTGCTTTCCAGGGATTCTGCATCACGCATAATCCGTACTGGCGAAGAAGTTCTAGTTTCGACACCCAAAAGTTGGCCATTGGAACTCGCAAAGCCAGGCAAGTGGCCGTCGAACTCGGTCAAAGCCTCACGTAAACGGTTGGTGATACCCCTTGGGAGGAAGCTTGCCAGGTCGGTTGGCGTGACTCCTGGCAGGTAGCTGGTAGGCATTTCTTCGCCCACTTCACCTTCGCCGGCAACGAACAAATCACATCGTTGCGCCGGGGCTTTACCGTCGAGACCGCCGGCGTGAGAGGCCAAGACTTCTAGGGCAAGTTGCAGCCGTACGCCAAAGAATGGGTCGATTGCGGGGTGCACAGGAAGACGACCTTCCTCCACGTTGATGGCATCGCCGCCACGCGGATCCTCAATCGATTCATGCAGCATGGGGTGATCGGAAACTTCGGCAGCACGCTTCATCATGTCGTTGAAACCCCAACGCCATCCGCGCTTGCCGCACCAATCCTTAGGCTCAATCGAAACCACAATGCCTGCGTTGGCAAATGGTGAATCGCGTTTCGATAAAGACATACCGTTAACCACTAACGTGCCAGGGGTCGATTGGCTTGGAACAATCCAGCCACCGGGGCACATACAGAAACTAAATACGCCACGCTCGTGGATCTGCGTATTTACTTCGTAGAAGGATGCTGGCAGTCCAGCGTCTTCGCGCATGCCGCGGTATTGCACTTGGTCCAACCATTCTTGAGAATGCTCCACGCGCAGTCCCATGGCAAACCCTTTTGCTTCCAATGTTGCGCCCGCGCGTTGTGCGAGTTGCAGAGCATCGAGCGCGCTGTGCCCGGTAGCAAGAACGACGGCTTGCGCATCCAGTTCGCGCCCATCACTGAGCTTCACACCTTTGACTGTTGGGTTTTCGCTGTCGTCGGCAGTAATGATTTCATCCACGCGAGCGTTGAACAGGATCTCGCTACCTGCTGCGCGAATGGTTTCGGTGATAGCGCTGACCACCTTCGGCAAAAGGTTACTACCGATGTGCGGGCGCCATGCCGACAAGATGCGTGCCGGCGCTCCATGCGCGACGAACATCTCAAGGATCTCCTTCACATTGCCGCGCTTGGAGCTACGGGTGTAAAGCTTGCCATCTGAGAAGGTTCCCGCACCACCCTCACCGAAGGCGTAGTTGCTTTCAGGCTCTGCTTGCTCGCCACGGTTGAGGTCTGCAATATCTCTGCGTCGGGCTTGCACTTCCACGCCACGCTCGCAAACCGTTACCCTTACGCCCTTCTCAATCAGGCGCAATGCTGCGAATAAACCGGCAGGACCACTGCCAATTACAATCACATGGGCGGCATCATCCGCAGGTGCGGCATAGCGTGGTGGCTCTTCCGAGGGCGGAGATGGAAGCTCTTCTCCTTCCATGTACACCTCGGCACTGATGCGCCACTCCATGTGCCGTGCGCGCGCATCAAAACTAATGCGCACTAATTCCACAGCAACAATGTCCTTCATCGGGATCTCTAGTTGCTGCGATGCCATGTCGCGCCATGCATCCTGCGGCTGCTCCTCAGGATCGCAATCGGGAGGGAGTTCAAAAACTACGGAGTGAGACATCAGGCTTCGACTGGGTAAGGCACTGCGGTTCCGCCCATGGCGGCGATAGCAGTCAGGTGGACAACATCGGACACACCGCAGGAGTGCGGTTGCAGTAAGTGTGCTGGGCGATCAAGGCCGAGCATCATGGGACCCACGACAGGAGCGTCGGTGAGCATGCGGACGAGGTTGAAGCCAATGTTGGCGGCATCTAAGTCCGGGAAAACCAGAATGTTCGCGCGTTTGCCGTTGAGACGGCAGTTGGGGTAACGCATTTGAACCGCGGGATCGAGGGCGGCGTCGACACGCATTTCGCCATCAATGAGGATGTCGGGTGCTTCGTCGCGGGCGATCTGTACAGCGCGGCGAATCATATCGGTCTTTGGATGAGGCGTGCCCCCAAAACTGGAGAAACTCAGCATGGCGACAACCGGTTCGATTCCAAGCGACTGCACCTCTTCAGCAGCCAGGAGAGCGATTTCAGCGAGGTCGTCCTCGGTTGGCGCAATGTTGACTGCAGTATCGGTGAGGAAAATCGGCCCTTTTGAGCTGAACACGATGGTCATGCCGCACGCCAAGCGTACACCTTTTCGCAGTGGCACTACTTTGAGCATCGGCCCCATGGCTTTGCGCACGTGACGGGTGACACCGCCAACCAGCGCATCTGCATCTCCGAGGCGCAGCATCATGGGCCCAAACCACATCGGATCGAGCAACAGTTGCTCGGCGCGTTGCTCATTGCCGCGCCGGTGACGTCGAATCCGGAGTAGCTCTTTGGCGTAGGATTCGCGCTGCGGTGCAGTGCGTGGATCAAGGATCTCAACACCCTTTAAGGAGATGCCGAGTCCCTTTGCTTTACTGCGAATTACGTTTTCGCGCCCGAGTAACAAGGGCCGTGCGATGCGTTCTTGCACCACAGCTTCTGCTGCAATCAGAATGCGTTCCTCTTCGCCTTCCGGATAAACCACCAGGCCATCCGAGCGCCGTGCACGTGCCACAACTTTACGCATCAAGTCGCGTTCATCCCCTAGCCGTTCTCCAAGTTGCCGCGTGTAGATATCTAAATCTAACTCTTGCCGCGCGACTCCAGACTCAATCGCTGCCTTTGCCACCGCCGTGGCAACCCGCCGCAGCACGCGTTGGTCGAGCAGTTTTGGAATCAGGTATTCACGCCCGAATTCCATGCTGGTTAAGCCATAAGCTGCAGTCACATTGTCCGGCACCGGCTCCTTGGCAAGTTCGGTCAAAGCGAAACAGGCCGCGTGCAACATCGCGGTGTTGATGGTGGTTGCGCGGACATCTAAGGCCCCGCGAAAAAGGAAGGGGAAGCCGAGTACGTTATTGACTTGGTTTGGGAAGTCAGAACGTCCGGTCGCCATGATGACATCGGCGCGGGTTCGTTTGGCGAGGGGGTAGGAAATCTCCGGATCGGGATTTGCCATGGCAAGCACGATGGGGTTGTGCGCCATATCCAGCAGCATGTCGGGAGTGAAGACATTGCCGACCGAAACGCCGAGGAAGACATCGGCGCCGCGCACTGCATCCGCCAAAGTGCGCCGATCGGTTTCGCGCACAAACTTTTGCTTGTAGATGTTCAGTTCATCTTCACGCTCAGTGTGGAGTACACCTTTGGAGTCGCACATCAATAACTTTTCGCGTGAGACACCAAGGCTGATGGCAAATTCAGCGCAAGCGACTGCGGCGGCGCCAGCGCCATTGACCACGATACGTAGGTCCGCCATTTTCTTGCCCGCAACTTCCGCAGCATTAATCAACGCAGCGCCCACAATCAGTGCCGTTCCATGTTGATCATCATGGAAGACTGGAATGTTTAATTCCTCGCGGAGACGTTTCTCGATTTCAAAACAACGCGGTGCGGAAATGTCTTCGAGGTTGATTCCGGAAACGGTGGGAGCAATCGCTTTGACTGCAGCTACGATTTCGTCGACATCTTGGGTGCCGAGTTCGATATCAAACACGTCGATATCGGCAAAGCGTTTGAATAAAATGGCCTTGCCTTCCATAACCGGCTTGGCAGCATCTGGCCCGATGTTTCCGAGGCCAAGCACAGCCGAGCCGTCGGTGACCACGGCGACCAAATTCCCTTTGGCGGTGTAGTCAAAAACTTTGGATTGGTCCTTTGCAATCTCACGGCAAGGTTCCGCGACGCCTGGCGTATATGCCAAGGAAAGGTCAATTTGAGTGAGGCAGGGCTTGCTTGGAACGACCTCGATCTTTCCGGGCCGTCCTTCGTTGTGATAGCGCAGGGCTTCGTTGCGTGTAGTCAGCGGTTCCATGGTTACCTATTGTGCCACGTTGACGCTGAAATGCTCTGAATCTGTACGATTTCGGTCGCGGCCGCAGCGGGGGTGGCGGGGGATATGGAGCTTCCTTAAGGAAGAATCACTAGCTGGCGCGCGTTTGACGCGGCGGCTGGGACACCAGCAAGATGACTCACTGCGGCAAACTCCAACTTTAGTCCTACCAGGCTTGCAGCATTGCCTGGTGCGAGGGTGAGGATAGAGCTTGCATCACCTGCGGCATCTAGCATGCCGCTGCTTCCAGAGAACAAAGGTGGCCCGCCGGCAAGCATGAGATTGAAGATGACATCGATGGTCAGGGGAATACTGATGCCGGCGACAAAAGTGGGACCTTTGCCTGCCGCGGAGGCAAGAAGCACATAATTGGAACCGGCTTGGGTCAATGGGAAATCGAGGTTGAATGTAATCACGCCTCCCACCGCATCGGAAACCGTTTCTTGGCTGATATCGAGAATTGGCACTAGGCGCTGAACTTCTACGGCACCGGAGAGAACTGCAGTAGAATCATCGAAGGGGGCGGAATAGGCAATTTCGGCAAAGCCGTCGCCGTTGATGTCGACTCCACCGACCACCGTGTCACCAAGGTTGTCTTGGGTGTTGCTGCCGTCGACACGTAAAAGCAGGGAGCCATCTAATCCACTGAACACGAAGACGGATCCCGCATCAAACAGGCCGCCTGCGTCCAATAGGCGGGCGCCGACGATGAAATCGCCAAAGCCGTCGCCGTTAACGTCGCCGGCGAGCGCCACGGAGTTACCTAAGTTGTCGGCAAGAGCAATTCCATTCACTTGATAGAGCACACTTGTGGTTGCGCCGTCAAAAACAGTGGCGGAACCAGCACCTGGCGCACCTCCAGGATCACGGTTTGGACTTCCAATGATAAATTCTGGAGTGGTATCGGCATCGATAAACTGATTGCCAGAAACGCTGGAGCCAAAGTAATCGAGAGAGGACGGTCCCTCTAAAATCAAGATCTCCACACCCGTGAGGCCGGAGAAAATCTGCACGATGCCATTATCAGAGCGTCCGCCGGTATCTGCGAAAGGGCTGCCAACGAGGAAGTCGGGCGTCCCATCGCCATCTATATCGCCAGCAGGGCTAATAGCAGTACCAAGTGCTGCACCGATACTGCCATCGATTTGGAATAGAACATTGGCTGTGAGCCCCGAATAAACATAAACACGTCCGGCATCAGAATTGCGTCCGACTTCGGAAACCGCGTAATCTGGAATGCCGTCTGCGTTGATATCGCCGAGAGCAGCGACATCGGATCCGAACAGCGCGTTGGCCGTGGTGCCGTCTAGATGAAGGAGGGAAGAGCCATCGCTGCCGGAGAAGATGTCGATTTCACCTGCGCTAGAAAGCAGTGCAGGATCAGCGCCGGGGGATCCAATTAGGATGTCATCGAAGCCGTCGCCGTTGATGTCGCCAATAGAGACCAGCGCGGTGCCGAAGTTTTCAAAGTCGGCGCTACCGGTGAATTGATAAAGCAAGGAGCTATCGACCCCGGAATAAACCATCACTAGGCCAGCGCGGGCAAAGCCAGCAGCATCGGCAAAGTCTGCGCCGACCAAAATATCGGGGGTGCCATCTGCGTTGATATCGCCGCCAATAGAGAGGGCTTCTCCTAGGCGCTCACTTGCAACGGAACCGTCAAAGCGATGCAAGACCTCGGCCTCGCCGCCACCTTGAAGTGCGGTGCCGAGGGTCAAACCGATGATGGAAATTGTAGGGAGCACGGTTGGGAGCCGTTAGGGGCGGGAAAGCATTAGGGATGCTCTCCACCACCTTAACGGGTCTCCAAAATCCTGCTCAAGAAGAAGTGCGCTTTTCGGCCGCTGCAAGACCTGCAACAACCGCTTCATGCACGACTCCGCCGCAGGTTGCTAGGATTCCGCGATTCTCGAGAAGGCGTTTGCCTAGGCTGAAATCGAGGTCTTTGCCGTCGGTATCGGTCACTCGGCCACCTGCTTCTTCACACACAATGACACCGGCGACGTGATCCCAAATGTTCTCGCGGTAGTCGGGCTTCGATCGCGGGCGCAGGTAGATCTCTGAGGATCCGTTTGCGACCACCCCATATTTGACTTGCGAGTCGTAGCGCACAAAGCCGCCACCTACGCCCGCCTCTTCCATCATCGCAATCACTAGGCTTGGATCGCCGTGTGCCGATTCCACGCTGCCCAGCACGCGCCAAGTACTTGGGTCGGCGTTGGTGCTGACGTGAATCTGCTCGCTCTCGCCGCCATCAATCGCCACACTGAACGCGCCACGCCCTTTAGCTGCGACAAACATGACACCTTTTTGACCGTCTGCTTGGTCTAAATCGATCGGCAGGTTGGGGCAAACCAAAACGCCGGCGAAGGGCACTCCGTTTTTCATCAAGCCAATCGCGACTGCGTATTGCTGACGGCGCAAAAACCCCTTGGTTCCATCGATGGGGTCGATGGCCCAGGTGTACTCTGCACCTTCGACGCCTGCGTGATCGATCCAGTTACAGACCTGATCAAAATCAGCGCCACCACCGATGCGGTCATTCACCAAACCAACAATCTTTTTGATGCCGTCGTCACCTGCGCTTTCGCGAAGATGCTCACTACCCTCTTCAGAAATCACGCCGTGGTCTGGGAATGCCTCCCCAATCAGGCGCAAAATAACGGCCTGCGAACCATAATCCGCAATCGTGACTGGCGACTTATCCCCCTTGTCCATCGATTCGGGCGTGTCGGCATGGACAGCGCGGCACAGATGGGCGGCTTGGCGCCCGGCTTCCTGGGCAACTTCGAGAATGCGGTCGAGGTCAGTCATGGGCAAGATTGTACCGGCACCGACCTATTGAGCGGTATAGCCACCATCGACAGAAAGGTCGACGCCAGTAATCCAGCGCGATTGCGGCTGACACAGGAACAGAATCGCGGCGGCTACATCTTTGGGGGCACCAAGGCCGAGCGGATGCTTGCCGATGAGTTGTGCATGGGTTGCCTCGGGTAGTGCTTCGAGCCAATCGCGATTGATGTCGGTGATGACGAAGCCGGGGCAGACGCAGTTGGCGCGTATATGATCAGCGCCGAAATCGAGCGCGAGGTTGCGCGTGTACTCGATGACCGCCGCCTTGCTCGGACCATAAGCAGCGCGATCCACCATGCCGACCTGCCCCGCAATGCTACCGAGGGTGACGATGGCACCCGCTTGCGCCTTCTGCATATACGGGAGTACCGCTTGGCAACTGCGGTGGGCTCCGGTGAGGTTCACGCGCAGGGTTTCATCCCAGAATTCGTCGGTGGTGTCGATGGCATTGGCGCGCTGCGGATTGATACCGGCATTGGCCACGAGCGCCTGGATGCCGCCTTTTGCTGCGGCAAATTCCTCGACGGCCTGTTGCATGGCTCCAGGTTCCGCAACATCTAGTGCGGTAGTGGTTGCGCAGCCGGGATCACTCAAGCCGGCACAGGTTTCCTGCAATTTTTCGATCCGACGGCCGATGAGCAATAAGTCCCAGCCGTCGGCAGCGAAAGCTTCTGCCGTGGCGCGACCGATACCACTTCCAGCTCCAGTGATGACGACCGTTGGCTTGTGTGTGCGCATGAGGAGATTTTAGCCACCCTTGAACACGCTGACGACCGCAGCACTGGTCCTTTGCGTCTGCAGGCTCGATGCTGAAAAAAGGATAAAGGTGCACAGGAGAAAAGCGCGCATGTTGAGGGTAGATTTTGGGAAATGGAACTCAAATCCAAGTTTAAGCAGCCAGGGGTTTTAAAACCCTGGATCAAAAAAACTTCCCCTTTTGCAAATGAAAATAATAGCTAATAGACATGGAACGATGAAGCTCTCAATCTCCCGCGAAAGAGCATGGTTGCTTGTTTGACCATTGTCGCCTGGGCAGCACTACGCCATAATGAAGGAATCATGCAGAAGGCTTCAAAAGTAACAAGGATTGGTTTGTTTATCGATGGGGGATACTTTTCCCATGTAAGTACCTATTATCGGCATCACCATCCTGGCGGAAACTTTATGTCGGCAAAGGGAGTGAAGGACTTTGTTCGGCACCGGATAGCGCAGCTGGAAGAAGAGTCGCTCAAGCGTTGTCGAGTGGTGGAATCGCATTACTATCGAGGTCGATTCCCCGCACGGGATGCGCGTGACCGAAGCCTCCTCTTTGCGGAAAGAGTTTTCGACGATGGGCTTCTCTATGCCGGCGTGGAAACACATTATCGGCCAACCAGTAAAGGTAAGGAGCGCGGCATTGATGTTCTCTTAGCGCTTGATGCTTACAAAATGGCCACCACGCAGAGTCTTGATGTAATCGTATTGTTTGCTGGGGACGGAGATTTTATTCCCCTTGTGAGGAAGCTCCACGGATTCGGTACTCGCGTCATGGTTCTGGGCTTCAATTTGCAAGCGACCGGCGCGGACGGCGAAGTCTTGGCCACGCGTTGTTCCTTTCATTTACTCGAAGAAGCGAGTTACCCGGTTGTTTTAAGCGAAGAGATTGATGCTCATGCTCCTGGCTCCGAGCCGCTTCTGGATGCGCTTTTCCTGCCTAGAATCGAAGGTCTAGACGGTCAGGCCGTGGGAAAATGGATTCCTGCCTCGGAGGAGGATGCGCTTATTGCTCCTTCTGCCCCTACGGCCAAAAAGGAAAAGGAGGGGGGGGATGAAAACGTCATGCGTTGGTCAGGCCATGTTTGCTACCTTGAACATCCATATGGGTTTTTGCTGAGAGAAGGCGATAACAAGCGTTTCTTTTTCCATGAATCTGACCTTTCCGATGTAAAATTTGCTGATCTCCGTGATGGCAACGGAGTCTCCTTTGTTGCGTCGAGCAATGAAAGAGGGCCTTATGCTCGGAATATTTATATGGGCACAAAGCCTAAGGCATAAAAAGCAGTAGCCTTCACCGCAGGAGTCGAATGGGAAACATTCAAATCCTGCGGCGTTAAGTTTCTGGTGACGCGACGCTTAGCCTTCCTGGCCGTTTGCGCTTAGCAAACCCAGGCGCGACAACATTTCATGCGCTTCCATGTCGGTGCGCGAAAGCTCATGCAGAAGTGCAGGACCAAAGTCCTCCATCCGCATGCGAAGCATTTCGAGCTGACGGAAGGCATCACGTGCTTCATCGATGCGGCGACGGGCCTCATCAAAGCGCAAAGCTAAAGCCATGGCTTGGTCACTTAAGCCTGCACGGGAAATTCCAGAACCGCGGTAGCTGGTCGATGGCTGGGAGCCGGTCTTCTCCATTTCCACCTTGGTGCGCCGCTTGTAAGAGGGCTTGGCGACACCTTTTTCCGCTTTCAGCGCGCGACCGTAAAGAGGCCGCGAAACTTTAAATCCTTCCGGCAAGGCGTGGCGACCATCATGCGACGCGTGTAGTTGCCACTCTTCCATGAGCACCTTGCCAGTGTGATCAGAAGGGATTAAACCTTGTTCATGACACCAAATGGCGTAGTGCTCATTGTCGGTGTAATTCGGGTAATCGTTACGGAGTCTTTTTAAAGTAGAAGAGCAGTTCTCTTCGGACCAAGTTTCTTCACGGTTCATGACGGGATTAGAAAATGTTTGCATCGAGGTTTATGCTTGTACTCTGAGGGAATTCAATGCCGAGCCTGCTTTCCACCACACGATTTGCTCGGCGTTAAGTGTGTGATGCAATGCGCAACGATCCTCGCTGCCATCGGCATGCCGGAACACTGCAGTGACCGCAGAGCCTGGAGCTAGATTTTCTAGACCCTCAAGCCCAACCCTGTCGTCTTCTTGCACCTTATTCCAATCGGAGGTATCGATAAAGGTAAAGGCAAGAACACCTTGTTTCTTCAGGTTGGTCTCATGGATTCTAGCAAATCCGCGCACAATGATTGCAGCGGCACCAAGAAGACGTGGACACATGGCTGCGTGTTCGCGAGAACTTCCCTCGCCATAGTTCTCATCGCCGACCACAACCCAAGACTGGCCATCCGCTTTCAGGTCGCGCGCCACAGCCGGGACAGGCTGTACGGCGGCTCCCGTCACCGGATTCTTGGTGGTTCCAATACCCTCGTTAAAGGCATTGGTGGCACCAGTGAACATGTTGTTCGAGATGTTATCGAGATGGCCTCGGAACTTTAACCACTTGCCTGCAGGGGAGATATGGTCGGTGGTGGTTTTGCCCTTAGTTTTCAAGAGCAGTGGCATGTCGCTGTAAGCCTCGAGAGGGAGAGGTTTGAACGGGGTGAGCAGTTGCAGGCGTTCACTGTCAGGCGCAACTACGATTTCTGCATCGCCGACCGCTGGATTTGGTGCCTGATAGCCATCACGACGCAGCTCGAATCCATTCGCAGGAATGTCTGGCGCTAGTGCGGGTGGGTTGAGCTTGTAGGCGTTTCCGTCGGCGTCGAGGAGTTCATCGGTGAGTGGATTGAAATCTAAACGGCCACTGAGAGCGCACACCATCACCATTTCTGGGCTGCCGATGAAGCCAAGCGTATCTGGGTTGGCATCGTTGCGGCCGCGGAAGTTGCGGTTAAAGGAAGTGACAATGCTGTTCGCAACACCAGGCTCCATGTCTTCGCGTTGCCATTGTCCGATGCAAGGGCCACATGCGTTGGTGAGTACGGTTGCACCAGCCCCTTCGAGCACACCAAGTTGTCCGTCGCGCTTAATGGTTGCGTAAACCTGTTCGGATCCAGGACTAATCATGAGGGAGGTGGCGAGCTTGGTGCCCTTCGCGATAGCTTGATCGGCAATGTCGACCACGCGGCACATGTCTTCATAACTGGAGTTGGTGCAAGAACCAATTAGCGCCGCACTGACTTTCAACGGATAACCTTCCCTCTCGGCGTCTGCAGTCATGTCGGAAACAGCATGGGCGAGGTCTGGAGTGTGCGGTCCAACTAAGTGCGGCTCTAGAGTGTCGAGGTTGATTTCGTAAACCTCGTCGTAGATGGCGCCTTCGTCGGCGGTAAGTAGGTCTACGTTTGCATCGGCTAGCTGCGCAAGATCTGTGCGGCTGGTCGCACGTAAGAAATCGCCCATACGCGAGTCATACGGGAATACCGAGCAAGTGGCGCCAAGTTCCGCACCCATGTTGCAGATGGTTGCTTTGCCAGTGCAGCTAAGAGATTGGGTGCCTTCGCCGAAGTATTCAATGATGCGGTTGGTTCCGCCCTTCACCGTGAGCATACCAAGCAGTTTGAGGATGACATCCTTCGGTGCGGTCCAACCGTTCAGCTTGCCGGTCAGCTTTACGCCGACAACCTGTGGCTGTAAAAGTTCCCATGCAAAGCCAGCCATGACGTCGACCGCGTCTGCTCCACCGACTCCAATCGCGCACATGCCCAAGCCGCCAGCATTGGGGGTGTGTGAATCGGTGCCAACCATGAGCCCGCCAGGGAATGCATAGTTCTCAAGCACAGTTTGGTGAATGATGCCGGCGCCGGGTTTCCAGAACCCTAAGTTGTACTTTTCGGAAACGTTGCTGAGGAAATCGTAAACCTCTTTGTTCTCATCGTTCGCAACCGCGAGGTCGGAATCGGCACCCTTGTATGCACGAATCAAGTGATCGCAGTGCACGGTGGTGGGGACGGCGGCTTCATCCTTGCCGGCCATCATGAATTGCAGCAGCGCCATTTGAGCGGTGGCATCTTGCAGCGCCACGCGGTCAGGGCGCAGCATGAGGTAGGCCGAGCCGCGTTCAAGTTGTTGGCCCTTTGCGTCATCGAGGTGACCAAGAATAATTTTCTCCGCCAAAGTGAAAGGCTTGTTCTCCCGCTCTTGCACGATCGCAAGACGTTCGCGCATGGACTGATAGGTGTTGGAGACGAGTTCTGCGGTAGATTCGATTTGCGGCATGGCGGTTAAAAGCGGTTTCTGGCGGGTTTTCAGCACTTTCTTGGCTAAAGGAAGCGCATATTTTAGCGCATTATTAAGGGGAGTACGGGGCTATTGTAAAAATCTGACCGGAATCACGCCTGGCTCAAAAATATTCTAGGCCGAGGCATGGGCACAGGCCGATACGCAGTCAGCTTCTTCCTGTTACTGCGAACCGGGTGAATCAGGGTGAGTTAAAAATCAACTGCAACCGATTGCCTTTGCCTGGGTCTTATGAAGGCGCAAGGCAGTTTGCTGGCGCATCGTTACCCCAATGGGGAAGCCGTGTTTACGATCCGCCAAATATCAGAGTTTTTCCGTTTCGAACTGCGCCAGCAGTTGCGCCACCCCTCGTTTTGGATTTCTGCAGTGGTGTGCATTGCAGCTGGAGTTGCTTTTTCTGCAACGGAGATGGGCGACTTGCAGGTCGCAGCAGGCCGCGTTGCAAGCAATGTCCCTTATGCTGTCTTGCGTAATCTCGCAGGGTTGTCCGCGATTGGCATGTTTGTGGTCATGGTCAGCGTGGCAAAGGCGGCAATGCGGGATTTTTCTTCAGGCACTGCGCCATTGATTTTTTCAAGGCCGGTGAGCACCACAGGGTATTTGGTGGGCCGTTTCGCAGGTGGTTATTGCGTCGGCGCGCTTGCAGTTTTAATCGGTGCAGCTGCCATGGTAATAACTCAAGCTTGGTTGGCAGTAGGCAATGCGCAAATGGCACCTGTTTCAGCCGATGTTTGGTTCTTTGGCGTTTTCGTTTTGTTGCTTCCAAACCTATTCATTCTTAGTTCCCTAGTCTTTCTATTAGCTTTATGGAGCCGCAGCATGGGTGTGACATTTTTAGGTTTGCTCCTCATCATGATAGGCCAAGATCTGGCTGAAATCATTCCTGTCGTAAGCTTTGGTTATCGCTTGCCAGCATTGCTGGATCCATTGGGTTTAGCTGCACTCACTAGCGTGGCTCGGGATTGGGGCGTGGTGGACTATGCAAGTCGTTTCCCTGGATTAAGTGGTGACTTCATGCTTAATCGCCTTCTTTGGTTTGCACTCACCATGTTTTTCTGCTTTTTAGCCCGTCCCGTTTTTGCCTACCGTGCCAGGCGAGCGGATGCTGGAGAAAAACCTAAGGCCATTCAGTCGAAAAAACCGAAGCGCGCCTCAAAACCATTTGCGCAATCAAAGGTAGTTCCATCTGCCCCATTGCGGATGGCGAAAAATTTGTGGCTCGCACAGAGCCTGTCCATCTTTCGTTTCGAGTTTCGTTGCTTTACTGGAAGCCTTGCTTGGCGGTTCCTTTTTGTGGGCGGAGTTCTATTGACGCTGTATGGAATGACGCGAGGTAGCAGCCTCATCGGGGTTGAATCACTTCCAGGTGCTAGCTCGGTCCTTTATTCGATAAACCGCTCCGCGCGGACGGTTATGACTTTGCTTGTGGTGTTGTTCAGTGGAGAACTTGTTTGGAGAGAGCGCGGTACACGTATGGGACTAACTCTCGACGCCATGCCCATTGCACGTGGCGCCCTTGTTGCGGGGAAGTTTTTGGCGCTGGTGGTTTTGGTTGGCGCAAGCATTGGAACATTTGGGTTGGTGGCCATGGCCATGCAAAAGGAGCTGGGTGTATCCCAGATTTCTTTTGACCAAGTTTGGATTCCGGTTCTGCTTGAGTCCGTGAATTACTTACAGATTGCTGCGATTTCTGTTTTCTTGCAAACCATCGCAGGTGGCCGCATGCGTGGGTATCTTGCAACCGGACTTTTTCTTGCCTTGCGCTTGGCAGGAAAGGCGCTGGGTCACACTGGAGTTTTATACTCCATGGCATCGACTAGGCTGCCTTTTGCGAGTGCGATGAGTGGTTGGGCGCATGGTCTCGAGGAGGCCGCGTTAGTGCAAGGCTATTGGGTTTTGGTGGGAGCCACTCTGATGCTTGCTGCAGGAATGTTCTGGCCCCACGGCGCTGCACTTACTTGGAAACAAACTTTGGCGCGAGCGCAGCGGCGGTGCACGGGGTGGGCACGTATCGCGCTTTTACTTTGCGTCACCGCAAGCCTTGGCGGCGCCGCTTGGATCCAACAAACGACGTTGGCTCCGGCAATGGGTTGGAACCAAAACCAGTCGGAGTCTTTTCTCGCTTCCTATGAGAAGGAATATCAATCGTGGCAAGGCCGCCCACGTCCACAAGTGGTTTCGATTACCGCAGACGTGGATCTCGACCCGCCGCGCCGCTATGCCCGGGTGCAGGGAATGTATCTCTTGGAAAACCATCAAGCTGAAGCGGTGGATGCCATGCTGTTCAACTTTGACCCCAACTTTCAACTTCTAGGTTTGAGCCTTGGTCCGAGTGACGGTTTGCCAACTGAAAAGTCCGTAACACAAGGCACTCGTGTGCTTCAATTTGACCCTCCGTTGGCAGCGGGTGCTTCCGTGGAGCTTCACTTTGACTTGGAGTTCGCACCGAAGGGCTTGGGGTCGCGTCCAACGGACCGTTGGTTGGTTGAAAATGGAAGCTTCATCCTTGGTGGAACCGGAACTCATCCATTCTTTCGGGGAGGGCAGTTCTTTCCCAGCCTGGGCTACGACACCGCTCGAGAATTACGAGAGCGTCGGCCACGTAAAGAGCATGGAATGGATCCATGGGAACCGAGGATCAGCGCTGCGGAATATGAAGCGCGCCGTGCCGGTATGAAAAAGAATGGAACCAACATGGAGGTTTTTGGGAGCCCCGATTGGGCGCAGGTGGATTTATGGATTCATACTCCGGAAGACCAAACTGCGCTGGCGCCAGGCAAACTATTGGAGCGTTTTGTTGGTGACGGAAAGGCGCATCACCACTTCCGCACATCCAAAAGGATCCAAGCCTTCTTCTCCATTATTTCTGGGCGCTATGAAAAGGTAGTTGCTAAACAGGGAAGCATTGACATTGAAATCTACTTCCATGCGCCACACCAAGCGCGCGTCGCTCATATTCTTTGGGCGGTCCAGCAATCTTTGGCCTACTTTGAAGAGCACTGGGGTCCGTATCCGCACGAAGTTTTGCGTCTAGGAGAAATCCCTGGCGAGTCTGGATTTGCTGCATCATTTCCTGGCGTGATGGGATTCGGCGAGGCCATGGCATTTACTAGCCCAAGAGGGGCAGGCCAAGCTTTGGATTTTCCGCCAGCAGAATCCGCGGAAAGCCAAGCGACTGACTTGGACCCGATCCTTTGGGTTGTGGCGCATGAGGTAGCGCACCAATGGTGGGATGGGCATGTGTTGCCAGCGCTTGCTTTGGGTGCGAGCTTTACATCAGAATCCTTAGCGCAATATGGCTCGCTTGCGGTCGTGCAAAAAATCTATGGAGCCGATGTCGCATTGCGCATGGTGAAGTACAGTCGCAAAACGTACTTAAGTGAACGCAGCCGAGCGGTCCGAGAAGAGCGAGCTTTGGTGCATGTGGATGACCAAGCGCACCTTCATTATGAAAAGGGCATGGTGGCCTTTCATGCATTGGCTTCGGAGGTGGGATACGAACCGATCAATCGTGCGCTTGCGAGCCTAGTGTTGAATTTTGGTGGGCCGGAAGGTCGGCCGATTACTTCGCTCAATCTAATGCAGGCATTGCGCAGGTCCTTGCCAGAGGCGAGCCAACCGATGCTCATTGAATTGCTAGAGAAAATAGTCTTTGTCGAAAGTGCAATCGATATGGCAGAGACTGAGCTCCTTCCCAATCAAAGCTACTTGCTGTTGGTTGAAGGAGTTGTTTCTGCGGTAGAGGCCGATGGCGACGGGAAAGAAAAGCCCTTCGACTACCAGGGAGTCATGGAACTTTTAGTCCTTTTTGAAGATCACCAACCAAGTCAGCTTCTTCGAGCACCAGTTGTGGACGGGAAGGTGCGTTTTGAAGTGCATTGCACAACCCGGCCCTGGAAGGTCCGGACGGACCCACGCCTCCTGCATATCGATCGGGAGCTAAATAACAACGAAGCCTTTGTTAAGGAGAAAATAAAATGACCATGCTCACGATTCAAGGGTTGTCAAAAACCTATTCCAATGGCACGCGTGCGTTGGACAATGTAAACCTCGAAGTGCCGAAAGGCATGTTTGGCCTACTTGGTCCCAACGGCGCAGGTAAGTCCAGCTTGATGCGAACGGTTGCAACTTTGCAGCGCCCGGATTGCGGAAGTGTTCAGTTTGAAAACATCGATGTCCTGGCGGACCCCCACGCGACCCGCAGCATTCTCGGATATCTTCCGCAAGAGTTTGGGGTCTATCCAGGCGTGAGTGCGGAAGCCTTGTTGAACCATCTGGCGGTACTGAAAGGTTTGACCCATCGCGGGGAGCGCCGTGATTGCGTGCAATCTTTGTTGCACAAAACCAATCTATGGAACCACCGACGCAAAGCGGTCTCCGGATTTTCTGGGGGCATGCGTCAACGATTTGGCGTCGCGCAGGCATTACTCGGTGACCCACGTCTTTTGATTGTGGATGAGCCGACCGCAGGTTTAGATCCGCAAGAGCGTCAACGTTTTTTGGATCTCATCTGCGAGGTAGGGGAACAAGTTGCAGTCATTTTTTCTACCCATCTAGTGGAGGACGTTCGTGAGCTGTGCCCGCGCATGGCGATCTTGAACCAAGGTTGCGTGTTGTTAAGTGGAGAGCCACAAGCATGCATCGACGAGCTTCAAGGTCAAATTTGGCATAAAGCCTGCAGCCGAGAAGACCTGAATCGTTTACGCGAGCAGCATCAAGTCATTTCAACCAAACGGCGTGCAGGAAAAGTCATAGTGCATGTTCTCGCGCCCTCTGCGCCGGATGGATTCGAAGCTGCTGAGGCCGATTTAGAAGATGTCTATTTCTCCGCCCTGACCTAGAGGCGACGCATGCTTGAAAATATTTGGTAACAACATCCGTTACAGTGGTGTTCTATTTTCAACATGAATGGAAAAGACAGTTGGAAAGACCCTGAAGAGCTCCTGCAACATGCGGGTTGGATTCGTCATCTTGCATTCGCCAAGAGCCATCGGTGGAAGCCCCAGTTTTGTCTCCTTTAGAACGTCAGGACGATGGTTACATTTACTTGGACATGGATGCGGTAAAGGGAAAAGCGCGTCCGACTCAATTGGTTTATGAAGATGGTTCGCCCGCATCGAAGCTAAAAGTAAACGTAGGTTTCTATGGAGAGAAGGCGTTAAGCACCGATGCCGACGGATTCCTCCCCGAAATATCCTCATGGAGTTGCTGAAAGTCCAATGAGGAACCAGATACCACCATCATGCCAGCGAGCAATGGGGATTAGGTCCGGCTTGCTGGTAGTAAGCTCGAGCGAGAAGAGTTGCCCTCACCCAATTCGTTTTCTGCTTTTTCTCGCAGTGATTCTTGGCATCGGCCACCGCCAATGTCGGCTACAGCCCAATCCAAGCACTCCTCTCTGATAAACTTCGCGGATGAGGACATCGTTCTTCGCTTCCATTTGGTTTCTTGCAGCTGGCTGTGCGCTCGCGGCATTAGCCGACGCCCTGCTGGGTTTTTCTGGTCTCGACATTCCGCGCGCCTTCAGCGTTTCTTGGGTTGGCGCCTGTTTGGGAGCGCTTCCGCTGTTTGTGGTGTTGCTGTTCCCCGCTGCACGCGAAGGCGAATCGCGCTTTTTGGGGCCACTAGCTGCAGGCTTTGCGCTTGGCTGCGCACCATTCTTAGTTGATGCGCAACTATCCATTTGGATTGCAGCCGCGATCACTCTAGCCATTGGTGCGCTTTGCATCCTTCGTATACGCGCTTGTGTCCCAGCGCCCAGAGTCATTGCCGTATTGCCATTCTTGGCGCTTCTTTGTTTTGCGGAATCTCTGATGCTCGGGTCCAGCGATGGCCGCCCCGAGGTTTCCCGCGTTTTCCCCGATCGCAGTGACCCTATTCCAGAGTCTCGCCCCGACGTCCTTCTTATCTCCATTGACACCTTCCGCGCCGATGCCCTCAGTGGCCCACGCCCTGAAGGCTATACCCTGCCTACCTTCGATGCCATGCGCCGTGCCGGTGCCTCCGCATCCTTCGCGCATTCGAGTTCTGGTTTAACCCTTCCTGGCCATCTCACCATGTTGACTGGTCAAGACAGCCTAGCTCATGGAGTGCGTAGTAATTTCGATCCAGTTCCTGCGAACCAACCGTGGATTTCTCAGCATTTTCACGATGCGGGTTATCGCACTGCTGGGCTCATTTCCAACGGCTTGCTTTCCAGCGACATCGGTTTTGGCGAAGGCTTCGAAGTCTTCGATGACTCGGATGTTCCATTGCGCGGTCGAGTGCGCCACTTTGTGCAAGGCTTTACTGGCCGCAGTTGGCTTGATGCTTTGTTGCCGGATGGAACTCTGATCAAGCTTATCGATTTGCCGCTATTCCGTGGTTATCGCACCAACAAAGGGACCTTTGAAAAGGGTCGTGCACAACGCACCAATAAACTGGCCTTTGATCTATTCGATGATCTCCTCGCCGATCAACGCCCGTACTTTTTCTTTCTGCACTACATGGATCCACATGATCCTTATGGAACCATTGCTCCATTTGCTGGATCGCTTACGGGCAACTTACCGCCACTACCAGACTATCTTCCGGTAGATCCAAACAACGGATTGCTCGGCGATGCCGCGATTCTCTTGCAAAAAGAGTTGCAGTCCGGCGATGCTGCACGGATTGCGGCTGCTGAAGCTTCCGTTTATTACTTCCATCAAGCCTACTTAGAAGAAGTTGCCTTTATGGATCATCAAGTTGGATTGGTTTTGCAGCGCGTGCAGGAATCCGGCCGCCCGACTATCGTGCTGCTCACTGGCGACCACGGTGAACATTTCGGTGAACACGGTTTAATGAAGCATGGCAATAGTTTGTACTCTGAGCTTCTCAACGTTCCATTTTTAATCACCGGTCCTGGCGTTCCAGCCGGCGCCCGCTTTGAGCAAGATGTGCAACTGCTCGATATCTACCCTACTTTGCTAGCGTTGACTGGTTTGTATACCGATCAAGATGCCGAACAACTTCAAGGTACTGCACTCATCGTGCGTGGAGAACTCCGTGAAAGCGATGGCGCACGTATTGCCGCTGACGAAAATTTCTTTGCGTTACGTGACGGGTCCCAAAAGTGGTTGGGGAGGTGGCCGGATAAAGAAACGGCAAAACACAAAATTGATTTCTTTGGGTTCTTTCAGATTGATCAAGACCCAGAGGAAAAACAAAATCTCGGAGTAGAGGCGGCCGAGGCTTTAGCCGGTCAAGTTTCCGCAGCTTTAGCCCGCGACCGCCATGATGGAAGTGCTCGCGCAAGTGCTGCCCAGCAGGGTATGGGGCATGAGCTTGGCTACACCGGCGGGGACGAGGAAGACGAGAAGCGAAATTAGTAAGTCTTAACTTACGAACTTACAGACCGGTGCGCCCCGTGCGGCTTTTCATCGGCCACAACATGGTGCGTTGCGGGCGCGCCAGCCATTTACGCAAAGTATCTTCGGTGTTCTTCAGCTGACGATATTGCGCGCCCAACAGCATTTGTGAAACCGCTTGCTGGCTGACTTGCAGTTCCACGGCGACTAAAGCTTGACGTCCGTGGCGGCGGTAGGAGCGGACGGCCTGAAGGCGGGTGCGGGTCCAGCCTAAAACCAAGGTGCGGTGCAGGGAAGCAGAGGTGTCGGCCAAGGCCAATTCTTCTTCGCCCTTGCTTGGCAGGTCAAAGCGGAAAACCTGCTGGCGGTCCATGGCGCTCAGGGTGACGGCAGCTTTCGAGCGTACCGCTTCATCGCGCCCAGCGGCTCCGGCAGGTGGAGCCACAATTAAGGCGAAGCGTAGAGGCACAGGCCAAGCAGCCTCCTGGAGAGCTACCGCGACATCAAAAGCGCGGTCGGGCGCGCTCAGAATGAGGGTGCCAAACTTGCCTTCTCCGTCTAAAACGGGAGGCGCCGAGATTTCTTCCCGAAAGAGCTCGAGAGCTGGGCCCAAATCGGTACCAAACGCCGTCTCCAGCGTCTTTCGTTGACGTGGAGCGGTGCCAAATGCGAGTCCGAAGCGCTGGGCGGGTGCCATGAATGGACAATGCTAGACCGTTGTCCCCTTGGATTCCAGAAGCTTTCACGGGTTATACTGCCAGCATGAAATCTTTGCTCCGCATTTTGTTTCTCGCAGCCATGATGTTGCCACTCGCTTCATGCGGTGGCGGCGAGGCCAACTCCCAAGAAGACGCACTCAAGACCATTACTGAAGGAGCTGCTGATGCTTCGGAAGCCTCTGCTGAGGCCGCTGCCGAGCTAGGCACCGCTGCTGGCGAAGTGATTTGTTGTGAAGGAAACTGCGATGCTCCTGCAGGATTTTGCCACTCCGATGGCACCTGCCATGGCAAGCACGCAGAACTCCCTATTGCTCCCTAGTTTTTTGGCGGGAGGTCGTCAGCCTTCCTAAAACCGAGCTCCAAGTAGAGCTGCTCCACCGCCTTGCATCGCAGGGCGGTGTCGACGGCTCCTTCAGGCAGCAAACCACCCTCGCGGAAGGCTTTGATGGCCTGCTTCAGCCGTCCGAGGGAATGGCGAGGCAAGGTACCGCCGTCGGACATGCGTTGATGATATTGGTGTAGCCAAGCTTGGATGTCGGGCTGGGTCCATTCTGGTTGCGGCTCGCCCAGACGGAAGGCCATCCAGCGCTTGAATAACCACGGATCCTTCATCGCGCCGCGCCCGACCATGACACCATCGCATCCGGTGTCGCGGAACATTTGCTCAATGGATTCGGGACTATCCGCATTGCCATTTCCGAAGACTGGAATTTGCACCTGAGATTTTGCGCGGATGATGTAATCCCAATTTGGCGGATCGGTGTAGCGATCACTGCGTAGGCGCCCGTGAACTGTGAGCAGCACGGCACCAGCTTGCTCAATGCGTTTGGCGATTTCTTCCAGGTTGTC